>NZ_JBHTZF010000003.1:549202-799370 GCF_042790435.1 Streptomyces sp. NPDC056738
CACGGTGACGGCTTCCTCGATGGCAGTCAGCGCATCCTCACGCCGCCCCAGCTCCCCCAACCGGATGGAGAGGTTGTTCAGACTGGCGGCGAGGTCAGGCAGGAAGACGTCGGGGCGTGCTGCGGCCAGCTTGCGGCGAACGCTGACGGCTTCCTCGATGGCAGTCAGCGCATCCTCACGCCGCCCCAACTCCCCCAGATGGACGGAGAGGTTGTTCAGGGTCGTGGCGAGGTTGGGCAGGAAGGCGTCGGGGCGTGCTGCGGCCAGCTTGCGGTAGACGGTGACGGCTTCCTCGACGGCAGTCAGCGCATCCTCACGCCGCCCCAACTCCCGTAGATCAACGGAGAGGTTGTTCAGGGCCGTGGCGAGGTTAGGCAGGAAGGCGTCGGGGCGTGCTGCGGCCAGCTTGCGGCGAACGGTGACGGCTTCCTCGATGGCAGTCAGCGCATCCTCACGCCGCCCCAGCTCCCCCAACCGGATGGAGAGGTTGTTCAGACTGGCGGCGAGGTCGGGCAGGAAGGCGTCGGGATCGGTAGCGGCCAGGGCGCGGTGGTGCTCTGCGAGTCGCTGGGCGAGATGGGCGGCTGTCTCGGCGAGGTTGTAGCTCGTGGCCGGGAGTCGGTTGGCGAGTTGGCGCAGGGTGTCGAGGGCTGTGTCAGGAGCATCGACAACCCGGGTCAGGGCGTGCAGGAGTGGTGTGGGGGCTTCGGTCTGGGTGGCAACTTCGATTGCTGCCGGCACTAGTGCGTCAGGGTGGCTAAGGCACAGCTCGGTAATCAGAGGAGCAAGTGAGCTGCACAGGGGTGGGTGGGTTGCGGCCCGCGTGGACACGGTCAGCAACTGTCGGACCTGGGCCTCGGTGGCATCGTGCAGTAGCCGTTCGGGCAGGCCAGGATGGGCCAGCAAGTGCCGGCCGGTAAAGCGTTCGGCGAGTCGATCCGGCCGGAGACTCTCCCACACGCCATCATCGGTCGGGGGATAAAGCTCGGTGATCCAGCGGTGCACGCTGTTGCGGCGGTCCTCGCTCTGGTCCGACAGTCCCGGGACCCTGGCGAGCAGTCTGTCGGCTTGTTGCCGGTCGGGCGCTCCGAGCAGGAATGCGGCGGCCAGGGCGTGAGTGAGGGTGTCCATGGTCAGCGCTGGATGAAGGTCGCGTGCGATGGCGGAGGTCTCCCAGTAGCGCCGTTCGTGGCGTAGCAGTCGGTCTTCCACCCCCGTAGCCGGTCTGGGTCTTGTTGCGGTATCGGGTGGTTGGGCGGCGTCGAGTAGGTCGGCCAGGGCGGTCATGTGCAGGGTCAGAGCCGTGCTCATGCCTTCCCTGTCAATCGCAGCTGCTGAGACGTTCCCGGCGAGCCGATGGGCCAATGCCGGCCAGTCGTGATGTTGCCAGCCTTGGACGAAGGGGAGTTGCCCAGCGAAGCTGTCGACCGCCTCCCGGTAGCCGTCCAGCCGGTTCCCAGACTCCGATTCCAGGACACCCAGATGCGTGACCGGTGTGTCGTCCAGCAGTTCCTCGGCTGCGGGTGTCTTGGCCTGCAAGGTCTGCCACCAGTCGCCCGCCGTGCGAGCGAGCAACAGTACTTTCACTGCGGTGCCAGTGCCCATGCCGATGCCATGCTGGGCCAGGGCCTGACAGAGGTCGGTGAGCTGGCTGGTGCGGGTCTCGGCGTAGTCCACAACGACTAGTGCAGGCGCCGTCGCCGAGGCCACCACCTCCAGGGAGTCGTCCGCAGCGTCGGCACGCAGCCACAGGACGGCCCACGGCTTCTGTCTGGCGAGCATGGTGGCGAAGTGGTGGGCGAGGCGAGTTTTGCCCTGCCCCCCGGGGCCGTGGATCAGCCACGCGCCGAAGCCCGGTAGGCCAGCCCACGTGTGCAGTTGCGTGAGCAGGTCCTCGCGTCCACGGAAGGGGACGACCGCCCGCCTCGCCCTCAGTAGTGTCGCGGGCGATGAAACCGTTGGGGAGCCGGTGGCGTTGAACGTGTCGGTGTGGTCCGCCAGCCCTTGCCACTCAACCGGCTCCATCCCAGTGCCTGCCTCCGGGGCATGCAGGGCAAGGGTGTCGCGAAAGGCCTGGTCGTGAAGCAGCACGTACAGAGGAACGGCGTGCAAGCCGGCGTGGGCCAGTCCTGCCAGGTCAGCAGCGATCACCCCGGTGAGCAGGTCCCCGCAGAAGACAGCCCCGCCGGACAGACCACCCCAGGGGCTCCCGTCCGTGGACTGGGGCGGGTGCTCACCCAGGGTTACGACGTGCTGGTTGCCGACACGGCCGCTGATGGGATTGATCGTGCCAGTGGCCTGCCACAACTCCACCGGCCTGCCGGACCGCTGGATCATGTTCGGCACCCCCACGGCCTGGCACATCGTTCCCGGCCGGCTGGTGACTAGCCGGCCCCAACGGGTCTCTGGACCAGTGGGCGGTTGCCAGGCCGGGTCGTCCACAACGAGCAAGGCTGCATCGTCCCGGCCGCCCGGAGTGCCCCGCCATACCACCTTCGCCGCGTACCGCACCGTCCGGCCCGGCTGGAAAAACTCTGCCGACTTACCCAAGGCAGGGACGACGTGAGCTGAAGTCAGCACCAAATGATCAGTGATCACATAGCCCGAACCCTGCCCGTCGGCACCGTCGACGGCCACCACACGTTCGCGATTCATCCCCGCCCCGATAAACCCCATGCCAAGGCCAAGCCCAGGATGAAGTCAGTCTTCGATCCTGTCCTCGACATTTCCCGGGCCCTGCTGCCGGTCCGGACTGCCATGAATGAGGAGATCCCCGCCCCCCGGCTTCTTCGGAGTCAAAACGATCTTCACCCGCTGCGTTCTGCCCCGCGCCACCCCAGCCTCCGCATCCGCGGACACCACCCAGGCCTTGAATCCGGCCTTCACCTTCGCATCAGCCCGCAACTCCACCGCGAACTCCAGCTCCACCGGCCCGACCTGGAAAGCCAGATCCGGTCCCGCACCCCGCGCCGCGGCCTCCAGCAGCTCATCTCGCAACACTGCCACCGCATCCGCCAGCTCAATCTCCATACGCCCGCGCCCTCCCCTCCAAGCGACCCGGCACCAACGGTCACACCGTCGCATCGCGCCCCGTACGGCATTGCACACGTAGAAGGACCACCATCCCACCGCAACAGTTCCATCCGTCACCCAAACGAAGTACAAGCGGCAACTGATGCCGCACAGACCGCACGCAACGCAAGAACGGGCTGCCCTTCATCGCTCTGGACGGGGTAGTGAGTCCCCAGACGTCCCCCAATGCGGCTAAGGGAGAGAAGAACGCCTGCTCAGATTGAGCGGGGCCAGCCCTCTGTACATCTGCCGGCTCCGCCTTCCCAGGTTCGAATGCTGGCGCCGCCGCGCGGGCCCTTTGTTATGCGGTCTCGCGATCGGCGCGTTGCCTCGCGCTGGGACGCCCAATCTCGAAGTGTGCGGACAGGACCACGGCTGGAGCCCAGCCGCGCTGGAGGGCACAACGAGGGCACAACAGCCTCGTACGGGTTCAACGGGAGCCAATGCCAGCAAACGTCATTTCCCCAGGTCAGCAACCTAGCTTGACAGTCGCCGCAGACCATGCCCGAAAGGGCGACACCCCCGCACAGGGTGTCGCCCTCTCTCGTGGGCCGGGGCCGCCGCCCATCGGTCTTGAGGGTCGGGGACAGGCGGCGGACCCGGGGTCCGGTGCTCGGGGTCAGCGGTGGTCGCTGCCCTGCGAGCTGGAGGCCGCCCGGCCCGCTTCGAGGCGGGCGACCGGGATGCGGAACGGGGAGCAGGAGACGTAGTCGAGTCCCACCTCGTGGAAGAAGTGGACCGACTCCGGGTCGCCGCCGTGCTCGCCGCAGACGCCGAGCTTCAGGTCGGGGCGCGTCGCGCGGCCGGCCTGCACCGCGGACTTCACCAGGGAGCCGACGCCGTCCTTGTCGATCGTCTCGAACGGGCTGACGCCGAAGATGCCCTTCTCCAGGTACGCCGTGAAGAAGGAGGCCTCCACGTCGTCGCGGCTGAAGCCCCACACCGTCTGGGTGAGGTCGTTCGTGCCGAAGGAGAAGAACTCCGCGGCCTCGGCGATCTGGCCGGCCGTCAGCGCGGCGCGCGGCAGCTCGATCATCGTGCCGATGGCGAGCTTGAGCTGTACGCCGGTGGCCGCCTCGACCTCCGCGATGACCTGGTCGGCCTCCTCGCGGACGATCTCCAGCTCCTGGACGGTGCCGACGAGCGGGATCATGATCTCCGCGCGCGGGTCGCCCTTGGCGTTCTTGCGCTCGGCGGCCGCCTCCGCGATGGCCCGTACCTGCATGGTGAACAGACCGGGGATGACGAGGCCGAGGCGCACACCGCGCAGGCCCAGCATCGGGTTCGCCTCGTGCAGGCGGTGCACCGCCTGGAGCAGGCGCAGGTCGTTCTCGTTGGCGTCCTTGCGGGACTCGGCGAGCGCGACACGCACCGACAGCTCGGTGATGTCGGGCAGGAACTCGTGCAGCGGCGGGTCCAGGAGACGGACCGTGACCGGGAGGCCGTCCATCGCCGAGAACAGCTCGACGAAGTCCTTCTTCTGGAGCGGCAGGAGCGCCTTCAGCGACTCCTCGCGCTCGGCGTCGGTGTCCGCCAGGATCAGCCGCTCGACCAGCTCGCGGCGGTCGCCGAGGAACATGTGCTCGGTGCGGCACAGGCCGATGCCCTGGGCGCCGAAGCGGCGGGCGCGCAGCGCGTCCTCGGCGTTGTCGGCGTTGGCGCGTACGCGCAGGCTGCGCTTGCGGTCGGCGAAGGCCATGATCCGGTGGACGGCCTCGACCAGCTCGTCGGCGTCGTCGGCGCCGGCGTGCATCCGGCCCTCGAAGTACTCGACGACCGGGGACGGCACGACGGGGACCTCACCGAGGTACACCTTGCCGCTGGAGCCGTCGATCGAGATGAGGTCGCCCTCCTCGACGACGTGCCCGCCGGGCACGGTCATCCGGCGGCGCTTGGTGTCGACCTCCAGCTCCTCGGCGCCGCAGACACAGGTCTTGCCCATGCCGCGGGCGACGACGGCCGCGTGGGAGGTCTTGCCGCCGCGCGAGGTGAGGATGCCCTCGGCCGCGATCATGCCGTCGAGGTCGTCGGGGTTGGTCTCGCGGCGAACGAGGATGACCTTCTCGCCGGAGCGCGACCACTTCACCGCGGTGTACGAGTCGAAGACCGCCTTGCCGACCGCGGCGCCCGGCGACGCGGCGATGCCCCGGCCGACCTGCTGGACCTTCGCGTCCTCGTCGAAGCGCGGGAACATGAGCTGGGCGAGCTGGGCGCCCGTCACCCGCTGGAGCGCCTCGGCCTCGTCGATCAGGCCCTGGTCCACGAGCTGCGTGGCGATGCGGAAGGCCGCGCCCGCCGTGCGCTTGCCGACCCGCGTCTGGAGCATCCAGAGCTGGCCGCGCTCGATGGTGAACTCGATGTCGCAGAGATCCTTGTAGTGGTTCTCCAGGGTCTCCATGATCTGCATGAGCTGGTCGTACGACTTCTTGTCGATCGACTCCAGCTCGGCGAGCGGGACCGTGTTGCGGATGCCCGCGACGACGTCCTCGCCCTGGGCGTTCTGGAGGTAGTCGCCGTAGACGCCCTGGTGGCCGGAGGCGGGGTCGCGGGTGAAGGCGACGCCGGTGCCGGAGTCGGGGCCGAGGTTGCCGAAGACCATCGAGCAGACGTTGACGGCGGTGCCGAGGTCGTGCGGGATGCGCTCCTGGCGGCGGTAGAGCTTGGCGCGCTCGGTGTTCCAGGAGTCGAAGACCGCGTGGATGGCGAGGTCCATCTGCTCGCGCGGGTCCTGCGGGAAGTCCCGGCCGGCCTCGGTCTTGACGATCTTCTTGAACTTGGTGACGAGCTTCTTGAGGTCCGCCGCCTCCAGGTCCGTGTCGACGGTGACCTGCTTGAGCTCCTTCGCCGCATCCAGCGCCTCTTCGAAGAGCTCGCCGTCGACGCCGAGGACCGTCTTGCCGAACATCTGGATCAGGCGGCGGTACGAGTCCCACGCGAAGCGGTCGTCGCCGGCCTGCTTGGCGAGGCCCTGCACGGACTTGTCGGAGAGCCCGATGTTCAGGACGGTGTCCATCATGCCGGGCATGGAGAACTTCGCACCGGAACGGACGGAGACGAGCAGCGGGTCGTCGGCCTGGCCGAGCTTCTTGCCCATCGTGGCTTCGAGGGCCTCGAGGTGCGCACTCACCTCGTCACGCAGTGCCGCCGGCTCGTCGCCACTGTCGAGGTACGTCTTGCACGCCTCGGTGGTGATCGTGAAGCCGGGCGGGACGGGGAGACCCAGGTTGGTCATTTCGGCGAGGTTGGCACCCTTGCCCCCGAGCAGGTCCTTGAGGTCCCTGTTGCCCTCGGTGAAGTCATAAACGAACTTCGCTCCGCCAACGCCGTTTCCGGTTACGTGGGGATCTTTGTTTTCCGACACGAGCCTGACTCCTCGACGTCGCGGTGGCTGCCCTGACGACGGGGAACATACCCAGATCGAAGGCGTCTGGGTACGTCCACTTGCGCGTCATGCGCCTGTAACCACTCGTCCGCCACCAGATCCAAAGTCAAGGGTTGGCAAGTCATCGGGCACCGATGTTTTCACTTCTTGAACGGATGAGGCCCCACAAGTGGCCTTTGGCGCTCACGTGAGCGTCGTTCAGCACGTCTGAGTTTAATCGATGAACGATCAGAGGGTGGCACTGAGTGCCACCCCTTAGGGAAGTGCAGCCGCCCAAGATCCGCTCATCTGAGCGTTGCCCCTATCAAGGGTGGCGAGAATCACGCCACCAGGAGGAGCCAGATTTCATCATGCGGACCACGATCCGGACACGACACACGGAGGCACCGGGAGATACGGACACGACACACGGATGGCTCACCCGGCCGCCCCACACGGATGGCTCACCCGGCCGCCCGGTCACACGCCGAGCGCCGCCAGCCGTTCCTCGGCCCGCTCCGGCGCGTACAGGTGCTCCACGACCAGCGCGCCCGCGCCCACGAGCCCGGCCCGCTCGCCGAGCCGCGAGGTCACCACGTCCAGATGAGCGGTGGAACGCGGCAGCGCCCGCTGGTACAGCAGCTCCCGGACGCCCGTGAGGAAGGGCGTGCCGGCCAGATCCCCGGCGATCATCAGCACGCCCGGGTTGAGCAGGGTCACCACGGTGGCCAGGACGTCCCCGACCTGCCGGCCCGCCTCCCGCGCGAGCGCCGTCGCCTCGGGGTGCCCGGCCGCCAGCAGCTCGCGCACGTCCGAGCCCGACGCGGCCGGGACCCCGGACTCCGCGAGCCGGCGCGCCACCGCGCCACCACTGGCCACGGCCGCCAGACAGCCGTACGAACCGCACCGGCACAGCGCGTCGGCGCCCACCCGGATGTGCCCGATGTCGCCGGCTCCGCCGTCGATGCCCCGGTAGACGGTGCCGCCGACGACCATGCCCGCGCCGATACCGGTGGAGACCTTGACCAGCGCGAACGCCGAGCAGTCCGGATAGCCGGTGCGCTGCTCCCCGTACGCCATGAGGTTGGCGTCGTTGTCGACGAGCACGGGGACCCGCGCGGCGCCGGTGCCCGCGTGCTCGGCGAAGGCGCGGCCCAGCCGTCCCCGTATGTCGTAGCCGTCCCAGCCGGGCATGATCGGCGGCTGGACGACGCGGCCGGTCTCGCTGTCGACGGGGCCCGGCACCGCGAGTCCGATGCCGCACACGGCGTCGGCGCTCCGGCCGGACTTCCCGACCAGCTCGGCGAGCCGGCGTCCGAGTTCGCCGAGCACCGCCTCGGGTCCGTCGTCGACGACCAGGGGGCCCGCGTGCTCGGCGAGGATCTCGCCCGTCAGGGTGAGGACGGCGGTCCGGCCGTGCCGGGTGTCCAGGTCGGCGGCGAGGACGACGGCGTGCTCGTCGTCGAACTCCAGGGTGATGGAGGGGCGTCCGCCCAGCGGCGAGTCGACGGGTCCGCCCGCGCCCTCACGGAGCCAGCCCGCGCGGAACAGCCGGTCCAGGCGCTGGCCGACCGTGGCCCGCGACAGACCGGTGGCCCGCTGGAGCGCCCCGCGCGTGGTGGCGCGGCCGCTGCGCACCAGTTCGAGAAGTTCTCCGGCGCTCGCCTGGTTCCCGGTCTTCACGGTCACTCCCCGCCTTTCCGTCATGCGCACCCTCTTGCGTTCCCCAACTCTGCATTACATATTGAGTTTTGCGTGTTAAATAGACGTAACCCTACGGCAGATACTGCCGAACCGGCCGGCCGGACGTCTTCGGGGAGACCTGAGTGGACAGCACGACCCAGCTCACCGCCCTGCACAGGGGACCCGTCACCCCCGTGCGTACCACGGGCACTCCGGCGCACGCCTCCGGCCCGCCCTCCCCGCCCCGCGCGGACGGCGTCGTCCGGAGCGGACCGCCCGTATACGATCCCGGCGGTCCGTCAGGATCGCTGCACCTCAAGGCGTCCCGGGTACTGGACGGCAACTGGACCGGAACGTCCACGGTGCCCTCGCGCGGCCTGTACCCGCACCAGTGGTCCTGGGACTCCGCGTTCATCGCGATCGGCCTGCGCCATCTGTCACCCCTGCGGGCGCAGACGGAGCTGGAGACGCTGCTCGGCGCGCAGTGGGCCGACGGGCGTGTGCCGCACATCGTGTTCAACCCCTCCGTCCCGCTCGACGCGTACTTCCCGAGCCCCGACTTCTGGCGCTCCTCCACCGCCGGGCGCGCCGCGGGCGCCCCGCGCACGGTACAGACGTCGGGCATCGTGCAGCCACCGGTGCACGCGCTGGCGGTGTGGCTGGTGCACCGGGCGGACCCGGGACTGTCCAGGGCCCGCTCGTTCCTCTCCCGGATGTATCCCCGCCTGGCGGCCTGGCACCGCTATCTCCTGCACCGCCGGGACCTGGGCGGCGGGGGCCTGGCCAGCGTGGTGCATCCCTGGGAGCAGGGGATGGACAACAGTCCCTGCTGGGACGCCCCGCTCAGCCGCGTCACCCCGGCGCCGGCCCGCTCCTTCCGGCGCGCCGACCTCGACCACGGGGCTCCCGAGGACCGGCCGACGGATCTCGACTACGGGCGGTACGTACGGCTGGCCGCGGACTACCGGGACCGTGGATACGCCGACGGCGGCGGCGAGTTCGCGGTCGAGGACCCGCTGTTCAACGCCCTGCTGATCGCGTCGGAGCACGCGCTGGCCGAGATCGCGCGGGAACTGGGCGCGACGGGGACGGCCCGGCACGCGCGCGCGGAACGGCTGACGGCGGCGCTGGTGGAGCGGCTGTGGGACCCGGCGGAGGGCATGTTCTTCTGCCGCGACGAGCGAAGCGGCGGCGGGCGCGGTGGTGCGCTGATCCCCGAGAGCAGTGTCTCCGGGCTGCTGCCGCTCATCCTGCCCGCGCTGCCGCGCGACATCGCCGCCACGCTCGTACGGACCGCGTACGGGCCGCGCTTCGGCCTCGGCGGGGCGGCGCGGCTCGTGCCGAGCTACGACCTGACCGGCGAGGCGTTCGACCCGCACCGCTACTGGCGGGGGCCCGCCTGGTTCAACACCAACTGGCTGCTGGAGCGGGGGCTGCGGCTGCACGGGGAGCACGGACGGGCGGACGCGCTGCGGGCCGCCCTGCTGGACACGGCCGGCGAGTCCGGGTTCGCGGAGTACGTGGACCCGTTCACCGGCGAGGCCTGCGGAGCACTCGGTTTCAGCTGGACGGCGGCGCTGACGCTCGATCTGCTGCACGAGCCCTCCGGGGCGGCACCGGTCGTGTCCCCGCAGGGGCGCGACGCGTTGACCGACACGGCACCGGACACCGGCGCCGGTGGCGCGGGACGACGCGCATTCGATTTCGAGGCGGACACCAAGGGAGGGGACCGGGGATGACGGACCGGCATCATCTGCTCGTGCACGGTGGGACGTTCGCCGCCGTGGGCGACGGCGGGGACATCAGCGGAGTGCGGGGCGGGAGTTCTCCGGACGGGCTGTTCGTACGGGACGCCCGGCATCTCAGCCGCTGGCAGCTCACGGTGGACGGCGCGGTGCCCGAGGCGCTCACGCCGGTCGCGGACGGCGACACGGCACGCTGTGTCCTGGTGCCGCGGGGCGGCCGCAACGAACCGCCCGCCTACACGCTCTTCCGTGAACAGGCCGTCGCCGAGGGCTCGTTCGTGGAGGCACTACGCGTCACCAGCAACCGTCCGACGGCCACGACGGTCCGGATCGCGGTCACCGCCGACGCCGACTTCACGGATCAGTTCGAACTGCGGTCCGACCACCGCACCTACGCCAAGACGGGCGTCGTACGCCAGCGGCAGGTCCTGGACGACGGGGTCGAGTTCAGCTACCGGCGCGGGGAGTGGAGGTCCCGTACGACGGTCACCTCCGAGCCCGCTCCGGACGGCGTGGAGGAGACGGGCACGGGCGCGCGGCGGCTCGTCTGGACGCTCGACCTCGAACCGCACGGTTCGGCGGAGCTGGCGCTGCGCGTCGCGGCGCGTCCGCACGGCGCCGCGCACGAGCCGCGTGTCCCCGCCTCGCCCGCCGCGGCGGGCGAGCGGCTCCTGGCCCTGGAGGGCGAGTTCGCGCAGGGGGTGCCGTTCCCGACCGGCTGGCCGGAGCTGGCCGCGGCCTGTGCGCGCGGCCTGTCGGACCTGGCCGTCCTCCAGGTGCCGGCGACGGGCCCGGACGGCGAGGAGCTGCGGGTGCCCGCGGCCGGGGTGCCCTGGTTCCTGACCCTGCTGGGCCGCGACGCCCTGCTCACCTCGCTCTTCGCGCTGCCCTACCGGCCGCAGCTCGCCGCCGCCACGCTGCCCGCGCTGGCCGCGACCCAGGCGGTCGAGGTGGGGGCGGGCGCGGTCGCCCAGCCCGGCAAGATCGTGCACGAGGTGCGGCACGGCGAGCTGGCGCACTTCGGGCAGGTGCCGTACGGGCGTTACTACGGCTCGGTGGACGCGACGCCGCTGTTCCTGGTCCTGCTCGGCGCCTACACCGAGCAGACCGGTGACCCGACCCTGGCCAGGCGTCTTGAGCCCAACGCCCGTGCGGCGATCGGCTGGATGCTGGACCACGGCGGGCTGACCTCGCGCGGCTATCTCGTCTACCGCGCGGACGGCGGCGGTCTCGCGAACCAGAACTGGAAGGACTCCCCCGGCGCCATCTGTTCGGCCGACGGCAGCCGCCCCAGCGGGCCGGTGATGGCGGCGGGCGCGCAGGGATACGCGTACGACGCGCTGCGCCGCACCGCCCAACTGGCCCGCACGGTCTGGGACGACGAGGTCTACGCGGCGCTGCTGGAACAGGCCGCCGCCGATCTGCGCGACCGTTTCCAGCGGGACTTCTGGATGAGCGAACACGCCTTCCCCGCCCTGGCGCTGGACGGCGACGGCCGGCACGTCGACGCGCTCGCCTCGGACGCCGGGCATCTGCTGTGGTCCGGTCTGCTGGACAAGGAGTACGGCGAACTGGTCGGCCGGCGGCTCCTGGAACCGGACTTCTTCTCCGGCTGGGGTGTGCGCACGCTCGCGGCGGGCCAGCCCGCGTACCACCCGCTGTCGTACCACCGCGGTTCCGTCTGGCCGCACGACAACGCCCTGATCACCCTGGGGCTGGCGCGGTACGGACTGCACGACGAGGCCCGGACGGTGGCGCACGGGCTCGTGGACGCGGCCACCGCCGCGGGACACCGTCTGCCGGAGGTCATCGCGGGCTACGGCCGTGACACCCACGCCCAGCCGGTGCCCTACCCGCACGCCTGCGTACGGGAGTCGCGTTCGGCGGCGGCGCCGCTGGCCCTGCTCGCGGCGGTGGGCGGGGCGTAGGACCACACGGGGAACCGGGCGGCGCGGGGGCGGCGTCCGGGTGCCGTCCGGTGTGCGCGCGGGCGGCGCGCGCACCGGACGGCCGGTGGATCAGCCGCCGGAGGTGTCCAGTTCGGCGTCCTCGGAGATGCCCGCGCAGTCGTAGGGGTCCTTCAGCCAGCCGTCCGGCAGGACGACCCGGTTGTTGCCGGAGGTGCGGCCGCGCGGTCCGTCGGCGCCCGCCGGCCACGGCTGGTCCTGGTCCAGCTCGGCCAGCCCGTCGGAGAGTTCGGCGAGCGAGGAGGTGATCGCGAGACGCTTGCGCATCTCCGAGCCGACCGAGAAGCCCTTGAGGTACCAGGCGACGTGCTTGCGGAAGTCGATGACACCGCGCGCCTCGTCGCCGATCCACTCGCCGAGGAGCGTGGCGTGGCGGACCATGACGGCCGCGACCTCGCGGAGCGTCGGCCGCGCGTAGGCGTCGGGGCGGCCCTCGAAGGCGGCCACCAGGTCGCCGAACAGCCAGGGCCGGCCGAGGCAGCCGCGCCCGACGACGACGCCGTCGCAGCCGGTCTCGCGCACCATCCGCAGCGCGTCGTCCGCCGACCAGATGTCGCCGTTGCCGAGGACGGGGATCTCCGGCACGTGCTCCTTCAGCCGGGCGATCGCGTCCCAGTCGGCGGTGCCGCCGTAGTGCTGGGCGGCGGTGCGGCCGTGCAGCGCGATGGCCGTCACGCCCTCCTCGACCGCGATCCGGCCCGCGTCCAGGAAGGTGATGTGGTCGTCGTCGATGCCCTTGCGCATCTTCATGGTGACGGGCAGGTCCCCGGCGCCGCTGACGGCCTCACGCAGGATCGCGCGCAGCAGGTTGCGCTTGTACGGGAGGGCGGAGCCGCCGCCCTTGCGGGTGACCTTGGGGACCGGGCAGCCGAAGTTGAGGTCGATGTGGTCGGCGAGGTCCTCTTCCGCGATCATGCGGACGGCCTTGCCGACGGTGGCCGGGTCGACACCGTAGAGCTGGATCGAGCGCGGCGTCTCGGTCGCGTCGAAGTGGATGAGCTGCATGGTCTTCTCGTTGCGCTCGACCAGCGCCCGCGTGGTGATCATCTCGCTGACGAACAGTCCCTTGCCGCCGCTGAACTCGCGGCACAGCGTGCGGAACGGCGCGTTCGTGATCCCGGCCATGGGGGCCAGGACGACCGGCGGCCGCGCCGTGTGCGGGCCGATCGAGAGCGAGGTGTTCAGCGTGGGGTCCACCGTGGACGTGGGCGTGGGCATTCCCCCATTGTGGCGTACCGGGCCGGGTGCTCGCGCGGAAGATCATGTAGTGGTCATTAGTTAGACACACTATCGACAACGCCGTACGCTGAGCACATGCCTGAGCTCAGCCACCGCCGCCGGATGCTGGTGCTCGCGATCTGCTGCATGAGTCTGCTGATCGTGAGCCTCGACGTCACGATCCTGAACGTCGCGCTGCCCTCGATGCAGCAGGAGCTGCACGCGAGCGTCGCGGGGATGCAGTGGACCATCGACGCGTACACCCTGGTGCTGGCCTCGCTGCTGATGCTCGCGGGCTCCACCGCCGACCGCATCGGCCGGCGCAAGGTGTTCATGACGGGCCTGGTCCTGTTCACCATCGGCTCGGTGCTGTGCTCCCTCGCCCCGAACCTCGACACCCTCATCGTCTTCCGGATGGTCCAGGCCGTCGGCGGCTCGATGCTGAACCCGGTGGCGATGTCGATCATCACCAACACCTTCACGGACCCCCGTGAGCGGGCCCGCGCGATCGGCGTCTGGGGGGCCGTGGTCGGTATCTCCATGGCCGCGGGACCGCTGGTGGGCGGACTGCTCGTCGACACCGTGGGCTGGCGGTCCATCTTCTGGATCAACCTTCCCGTCGGCCTCGCCGCGCTCCTGCTGACGCTGCGCTTCGTGCCCGAGTCCCGCGCCCCGAAGGCCCGCCGTCCGGACCCGGTCGGCCAGCTCCTCGTCATCGCGCTGCTCGGCTCCCTGACGTACGCGATCATCGAGGCGCCCACCTCGGGAATCGTCCACACCCTGTCCTTCGGCGTGATCGCCCTCGCCGCGCTGCTCGGCCTCCTGTGGTACGAGCCGCGGCGCGACGAACCCCTCATCGACCTGCGCTTCTTCCGCTCGGTGCCGTTCAGCGGGGCCACCCTCATCGCGGTGAGCGCGTTCGCCGCCCTCAGCGGCTTCCTGTTCCTGTCGACGCTGTACCTGCAGAACGTGCGCGGTCTGAACGCCCTGCACGCGGGCCTGTGGATGCTGCCGATGGCGTTCCTGTGCTTCGTCTGCGCTCCCGTGTCGGGGCGCCTGGTCGGCAACCGGGGTCCCCGGCCGTCCCTGCTGATCGCCGGGGTCGCGATGACCGTGAGCGGTGTGCTGTTCGCGGCGTTCGAGGCGGAGACGTCGAACCTCACGCTCGTGATCGGTTACGTCTTCTTCGGCATCGGCTTCGGCTTCGTGAACGCGCCCATCACCAACACCGCCGTGTCCGGCATGCCGCGCTCGCAGGCGGGGGTCGCCGCCGCCGTCGCCTCGACCAGCCGGCAGATCGGCGGCACCCTCGGGGTCGCCGTCATCGGCGCCGCCCTCGCCTCCGGCATCCAGGCCTCCGCCTACCGGGAGAGCTTCGCCGCGGCCTCGCTCCCCGGCTGGTGGATCATCACCGGCTGCGGTGTCGCCGTCCTCGTCCTCGGCTGGCTCAGCAGCGGCCGCCGGGCCCGCGCGTCGGCCGAGCGCACCGCGCGTCTGCTGGAGTCCCCGGAGATCCGGGAGGCGGCGGGCGTACGGAAGCAGGACGCGTCCGCGGCCTGAGGGGAGGAACGGCTCGGGCCGGGCGGAAGCCGACCCCGGCAGAGTCGGCCCCGGTGGAAGCCGGTCTAGGGCCCCGTCAGGCAGCTCCCGCCGTCTCGTCGTGGGCCCAGGCTCCTTCCTGGTCGTGGGCGCCGGTGGGGGTGTCCGCCTCGGCCTCCAGGGCGATCGCGTGCAGCTTCTCCAGGCGTTCGCGGCTCTCCTCGTCCCGGGGCGGGTACGTCACCATGCGGGCGCCCAGGTCGGGGGCGAGCCACAGGTCCGTGTGATCGACGGTGACCAGGCCGACGTACGGGTTGAGGAACTTCTTCGTCTTGCCGCGCGTGACGGCCACCTCGTACCGGTCCCAGTTCTCGCGGAACTCGGCCGACTCCGCCCGCAGCCGCTTCAGCAGGGTCTTCCAGGCCGGCTCCCCCAGGTGCCCGGCCATCGACGCGCGCAGCTTCGCGGCCATCAGCCGCGTGGTCTCGTCGAGGAGGACGATCGACGAGCGCCACTCCGCGTTGGTGTAGGCGAGCAGGACGCAGTTGCGGTCGGCGGGCGGGACCGTGCCGAGGTCGCGCATCATCAGCCGGGCGTACGTGCGGTTGTACGCCAGGATGTCGTACCGGCTGTTCTGGATGCAGGCCGGTACGGGCTCCAGCGTCTTCAGGATCTGCCGCAGCGCCGGGGTGATCACCGGGCACTGCGCGGCGGGCGTCGGGTCGACCGCTCCGGCGAGCTGGAAGAGGTGGGCCCGCTCGCCGGCGTCCAGCAGCAGGGTGCGGGCCAGCGCGTCGAGGACCTGTTCGGAGACCTGGATGTCGCGTCCCTGCTCGATCCACGTGTACCAGGTGACCCCGACCGCGGAGAGCTGGGCGACCTCCTCGCGGCGCAGGCCCGGCGTGCGCCGCCGACGGCCGCGGGGGAGCTGGACCTGCTCGGGGGTGATGCGTTCGCGGCGGCTGCGCAGGAAGGTGGCCAGTTCGTGGCGCCGGATCTCACCGGCGCGGGACCCGGCCCCTTCCGGGCCGGGCGCACCCGGTCGCGGCGGGGCCTGGACGGGGGGCGTCTCCCGGGTCATCGTCGTCATGCCTCCAGCCTGCCGCTCTGCCCAGCCTGTTGCCAGGTAGTGCTTGTACCAGGATAAGGAGACTCTGGTACCCGTCTGAGGACAGGAGAAGTCTGGAGGGCGTGACCGAAACCGGAACTCTCACGACCACCGTCCGCGCCCCCGCCGCGCCACCCGCCCTCGGCGGCCTCGGACTCTTCACGGTGCTGCTCGGCGCGGCACTGCCCCTGATCGACTTCTTCATCGTCAACGTGGCCCTTCCGACCATCGGGCAGGACCTGCACGCGAGCGAGGCGATCCTCGAACTCGTCGTCGCCGGCTACGGGGTCGCGTACGCCGTCCTGCTCGTCCTCGGTGGTCGCCTCGGCGACCTGTTCGGGCGCCGCCGGCTCTTCCTCGGCGGCATGGCGGCCTTCGGCCTGACCTCGCTCGCCTGCGGGCTCGCACCCACCGCGTGGACCCTGGTGGCGGCGCGGGTCGCCCAGGGCGCGGCCTCCGCGGCGATGCTGCCGCAGGTCCTCGCCACCATCCAGTCGGCGACCTCCGGGCCCCGCCGCGCCAAGGCGATGGGTCTGTACGGCGCCACGGCCGGGCTGTCCATGGTCGCCGGGCAGATCCTCGGCGGACTGCTGGTCGCGGCCGACATCGCGGGCACCGGCTGGCGCTCGGTGTTCCTCGTGAACGTGCCCGTCGTCGTGCTCGGTCTCGTCCTGGCCCGCCGTGCCGTCCCCGAGACCCGCTCGCAGCGCCCGGAGCCGATCGACGCCCCCGGCACGGTCCTGCTGGCGGTCGCGCTGCTGGCGCTGCTCGCGCCGCTCACCGAGGGCCGGGCCGCGGGCTGGCCGCTGTGGACCTGGGTGTCCCTGGCCCTGTTCCCGCCGGCCGTCGCCGCCTTCTACCTCGTCGAACGCCGCGCGGACCGGCAGGGCCGGACCCCTCTGGTGCCGCCGAGCCTGTTCGAGCTGACCTCGCTGCGCCGGGGCCTGATCATGATCGTGCCGTTCTCCATCGGCTTCAGCGGGTTCATGTTCGTGATCGCGGTGGCGTTGCAGCGGGGCGAGGGGCTCGGTCCGGTCCCGGCGGGGCTGGCCCTCGCGCCCATGGCGGTCGTCTTCTTCGTCACCTCGCTGTGCGGGCCCCGGCTGATCGCCCGCTTCGGGACGCGGGTCGTGACCGCGGGCGGGGTGATCCAGGCGGTGGGCCTGGGGCTCATCACGCTGGCCGCCTGGCGCTCGTGGCCGGACCTCGGGGTGGTGGAACTGCTACCCGGAGCGGCCGTCGCCGGAGCCGGCCAGGCGCTCCAGCTCCCCGTCCTGATCCGGATCATCCTCTCCGAGGTGCCGCCCGAGCGGGCCGGCGTGGGCAGTGGCGTGATGGCCACCACCCAGCAGGCGGCACTCGCCGTCGGGGTGGCCACCCTCGGCACGCTGTTCCTGTCCCTGGTCCCGTCCCACGGCATGCGGGACGCGCTGGTGACGACCCTCCTGGCCCAGTTGGCGGGCGTGGCCCTGACCACGGCCCTGAGCCTGCGGCTGCCCCGCCGGATCAACTGAGGCGGCGGGCCGGGGCCTTCGCCCCCACGCGCCGACGGACCGGCCGTACCCGCCGGGGCACCGGTACCCGACCCCGTACCGGTGCCCGGCCCCGCCGCCGCGGGGGACTCCCACCCGGCCCCCGGCCCAGCCCCCGGGGCCCTTCGCCCGGCCACCGGCATATGCACTGGCCATGAGGGTGCCGGCTTCCCCTCAGGGGCTGTTGACACCAGTGGTGCGTCATGTCGTACTGAGTCGCACCGAAGTCGAACGGAGCGTGCCCGGCGATGGCCGGTGGTCTCCGTCCGGCCTACCCGCGATCCACGATCCACGATCCGAGGAGACTCCGTGGCCGAGATCAAGATGCGCGCGCCGGACGGGAGAAAGACCCGGGACGACAGCACATCCGGACACTGAGCTATCCCACGCCCGCCGACGTCACCCGCACCGCCGAGGCACTGACCGCCCAGCATCCCGGCCTGTGCCGGCTGAGCACCATCGGCCACTCCCGGCACGGACTCCCGCTGCGGATGCTGAGCGTCGGAAACGGGCCACGGCACGCCCTCGTGGTCGCGGGCGCACACCCCAACGAGTACGTCGGCGGGGGCACCCTCCTGGCGCTGGCCCACCGGGCACTGGGCGGCGAACGGCCGGGCACCGTGTGGCACTTGGTGCTGTGCCTCGACCCGGACGGAGCACGCCTCAACGAAGGCGGGCACCGGGCCGACACCCTGTTCGGCCACTACCGGTCCTTCTTCCGCCCGACGGCCGACGAACAGCCCGAGTGGGCCCCCGCGCTGCCCCGCCCGCGGTTCCTGCCGGAGAGCCGCGCCCTGCTCGACGTCATCCGCAGACTGCGGCCCTACATCCAGATCTCCCTGCACAGCACGGACATCGGCGGCACCTTCGCCCAGCTCACCCGGGACGTCCCGGGTCTCGACCGGACCCTCGCCACGTCCGCGGAACGGCTCGGCATCCCCGTCGAGAGGGCCCCGCTGGACGCCCTGCACTGGCCCACGAGCGCGCCCGGCGTCTTCGTCCTGCCGCCGCCCGGAGCGCCCGAACGCCCCACAGCCTTCCCGGAGAACGCCCACCGCTCCACCTGGCTCGCCCCGCACGCCCACGGCGGTGTCACCGCGGTCCTGGAGGTACCGGTCTGGGCCGCCGCCGGTTTCGCCGACCTCGCGCCCCATCCCGCCCCGGAACAACGGCTGCGGCACTGGGCGGACCGGCTGCGGGACTACGCCCACACCGTCCGCGGCCACTACGAACGGGCCCGCCCCCATCTCCCGGCCCCCGGCCCCGGTCCGGCCTTCAGCATGCGCCGGGCCGTGGCCGAAACGCTGCGCGTGTGCGGCCCGTTGGCCGACAGCTGGGACCCCGCGCACCCGTCGTTCACCCCGCTCCCCGGCCTCACCCGGGCCCGCACGGCCAGCATCGAGGGCTTCGCCCGGCGAACCCCGCTCCGGGCCGCCGCCATGCTGCTGCGCCTCCTCGAGGAGTACGCGCCCGCGCCGGGGACCGCGGCCCAACGCACCGAGCTGGAAGCCCTCGTGGCGCGCTGGTGCGCCGCCTACTCGGCGAGCTTCACGGCGACGTGGGTTCCGGTGGACCGGCAGATAGAACACCAGGTCAACGTCACCACGGCCGCCGTCGAGGCCGCCGAGGGGCACCTCGCCGCCTCGTGACCGCGGGCACGACCGCCCCCGGCCCCACCGAAGTCACCGCCGAAGAACCCCCGTTGATCTTCACCATGCTGCACACTCCTTGCTGCGCAGACGAAGCGGGAGAACCAGGAGGTGTCATGCTTCAGATCAACACGAGCAAAGTGAGCCGCTGGGACCAGCACGGCCGCGAGCACACCGTCCACGTGCAACGGGCGGGCGTCCAGCGCACCATCCGGTGCGAGACGTGCGGATGGCGCAAAAACACCCAGTTCCTCCCCTGGCTGAAGGCCGAGGAACACCTGGCCGAGGAGCACCAGGCGACGGTCGACCCGAAAGAGGCCTGAACCGCGGTATCGGGAGCGACCCTTCGGCCACTTTGGTCCAGACCTATTGACGAAAGGTCTGGACCGCGCGACTGTCATGCCTACGACACCTCACCGCACCCCCACCGGGAGGCCTCGCATGATGCGCCGGAGACTGCGTCTGCTCGTCGTGGCACTGGCCGCGGCCGCTCTCGTCCCACTGTCCGGCGCGGGTGCCCCCGGCGCCTTCGCCGCGGACACCTGCGCCGTGAAGTCCCGTCCCGCCGGAAAGGTCCTCCAGGGGTACTGGGAGAACTGGGACGGCGCGGCCAACGGCGTGCACCCGCCCTTCGGGTGGACGCCGATCACCGACTCCCGTATCGCCGCGCACGGCTACAACGTGATCGACGCGGCGTTCCCCGTCATCCGCTCGGACGGCACCGCGCTGTGGGAGGACGGCATGGACACGGGCGTGAAGGTCGCCACGCCCGCCGAGATGTGCGCGGCCAAGGCGTCGGGGCAGACGATCCTGCTGTCCATCGGCGGGGCGGCCGCCGGCATCGACCTGAGCTCGGCCGCGGTCGCCGACCGTTTCGTCGCGACGATCGTGCCCATCCTGCGGAAGTACAACTTCGACGGCATCGACATCGACATCGAGACCGGGCTCGTCGGCAGCGGCAGCATCGGTCAACTCTCCGCGTCACAGGCCAACCTGATCCGGATCATCGACGGGGTGCTGTCCCGGATGCCGTCGAACTTCGGGCTGACGATGGCTCCGGAGACCGCCTACGTCACCGGCGGCAGCATCACGTACGGCTCGATCTGGGGCGCGTACCTGCCCATCGTGAAGAAGTACGCGGACAACGGGCGTCTGTGGTGGCTGAACATGCAGTACTACAACGGCAGCATGTACGGCTGCTCCGGTGACTCCTACTCCGCGGGGACCGTCCAGGGCTTCACCGCCCAGACGGACTGCCTCGACAAGGGGCTCGTGGTGCAGGGGACCACCATCAGGGTTCCCTACGACAAGCAGGTCCCCGGGCTGCCGGCCCAGTCAGGCGCGGGCGGCGGCTACATGGCGCCGAGCCTCGTCTCCCAGGCCTGGCGCCACTACGGCACCTCCCTCAAGGGCCTGATGACGTGGTCGGTCAACTGGGACGGCTCGAAGAACTGGACCTTCGGCGACAATGTGAAGGCGCTCCAGGGCCGCTGAGGACGCCGGGGCGAAGGACGGCCGCCCCGGTCAGAGAACGCCCGGACACCCCATGGTCCGGGACACCGCGAAGCCCCCGCCTCCCTGCCGGGAAACGGGGGCTTCGCGCACGGCGTGCGGTGCCTGGATCAGCAGCCGACGAGACGCGCGGCCAGGTAGCCCTCGATCTGGTCGAGCGAGACACGCTCCTGCTTCATCGAGTCGCGCTCGCGCACCGTGACGGCGTTGTCGTCGAGGGTGTCGAAGTCGACGGTGACGCAGAACGGCGTGCCGATCTCGTCCTGACGGCGGTAGCGGCGGCCGATGGCGCCGGCGTCGTCGAACTCGATGTTCCAGTGCTGGCGCAGCGCCGCGGCGAGACCCTTGGCCTTCGGGGACAGGTCCGCGTTGCGGGACAGCGGCAGGACCGCGGCCTTCACCGGGGCGAGGCGGTGGTCGAGACGCAGCACCGTGCGCTTCTCCATCTTGCCCTTGGCGTTCGGGGCCTCGTCCTCGACGTAGGCGTCGAGCAGGAAGGCGAGCATGGCGCGGCCGACACCGGCGGCGGGCTCGATGACGTAGGGGGTCCAGCGCTCCTGGGCCTCCTGGTCGTAGTACGCGAGGTCCTGGCCGGAGGCCTTGGAGTGCGCGCCGAGGTCGTAGTCGGTGCGGTTCGCGACGCCCTCCAGCTCACCCCACTCGTTGCCGCCGAACTGGAAGCGGTACTCGATGTCGGCGGTGCGCTTGGAGTAGTGGGAGAGCTTCTCCTTCGGGTGCTCGTACCACCGCATGTTCTCCTCGCGCAGGCCGAGACCGGTGTACCAGTTCCAGCGCTGCTCCATCCAGTACTCCTGCCACTGCTCGTCCTCGCCCGGCTTGACGAAGAACTCCATCTCCATCTGCTCGAACTCGCGCGTGCGGAAGATGAAGTTGCCGGGCGTGATCTCGTTGCGGAAGGACTTGCCCATCTGGGCGATACCGAACGGCGGCTTCTTGCGCGAGGCGGTCTGCACGCTGGCGAAGTTGGTGAAGATGCCCTGGGCGGTCTCGGGGCGCAGGTAGGCGACGGAGCCGCTGTCCTGGGTCGGGCCGAGGTGGGTGGAGAGCAGGCCCGAGAACTGCTTGGGCTCGGTGAAGGTGCCCTTGTTTCCGCAGTTGGGGCAGTTGAGGTCGGCGAGGCCGTTCTCCGGGAGGCGGCCGTGCTTGGCCTCGTAGTGCTCCTCCAGGTGGTCGGCGCGGAACCGCTTGTGGCACGAGGTGCACTCGGTCAGCGGGTCCGTGAAGGTGGCGACGTGACCGGAGGCGACCCACACCTCGGGGGCCAGGATCACGGACGAGTCGAGACCGACCACGTCCTCGCGCGACGTGACCATGTAGCGCCACCACTGGCGCTTCAGGTTCTCCTTGAGTTCGACGCCGAGCGGGCCGTAGTCCCAAGCGGCACGCTGTCCGCCGTAGATCTCACTACAGGGGAAAACGAAGCCACGGCGCTTGCTCAGGCTGACGATTGAATCGATCTTGTCGGCGGCCACGGTGCTCTCTTCATTACGAACGGACGGCAGCGAATGCTTCAGGTTACCGGCGTCGCCCACCCCCGCATCAAATCGGTTCCCGCGGTAGGCCGCTTCCTGCCGGTTGGATCCAGTTGATACCCGTTGCCGGAGCCCGCGCCGGCCCTGTCACGAGGGCTTGTTGACAATCGTTTCCAGATTTGTTGAAAATGACTGTCATGAACGTACGACGACGCCTCATATCGGGGTCCGCCGCCGTGGCGGCCACCGCCCTCGGCCTCGGCACCCTCTCGGCCTGCTCGGGTTCCGCGGCGGCCGACGCCCGGAACGACGGCCGACTCGACGTGGTCGCGTCGTTCTACCCGCTCCAGTACCTCGCCGAGGAGATCGGCGGCTCGCACGTGAGCGTCACGAACCTGACCCGGCCCGGCCAGGAACCGCACGACCTGGAGATCAGCGCCCGCGAGACCGCGCGGCTCCAGGAGGCCGACGCGGTGTTCTACCTCAAGAACCTCCAGCCGGCCGTCGACGACGCGGTCGCCCAGTCCGGCGTGAGGATCAAGGTCGACGCGGCCGCGCTGACCACGCTGGAGAAGCACGGCAACGAGGTCGGCGGGCACGCCGCCGCGCACGACCACAGCGAGGGCGAGGACTCCGGAGCCGCCGACC
Organism: Streptomyces sp. NPDC056738; assembly: GCF_042790435.1. NCBI lineage: Bacteria > Bacillati > Actinomycetota > Actinomycetes > Kitasatosporales > Streptomycetaceae > Streptomyces > Streptomyces sp. NPDC056738. The sequence goes on from NZ_JBHTZF010000003.1 coordinate 571,730, forward strand.
CGCACGTCTGGCTCGACCCCGTGCGCTTCGGCCAGGTGGCCGAGGGCGTGTCGGCCGCGCTGAAGAAGGCCGACCCGAAGCACGCCGCGGACTACGACAAGAACATGGCCGCGCTGCGGAAGAAGTTCACCGCGCTGGACGAGGACTTCCGCGACGGACTCGCGAACACGAGGACCAAGACCTTCATCACCACCCACGCCGCGTTCGGCTACCTCGCCGAGCGCTACGGGCTCACCGAGGAGGCCGTCAACGGCCTCGACCCCGAATCGGAGCCCAGCGCGAACCGGGTGAAGGCCCTGGAGAACCTGGCGAAGGCCGACGGCGTCACGACGGTGTTCTACGAGACGCTCGTCAGCGACCGGACCGCCGGCACGATCGCCCGGGACGTGGGGCTGCGGACGGACGTCCTCGACCCCCTCGAAGGCATCACCGACAAGTCCAAGGGCAGCGACTACATGCAGGTCATGAGGTCGAACCTGAAGGCCCTCCAGACGGCTCTGGGAACGAAGTGATCACTGTGGAGGACGCCGTGAACGAGTCCGTCGTATCCCTGCGCGGTGTCCGGGCGGAGCTGGGTTCGCGCCCGGTCCTGCGCGGCATGGACCTGACCGTGCGCCGCGGAGAGGTCGTCGCGCTGCTCGGCGCGAACGGCTCCGGCAAGTCGACCGCCGTGCGCAGCGTCATCGGCCAGGTCGCCGTCAGCGCCGGTGAGATCGAGATCTTCGGCGTTCCGCGCCGCCGCTTCCGCGACTGGCACCGGGTGGGCTACGTCCCGCAGCGGACCACGGCCGCGGGCGGCGTGCCGGCGACGGTCACCGAGATCGTCGTCTCGGGCCGGCTTTCGCGCGCCCGCCTCGGCATCCTGCGCAAGGCCGACCACGCGGCCGTACGACGGGCCCTGGAGCTCGTCGGGATGGCCGACCGCGCCAAGGACTCCGTGAACGCCCTGTCGGGCGGACAGCACCAGCGGGTCCTCATCGCCCGCGCGCTGGCCTCCGAACCCGAACTGCTGATCATGGACGAGCCGATGGCGGGCGTGGACCTCGCCAGCCAGGAGGTGCTGGCCGCCACCCTGCGCGACCAGGTCGCCCAGGGCACGTCCGTGCTGCTCGTCCTGCACGAGCTGGGCCCGCTGGAGCCGCTGATCGACCGCGCGGTCGTGCTGCGGGACGGCTGCGTCCTGCACGACGGCCCGCCGCCGAGAGCGGTCGGCCAGCACGCCCTGCCCGGCCACGACCACGTACACCCGCACGCGGCCCACGACGCCGAACCCCTCCGGACGGGACTGCTCAGCTGATGGACATCCTCGACTACGCCTTCATGCAGCGGGCGCTGCTCGCCGCCGTCCTGGTGGGCGTCATCGCGCCCGCCGTCGGCATCTACCTCGTCCAGCGCCGTCAGGCCCTGATGGGCGACGGCATCGGCCATGTGGCGATGACGGGCGTCGGCCTCGGCTTCCTGCTCAACACGTCACCGGTGTGGATGGCGACGGCCGTGTCCGTGCTGGGCGCCGTGCTCATGGAGCTGATCCGCTGGTACGGAAAGACGCGCGGGGACATCGCGCTGGCCATGCTCTTCTACGGGGGCATGGCGGGCGGCGTGATGTTCACCAGCCTCGCGGGCGGCTCGACCGCCAACCTGACCTCGTACCTCTTCGGCTCGCTGTCGACGGTGAGCGCCTCCGACGTGACGGCGATCTTCCTGCTGGCCGCCTTCGTCCTGGTGGTCACGCTCGGGCTGCGCCGGCAGTTGTTCGCGGTCAGCCAGGACGAGGAGTTCGCGCGGGTGACCGGTCTGCCGGTGCGGGCCCTGAACCTGCTGACGGCCGTCACGGCGGCGGTCACGGTGACCGTCGCGATGCGCGTGGTCGGCCTGCTGCTGGTGAGCGCGCTGATGGTGGTGCCGGTCGCGGCGGCCCAGCAGCTCACCCGCAGCTTCGCGGCGACCTTCGCCGTCGCCGTGGCGATCGGGGTGAGCGTGACGATCGGCGGCACGGTGACGTCGTTCTACCAGGACGTGCCGCCCGGCTCGACCATCGTGCTGCTGACCATCGGCGCGTTCATCGCGCTGACGGCGCTGGCGTCACCGCTGGCGCGGCGCCGGGCCCGGGCCGCGGCCGCGGCGCAGGCCGCCGGGGATCCCGCGGAGTGCGCGATTCCGGCCACCCGCGGACCGGAGAGCGCCGTCGGCGTCTGACCGGGCCCTGCCCGGGCTGGCACAATGGCCGGGCAAGCGCAGACCGCGAGGAGGCAACGGTGACAACCGCTGGATCGCCCGTCCGGGGCCGCTCCACCCGGCAGCGTGCCGCCGTGGCGGCGGCACTCGACGAGGTGACCGAGTTCCGCAGCGCGCAGGAGCTCCACGACATGCTCAAGCACAAGGGCGACTCGGTCGGGCTCACCACCGTCTACCGCACGCTCCAGTCCCTCGCCGACGCCGGCGAGGTCGACGTGCTGCGCACCTCGGAGGGCGAGTCCGTCTACCGGCGCTGCTCCACCGGCGAGCACCACCACCACCTCGTCTGCCGCGTCTGCGGCAAGGCCGTGGAGGTGGAGGGCCCCGCAGTGGAGAAGTGGGCGGAGGCCATCGCCGCGGAGCACGGCTACGTGAACGTGGCGCACACCGTGGAGATCTTCGGTACGTGCGCGGAGTGCGCGTCGGCGAACACCTGAGCCCCTCGCGGGGCGCGGGGGCTCAGGCCCGGGTCAGGTGACGGTCGAGGACCGCTCGCAGCCGGTCCACGTCCCCGGGGGCGCGCACGGCCCGCTTGGGCAGCACGGTGAAGCAGCTCGCGTTCTTGTCGGGGCTCATCATGAGGAAGACGTCCGCCGTCTCCCGGTAGCGGGGCTGCGCGACCCAGTTGAGGTCCGTGGTGGCGTTGTCCGTGGCGACCGTCACCCCGGTGTCCGTGACGGTCACGCGGAAGGTGCCCTGGCGCTGGGCGAGGCGCTGGAACTGGCGGGCCATGAGCCGGGGCATGAAGGCGACCAGAACCGCGCAGAGCAGCAGCCAGATCAGCGCGAAGTCCGGCGCTTCCCCGCTGATCAGCGTGGCCACGATCCCCATGACGGCGAAGAAGCCCACGAGAGCGAACATCCCGCGCTGGATCCGGGCCGACCTGGCGACCTTGGCGCGTGCCCGCAGCGCCGACCTGAAGTCCGCGACGACCGGTGTGTACTCCAGCTCGACGACGTCCGCCCCGGCGCCCTGCGGCCGCTCCGGCGACTCCTGCTGCCGCGCGGCGCCCTGATCCTCGACCACGGCCCCTCCCCAGTTCGGTGGTGATGAGCCGTGATCGTAACGCCGGATCCGAACGCGCCCGCGGGCGGCGGGTGTCAGGACCCGTCGCCCCGCATGGCCTGCTCCATCGCGAGCAGTTGCTCGTTCGGGACGGCGCCGCCGAAGCGGCGGTCGCGCTGGGCGTACTCGACGCAGGCCCGCCACAGGTCACGCCGGTCGAAGTCGGGCCACAGCACGTCCTGGAAGACCATCTCGGCGTAGGCGCTCTGCCACAGCAGGTAGTTGGAGGTGCGCTGCTCACCGCTCGGGCGCAGGAACAGGTCCACGTCCGGCATGTCCGGGTAGTACATGTACTTCTGGAGGGTCTTCTCGGTGACCTTGGACGGGTCGAGGCGGCCGGCCTTCACGTCCTCGGCCAGCGCCTGCGCCGCGTCGGCGATCTCGGCGCGACCGCCGTAGTTCATGCAGAAGTACAGCGTGAGCGCGTCGTTGTCCTTGGTCTGCTCCTGGGCGATCTGGAGCTCCTTGGCGACGGACTTCCACAGCTTGGGCATCCGGCCCACCCAGCGCACCCGGATGCCGAGGCCGTCGAGGGTGTCGCGGGTCTTGCGGATGAAGTCGCGGTTGAAGTTCATCAGGAAGCGCACCTCGTCGGGCGAGCGCTTCCAGTTCTCCGTGGAGAAGGCGTAGAGGGAGATGCTGCCGACGCCGACCTCGACCGCGCCCTGGAGGACGTCGAGGACGCGCTCGGCTCCGACCTTGTGCCCCTCGGTGCGCGGCAGCCCGCGCTCCTTGGCCCAGCGGCCGTTCCCGTCCATGACGATCGCCACGTGGTTCGGGACGAGCTCCCCGGGGAGTTTGGGCGCGCGGGCACCGGAGGGGTGCGGTTCCGGTGCCTTGTACTCGCGGCGCCGACCGCCCAGGATCCCGCGTACGACCATGTGCTTCTCGTCTCCCTCTTGCTCGCGTGCGCAGGGCGCCCGTCTCGTTGTGCGTGTTGTTCTCTGCCGCGCTCGCGCGCCTCCGCCGCCCCGGAACCCCCCGGGCGCGGCGCCTACTTCTCCACGTACCGCAAGGAACGCAGTCCGCGCTCCAGATGCCAGTGCAGATAGGCCGACACCAGCCCGCTGCCCTCCCGGACGTGCCGCGGCTCGCACGCGTCCGCGGTCGCCCAGTCTCCCGTGAGCAGAGCGCCGAGGAGTTCGAGGGCCTGAGGCGAGGGTACGACGCTGCCGGGCACCCGGCAGTCGACGCAGACGGTTCCTCCCGCCGCGACCGAGAAGAACCGGTTCGGTCCCGGCATGCCGCATTTGGCACAGTCGCTGAAGCTGGGCGCGTAGCCGTTGACCGCGAGGGAGCGCAGCAGGAAGGCGTCGAGGACGAGGTGCGGTTCGTGCTCGCCCCGGGCGAGGGTGCGGAGCCCGCCGACGAGCAGCAGATACTGCTGCACCGCGGGCTCGCCCTCGTGGTCGGTGAACCGCTCGGCGGTCTCCAGCATCGCGGTGCCCGCGGTGTAGCGCGGGTAGTCGGTGACGATCCCGCCACCGTACGGAGCGATCGTCTCGCTCTGGGTGCACAGGGGCAGCCCGCGGCCGATCAGTTCACTGCCCCGGGCGAAGAACTGCACGTCCACGTGGGAGAAGGGTTCGAGGCGCGCCCCGAACTTCGACTTGGTCCGCCGGACACCGCGCGCCACCGCGCGTACCCGGCCGTGACCGCGCGTGAGCAGCGTGATGATCCGGTCCGCCTCACCCAGCTTCTGGGTGCGCAGCACGATGCCGTCGTCGCGGAACAGACTCATGCGGCCCATTCTCGCCTACGGCACGCGCCACCCGGCCCGGTCGGACCGCATTGTTCCTGGGACCCTCGTCACGGCACCTCGCCGCGGCTGCGGGCGTTGGCGTACGCGGTCGCCGCGCTGATCCGTTCCGTCGGGGTCGCCTGCCGGACGGCCTCCGGCCTGCAGTCCCACTCCCTGCCGCCGCCGAGCGGTCTGAGCTGTACGTACGGCCCCTCGTGCCCCATGACCACGCCGAACCTGCCCGTGCGGGTGTCGACGGCGCAGGAGCCGGTCGGGGGCGGCGCCGCCTTCATCGCAGGGCCGCCGCGAGCCGTGTCGCCGTCCGTAAGTGCTGCACAGTCTCCTCCGCCTCTTCGACGCGGTGCGCCGAGTCCCGCCGCCCCGTCGGCCGGCGTGTGTACGTGGGTCTGTCCGTGCGTGCTTCCGTGCTTGCGTCCGTGCTGTCGTCCGTGCGTAGGCGCTCGTGCTCATGCCGTTCAGAACAGGAACGACGCAGGGACGACACAGGTTTCACGCAAGTGGAAGTGGAAGCTCGGGTTTTCGTCTCCGGTGGCCGTCCGGCGGGTCCGAACGGACACCGCGCGACCGCTGACCGGCGGGTCGCCGTCCCGCGTGCGGACGGCGCCGAACTCCCGCCGCCGGACGCCTCGTTCGACTCCGTCGCCCGCCCCAGGTGCCCGCGCCGCTCACGAGGACGGCGTCTTCGCGGAGGCCGCGCGTATCAGTTCCGCGCGCCGAAGCGGCGTACGTACGCGCGCTGCCACGGCGTCTCCACCGCGTGCCGGTCGTAGTGCCGGCGTACGTACGCCACCGCTTCCCGGGGCGGTACGCCGTCGAGGACGGCCAGGCATGCCAGGGCCGTGCCGGTGCGGCCCCGGCCGCCGAAGCAGGCGATCTCGACGCGCTCGCCGGCCGCCCGCCGCCAGGCCTCCGTGAGCACCGCGCGGGCCTCCGCCCGGTCGGCGGGCAGCCGGAAGTCGGGCCAGCGCAGCCAGTGGGCCTCCCAGGGGACCGGGGGCGGCGGTCCGCCGAGCAGGTACACGGCGTACGCCGGCACGGGACCGCCGTCGTCAGGAAGCGGCCGGCGCAGCCCCCGGCCCCGGATCAGCCGGCCGGAGGGCAGGGACAGCACCCCCGCGCCTTCCGGGTCCCAGAGGCCACCGTCGGCTGGGGAGCCCGGCGAGGAGTCGGGGTCGATGTCGGCCATGGGTGCAGCGTAGGACGCGCCGGGGGCGGAGAACCGAGGCGGGTGGCCCGGGAGCAGGAGGTCCGGGAGCAGCGGGCACGCGCGCAGGAAGGCCGGGAGGCGGGTTCGTTTCAGCTCACGCCGCGGGAGCCCTGGGCGGCGCGGGCCTCGATGCCGCGGAAGTGGTCGGCCATCGCGCGCTGGGCGCCCTCGACGTCCCGTACCCGCAGGGCGGTGAGGATGTCGCGGTGGCGGCGGGCCGTGACCTCCGGGGTGATGTCGTCGGCCCAGCCGCGCACGACGGCGACCCGCCGGAAGACGGTCCAGAACGCGCCGAGCAACTGGGGGACGAGCGGGTTGCCGAGCGATGCGTACAGCAACTCGTGGAACCGGCTGTCGAGTTCGGGGAAGGAGCGGCCGTCGTCCCCCGCCGTCTCCATCTCGGCGACGACGGCTTCGAGCCGGTCCAGCTCCTCCTCGGTCAGCACCTGGGCCACCCGGCTTATCAGCCCCTCCTCCAGCACTTCACGGACCTGGAGGATCTCGGCCAGCGCCGCGGTCGGATCGTCCGGACGGGCGAGCGTGCGGAAGGTCAGTCCGTCGACGAACGGCGTCATGGACGCCTCACCCACATAGGTGCCGTAGCCGTGCCGGATCTCGACTATGTCGAGCGCCTGAAGGGCCTTGAGCGCCTCGCGGACCGAGTTGCGGCTCACGCCGAGATCGTTCATCAGCTCGGTCTCGGTGGGCAGCGGCGCACCGGCCGGAAGCCCCTGGTCGAGGATCAGTTGCATGACCTCGCGCTGGATCTGGCTGCTCACCCGGCGCTCGGGCCTGCGCCGGTTCCCGGTCTCCTCAGGCATGCGCCGCATCGTACGCTCGCTGGACATCGGACGTCCCACCTCCGGGCTGATTAAACGCCAAGTTCGGCCAACTGCCCCTGTTTCATACCGCCATTGGTCGCACCTGTGGAAGATACGCCATTCGTGTGCGGCCCCTTGACCCCCTCCGCGCCCCCTCCTATGGTCGCGCTGCCCCCCATGACGTAGGACGTCGTATCTCCTGCGTCCCGGGCCGGCGAACCGACCGCTCCACCGCCTCACCGGACCGCTCAACTGGACCACTCCTTGCTGGAGGAACCGTGCGCGACGTGAACCCCACTCCGGCGCCGCACCGCCGGTCGTTCCTGAAGTACACCGGGGCCCTGGGCGCGGCCGCCGCCCTCTCCTCGACGCTCGGCGCCTGCTCCTCCGGGCCCGAGTCGACGAACGACACCGGCGGTTCGGGCAGCGGACAGAACGCCACGCTGACGGCCGTGATCGGCTACGGGAACGACGGAAGCTGGGACCCGACACAGACCGCGTCCGCCTTCTGCATGGCCGCCAACAACCATGTCTACGAAGGCCTGCTCGACACCGACCCGATCTCCCGCGAGCCCTACGCCGCGCTCGCCACCCAGGTGCCCGCCGACCTCACCGGCACCTCCTGGAAGTTCACGCTGCGCGCCGGTGCCACGTTCCACGACGGGAAGCCGGTGACCGCCGACGACGTGGTCTTCGTGTTCGACCGGATCCTCGACCCGAAGACCCAGACCCTCGCCAAGGGCTTCTTCGCGAGCTGGCTGAAGGAGGTCCGCAAGATCGACGCGCAGAACGTCGAGCTGGTCCTCAAGTTCCCCTTCCCCGAAGGGATCTCCCGGCTCACCCTGGCTAAGATCATGCCCAAGCACGTCTTCTCCCGGCCGGGCGCCTGGGACGACGCGATCAAGGGCAAGGCGGTCGGTTCGGGCCCCTACCGGCAGACCGCGCACCACCCGAAGTCCAACACGACGTTCGAGGCGTTCGCCGCCTACAACGGACCGCGCAGGGCCGCCTTCAAGAAGATGAACTGGCTGACCATAGTGGACGCCGCGCCCCGCGTCGCGAAGATCTCCGGGGCGAGCGCCGGGGCCCAGATCGCCGACAACATCCCGTACGCCAACATCGCGCAGCTCCGCAAGGGCGGCATGACCGTCCAGGGCGGCGCCGGCATGAACAACCTGTTCCTGATGTTCAACACCCGGCACAAGCCGTTCGACGACGTCCGCGTCCGTCAGGCCCTGCACTACGCCATCGACACCGACAAGATGGTCGAGGTCGCGCTCAAGGGGCACGGGAAGCCGTCGAGTTCCTTCCTCAACGAGGCCAACCCCTCCTACCGGCCCGCGAAGACCGTCTACTCGTACGACCCGGAGAAGGCGAAGAAGCTCCTGAAGGAGGCCGGGGTCAAGGGGCTGAAGATCGAGATCCTGTCGGTGAACGTGAGCTGGATCGTCGACTGCCTGCCGACCGTCAAGGCGTCCTGGGACGCGATCGGCGTGGAGACGACGCTGTCCCCGCAGGAGACCACGGCCGTGTTCACCAAGATGGACCAGAAGCAGGACTACCAGGTCGTCGCGGCCGCCTCGAACCCCAACCAGTTCGGCCTCGACGCCGACCTGATCATGCACTACAACTACGGCCCCCAGAACCTCTGGATGGGCTACGCCCGCTGGGCCGGCGACCCCGTCGCGAAGCAGCTCTTCAAGGACATGGACCGGGCGACCCAGGAACCGGACGCCGACAAGAAGAGGACGATGATCCAGGACTACATCGACGTCGTCGCCGAACAGGCCGTGCTCTACCCGGTCGTGCACAACGAGCTGATGACGGCGTGGAATCCGCGCCGGCTCGCGGGGATAAGGCCCCAGCCCTATCCGGGCATCAACCTGCTGCAAGCCAAGTGGGTCTAGGCGACAGGGGAGTCCGTACGTGGTCGCCATCGTCAGGATCCTGCTGCGCCGCGTCGCGCTGCTCGTGCCGCTGATGCTCGGGATCGTCCTGTTCGTGTTCCTGGTGATGCGGTTCTCGGACGTCGATCCGGCGTCCGCGTTCTTCCAGGGCGCCAATCCGACCCCGCAGCAACTGCACGACTTCAGAGAGCGGAACGGGCTGCTCGATCCGCTGCCCGTGCGCTACTTCCACTTCGTGGGAGACCTGCTGCACGGAGACATGGGCACCAGCGCCCTGACCAGGGCACCGGTCGTCGAACAGGTCACCACCGCGCTGCCGCTCACCCTCCAGCTCACCTTCCTGGGGCTCGGCATCGCGGTGGTGCTGGCGCTGCTCGGCGGCGTCACGGCCGCGATCCACCGGGACCGGCTGCCCGACCAGATCATCCGGGTGGTGTCCCTGACCGGGGTCGCCGCACCGGGCTTCTGGCTGGCCCTGCTGATGATCCAGTACCTCGCCGTCGACCAGGGCTGGTTCCCGACCGGCGGCTACATCAACCCGGCCGACTCGCTGACCGGCTGGCTGAAGACCATGGCGCTCCCGGCGCTCGCGCTCTCCCTGCCGGTCGCGGCCCAGCTCACCCGGATCGTCCGGACGTCCGTGGTCGAGGAGCTCGACAAGGACTACGTGCGCACCGCGATCGGCAGCGGGCTGCCGCCCCGGGTGGTCGTCGGCCGCAACGTCCTGCGCAACGCCCTGATGAACCCGCTCACCGTGCTGGGGCTGCGGGTCGGCTATCTGCTGGGCGGGGCGGTCGTCATCGAGACGATCTTCTCGCTGCCCGGCATGGGCAAGCTGATGATCGACGCCGTGCAGAACGGCGACCCGGCCGTCGTGCAGGGCGTCGTCCTGACCACCGCGTTCGGCTTCGTGATCGTGAACCTCGTCATCGACATCCTGTATCTGCTGGTCAACCCACGACTGAGGGAGGCGACCCGGTGATCACGCGGAAGGAACTCGCGGGGGCCCTCGCCCGGCCCGGCGTCCGGCTGCGCGGCTGGCGCAGACTGCCGCCGCTGTCGAGGATCGCGGTCTGCTTCCTGGCCGTGGTCCTCCTGGTGGCGGTGTTCGCCCCGCTGCTCGCCCCGCACGACCCGCTCGACCAGCAGCCGCAGACGGACGGCACCGGCCATCCGTCGGCGGACCACTGGATGGGGCAGGACAGCCTCGGCCGGGACATTCTCAGCCGGCTGATGTACGGGGCCCGCTGGTCCCTGGCCATCGGCCTCGGCGCCACCGCGCTCGCCCTGGTCGTGGGCGCGCTGCTCGGCGCGCTCGCCGCGACCTCGCGCAAGGCGGTCGACGAGACGCTGATGCGCTGCCTGGACGTGGTCATGGCGTTCCCCGGCATCGCGCTCGCCGCCGTGCTCGTCGCCGTCTTCGGCGGCGGCATCACCGTGCTGATCTGCGCGATCGCGTTCCTGTTCACCCCGCCCGTGGCCCGGGTCGTCCGGGCGAACGTGCTCGACCAGTACGGCGAGGACTACGTCACCGCCGAGCAGGTGATCGGCGCCCGCACCCCGCACATCGTGCTCCGGCACGTGGCCGTCAACTGCGCCGCCCCGGTCCTGGTGTTCTGCACCGTGCAGGTCGCCGAGGCGATCGTGTTCGAGGCCTCGCTGTCCTTCATCGGCGCGGGCGTGCGGCCCCCGGACCCGTCCTGGGGCAGTGTCATCGCCGACGGCAAGAACATGGTGCTGACCGGCGGCTGGTGGGCCACCGTCTTCCCCGGCATGCTGATGCTGGTCACCGTGCTGTCGCTGAACATCCTCTCCGAGGGCGTCTCCGACGCGTGGGCCGCGCCGGCCGCCCGCGAGGTGTCGGTACCGCCCGCCGAGGACCGGCTGGAGGCCCCGGAGCCGGGCAGCGGCACGGTCGTCGAACTGCCCGGTCTGGCGCGGGCCGCGGCCCGGCTGCGCGCGCGGGCCCGGCCGCCCGTCACGGACGGGCAGCCCGTTCTCGCCGTCGAACGGCTGGCCATCGGCTTCGACGACCGGCACGGCGGTGTGGACATCGTGGACGGCATCAGCTTCGAGGTCCACCCCGGTGAAGTCCTGGGCCTGGTGGGCGAGTCGGGCTGCGGGAAGTCGCTCACGGCCCTGACCGTGATGGGCCTGGAGCCCAAGGGCGCCCGGGTGCGCGGCCAGGTGCGGTTCCGGCAGCGGCAGTTGGTCGGCGAGCCGATGCGGGTACGGCGCCGGCTGCTGGGCCACGAGATGGCGATGGTCTACCAGGACGCGCTGTCGTCCCTGAACCCGGCGATGACGATCAGGGCGCAGCTCAAGCAGGTGATACGGCGGGGTGGCAGGCGCACGGCGGCCGAACTCCTCGCCCTGGTCGGTCTCGACCCCGAGCGGACCCTGCGCAGCTACCCCCACGAACTCTCCGGGGGTCAGCGCCAGCGGGTGCTGATCGCGATGGCGCTGTCCCGTGAACCCGCGCTGATCGTCGCGGACGAGCCGACGACGGCCCTGGACGTGACCGTGCAGGCGCAGGTCATGGAGCTGCTGCTGCGGCTGCGGGCGGAACTGGACTTCGCCCTGGTCCTCGTCTCGCACGACCTGGCGCTGATCTCGGCGGTCACCGACCGGGTGGTCGTGATGTACGGCGGCCAGATCGTCGAGACCGGGGTGACGGCGGACCTGGTGGAGTCCCCCGCCCACCACTACACGCGGGGGCTGCTGGGCAGTGTCCTGTCCCTGGAGTCGGCGGCCGAGCGCATGACGCAGATCAGGGGGGTCGTCCCCTCCCCCGCCGACTTCCCGGCCGGCTGCCGGTTCGCCGACCGGTGCCCGATGGCCGACGAGGTGTGCCGGGCGACGGCGCCGGACCTCCTCGGCACGCCCACGCACACGGCGGCCTGCCACCACCCGGCCGTCGACCTGGTGACGACGGAGAACGAGGCCGTGACATGAGTTCATCCCCGGTGGACCCGCTCGTCCGGCTCACCGACACGCATGTCGTCCACAAGGCGCGCAGCGGCGGTGTGTTCACCCGCGACCGGGTGTACGCGCTGACGGGCGCCGATCTGACCGTCGCGCCCGGCGAGACGATCGGCGTCGTCGGCGAGTCGGGCTGCGGCAAGTCGACGCTCGCGAAGGTGCTGGTGGGGGTGCAGCGGCCGACGTCCGGGACGGTGACGTTCGGCGGCCGTGACCTGTGGTCCCTGAAGCCGGACGAGCGGCGCACGGCCGTCGGGGCCGGCACGGGCATGATCTTCCAGGACCCGTCGACGGCGCTGAACCGGCGGCTGCCCGTGCGCCGGATCCTGCGCGACCCGCTGGACGTGCACCGGCGCGGCAGGGCGGCCGATCGGGACGCGCGGGTGCGGGAGCTGATGTCCCTGGTCGGCCTGCCCCGGGCGCTCGCGGACGCGCTGCCGGGCCAGCTCTCGGGCGGCCAGCGCCAGCGGGTGGCGATCGCCCGCGCCCTGGCCCTGGACCCCGGTCTGGTGGTGGCCGACGAGCCGACGAGCGCGCTGGACGTGTCGGTGCGCGCGCAGATCCTCAATCTCCTGCTGGACCTGAAGGAACGCCTCGGTCTGGCGCTGGTGTTCGTGTCCCACGACATCCAGACGGTGCGCCGGATGAGCGACCGGGTGATCACGATGTACCTCGGCCGGATCGTCGAGGAGTCCCCGGCGGGCGAGGTCACCGACGGCTCCCGTCACCCGTACACCCGGGCGCTGTTCTCGGCGACCCCGGGCCTGCTGGAACCCATCGAGCCGATCCCGCTGACCGGACCCGTCCCCTCGGCGACGCGCCCGCCGAGCGGCTGCCCCTTCCGCACCCGCTGCTGGAAGGCGGACACGGAATGCGCGACCCGGATGCCGGACTTCACGGCCGCGTCGGCACCCGGCCACCGCTTCCGGTGCCACCATCCTGTGGAGGAGGGCCGGTCGACGCGCACCCTCGTCGCGCAGGCCGAGTCCGCCGCCCTGGCCGACGTTCCGTTCCAGCAGCACATCCGGGAGCCTTCATGACCTTCCCCGCCCCGCTGACCGGTGTCGTACCGCCCGTCTGCACGCCCCTGACACCGGACCGCGAGGTGGACGTCCCGTCGCTCACCCGGCTGATCGACCACCTCGTGAACGCCGGGGTGCACGGCCTGTTCGTCCTCGGCTCGACGTCCGAGGTCGCCTATCTGACGGACGCGCAGCGCGCACGGGTGGTGGAGACGACGGTGGCGCACGTCGCCGGTCAGCTCCCCGTCCTGGCCGGCGCCATCGACATGACGACGCCCCGCGTCCTGGACCACGCGCGCGCCGCCCGTGCCGCGGGCGCGGACGCGATCGTCGTCACGGCCCCCTTCTACACCCGCACCCATCCCGCGGAGATCGCCCGGCACTTCCGTGTCGTCGCCGCCCGCGCCTCGCTCCCCCTGTTCGCGTACGACCTGCCCGCCTCCGTCCACACCAAGCTGAGCCCCGAACTGGTCCTCGAACTCGCCGCCGACGGCGTCCTGGCGGGCCTGAAGGACTCCAGCGGCGACCTCGGCGCCTTCCGCACGGTCGTCACCGGCGCCCGCAGCCGCCCCGGCGCCGGCGGCTTCACCGCGCTCACCGGCTCCGAGGTGGTCGTCGACTCGGCGCTGGCCCTCGGCGCGGACGGCGTGGTCCCCGGTCTGGCCAACGTGGACCCGGTGGGCTACGTACGGCTGTACGAGCTGTGCGCGGCGGGCGACTGGCAGCGGGCGCGGGCGGAGCAGGAACGGCTCTGCGAGCTGTTCGGGCTGGTGGACGTCGGCGACCCGGCCCGGATGGGCGGCAGTTCCTCGGCGCTCGGCGCCTTCAAGGCCGCGCTGTCCCTGCGGGGCGTCATCGACTGCGCCGCGACAGCGGAACCCCAGGTGCCGCTGTCTCCGGGCGAGGTCGAACGCGTGGGGAAGTACCTGGCTTCGGCGGGACTGCTCTGAGCCGGAGCCCGTCCTTACCCGAGCAGCCCGCTCAGCGGCAGCCGCCGGAACTCGATGGTCTCGTACGGTCCCGCGTCGCCGGTCTCGTAGAGGATGCCGACCCGGGAGTGGCCGAGCTGGACGAGGTCCGAGTAGGCGGCCCGCCGCATGGACAGCGTGACCGCCTTGTCGAAGTCCGCGCCGGCGGTCGTGCTGCGCCAGACGGCCATGGAACTGCGGACCGTGGGGACGGAGGGGCCCGAGAAGAGGAGCGGGGCGAAACGGCCGGTGAGCTGGAGGACGCTGCCCTGGACGACAGGCACGTCGTTCAGGTCGGGCTGGACGGCGAAGGGGCGGTCCAGGGTCTCGGCGCCGTCGCTGGAGTAGGAGTCGAGGCGGTTGCCGGTGCTCGTGCCGTTCTGGTCGCGCGAGGTGAAGTAGAGCCTGCCGTCGGGCAGTTCGGCCACCGAGCTCTCGTTGGCGTTGTCGATGCCGTCGTACGAGTCGTCGACGAAGCCCAGCCGCCAGGTGCGCCCGCCGTCGTCGCTGTAGAGCGCGTGCGCCCCGTAGTACCTGGCCTCCTGGCCGGTGTCCGTGGACCCGGCGGGCGGGGCGGCGGAATGGTTGGCGGGCACGACCAGGCGTCCCGCGTGCGGTCCGTGGCGCAGTGCGATCGCGTGGCCGGGCCCGGTGGCGTACCAGCGCCAGCCCGGCAGCTTCGTCTGGTCCGTGATGTCCCGCGGGGCGGTGAAGTGCCGCCCGTCGTCACGGCTCGTCTGGACGAAGACGCGCCGGCTCTGCTGCGCCGTGACCTCGCCGCGCATGATCTGCGCCTCGGTCACCGCACCGCTGTTGTACGAGGTGAGCAGGACGATCCGGCCGGTCCTGGGGTCCACCACCGGCGCCGGGTTGCCGCGGGTGTCGCCGTTCCCGGAGGCGACGACCCGCATCGGGCTCCAGGTGCAGCCGCCGTCGAAGGAGCGCCTGAGGACGACGTCGATGTTGCCGGTGTCGCCCGCGCCGCTGTGCCGCCCCTCGGCGAAGGCGAGCAGGGTGCCGGCTCTGGTCGTGACGGTGGCCGGGATGCGGTAGGTGTCGTAGCCGTCCTGGCCCGCGGTGTACGGGACGGAGGAGGCGCAGTCCCCGGCTCCACGGGGCGCGGCCGAGGCGGGGTGGCCGGTGGCGGCGAGGGCGGTGAGGAGTCCGGCGGTGGCGGCGAACGCGACCATGCGGCTCATGCTGGTCATGACACTCCCTGGACTACGTCGACTGCATCGGGCATGGAACGACGTGGGACGTGGGATGTCCCGGTGAACCTAATGTGCCCAGGGGGCCTCGGCAATACCCGTGCTTTCAGGGCATGCTGATGGGACATCAGTTCGCTCCGGCCGGGCTTTCGGCTGCCGCGGGGCCGGGCGGTCCGGGCTTTCGGCCGTCTCCCGGGTCGGCGCGAGGCGGGCTTTCGGCCGCCTTCGGGGCAGGCGCGAGGCGGGCCCTCCACCGCTGCTTTCGGGCGCCGCCGGGTCAGGCGCGGCCCATGTCTCCGGGGGTCACCAGGCCCGACTCGTACGCCACGATGACGAGCTGGGTCCGGTCGCGGGCGCCCAGCTTGCCCATGATGCGGCTGACGTGGGTCTTCGCGGTGAGCGGGCTGAGCCCCAACGCCGCCGCGATCTCGGTGTTGTTGAGGCCGCGTGCGACGAGGGTGAGCACCTCGCGCTCGCGATCGGAGAGCCCTTCGGGGCCGCCCGCCGCGAGCGCCGGGACGGAGGGGGCGCGCAGGAAGCGGGCGACCAGGCGGGCGGTGGGACCCGGCGAGAGCAGCGCGTCCCCGGCGGCCACGGTGCGGATCGCGTCGAGGAGGTCGGCGGGCCGGGTGTCCTTCACCAGGAAGCCGGAGGCGCCCGCGCGCAGCGCCTCCACGATGTGCTCGTCGGTGTCGTACGTGGTGAGCACGAGCACCCTGACCCCGGCGAGGTCCTCGTCGGCCGCGATGAGCCGGGTGGCCTCGATGCCGTCCAGGTCGGGCATGCGGATGTCCATCACGACCAGGTCGGCGCGCGCGGCGCGGGCCAGCTCGACGGCCTCCCGGCCGGTGGCCGCCTGCCCGACGACCTCCATGTCCCGGGCCGACTCGACGAGCATGGCGAAGGCGGCCCGTACGAGATTCTGGTCGTCGGCGAGGACCACACGGATGGTCATCGGATTCCGCCTTCGCCCGGCTCGGCCGCGTGCCCGGGACCGGCCCCGGACGCGTGACGGTCGTCCCGTACGGCCCGTGCGCCACGTACGGACGAAGGCTCCGGTCCCCGGTCGGGCACCGCTCGACGTCCGGGGTCGGGTCGCTGGTCCGGGACCGCCGGACGGCCGGGGACGGAATCGGGTCGCCGGCCGGGCACCGCTCGACCGTCGAGGTCGGGTCGCTGGTCCGGCACCGCCGGGCGGCCGAGGTCGGGTCGTTGGTCCGATACCGCCGGGCGGCCGGAATCGGGTTGCTGGTCCGGTACCGCCGGGCGCAGGGGCAGGACGGCCAGTACCGCGAATCCGCCCTCCTGTCGTGTCCCGGTCTCCACGGTGCCGCCCACGCTGCGGGCCCGCTCCCGCATCCCCACCAGACCGAAGCCGGGCGGACCGCCCGCGTCCCCGATGCCGTCGTCGGTGACCCGCACGCGCAGCGCCCAGCCGTCCGTGTCCAGCTCCACGCGGACGCTCGCCTCCGGGCCCGCGTGCCGTACCGCGTTGGTGAGGGCCTCCTGGACGATGCGATAGGCGGCGGCGCCGACGGCGGTGGGAACGCCCTCGGCCCCCACCACGGACGACGCCTCCACCCGTGTGCCCGCCGAACGGGCCGCCGCCACCAGATCGGGCACGGCGTCGAGGCCGGGCAGCGGGCCCCGGCCGTCGCCGCCGCCGTGCTCGGTGTCGCGCAGCACCTCCAGCGTGCTCCGCAGTTCGCCGCGCGCGGTCCGGCAGGTCTCGGAGATGTCGTCCAGGGCCTTGGCGACGGCCGTACGGTCCAGACGGTCGGGGTCGGCGGCCAGGACGTGCGCGGCGACGGAGGTCTGCACGCCGATCAGGGTGATGCTGTGGGCGAGCAGGTCGTGCAGGTCCCGGGCGATGCGCAGCCGTTCCTCGGCGACCCGTCGGCGGGCCTCCTCCTCGCGGGTGCGCTCGGCGCGCTCCGCGCGTTCGACGACCGAGGCGAAGTACTGCCCGTGCACCCGGACGTACACGCCGAGCACGATGAACGCGACGATCCAGCCGGTGATGCGCAGCGCCTGGGTGCCCTCGGCGGCACCCTGCCCGAACTTGACCGTGAGCATGATGCCGATGACCCCGCTGCCGACGACCAGGGAGCGCAGCGGGCTCCCGGTGACGGCGACGGTGAACAGCGCGGTCATCGAGACGAGCAGCGGCGCGCTGTGGTCGAAGTCGAGTGCGTGGTACGGGGCCACGCAGGCGACGAGCCCGAGGAACGCGGCGAGCGGGGCACGCCGCCGGAAGACCATCGGGAGGTGGGCGGCGACCAGCAGGCTCCAGCCGAGCGCGTCCGGCCGCCGGCCGTCCGCGTGCAGGAGGAGCGCCACGGTGACGTCGAGGAGCAGCAGCGCGCCCGCGAGCAGCGCGTCCTGGCGCACGACCCGCGCCGGGTCGGTGGCGCTCGGGTGTCCGAAGCCGGTGAGGTGCAGCATGCCTTTGACGTCCACCGCTTCATCTTCCGTGAGGGGGCGCCCCCGCGGGAGGCGGGGGCGCCCGTTGTCCGTCGTCCGGAGGGTGCGGGTCAGCCGACGGGGACGGGGTCCTGTCGTCCGGCCTTCTCGGGGTCGGGCTCGCGGGAGAGGGCGCCCGGCCACCACACCTTGCGTCCCAGGGCCACGCTCGCGCTGGTGACCAGGTACGTGCGGACGAGGAAGGTGTCGAGCAGCACCCCGACGGAGATGACGAAGCCGAGCTCGACGAGCTGGAGGAGCCCCATGTTCGTGAGCACCGCGAAGGTGGCCGCGAGGACGAGGCCGGCCGAGGCGATCACGCCCCCCGTGGTGCGCAGCGCGGTGAGCGCGGCGGCCGCCGGTTCGGCGCCGGAGAGGGACTCCTCCCGCATGCGGTGCATGAGGAAGATGCCGTAGTCGACGCCGAGGGCGACCAGGAACACGAAGGACAGCAGGCCGAGGCCGGGATCGGTGCCCTCGAACCCGAACAGCGGGCCGAAGACGAGGCCGCCGATGCCGAGGGCCGCGCCCCACACCGCGATGACGGCGGCGACGAGCAGCAGCGGCGCGACGAGGGAGCGCAGCAGCAGGATCAGGATCAGCAGCACCGAGACGAGCACGATCGGGACGACGACGAGCCGGTCGCGGGCGTTCGTGTCCTGGAGGTCGAGCTGCTGGGCGCTCGGGCCGCCGACGTACGATCCGCCGAGGTCGGCCCGCAGGGCCTTGATGGTGGCGGTCTCGGCCGCCGACTGCGGGGCGCCGCGGGCGATGACGGAGATCTCGGTCCAGCCTCCGCCGCTGCGTCCGCGTTCGGCGCTCGCGACGCCGCTGTGCCCGCGTGCGGCGGACAGCGTGGCGTCCGCTCGTCCGGTGGGGGTGATCACGGTGATCGGCTGGGTGCCCCGCCCGGGGTAGGCGCGGGCGAGTGTCTCCATCGCGGTGACCGAGTCGGGCCGGTGGACGAAGGAGTCCTCCTGCTTGAGCGCGCCGGGCAGATTCAGGGTGCCGAGGGCGAGGGCCCCGAGCAGGGCGGCTCCGCTCGCCAGGACGACGAGTGGCCGGCGGCCGGCCGAGGAGCCCATCGCGGCGAACAGGCTCCGCCGTTGCCGGGGCTCGCTGCCGTAGGCGGGGACGAGCGGCCAGAACACCCGGCGGCCGAGCAGGACGAGCACGGCGGGCAGCAGGGTCAGCATGGCGAGGAGGGCGCACAGCACCCCGACCGTGCCGGTCGGGCCCATGCCCCGGCTGCTGTTGAGGTCGGCGGCGAGCAGACAGAACAGTCCGGCCGCGACGGTCCCGGAGGAGGCGAGCACGGCGGGCCCGCAGCCGCGCAGGGCCTCCTTCATGGCGTCGTAGGGCCGCTCGACGCGCCGCAGTTCCTCCCGGTAGCGGGAGATGATCAGCAGGGCGTAGTCGGTTCCGGCGCCGAAGACGAGGATCGTCATCACGCCCGAGCTCTGTCCGGAGACGACCGTGCCGAACGCCTGGTTCAGGCCGTAGGCGACGCCCATCGACAGATAGTCCGCGACGCCGGCGACGGCGAGCGGGACGAGCCACAGCAGCGGGCTGCGGTAGATGAGGATGAGCAGGACGGCGACGACGGCGACGGTGGTGTAGAGCAGCGGCCCGCCGAGCGAGTTGTAGACCTCGCCCGCGTCGGTGGCCAGGGCGCCGGGTCCGCCGACGACGACGCTCATGCCGTCCGTGTCGCGGGCCACGTCGCGGACGTCGTTCACGAACGCGTCGCGCTTCTTCTCGTCGGTGCCGGGGGCGTTGCTCGCGAGGGGGTACATCAGGGTGCTGCCGTCGGAGGACGGCATGGCCCTGGGGGTGCCGGTGAGCGGGTTCGCCCGGGTGATCGCGGCGACCTGGCGGGCCGCGGTGTCCCGGTCGGCCGGCCGGAGTCCCCCGTCGCGGTGGTAGACGAGCACCAGCTCGGTGGTCTCGCCGCCGGGCAGCCGGTCCTCGATCTTCGCGGCCCGTGTGGAGTCGGCGCTCGACGGCAGATAGTCGACGGCGCGGTCGTGCTGCACGTCCGACAGCTTGGCCGCGAACGGGCCGACGACGGCCAGCAGCCCGATCCACAGCGCGAGCACCGCCCACGGCACGGCCCTCCGCCGCGACGGCGTACTTGTCTCTCCGGCCCCCATGGACAGGGCCTCCCTCCGGTCCGGATGTCTGGTTGTCGTGTTCCAGACTTCCGGCCCGTGGACCGCCTTTCGTCGCCCCGGGGACCGACCCGGCCCCTACTGCGCCGGGTGTGCCGGGGCTCTCGTTACTCCCTGGGGAGTAGTGCGGCGGAGGGCTTCGGGGGCGCTACGACGGAGTGCGGGCCGTGGCCAGGAGGCGGGTCACGTCGTCGGAGCAGATCGTCAGGGCCGCGCCGACGGTGGCGAGGGCGTCGCGTTCGGCGGGGGTGTAGGGGCCGTCGGCGAGGGCGATGCGGGCGCCCTGGAGGAGGATCGCCTCGCGGCCCGTCGCGGCGAGGTGCGGGGCCAGCGGGTCCAGGGCCTCGTGGAGCTCAATGGCCAGGCTCGCTCCGCAGGGCTCGCCGAAGAAGCGGCCCGTGTCGGCGGCGAGGGCCTCGACGAGGGCGCTGAGCTGGTCCTCGGTGCAGTCGTCGAAGCCGGCCGAGCGGACGGTCGCGGCGGCGGTCTCCAGGGAGGAGCGGGCGCAGCCGCCGCCCGCCGCGAGGACCGCGAGGGCGACGGTGTGGACGGCGTCGCGGAGCATCGCGGAGAAGCGGGTGGTGGTGGGGTGGTCGAGGACGTCGGCGCCGTAGTGGTGGCCGCAGGCCGCGCATTCGACGACGGGTCCCGTCTCGCCGCGCGGGAGCACGGGAACACCCAGAAGGGTGAAGCGGCGTCGCCCGGTGAGCCGCTGGTAGTTGCGGTCGCCGCCGCAGCCGGGGCAGAAGAACTCCCCGTCGCCGACGGTGCTCCACGCCGTACGGGTGCCCAGGATGCGGGGAACCTGAACTGCACGACCGTTTCGTCCCCATCCTGGCAGCACGTCGCACACCTCCGTAACGCCACGGCAACATCGCCGCGCTGGCGTGATGTTAGCCACATTGTTGAGGTGTAGTCAGTACCTGGGACGAGACCTGCTCGTGACCTGCACACGAATTGGCCGGGACACGACTCGGCCCCGCCCGCCTCGAAAGGCGGACGGGGCCGGAAAGAACCAGGTGAACGAGGTCAGCGGGCCGCTCGGTTGACGGCGGAGACGACGGCCTTCAGCGAAGCGCGTGTCGTGTTCGCATCGATGCCGATTCCCCACAGGACCTTGTCGCCGATGGCGCACTCGATGTACGACGCGGCCTGCGCGGAGGCGCCCTCGCTCATCGTGTGCTCCTGGTAGTCCAGCAGGCGCACGTCGACGCCGATGGACTGCAGGGCGTCGAAGAAGGCGGAGATCGGGCCGTTGCCGGTGCCGCTCAGGACGGTGTCGGTGCCGTCGACCGTGGCCTCGACGGTCAGGGTGTCGACGCCGTCCTTGTCCGTGGTGGACTGGCCGGTCCTGACCTGGATACGGCCCCACGCGTTGTCGGGGTTGGGCAGGTACTCGTCCTGGAAGGTCGCCCAGATGTCCTTCGGCGTGACCTCGCCGCCCTCGGCGTCGGTCTTCGCCTGGATGATCTTCGAGAACTCGATCTGCATCCGGCGCGGCAGGTCCAGCTTGTGGTCGTTCTTCAGGACGTACGCGATACCGCCCTTGCCCGACTGCGAGTTGACCCGGATGACGGCCTCGTAGGAGCGGCCGACGTCCTTGGGGTCGATGGGCAGGTACGGGACGGCCCACTCGATGTCGTCGACGGTGACGCCCTTCGCGGCCGCCTCGGCCTCCATGGCGTCGAAACCCTTCTTGATGGCGTCCTGGTGGGAGCCGGAGAAGGACGTGTAGACCAGGTCGCCCACGTACGGGTGGCGCGCGTGGACCTCCATCTGGTTGCAGTACTCCCACGTACGACGGATCTCGTCGATGTCGGAGAAGTCGATCTGCGGGTCGACGCCCTGGGAGAACAGGTTCATGCCCAGGGTGACCAGGTCGACGTTGCCGGTGCGCTCGCCCTGCCCGAACAGGCAGCCCTCGACGCGGTCGGCGCCGGCCATCAGCGCCAGTTCGGCGGCGGCGACGGCGGTGCCGCGGTCGTTGTGCGGGTGGATCGACAGGCACACGTACTCACGGCGGGACAGGTGACGGCCCATCCACTCGAAGCGGTCCGCGTGCGTGGAGGGGGTCGAACGCTCCACCGTGGCGGGCAGGTTGAGGATGATCTCGCGGCCCGGACCGGGCTGCCAGACGTCCATGACCGCCTCGCAGACCTCCAGCGCGAAGTCCAGCTCGGTGTCGGTGAAGATCTCGGGGCTGTACTGGTAGCCGAACTCGGTCTCGGGGCCCAGCAGTTTCTCCGCGTACTCGACGACCAGACGCGTGCCGTCGACGGCGATCTGCTTGATGTCGTCCTTGGAGCCGCGGAAGACGACGCGGCGGAAGACCGGCGCGGTGGCGTTGTACAGGTGCACGTTGGCGCGCTTGGCGCCCTTCAGCGACTCGACGGTCCGCTCGATCAGGTCCTCGCGGGCCTGCGTCAGTACGGAGATCGTCACGTCGTCCGGGATCGCGGTCTCGTCCTCGATGATCGAGCGGACGAAGTCGAAGTCCGTCTGGCCCGACGCCGGGAAGCCGACCTCGATCTCCTTGTAGCCCATCTTGACCAGCAGGTCGAACATCTCACGCTTGCGCGCGGGCGACATGGGGTCGATCAGGGCCTGGTTGCCGTCACGCAGGTCCGTGGAGAGCCAGCGGGGGGCGACGGTGATCCGGTTGTTCGGCCAGTCGCGGTCCGGGATGTCGACCTGGTCGTACTGGCCGTACTTGTGGACCGGCATCGACGTGGGACGCTGGCGGTTGGCGCGGGTCTGCTCGCTGCTGTGGCTGTTCGCCATGATGCGTGGGCTCCTCAGGATGTCCGAAAGGACGGCCGACGGCGCAACGCCAGACTCCGCGGGGAGGGGGTCGGCCTCGACTACAGGCCCTCGCCGCGGCAGCTAAGAAGAAGCAGCCCGAAACGCATGATGCTCCGCAGCCTAGCGGAGCCCCGCTCCGTGCGGAGGGCTGTATCAGTATGCGGGATCGGGCGCGGCAAACGGGACAAAAAGTGCGCCATACCACTTCACGCCGGAATCCCCGGCTCCTTATCCGCGCATTTCACCAATCATGGTTGCACGTAGTGACATAGAGATCACTCAGTGCAAGGGTGCCGGGCATGACGACCAACGGGGGCCACGAGCCCGTCCACTGCACCATCGTTCCGCCCCACGTCCTCGACAAGCTCGCCCAGCACGAGGACCCCGCGCTCTCCGGTCCCGCGCGCCAGACCCTGGAGCGCGACGCGTACGAGCGCACCCACCGCCGGCTGACCACCGTGATCGGCGCGCCCGCCGTCGCCGCCCCCGCGGGGGCGGACGACCGCGCGCCGCACCGCACGATCTACGACGCCCGCCACCGCCAGGACCTCCCCGGCAAGAGGGTCCGCGGCGAGGGCGACAAGCCCGGCAGGGACGCCACCGTCAACCGCGCGTACGCCGGCCTCGGCGCCACCTTCGACCTGTACCTGAACGCCTTCGAGCGCACCTCGATCAACGGCGAGGGCCTGCCGCTCGACGCCACCGTGCACTTCGACAAGGACTACAACAACGCCTTCTGGAACGGCGAGCAGATGGTGTTCGGCGACGGCGACGGCGAGATCTTCCTCGACTTCACCCTCCCGGTCGACGTCATCGGCCACGAGCTGACCCACGGCGTCACCCAGTACACGGCGAACCTCGCCTACTTCGGCCAGTCGGGCGCCCTGAACGAGTCCATGTCGGACGTCTTCGGATCGCTGATCAAGCAGTACACGCTCGGCCAGACCGCCGGCGAGGCCGACTGGCTGATCGGCGCCGGGCTGCTCGCCCCGCGGGTCACCGGCACCGCCCTGCGCTCCATGAAGGCACCGGGCACCGCGTACGACGACGACGTGCTCGGCAAGGACCCGCAGCCCGGGACGATGGACGGCTACGTCCACACCAGCCGGGACAACGGCGGCGTCCACATCAACTCGGGCATCCCCAACCACGCCTTCTACCTCGTCGCCCAGGCCCTCGGCGGCCACGCGTGGGAGCGGGCCGGACAGATCTGGTACGACGTGCTGACCGGCGGGGAGCTGTCGCAGCAGGCCGACTTCTCGGACTTCGCGCGGCTCACGCTCGCCGCGGCCCGGACCCGGTACGACGAGGGCGAGGAACTGCAGGCCGTGTCGAAGGCCTGGGAGCAGGTCGGGGTTCCCTCCGCCTAGCGGGATCCGCCGCCGGATCCCGGGTATCCGACCCGTAGCCCGGAGGCACCCGCCTCCGGTGCACGACTCGTACCGGACAGGACCCCATGCGTATCGAAGTGCGGCGTACGGGCGGGTTCGCGGGCATCGAGCGCCGTGCCGAGGTGGACACCTCGGCACGGCCCGACGCCCCCGAGTGGCGCGCCCTGGCCGAACGGGTGCTCGCCGCCGGACAGGACACGCCGCCGGCCGGCATCCCGGACGGATTCCACTACGAGATCACCGTGGACGGCAGGACCGTCCACGCCGCCGACCCGAAGCTCACGGAGGACCAGCGCGAACTGATCTCCCGGGTTTTGAAGGAGGGAGCCTGAAGCAGGCGCCCGGGTCGGGGAGCCTGAAGCGGGTGCCCGGGATCGGGGAGCCTGAAGGAGCGCCCGAGGCAGGACGCCGGGAGGAGCGGGCCCGACGGGGCATGCCCGGCCGCGGGTTGGCGCCGACCCGTTGACTTCCGTTACCGCGGGTACAGATGATCGCGCATGGCGACCAACCCCCTCCCCCAGTTCCCGTCCGGCTTCCTCTGGGGCGTGTCCACCTCGGCCCATCAGATCGAGGGGGCCGTGGACGAGCGCGCCCCCTCGGTGTGGGACGCCTTCACCGCCGGGCCCGGTCACATCAAGGACGGCTCCACGGCGGCGGTGGCCTGCGACCACGTCCACCGCTACCCCGAGGACGTGGCGCTGCTGGCCGGCCTCGGCGTGGACGCGTACCGCTTCTCCGTCTCCTGGCCCCGGGTGAACTCCCCCGGCGGCCTCGACTTCTACGACCGCCTGGTCGACGCCCTGTGCGCGGCCGGCGTACGGCCCGTACCGACCCTCTTCCACTGGGACCTGCCGGCGGAGCTGGACTGGGCGGACCGGGACACCGCCGAGCGGTTCGCCGCGTACGCCTCGGCCGTCGCGGAGCGCCTCGGCGACCGCGTCAAGAAGTGGATCACCCTCAACGAGCCCGCCGAGCACACCCTGCTGGGGCACGCCCTGGGCGCGCACGCCCCCGGCAAGCGGCTCATGTTCGACGCGCTGCCGGTGGCCCACCACCAGCTCCTCGCCCACGGTCTGGCCGTACGGGCGCTGCGCGCGGCCGGGGCCGGCGACATCGGGATCGCCAACTCGCACGGCCCGACCTGGGCGGCCTCGGACCGTACCGAGGACGTGGAGGCGGCCGACTTCTACGACCTCCTGCTCAACCGGCTCTTCGCCGACCCCGTCCTGCTGGGCCGCTACCCCGACGGCATCGGCGCGTTGATGCCCGGTGACGTCGAGTCGGACCTGAAGATCATCGGAGAGCCGGTCGACTGGTACGGGATCAACTACTACCAGCCGACCAAGGTGGGCGCCCCCGAGGGCGCGGAGATCGAGTTCGGCGGACTCACCCTGCCCGCCGAACTGCCGTTCACCGTCAAGGAACTGGACGGGTACCCGGTCACCGACTTCGGCTGGCCGGTGGTGCCCGAGGCGCTCACCGAGCTGCTCACCGGCTTCCGCGAGCGCTACGGCGACCGCCTCCCGCCCGTCGTCATCACGGAGAACGGCTGCAGTTACGAGGGCATCGACGACCAGGAGCGGATCACCTTCCTGGACGGCCATATACGGGCGCTGCACGGGGCGTTGGAGCAGGGCGTCGACGTACGCGGCTATTTCGTCTGGTCGTTGATGGACAACTTCGAGTGGGCGGAGGGGTACGAGCGCCGCTTCGGACTCGTGCACGTCGACTACGACACCCTGGAACGGACCCCGAAGGCCTCGTACGCCTGGCTGCGGGACGCCCTGCGGGCACAGAGATGACCGCGGCCGACCGGGTCGCTCCCCTGTCCGCCCTCGCCGAGCCCGTCGAACGGGTCGGCCGGGGCTGGACGTCCGCGCTCTCGCTCGCCAACGGGGCGATCTGGGTGGGCTGGTACGGCCCGCTCCAGATCCTCCTCGCCTCCCAGGCGGAGGACTTCGCGCCCGGCACCGGCATGTCCAAGGAGACGATGCTGGCCTGGGTGACGGGTGCGGGCGCGGTGGTCTCGCTGATCGCCAACCCGCTCTTCGGCGCGCTGTCCGACCGGACGACCGCGCGGTGGGGCCGCCGGACGCCGTGGATCGTGGCGGGGGCGGCCGGCGGCGCGCTGTCCCTGCTGCTCCTCGCGGGCGCGGGCGGCATCTGGACGATGGCGGCGGGCTGGTGTCTGGTCCAGCTCACCCTGAACGCCGCGTTCGCGGCGGTCACGGCGGCCGTCCCGGACCGGGTGCCGCGGCTCCAGCGCGGCAGCGTGGGCGGCTGGCTGGGCGCGGCGCAGATCCTCGGCGTGGTCGGCGGCACCGGGCTCGCGACCGTGGCCGGGGGCACCGGCGGCGGATACGCGGCGTGCGCGGTGTTCACGCTGGTGGGCGTCCTGCCGTACGTCCTGCGCCACAAGGACCTGCGGCTGCCCGAGTCGGCCCGGCCGCCCTGGTCGGGGCGGGAGTTCCTCGCGTCCTTCCGGCTGAGTCCACGCGAGCACCCCGACCTGGCGTGGGCCTGGCTGACCCGCTTCCTGATCAACCTCAGCAACGCCCTCGTGCTGTTGTACCTGCTCTACTACCTGCGCGACCGGCTGCGCCTGGACGACCCCGAGCAGGGCGTCCTCGTCCTCACCGCCGTGAACGGGATCACGCTGCTGGCCACGGTCGTGGTGGGCGGGGTGTGGTCGGACCGGCTGGGGCGCCGCAAGCCGTTCGTGATCTGGTCCGGCGTGCTGATGGCGGTGGCCACGGCGGCCCTGGCCGGCTGGCAGACCTGGCCCGGCGCGATCGCCGCCGCGGCCGTCCTCGGCGTCGGGTTCGGCGTCTTCACCTCGGTCGACTTCGCCCTGATGACCGATGTGCTGCCCAAGGCCCTCGACCGCGGCAAGGACCTCGGCGTCATCAACATCGCCAACGCCCTTCCACAGGTCGCGGCCCCGGTCCTGGCCGCCCCGATCGTGACCTATCTGGGCGGCTACCGGGTCCTGTACCTGGTCGCGGCGGTGATCGGCCTCGCGGGCGCGGTGCTGGTGGTACGGATCAAGGGGGTGGACTGAACCGACGGCCCTCCCTCCGGCGGACCGAACGGCCCTCCCCCCTGCGGGCGTCGACGGCCCTCCCCCGGCGGGCGCCGACGGCCCTCGCCGGGCGGGTG
Source organism: Streptomyces sp. NPDC056738 (assembly GCF_042790435.1). Classification (NCBI taxonomy): domain Bacteria; kingdom Bacillati; phylum Actinomycetota; class Actinomycetes; order Kitasatosporales; family Streptomycetaceae; genus Streptomyces; species Streptomyces sp. NPDC056738. The sequence continues at coordinate 598,893 of NZ_JBHTZF010000003.1, forward strand.
CCGGGAACGGGCCGCCGGGCGGGTCACAGGGCGCCGGCGTCGCGGGCCGTCCACAGGGACGGGTACACCGGGCGGTATCCCAGGTCATGGCGGATGCGGTCGGTGGACACGATGCCGTTCCAGGGGTCGGGGTCGGTGCGCTCGTACAGGGCGGGCGGCACCTCGACGCCGTTGATCCGGTGCAGGTCGACGGTGGTGACGGGGGCGTCGTCGGCGATGTTGTAGATCGGGGTGGCGCCCACGGCGGGGGCGTGGAGCAGCCGGAGCAGGCCCTGGGCGACGTCCGCGTGGTGGACCATCTGCAGCCGCTGCGTGGCGGCCCACTGCCCGGCCCACCGCAACGAGGCGGCCAGGTGCGGGTCGCCCTCCCCGTACACGAAGGGGAGGCGGCCGATCCGTACCTCCATGTCCGTGTCCAGGGCGAGCAGCCCGCGCTCGGCCTCGGCCTTGGAGGCCGGGTAGGCACCCCACATCTCGCCGCCGGGCACGCTCGGGTCGTCCTCGGTGAGCGGGCGGCCCCGGCCGGTCCCGTAGACCAGGTTGGTGCTGACCTGCACGAACCTGCGCACCCCCGCGGAGGCGGCGGCGCGGCCCAGCTCCAGCGCGGCGTCGCGGTTGACCGCCCAGGCCTCGTCGTCCGGAACGCCGCGGAAGGAGGCCGCGATGTTCACCACCGCGTCCACGCCTACCAGGGCCTTGTCCAGCGTCGCCGGGTCGCGCAGGTCCCCGACGGCGATCTCCGGCCCGAGGCCGGTCGGGCCGGTGAGCCCGGACAGGGCCGTCGCCCGGGACTCGTCGCGCACCAGGATCCTCACCCGGTCCCCGGCGGGTGCCGCTCGCAGCAGACGGGGGACGAAACGGCGTCCGACCTCGCCGGTGGTTCCGGTCACCAGTGTCAGCATGATGTGTTCCTCTCGTCGGCCTCCACCGTCCCCCCGTGCCGGACGGGGCGGGAGAGACCTCTTGATCCAGGGACCGGCGGTCCCTGGATAAGACCGGAGGCCTGCGTCACCCTGGAGGGGTGGACCGACCCGAGGTAGCCGACTTCCTGCGCCGCGGCCGGGCCCGTCTGGAGCCCTCCGACGTGGGACTCCCGGCCGGCTCCCGGCGCCGCACCCCCGGCCTCCGCCGCGAGGAGGTGGCGGCGCTCGCGGGCATGTCCGTGGACTACTACACCCGGCTCGAACAGGCCCGGGGGCCGCGCCCCTCCCGCCAGATGCTGGGCGCGCTGGCACGGGCGCTGCGGCTGACCGGCGACGAGCGGGACCACCTCTTCCACCTGGCCGGTGAGGAACCGCCCCGCGCCATGGGCGCCTCCTCGCACGTGCGCCCCGGGCTGCTGCTGATCCTCGACCGGCTGCACGACGCGCCCGCCCAGGTCGTGACCGACTACGGCGAGCTGCTCGCGCAGAACGCGATGTCGGCGGCGCTGACGGGTCGGAGCGAACCCGGGCGCAATCTCATACGCGGGTTCTTCACCGACCCGGCCTCCCGGTCCCTCTTCCCGCCCGAGGACCGCCCCGAGCACGCCCGCTCCCACGTCGCGAACCTGCGCGCGGTCACCGCGGCCCGCCCCACGGACCCGGCGCCGGCCGCCCTGGTGGCCGAACTGCGCGCCAGGAGCGAGGAGTTCGCGGAGCTCTGGGAGTCCCACGAGGTCGCCGTACGGCGCTCCGCGACGAAGCGGTTCCTGAATCCCACGGTCGGACTGCTGGAACTCGACTGCGAGATCCTGCTCAGCTCCGGCGACAACCAGCTCCTCGTCGTCCACACGGCACGCCCCGGCACCGAGTCCCACGAACGTCTGCGGCTGCTGCGCGTGGTGGGCCTGCAGGACCTCGCGCCCGCCACCGGTCGGCGGTGACCTCCCGGACCGGGTGGCCGTCCAGCCGTCGGTCCGCGCGCCCGGGTCCAACTTCGGCCACTTTTCATGACCGTTGAAGGAACCCGCTCGCTTCCCTTGTCATCGCAAGGTGCCTGCGCCTCAATGGAACCGCACATTCCGACGGACCGTCGCACACGCCCCCGCACGGCGTCCCGCACCCCCACCCGCGGACGGTCCGCGTACACGTCTCCCCGCACCCTCACCGGGCACAGAGGTGAGGAGCCCGTGTGCCCGGACCAGGGCGGACGGCTCCGTCCCGACCATCCCCACATGGCAATTCCCCACAAGGGAAGGGATTTCGATGAGAGGCAAGCGACTCGCAACGGTCTCGGCGTTAGCCGCCGGCACCCTGGCCGCGACCGGTCTGGCCTTCGCGCCGGCCGCCGCGGCCGTCACTCCCCAGACGGCCACGATCAACGCGACCTGCACCATCGGTGGCGGCGGCGCGGCCACCCTCACGGCCACCCAGGACGGCACGGCCGCGACCGTCACCCTCAGCTCCACCGCCATCACGGCCCCGATCCCGATCGCCGCGAACTCGGTCACCTCGACGCTCTCCCTGGTGAACGCGAGCGGCGGGACCACCGCCTTCAGCGGCAAGAAGAACCCCGCGATGGCGACCGGCAGCGGAGTGTCGGTGGGCCCCCTCGACGGCACCGTCGCCTCCGGCGACAGCCTGGAGTTCTACGGCGGCTCGCTGAAGATGACGATCTTCGGCATCACGATCACCTGCACGGCGGACGCACCGCAGTCCCCGGGGCCGTTCGTCTTCGACTGAGCCACTGAGTCACGAGTCACCGATCCACTGATCCACTGATCCACCGCGCCACGACGTGAAGAGGGCCGGTGCCGCCCGCGCGCAGCGGCACCGGCCCGGCCCGGCCCGGCCCGGCCCCCGAGGCTAGCCACCCGGAACGACAACTCCGGCACCAGCAAGCCGAGTTGGTGACCATGACAGAACCTGATGGCCCATCAGTCACTGCGCCGGGTCTCCATTGACTTCTCACACGACCGGCACATCAATGTCCCCCTGTCGGCGCAGACGAGCCGCTGCGCCCGCATCCCTCAGGAGGGGGGCAACACCCATGTCAACCACGGGTCCGACCAGCCGAAGACGCCGTGTCGCGGCACTGCTCGGGGCGACCGTGCTCGCACTCACCGTGGGAGGCGCGCTGGCCGCTCCGGCCGGAGCCGCACCCACGAACGTGGACTTCGCCACGCACTGCATCCCGCCCGCGATCGCGGGCATCCCGCCGATCGACGGCACCACCACCGCGAAGATCGCGGTGGACAACGCCAGTCCCAAGGTCGGCGACACGGTCACCGTGACCTACACGGTGGTCAGTCCCGCCGCCAGCAACCCCGTCGACCTCGCGCTGCCGGCCGACATCATGACCCCCACCGGCAAGGTGACGCTGGGCGGGGCACAGACCGGAAGCGTCACCGTCGCCGGCCCCAAGAAGAACGACCCGGTGCCCGCCAAGGGCGCCTTCCCGTCGTTCAGCATGACCGGCACGTTCACCGTGACCGCGCCCGGCGCGATCACCCTGTCCCCCGGTGACTACAACATCCACACCAGCTACATCATGGAGCTGGACACCCCGTGCACGGTCACCAACCCGCCCGCCCCGGTGTCGGAGACGGTCACCGCGACGGGTGGACAGACCAACACCCGGGCCATCCAGCTCGGTTCGGCCTCCGGCAACCCCGGTGACAGCGTGACCGTCACCGGCAGCGGCTTCACCCCGGGTGCCGCCGTCACCCTCGCCGGACGGTCCGGGGCCACCCAGACCGCCGACACGGCGACCGTGACCGCGAACGCCCAGGGCTCCGTCAGCGGTTCGCTCGTCGTCAACGACAAGACGACGACCGGCGTGGTCGCGTACGAGGGAGCGAGCTGGGACCCGGACCACGGAGCGGGCCCCGCCGCGTACGTCGTCATCGACAACACACCCGTCCCGGACGGCAGTCAGAAGCTCACCACCACGGTGAAGGCGGGAACGCTGTCGATGACCCAGGCCGGGGACGCCGTCGCGCTGTCCGCGGTCGACTACGGCAAGGGCGGCGCATCCACCGGCGCCCTGCAGACGGTGACGGTCAAGGACTTCCGCGGCGGACCCGCGGGCTGGTCCCTGACCGGCAAGGTCACCGACTTCACCGGCCCCGGCGCGAAGATCGCCGCCGGCGCCCTGAGCTGGACACCGGCCTGCACCACCAAGGCCGGCAGCCCGAGCACCTGCCAGGCCGGTTCGTCCGGCACGGTCGGCACCTCGGGAGCGACCCTGGCGTCCACCCCCAACGGGACCCTCACCGGTGGTGAGTTCACCGTCGACGCCGGACTGTCGCTGAACGTGCCGGAGTTCACGCCGCCAGGCTCCTACTCCGGTGTGCTCACGCTGACGCTGAGCTGACCGGTCCGCCCTTCGACCGGTCGTCCGCACCCCCGTGGCCGGGCGCGCACCCGCCCGTCCACACAGGGGAGTTCACGCACGACGAGAGCCGCCAGTCCGCCGATGCCGTCCGCGGGGGTCCGCACCCATGCGCAAGCCGTACGCCCTCCTCCTGAGCGTGTTCCTGGTCCTGCCCGCCCTCGTGGCCCTCACGGCCGCGCCCTCGTACGCGGCCGACAACGGGAGCTGGTCGGTCTACCCGGTCTCCTCGCGCATCGCCGAGCGGCCCTACTTCTATCTGTCCGCCGACCCCGGCCAGACCCTGGGCGACAAGGTCACCGTCGCCAACAAGACCGGCTCCCCGCTGACGTTCCGGCTCTACGCGGCCGACGCCTACAACACCGCCCGCGACGGCGGTTTCGCCGTCCGCACCCTGTCGGAGAAGCAGCGCGGGGTGGGGGCCTGGGCCGAGCCCGCCCGCTCCCGGGTCACCGTGCCCGCGCACGGCCGCGTCACCGTGCCGTTCACGCTCCACGTCCCCGAGGGGGCCGAACCCGGCGACCATCCGGGCGCGCTGGTGGCGCTCGACGAACGGATCGAGACGGGCTCGGGCTCCCTCTCGGTCGGGGTGCGGCGAGCCGTCGCCGCCCGGGTCTACCTCCGCGTCGGCGGGCCCACCGTCCCCGCCCTCGCCGTGGAGAAGGTGCGCCTCACCCACCACCAGCCGCTGATCCCCGGCATCGGATCCGGCTCGGCCACCGTCTCGTACACGCTCCACAACACGGGCAACGTGACGCTGAACCCCAAGGTGCGGCTGAGGGCCGAGGGTCTCTTCGGGCGGACCCTGCTGTCCCGCGAACTCGCGGGCATCCCCTCGGAGCTGCTCCCCGGCCAGCGGGTCCGGCTCACCGCGCCCTGGCACGGGGCGCCCCAGCTCGACTGGGGCGACGTGACGCTGACGGCCAGCGCGCCGGGCACCCGGGAGTCGGCGAGCGTGTCGTTCCTCGCCCTGCCGTGGCTGGTGGCCGTGCTCGCGGTCCTCGCGCTCGCCGCGGCCGTGGTGACGCTCAGAGCGCGTCGGGCCCGCGTTCGCCCGTCCGTACCCGTACGACCGTCTCCACGGGTACGGACCACACCTTTCCGTCTCCGATCTTTCCGGTCTGCGCGGCCTTCACCACCGCGTCGATGACCGCGTCGGCCACCGCGTCCTCGACGACGACCTCGATCCGTACCTTGGGGACCAGGTCGACCTGGTACTCGGCGCCGCGGTACACCTCGGTGTGCCCGCGCTGACGCCCGTACCCGCTGGCCTCGGTGACGGTCATCCCGTGCACGCCGAGCTCCTGCAGGGCGGCCTTGACCTCGTCGAGACGGAAGGGCTTGACGATCGCGGTGATGAGCTTCATGCCTGGGGCTTGACCTTCTGCGCGGTGGGAAGGGACGACGACACCGGGGCGCCGTGGCCCAGGACCCCGTGATCGTAGGCGCTCTCGGCGTGCACCGTAAGGTCCAGGCCGGTCCGCTCGTGCTCCTCCTCGGCCCGCAGCCCCATGAGCCGGTCGATGACCCGGCCGATGCCGTACGTGGCGGCGAACGCGTACGTCCCGACGGCCAGCACACCGACGAGCTGCCGGCCGAGCTGCCCGAGGCCTCCGCCGTACAGCAGCCCCTCGGGGCCGCCGGTCATCCCGTGGACGGCGAAGACGCCGATGAGCAGCGTGCCGATGACACCGCCGACCAGGTGCACGCCGACGACGTCCAGCGAGTCGTCGTAGTTCAGCTTGAACTTCCAGCCCACGGCGTACGAGCAGACGGCGCCGGCGGCGAGTCCGACCGCGAGCGCGCCCAGCAGGGACACCACTCCGCACGAGGGGGTGATGGCCACCAGACCGGCGACCGCGCCCGAGGCCGCGCCCAGGGTGGTCGGGTGGCCGTCACGGCGCTGCTCGACGAGGAGCCAGCCGAGCAGACCCGTGCAGCCAGCGGCGAGGGTGTTGAGGAAGGCCGCGGCGGCCAGACCGTTGGCACCGAGGGCGGATCCGGCGTTGAAGCCGAACCAGCCGAACCACAGCAGACCGGCGCCGAGCATGACCATCGGGAGGTTGTGCGGGCGCATGGCGTCCTTCTTGAACCCGAGCCGCGGTCCGAGCACCAGGCACAGCGCCAGTCCCGAGGCGCCCGAGGCGATCTCGACCGGCATGCCGCCCGCGAAGTCGAGGGCGCCGAGACCGTCCCGGATCCAGCCGCCCGGGCCCCACACCCAGTGCGCGACGGGAACGTATACGAGCAGCGCCCAAACGGGCACGAACACGAGCCAGGCCCCGAACTTCGCCCGGTCGGCGACCGCCCCGCTGATGAGCGCGGCGGTGATGATCGCGAAGGTGAGCTGGAACGTGGCGAAGAGCAGGGTGGGGACGGAGCCCTGGACGCTGTCCGGCCCGATCCCGGCCATCCCGGCGTGCTCCAGACCGCCGACGAGCCCGCCGAACGCGTCCTCGCCGAAGGCCAGGGAGTAGCCGGCGGTCAGCCACACCACCGTGACCAGGGCGATCGACACGAAGCTCATCATGAGCATGTTGAGCACGCTCTTCGCGCGGACCATGCCGCCGTAGAAGAGGGCGAGCCCCGGGGTCATCAGGAGCACGAGCGCGGTGGCGGCGAGCAGCCAGGCTGTGTCGCCGGTGTCGATCCGGGAAGCGGCCAGGGTCACGGTCTCTCCAGCGGAGTGGGGGGCACGGGCGGGGCGTCGTCAGAGCGTCGTGGGCCCGCGTTTCCGGTTGCGCACACCCGCGTTTCCGTGGTGTTTCATTGCGCCGTGATTACCGAATCCTCACCGTGGAGGTGATCGGCGCCCTGCCGGGGATCACCCCGCGCGCGGGAACCGGAACGGCGGCTTCAGGGGCCTGGGACGGCTTGGTACGGCGGGCACCCGACGATCAGGGACAATGGGCGCCATGAGCGTTCGCAACCAGTCATCCGAGCCGTCGAAGGACAAGGGCAGCTCCGGCGCCCTCGACCCGGTGGAGAGCCACCGAGCCGGCTTCGCCTGTTTCGTGGGCCGCCCCAACGCGGGCAAGTCCACCCTCACGAACGCTCTGGTCGGCCAGAAGGTCGCGATCACCGCGAACCAGCCGCAGACGACCCGGCACACCGTGCGCGGCATCGTGCACCGGCCGGACGCGCAGCTGATCCTCGTGGACACCCCGGGCCTGCACAAACCGCGCACGCTGCTGGGTGAGCGGCTCAACGACATCGTCCGCACCACGTGGGCCGAGGTCGACGTGATCGGCTTCTGCCTGCCCGCGAACGAGAAGCTCGGTCCCGGTGACCGTTTCATCGCGAAGGAACTGGCGTCGATCAAGAAGACGCCGAAGATCGCGATCATCACGAAGACCGACCTCGTCGACAGCAAGACGCTGGCCGAGCAGCTCATCGCGATCGACCAGCTCGGCCGCGAGCTCGGCTTCGAGTGGGCCGAGATCGTCCCGGTGTCGGCGGTCGGGGACAAGCAGGTGGGTCTGCTGGCCGACCTGATCGTCCCGCTGCTGCCGGAGGGGCCCGCCCTCTACCCCGAGGGCGATCTGACGGACGAGCCGGAGCAGGTCATGATCGCGGAGCTCATCCGCGAGGCCGCGCTGGAGGGCGTCCGTGACGAGCTGCCGCACTCCATCGCCGTCGTGGTCGAGGAGATGCTGCCGCGCGAGGACCGCCCGGCCGACAAGCCGCTCCTCGACATCCACGCCTTCGTCTACATCGAGCGCCCCAGCCAGAAGGGCATCATCATCGGCCCCAAGGGCAAGCGCCTGAAGGACGTCGGCATCAAGTCGCGCAAGCAGATCGAGGCCCTGCTGGGCACGCCGGTCTTCCTGGACCTGCACGTGAAGGTCGCCAAGGACTGGCAGCGCGACCCCCGGCAGCTCCGCAAGCTCGGCTTCTGAGGCGACCCGGAAACGTACGGCACCGCCCCGGGGGAGATCACTTCCCCCGGGGCGGTGCCATGCTCAGCCCGCGGTCACCGTCGTGTGCACGGCGCCGTCGGGGCCGGCCAGCAGCACCGGTGTGGCGGGCCCGCCGAGATCCCGTACGGCCGCCCGGTCCGCGTCGGTGACGGCGGCGGCCTCGGACACCACGGCCGCCGACTCCAGGGACTTCGCGCCGGACGCCACGGCCATCGCCACGGCCGTCCGCAGGGCGCTCAGCCGCAGGGACTCCAGCTCCACGGTCCCGGCGACGTACGTACGTCCCGTCTCGTCGCGTACGGCCGCGCCCTCGGGCACACCGTTGCGGGCCCGCGCGGAACGGGCCAGGGTGACGATCTTGCGGTCCTCGGGGTCGAGCGCGCTGCTGTCGGTCATGACCAGAGCATACGAAGTGCCGGCACCGTCCCGCGCCGACGGGTCGGCCGCCCACCTGGTCGCCGGTCAGCCGGCCACCGGGTACATCGAGCCGCGGCGTCCCTCCGGCGAGGCGAGCCACTCCAGCTTCGCGGCCGTGTTCGCCTCCGGCAGCGGGGTGTGCAGCACGATCGTGAGGTCGGGCCGGACCGGCACCTTCATCGCGGTGGACTCGACGGCGAGCAGCCCCACGAGCGGATGGTCGAGCTCCTTGCGGATCTGCCCCGCGTCCTCGATGTCCCGCCGCTCCCACAACTCCGCGAACTCGGGGCTGGCCTCGGTCAGCCCGGTCAGCAGCTCGCGGAACCCCTCGTCGTCCGGCGCGGCCGCGCACGACGCGCGGAACTGGGCCACGACGGTACGGGCGTTGTGCTCCCAGGTGCGGGAACGGCCGCGGTAGAGCGGGTCGGTGAAGAAGTCGACGACGCAGTTCTGGGTGATCTCCGGACGCATGCCGAGGACCACCGCGGCGGCGTCGTTGTACAGGACGCAGTTGTAGTACGGGTCCATGATGTGCGCCGGATACGGCATCCACGTGTCGATCAGGCGCCGCAGTCCGTCGCACATGTCCCGGTCCCCGGGGGCGACTTCGGGAGCGGGCGGGTTCAGTCCGGCCAGCGTGTACAGATGACGCCGCTCGGTGTTGCTGAGCCGCAGCACGCGGGCGACGGAGTCCAGGACCTGCGGCGACACGGAGATGTCCCGCCCCTGTTCGAGCCATTGGTACCAGGAGACGCCCACGCCCGCGAGGACGGCGACCTCCTCGCGGCGCAGCCCCGGTGTGCGGCGACGGGCTCCGCCGCCCGGGAGCCCGGCCTCGGCCGGTGACACCCGTGCCCGGCGGCTCATCAGGAACTCGCGGAGTTCCGGGCGTCGTCGGGTCTTCGGCGCGTCCTCCGCCACGTGTCTCCCCCTCCGGTGACTGGTGGTGCGGCCACCAGCATAAGTTCCGGCTCCCCACGGATATTCCGGCCGCCGCACGCTCTTCCCATGACCACCGACACGACCACCGAGTCAACCGCCCGCACCCCCGGCACCGGCACGCCGGGCGTCGATCCGGGCACCACGAACGGCCCCCGGGCCGACACCTCCACCGCGTCACCGGCCCGCGGGAGGGCCGGCCGGCCGCCGCGCCCGGACCGGCTGTCGGGCCGCGCGGCGCTCGTGCTCTTCGTGCTGTGCGCCGCCCAGTTCATGGTCGCGCTGGACTTCTCCGTCCTGAACGTGGCGCTGCCCGTGCTCGGCCACGACCTCGGCATGAGCCCGTCCGCGCTCCAGTGGGCCGTCACCGCCTTCGCGCTGCCGTCCGGTGGCTTCCTGCTCCTCTTCGGCCGGATCGGCGACCTGTTCGGCCGCCGGGGGCTCTTCCTCGCCGGGCTGACCCTGTTCGGGGCGGCCTCGCTGCTCGCGACCCTCGCCTGGGACCCGGCGTCGTTCCTGGCCGGACGGGCCCTGCAAGGTCTCGCGGCGGCGGCGATCGTGCCGACCGGCATGTCGCTGCTGACCACGACCTTCCCGGAGGGCCCCGCCCGGGACCGCGCGCTCGGCATCTCCGGCACGCTCCTGTCGCTGGGCTTCACGGTCGGCATGGTGGCGGGCGGCGTCCTGACCGACGTGCTGGGCTGGCGTTCGACGATGGGGCTGCTGTCGCTGTTCGCGCTGGTCGTGCTGCCGCTCGCCGCCGGACTGCTGCCCGCGTCCGGCCCCCGGGACACGGGCGCCGGAGACCGCCCCCGCCTGGACATCCCCGGCGCGGTCACCGTCACCGGCGGTCTGCTGGCCCTGATCTACGCACTGTCGACGGCGGCGGACCGCGGCTTCGGCCGGACGGACGTCGTGGTGACACTCGTCGCGGGTGTGCTGCTGCTCGTCGCCTTCGTGCGGATCGAGTCCCGCGCCGACGCCCCGCTCGTCAGCCTGAGGATGCTGCGCCGCCCCACGGTGGCGTGGGGCAATCTGGGCGGCCTGGTCACCTTCTCGATGATGTCGACGGTCGTCTTCGTGCTGACCCTGTACCTCCAGGAGACGCTCGGCCTCTCGGCCTTCGAGACCGGTCTGGTCTTCGGCGCGCAGGGGCTGCTGTCGGCCGTCGCCGGGATGTACGCGCCGAAGGTCATCGGCCGCTTCGGCGCCCGGCGCACCCTGGCCGCCTCGCTGGCCGGACAGGGCCTGTTCGTGGCGGGGATGCTGCTGCTGAACGCGCACACCTGGTCGGTGTGGATCGCCGTCGCCGGGGTGTCGCTGGCCAGCATGTGCCACCTGGGCGCGATCATCTCGTACGGCCTGACCGTCACCTCGGGCGTCCCCGACGAGGAGCAGGGCCTGGCCACCGGTCTGGTGACCTCCACCCAGCAGGTGGGCATCACCGTCGGGATCCCGCTGCTCGGCGTCCTCGCGACCACCTCCGGCGACCTGCTCGGCGGAGTGCACACGGTCCTCGCCCTGGACGCGGCGATCGTGCTCGGGGCGGCGGCCCTGGTCGCGGTCGGACTCGGGCGGCGGGACGCGGCGCGCGCCCGCTGAGGGCGGCGCCGGACCGTCCCGGGCCGGGGACGACAGGTCCCGGGTCAGGGACGGTCGAGGCGCAGCCGCTCGGCGCGCGGCAGACCGGCCACGACGAGATCGTACGAATCCTCGACGAGCTCCCGGACCAGAGAGTCCGGGAGCTCGCCGTCGACGGTCACCGTGTTCCAGTGCCGCTTGTTCATGTGATAGCCGGGGACGACCAGTCCCGGGTGCTGCTCGCGCAGCCGGAGCGCGTCGTCCGGGTCGCACTTCAGGTTGACCGTGAGCGGGCGTCCGTCCAGGTTCGTCAGCGCGAAGAGCTTGCCCAGCACCTTGAAGACCGAGGTCTCGGGGTTGAACGGGAAGTCCTCGACGGTGGCGTTGAAGGACAGGCAGAACGCGCGCAGTTCCTGCGGGGTCACTCCGGCTTCTCCTCCCGAGGGGGCCCGGCCGGGCCGACGGGCTCGACGAGCACGGTCACGATCTTGTTCCGGCGGCCGGCGGCGGCCTCGGCGGTGAGCCGCAGCTGGCGCCCGTCGGGCAGTTCGACCACCGAGGAGGCCCCGGCGATGGGCACCCGTCCCAGGGCCTTGGCGAGCAGCCCGCCGACGGTCTCCACGTCCTCGTCGTCGTAGGCCTCGAAGCCGTACAGCTCGCCGAGGTCGCCGATGTCGAGGCGGGCGGTCACCCGGAAGCGGTCGTCGCCGAGCTCCTGGACGGGCGGCAGCTCGCGGTCGTACTCGTCGGTGATCTCGCCGACGATCTCCTCGAGGATGTCCTCGATGGTGACGATGCCGGCCGTGCCGCCGTACTCGTCGATGACGACGGCGACGTGGTTGCGCTCCTGCTGCATCTCGCGCAGCAGATCTCCGGCGTTCTTGGTGTCGGGCACGAACGTGGCGGGCCGCATGGCCGTGGCCACCAGCTCGGACTCGGCGTCCCGGCTGATGTGCGTCTTGCGGGCCAGGTCCTTGAGATAGACGATCCCGACGATGTCGTCCTCGTTCTCGCCCGTGACGGGTATGCGGGAGAAACCGGAGCGCAGCGCCAGGGTGAGGGCCTGCCGGATGGTCTTGTAGCGCTCGATGACGACGAGGTCCGTGCGGGGCACCATGACCTCGCGCACGAGGGTGTCGCCGAGTTCGAAGACGGAGTGCACCATGCGGCGCTCCTCGTCCTCGATGAGCGACTCCTTCTCGGCGAGGTCGACCATCGCCCGCAGCTCCGCCTCAGAGGCGAACGGGCCGCGCCTGAAGCCCTTGCCGGGGGTGAGCGCGTTGCCGATGAGGATCAGCAGCGGCGGGATCGGCCCCATGATCCGGGCCAGCGGCAGCAGGACGTACGCGGCCGCGGTCGCGGTGTTCAGCGGGTGCTGACGGCCGATGGTGCGCGGCGAGACACCCACCGCGACGTACGACACGAGGACCATGACGGCGATGGCGACGGCCAGCGCCTGCCAGGTCCGGTCGAACTCCTTGAGGCAGGCGAAGACGACGAGCGCGGCCGCCGCCATCTCGCAGACCACGCGGACCAGCAGCGCCACGTTCAGATAGCGCGTCGGGTCCGCGGTGACCTGCGCGAGCTTGGCGCTGCCGCGCCGGCCGCTGCGGACCGCCTCCTCGGCGCGGAAGCTGGAGACCCGCGCGAGGCCCGCCTCCGCGCAGGCGGCGAGCCAGGCGACGACGACCAGGACGATGGCACCGACGACAAGCTGTGGGCTCATGACACGGTCGGGGCCGGAGACGGACCCGTGATGCCCTTCTCCGCGCGCCAGCCGTCCACGATGGCGGCCTGCAGGCCGAACATCTCGGCCTTCTCGTCGGCTTCCTCGTGGTCGTAGCCGAGGAGGTGCAGCACCCCGTGGACGGTGAGGAGCTGGAGCTCCTCGTCCATGGAGTGCTGCGTCGGGGCGTCCTTGCCCTGCCGCTCGGCGACCTCGGGGCAGAGCACGATGTCGCCGAGCAGCCCCTGCGGCGGCTCGTCGTCGTCCTTCGACGGCGGGCGCAACTCGTCCATCGGGAAGGACATGACGTCCGTCGGTCCCGGCAGGTCCATCCACTGGATGTGGAGCTGCTCCATGGCGTCGGTGTCCACGACGATCACCGAGAGCTCGGAGAGCGGGTGGATGCGCATCCGTGCGAGCGCGTAGCGGGCGATGTCGAGGATCGCCTGCTCGTCGACCTCGGTTCCGGACTCGTTGTTGACGTCGATCGACATGGCGGTGCTGGTCTACTTCCCCTTGTGGCCCCGGCTCTTGTGGGAGCCGTTCTCGGTGCCGTTCTCGCTGTCGTACTTCTCGTACGCGTCGACGATACGGCCGACCAGCTTGTGCCGGACGACATCCTGGGACGTGAGCCGCGAGAAGTGCACGTCGTCGACACCTTCCAGGATGTCCTGGACCTGCCGCAGACCCGACTTCGTCCCGCTCGGGAGGTCGACCTGGGTCACGTCACCCGTGATCACGATCTTCGAGTCGAAGCCGAGGCGGGTGAGGAACATCTTCATCTGTTCGGGGCTCGTGTTCTGGGCCTCGTCCAGGATGATGAAGGCGTCGTTCAGGGTCCGGCCGCGCATGTACGCCAGCGGCGCGACCTCGATCGTGCCCGCCGCCATCAGGCGCGGGATCGAGTCCGGGTCGAGCATGTCGTGCAGCGCGTCGTACAGCGGGCGCAGATAGGGGTCGATCTTCTCGTAGAGCGTGCCGGGCAGGAAGCCGAGCCGCTCGCCGGCCTCGACCGCCGGGCGGGTCAGGATGATGCGGTTGACCTGCTTGGACTGGAGCGCCTGGACGGCCTTCGCCATGGCGAGGTAGGTCTTGCCCGTACCGGCGGGGCCGATGCCGAACACGATGGTGTGCTTGTCGATGGCGTCGACGTAGCGCTTCTGGTTGAGCGTCTTGGGGCGGATGGTGCGGCCTCGCGAGGACAGGATGTTCTGCGTGAGCACCTCGGCCGGAGTCTCCTGGCCGTCGCCCTCCCCGTTCTCGCTCGCCCTGAGCATGGCGATCGAGCGTTCCACTGCGTCCTCCGTCATGGGCTGCCCCGTGCGGAGCACCAGCATCATCTCGTCGAACAGGCGCTGGACGAGCGCGACTTCACCGGCGTCGCCCACCGCACTGATCTCGTTTCCCCGGACGTGGATGTCGGCCGCCGGGAAGGCCTTCTCGATCACGCGCAGCAGGGCGTCTCCGGAACCCAGAACGGTCACCATGGGGTGCTTGGCCGGGACGGTGAAGTGCGCGCGCGCCTGCCCCTGTGCGGGGCCGTGAGCTGTGGGTGTCTGAGTCATGGGCCGGCTCTGTAGGCCTGCGTATCCTCCTCGGTCGGCACGCTTGCCACACGGGCAGCCTTGCGGTTCCCAGCGTACGTCGCGGCGCACACGGACCCGTAGGGCTTTTCCCGCGGTGACGAGGTCGTGACCTGAGGGCGCCGCTCAGGCCGAGCGGCCGAAGCCGATCGTGGGTACCGCCCGGCGCAGCGGCCAGGGGCGGGTGACCTCGGGGAGCCTGCCCTCCAGGAAGGCGTACCGGGTCAGGGCCGCCGGGTCCTGGTCGTCGACCGACTGCACCCGGCGCCACCAGGCGGCGATCTCCGACCAGCCGGGCGCCGACAGCGATCCGCCGAACTCCTGGACCGAGAGCGCGGCGGTCAGCCCGGCGAAGGCGAGGCGGTCGGCGAGCGGCCAGCCGGCGAGGGTCCCGGTGACGAATCCGGCGACGAAGACGTCCCCGGCGCCGGTGGGGTCCAGCGCCTCGACGGCGATCGCGGGAACCTCGGCGCTCTCCCCGGTACGCCCGTCCACGGCGTAGGCGCCGTCGGCGCCGAGGGTGACGACCGCGAGCGGCACGTGGTCGGCCAGCGCGTGCGCCGCCGCGCGGGGGCAGTCGGCGCCGGTGTAGCGCATGGCCTCCTCGGCGTTCGGCAGGAACGCCTCGCAGTGCGCCAGGTCGGCGAGGCCCGCCAGGTCCCAGCGGCCGGTGTCGTCCCAGCCGACGTCCGCGAAGATCCGGGTGCCCCGACTCGCGGCCTGCTGGATCCAGGGCGCGCTGACGCCGGGGGTCAGCGAGGCGACGGCGGCCCGCGCGTGCGGCGGGAGGTCCGGCGCGGGCTCCTCCAGGGGTGCCTCGTGGCCGTGGCTGACCATGGTCCGCTCACCCTCGTACGCCATCGACACGGTGACCGGCGAGTGCCAGCCCGGCACGGTCCGCGACGGTGTGAGGTCGATGTGCTCGCCCTGCTCCAGGGCGTCCCAGCAGTACTCGCCGTAGTGGTCATCGCCGAAGGCGGCGGCGAGGGAGGTGCGCAGGCCGAGGCGGGCGAGGGCGGTGGCCATGTTCGCGACGCCGCCGGGGCTCGATCCCATGCCCCGCGCCCAGGACTCGGTGCCGCGCACGGGGGCGGAATCGAGCCCGGTGAAGATGATGTCCAGGAAGACCGTGCCCGTCAGGTAGACGTCCCAGGGCGGGTCGTCGGCCCTGCGCAGCGCGGCCAGCGGGTCGACATGGGCCTGACGGAACGGTCCCTCGCCGTTGATCACGGTCGCTCCCCGGGGTGGTACGGATCTGGCCAGTGTGCACCACGCCGCCGCCCCGGGCCCGTGGTCGGCGCCGGGACACCGGCACTCGACGCGCCACACCCCACCCGGCCTCGGCCCGCCCCGGCCACCAGGCTTTGCCCCGCCCCCTCCACCCGGCCTCGGCCCGCCCCGGCCACCGGGCTTTGGCCCGCCGCCTCCACCCGGCCTCGGCCCACCCCAGCCACCGGGCTTCGGCCCGCCGCCTCCACCCGGCTTCGGCCCGCCCCGGCCACCCGGCTTTGGCCCGTCCCCTCCACCCGGCTTCGGGCCGCCCGGCCACCTGGCCGATCCGCCCGGTGGCGGGGCGCGGGCGCGACGCTGGCGCGGGGGCGGCGGTCGGCTTCGCCCGCCCCTCGGCGGGCGCGAGGACGCGTCAGTACCCCGGGTGTGCCGCCGCAAACAAAGAGTGCCTCAGATCACACCGTCACGCCTTCTTCGCGGACCCCCCACCTTGATACAAATTGCCCGCGCGTTCCTGTCCTTCGACGGCCGCCCCTCCCCCCTCTCTTCTTGAGCCGCTCTCGCCTGCCCTGGGAACGCCCGTGTCCGCCCGCACCCCCACGCCCTGGCCCCTCGTCGCCCTTTTCACGGCCGGGTACCTCGCCGCGTATCTCCTCCCCACCACCGTCGGCCGCCTCGACGCGGGGCTCCCGCTGTCGGCCACCCAGGCCGGAGCCGTCGGCAGCGTCCTGCTGCTGAGCTCGGCCTCGGCCGGCTTCCTGCTCGCCTCCCGCGTCGACCGCTTCGGCCCGCGCGCGCTGGCCCGCGCCGGGCTGCTCCTCGCCGCCGCTGGCTTCGGCACCGCCGCGCTCTCGACGGCCGTCCCCCTCGTGGTCGCCGGCGCGGTCGTCGGCGGCTTCGGCTCCGGTACGGCCACCACGGTCGCCGCGACCGGGATCGCCGGCCGGCCCGATCCGCACCGGATCACCACCCTGGGCCTGTTCGGCGTCTCCGGCCTCGCGGGCGCGCTGTATCTGACGATCCCCCACCTCGGCCCGGGGCACGGCTACCCGCTCGCCGCGATCGCCTGCACCGCGCTGCTCGCGCTGTCCCTGACGGGCCGCCTTCCCGACCGCACACCGCCCGACCGCGCCCGGCGCGCCACCGGCCCGCTCCCGCATCGCCGTTCCGGGCTGCTGCTCGCCGGCACGATGCTCTTCTGGTCGCTCGCGCAGAACTCCCTGTGGGGCGTCAGCGGCCGGATAGGCCTGACGCAGGCGGGGCTCACCGAGGTGAAGGTGGGCGCGGTCTTCGCGGTGGCGCTCGGCGCCGGGCTGCTCGGCACGATCGGCGCAGGCGCCCTCGGCCCGCGGCTCGGCCGGGCCCTGCCGATCGGCCTGGGCACCGCGCTGATCGCCGGCTGCATCGCGCTGAGCGCGGCGGCCACCGATCTGACGTCCTTCGCGACGGGCGAGATCGCCTGGAACGCGCTCTACCCGGTCGTGCTGTCGTACGTGCTCGGCCTCGCCGCGTCCATGGACCCGCGCGGCCGGTGGGCGGTCCTCGTCGGTTCCGCCTCCTCGCTCGGCACGGCGTGCGGTCCGCTCACCGGCAGCCTGCTGTCCGAGCGGGCGGGCTACCCGGCCATGGGAGCGGTCCTGGCCGCCGGCCTGCTGGTCGTCGGCGTCCCGATGACGCTCGTGGCGCTGCGCCCGCACCGCACCGGGCAGATCGTCGAGATCCCCGTCGTCGACATCCCCGTGCCGGAACTCCCCGTCGTGGAGATCCCCGTGGCCGACTTCCCCGTGGCCGACTTCCCCGTCGTCGAGATCCCCGTCGTAGAGATCCCCGTCGTCGAGATCCCGCTGGACGGCGTGCCCGCCCAGCGGCGCGCGTACGGCACGGCGGGCCCCCTGCACACGGCCGCCGCGCCCGCTCCCGGGTCCGTGGGCGCCTGACTCCCGCGAGTGCCCGCCCGCCCCCAGGAGGGGAGGGTGGGCGGGTGCTCGCCGGGCCCGGGGAACCCGGCTACGGGAACTCGTACGCCTCGACCTCGGCGATGTACCGCGCCCGCCGCTCCTCGTCGTGCTCCAGGAAGGACGCCTCGAACGAGTTGCGCGCCAGCTCCCGCAGCCGCTCCTCGCCGAGGCCGAGGGCCTCGCGCACCGCGCCGAAGTTGTCGCCGACGTAACCGCCGAAGTAGGCCGGGTCGTCGGAGTTGACCGTGCACAGCAGCCCGGCGTCCATCATGGCGGGCAGCGGGTGCTCCGCCAGGACGTCCACGGCGCGCAGCCGTACGTTCGACAGCGGGCACAGCGTCAGCGGCACCCGCTCGCGGACCAGCCGCGCGACGAGCTCGGGGTCCTCCATGCAGCGCAGCCCGTGGTCGACGCGCTCGACGCCGAGGAGGTCGAGGGCCTCGGTGATGTACGCGGGCGGCCCCTCCTCGCCGGCGTGCGCGACGCGCCGCAGACCGAGCGCGGCGGCGGCCTCGTACACCTCCCGGAACTTGACCGGCGGGTGGCCGACCTCCGCCGAGTCCAGGCCCACGCCGGTGATCCGGTCGAGGTGGGGCTTCGCGGCCTCCAGGGTGTCCATGGCGGACTCCGCGGACTCGTCGCGCAGGAAGCACATGATGAGCTGGGTGGAGATCCCGTGGGTCTCCTCGCTGCGCCCGAGCGCCCGCCACAGCCCCTCGACGACCGTCCCCATCGGCACGCCCCGGGCGATGTGCGCCTGCGGGTCGAAGAAGATCTCGGCGTGCCGCACGCCCTGGGCGGCGGCGCGCGCGAGATAGGCGTCGGCCAGGTCGGCGAAGTCCGCCTCTGTCCGCAGGACGGCCATGAGCTCGTAGTACAGGTTCAGGAAGGTCTGGAGGTCGTCGAAGGCGTACGCCTCGCGCAGTTCCTCGGTGTTCGCGTACGGCAGGGTGACGCCGTTGCGCTCGGCGAGCGCGAAGGCCAGCTCGGGTTCGAGGGTGCCTTCGATGTGCAGGTGCAGTTCAGCCTTGGGGAGGGACATCGAAGCATCGTACGGTTCCTCCCCCGACGTACCGAAAACGGCGCCTTCCGGCACCGGGCGCCCGCGCACCGGGCGCCCCCGCACCGGACGCGACCGGTACCGGAGGTCACCGGCACCGGGCGTCCCGGCCCCCGTCCGCCGGGTCCTCAGTGCCGCTTGGGCACCGGCACCCGCACCAGGTCGTGCGCCACCGTCAGCTCCCCGTCGAACCCCGCCGCGCGGGCCTCCAGCTCGAACGCGCCGGGGTCGGGGTAGCGCTGGCTGAAGTGGGTGAGCACGAGGTGCCGCACCCCGGCCTCCTTGGCCACCCGGCCCGCTTGCCCCGCCGTCAGATGCCCGTGGTCGGACGCCAGCCGGTGATCGCCGTCGAGGAAGGTCGACTCGATGACCAGGAGGTCGCAGCCCTCGGCGAGCGCGTCGACCCCCTCGCACAGCCGGGTGTCCATGACGAACGCGAACCGCTGCCCCCGCCGGACCTCGCTGACGTCGTCCAGCGTGACGCCCCGCAACGCGCCCTCGCGTTGCAGCACGCCGACGTCGGGGCCCGTGATCCCGTGCTCCCTCAGCCGCTCGGGCAGCATCCGCCGCCCGTCCGGCTCGACCAGCCGGTACCCGAAGGACTCGACGGGGTGGGAGAGCCTGCGCGCCTCCAGGGTGTACGCGGGCGTCGTCGCGAGGACGCCGTCGTCCGCGACCGGCGCCTCGGTCAGCGGGACCGTCTCGCGGTAGGCGGTGGCGTACCGCAGCCGCTCGAAGAAGTGCTGCCCGGAGAGCGGGTAGTGCGCCGTCACCTCGTGCGGGACGCGGTCGAGGTTGATGCGCTGGATCACCCCGCCGAGGCCGAGCGCGTGGTCGCCGTGGAAATGGGTGACGCAGATGCGGTGCAGGTCGTGCGCGGCCACCCCGGCCCGCAGCATCTGGCGCTGGGTGCCCTCGCCGGGGTCGAAGAGCAGGCCCTCACCGTCCCAGCGCAGCAGATAGCCGTTGTGGTTGCGGTGCCGGGTCGGGACCTGGCTGGCGGTGCCGAGGACCACCAGTTCGCGTGCGGACAAGGCCGGCTATCCCGGAGGCCACTGCATGCCGCGGCCGCCCAGGAGGTGGGCGTGCGCGTGGAAGACGGTCTGGCCGGCGCCGCTGCCCGTGTTGAACACGATGCGGTAGCTCTCCAGCTTCTCCTCGCCCGCGACCTCGCCGGCCTCGCGCAGGACGTCCGCCGCGATCGCGGGCTCGGCGGCGGCCAGGGACGCGGCGTCGGGGTAGTGCACCTTGGGGATGACCAGGACGTGGGTCGGGGCCTGCGGGTTGATGTCGCGGAACGCCACGGTCGTGTCGCTCTCGCGCACCAGCGTCGCCGGGATCTGCCCCGCCACGATCTTGCAGAACAGGCAGTCGTCCTGCGGTTGCCCGCCCGCGTCCCGCCTCGGCTCCTGCGCCATGCGTGTGCCTCCTCACGCCAGCCGATCATTACCCGGGCATGCTAGCGGCCCGGCGGGTCGGACGGCTCGCGTGCGGCTCGCGCCGCCGCCCGCACCGCCGGGCGACGGTCACAGCGGCGGCAGTACGGGCGCGGTCTTCGCCGGGTTCTCCTCCAGGGCGGCCAGCGCGATCCGGACCGCCTCGTCGAGCTGGGTGTCGCGGCCGGCCGCGTGGTCCTGCGGCGCCTGCACGACTTCGACGTCGGGATCGACCCCGTGGTTCTCCACGTTCCACTCGTACCCCTCCATCCAGAAGGCGTACTTGGGCTGGGTCACGCTGGTGCCGTCGACGAGGCGGTAGCGGCTGTCGATGCCGATGACACCGCCCCAGGTGCGGGTGCCGACCACGGGCCCGATGCCGAGTGCCTTGATCGCCGCGTTGACGATGTCCCCGTCGGAGCCGGAGAACTCGTTGGCGACGGCGACGACGGGACCGCGCGGCGCGTCCTCGGGGTAGCTGTAGGGGCGCAGCCCGCGGGGCAGGTCCCAGCCGACGATCCGCCGGGCCAGCTTCTCCACGACGAGCTGGGAGGTGTGGCCGCCGCGGTTCTCGCGGACGTCCACGACCAGGCCCTCGCGGGCCACCTCGACCCGCAGATCGCGGTGGAGCTGCGCCCATCCGGCGCCGACCATGTCCGGCACGTGCAGATAGCCGAGGCGTCCGCCGGACCGCTCGTGGACGTAGGCGCGCCGGTCGGCCACCCACGCGTGGTAGCGCAGCGGCTCCTCGTCGGCGAGGGGGACGACGACCGCGTGGCGCGGATCGCCGCCGCCGGAGGGCGAGACGGTCAGCTCGACGGGCTTGCCCGCGGTGCCGACGAGCAGCGGCGCGGGCCCGGCCACGGGGTCCACCGGTCTGCCGCCGACCGCGACGATCGCGTCCCCGGCGCGCACCGCGACGCCGGGCGCGGCGAGCG
Source organism: Streptomyces sp. NPDC056738 (assembly GCF_042790435.1). Lineage (NCBI taxonomy): Bacteria > Bacillati > Actinomycetota > Actinomycetes > Kitasatosporales > Streptomycetaceae > Streptomyces > Streptomyces sp. NPDC056738. The sequence goes on from NZ_JBHTZF010000003.1 coordinate 619,995, forward strand.
GGGCCCGCGCCTCGGGGTCGGAGGTCTCCGAGGGGAGGATCCGGTCGATGCGCCAACTGCCGTCCTCGTGGCGGGAGATGTCCGCGCCGAGGAGTCCTTGCGCCCGGTCTCCGCCGCTCCAGCCGCCGCGCGGGGTGACGTACGCGTGCGAGGTGCCGAGTTCGCCCTGGACCTCCCACAGCAGGTCGACGAGGTCGTCGTGGGTGGCGACCCGTTCCAGGACCGGCCGGTACCGGTCGAGGACGCCGTCCCAGTCGACACCGCCGAGGTCCGGGCGCCAGAAGTTGTCCCGCATGAGGCGGCCGGTCTCGTCGTACATCTGGCGCCACTCGGCGGCCGGGTCGACGTACTGGCGCACCCGCGAGAGGTCGACGGTGATGTTCGTGTCGCTCTCGTCGTCGTTCGAGGCGCGCCGGTCGCTGGGGACGACCTTGAGCTTTCCGTCGGTCCACAGCAGGACCCGCTTGCCGTCGCCGGTGACGGTGAAGTGGTCGGCGTCGGCGGCGAGATGCTCGATGCGCTGCTGGACGAGGTCGTACCGTTCCAGCTCGGTCTTGGGGTCCGGGTCGTCCGGGGTGGCGCGGGAGGCGCCGAGGACACCGCGCACGGGGTGGCGCAGCCACAGCAGTCCGTCCTTGGCGGCGCGCAGCGTGGAGTAGCGGGCGGCCTCGACGGGGAACGGCACGATCCGGTCGGCGAGTCCGTCCAGGTCGATGCGGGTGCTGGGGGCGCCCTCGCTGTCGGGCGTCTCGTCCTTGTCGGGCGCCTCGAAGGGCCTGCCGTGCCGCTGGGGTCCGAAGGGCGACGGGGTCGTCGCGGCCAGGGTGATCAGATACGGCCGGGAGCCGCCGACGAAGGCCAGGTCGAAGACGTGCTCGTCGTAGACGGGGTCGAAGGCGCGGGCCGACAGGAAGGCGAGGTGTCGGCCGTCGAGGGTGAACGCCGGCGCGTAGTCCCGGAAGCGCAGCGGGGTCGCCTCGGTGACCGACAGGTCGGTGGTGTTGGCGAGCTTGAGCTGGCGCAGCGGGCGGGGGCCGGGGTGGGACCAGGCGAGCCAGGTGGAGTCGGGTGAGAAGACGAGGCCGGTGACCTCGCCGTCCTCGCTGCGGTCGACCTCGCGGACCTCGCCGCTCTCGCGCTCGACGAGCAGGACGCGCCCGTCGTGCGAGGCGACGGCGGCCCGGCTCCCGTCGGGCGCCATGGCGAGGCCGAGGACCCGGCCGAGCGCGCCGGCGGCGAGCCGTCGCGGGGTGGCGCCGGGGGCGACTCCCGTGGCGGGGGCGAATTCGAGGGCGTCGTCGCCCTCGGCGTCGGTCACCCACACCACGTGCTCCTCGCCCTCGGCGCGGAAGGCGCGGGGCAGCCGGGCGCGTACGCCGGGTTCGGCGGCGAGCGCGCGGGCCGGTCCCGAGCGGTGGGTGACCCAGTGGACGGCGCCGCGCACCGAGACCGCGCTGCCGCGTCCGGTGTGGTCGGGCGCGGCAGCGGAGAACCAGCGCGAGGCGCTCACGGGGTGCGGCTGCTGGTCGACGCGCTGGCCGCCGAGCCGGATGTCGAGTCGGCGCGGTTCGGCGCCGTCTAGGTCGTCGAGGAGCCACAGCTCGCCGCCGGACGCGTACACCACGCGGGTGCCGTCGGTGGCGGCGTGGCGGGCGTAGAAGGAGTCGAGGGGGGTGTGGCGGCTCAGGCCGGATCCGTCGGCGAGGGAGGAGTACAGGGCGCCGACGCCCTCGTGGTCCGAGAGGAACGCGATCCGCTCGCCGGCCCAGAGGGGGTATTCGATGTTGCCGTCGATGTCCTCGTGCAGCCGGACGAACTCTCCGTCGCCGTCCCGGTCGATCCACAGTTTGCCCGCCGTGCCGCCCCGGTACCGCTTCCACCAGGCGGCCTCGCGTCCCATCGGCGCGGAGAGCAGGACGACACCGTGGTCACTGTGGGCGACGTCGCCGACGGGCCCGTACGGGAGGGTCGTGGCGGGGCCGCCGTCGAGCGGGACGGACCGGGCCCATGTGCGGCGCAGGCTGGCCTGGCCCTGGGTGCTGAGGGCGAGGACCTGTCCGTCGGGGGTCCAGCCGCACACCTGGGTCTTCACGCTGCCCCAGTAGGTCAGCCGTTTCGCGGGACCGCCGTCGAGGGAGGCCGCGTGGACCTCGGGGGCTCCGTCGCGCGTCGACGTCCAGGCGACGGTCCTGCCGTCCGGGGAGACGCGTGGATGGCTGACCGGGACGTTGTCGGCGCTGACCCGCCAGGCGCGGCCCCCGCCGTCGACCGGGGCGGCCCAGATGTCGTCCTCGGCCGTGAAGACGACCAACTCGCCGTGCAGATGCGGAAACCGGATGTACGCGGAGGCTGCGGAAGCGGTCACCCGGTCACCCTATGCAGCCGCGCGTGGCCCGGGTAGAGGTTCGAATCACTTGATCCGCGTACGGTCCGGCAGGTCACTTGCCCTGCGAGGGCCAGCAGGTGGGGTCGCCCTTGCACCACATCGTCCTCGTCACGGTGACGGTGACGGTGGGGTTGGGCTGCCCGGGGTGGTAGGTGACCGGCGGGGTGGGTCCGGCACCGCAGTCGCCGAGGCCCTTGACGTGGAAGACCTGCTTTCCGCCGACGGTGGCGCGCAGATCGCCGCGTACGCAGGCGCCGTTGACGGCGCGGGTGACCTTGCCCTTGACGGTGATGGCCCGGCCGTCGCCGGTCTGGCCCTGGCAGTCGACGCTCGCCACGGTGTTCTCGCTCGGCGAGGGCGACTTCCCCGGTGTGTAGGCCTTGGCCGCGTTGCCGAGGCTAGCGGTGCAGGTGAGCCACCTCACGTCCACGTGCCGGTGCTTCAGCTCGCTGGTGGCCGTCTGGTCGGTGGTGTAGGCGACGGTCGCGGTGCTGAGTCCGTCCACGGGCTGGCACCCGGTCACGGCGAACACTCCGGCCGCTCCCAGCCCGACGGCCGTCACGACCCGCCCGCGCCTCGTCCGGTGTCCGGAATACCTCGAAGCCCCCATGGACGGCAGCGTGCCACCGCGTGGCGGCGCGCGGTAGACCGCATGCGGCCATCGGGGGCACAACCACCCGAAGGTGTTGCCCGGCGGGCCGGGGAGGCCGTAGGGTTCCCGCTTCCCACGCCCCCGGGCGCGCTGCTGACCGGCCGTCAGCCGAGCATCAGCAGCCACTCCTGGAGCTCCACGAGGTTGCCCTCGGGGTCCTTGAGGTGGGCGACGCGCATGCGGTCCGTCATGGGCGCGGGGCCGTGCAGGAGGGTCGCGCCGCGCGAGACGACCTGCTCGCAGTAGGTGTCGAGGTCGTCGACCCGCAGCACCACCAGGGACCGGTGTCCGGTCACCGCGTCGCCGAGTTCACCCAGTATCCCGGCCATCATGGACCGGTCCTGGAGGGCGATGCCCGCGGACCCGGTGACCGGACTGAACTTCTCGTACGGTCCCTCGGCCGCGCCCGACTGGGGCTTGAGGCCGAGGACTTCGGAGTAGAAGCGGTAGCAGCCGGCGAAGTCGGAGACGAGCAGTCGTACCTGGGCGAGTTCCATGGGCTCCCGATTCGATGCGCGGAGGTGAGGGTCGTACCGGCGGCGGGTGGGTCAGGACCAGCGTCCGCTGCGGGCCAGCAGCAGCGCGGTCGCCACGGTCCCGGCCGTCGAGGTGCGCAGCACCGTGCGCCCCAGGTGGAAGGTCTTCGCGCCAGCCTCGGTGAACAGGGCGACCTCGTCCGCGGAGATCCCGCCCTCGGGGCCGACCACCAGGACGATCTCACCGGAGGCGGGCAGCGCGGCGGTCGCGAAGGGCTCGGTGCCCAGGGCGGTGTCCTCGTGGAGCACGGCGGCGAGATCGGCTTTGGCGAGAAGTGCGGCAACCTGTCGGGTCGTCATCGCGTCCGCGACCTCCGGGAAGCGTGCCCGGCGGGACTGCTTGCCGGCCTCCCGTGCGGTGGCACGCCACTTGCCGAGCGCCTTGAGGCCCCGCTCGCCCTTCCACTGCGTGATGCAGCGGGAGGCGGCCCAGGGGACGATCGCGTCGACGCCGGTCTCGGTCATGGTCTCGACGGCCAGCTCGCCCCGGTCGCCCTTGGGCAGGGCCTGGACGACCGTGATGCGCGGCTCCTCGGGCGCCTCCTCGGTGACCGCGCCCATCCGCACGATCAGCCGGTCCTTGCCCTCGGTGCCCAGCACCACGCACTCCGCCCGGCGCCCGGCCCCGTCGGTGAGTACGACGTCCTCACCGCTGTGGAGCCGTTTCACGGAGACGGCGTGCCGCCCCTCGGGTCCGTCGAGGACATGGCGTCCCTCGCCGTCCGTGTCGAAGTGCTCGACCAGGAACACCGGTGCCGTCATCGGGGCGCACCCTCTTCCGGGATCTCGGCGGCGGCCGACAACGCTGTCTCGGCGGCCGCGATTTCTGCGTTCAGTACCTCCACGAGCTGCCCGGCGGGCAGGTCGCGGGCCATGCGGTGGCCCTGCCCCGCCCACAGGGCCATGCCCTGCGCGTCGCCCGCCTTGGCCGCCGCCTTGCGCAGCGGCAGGGTGAGGTGGTGGACCTCGGGGTAGGCGGCGGGGGCGTACGGGCCGTGCTCGCGCATGAAGCGGTTGGCCAGGGCCCGCGCCGGGCGCCCGGAGAAGGCGCGCGTGAGCTCCGTCCGTACGTAGAGGGGGTCGGTCAGCGCCTGCTTGTGCACGGCGCTCGCGCCGGACTCGGGGGTGGCGAGGAAGGCGGTGCCGAGCTGGGCGGCGTCCGCGCCCGCGGCGAGGACGCCGGCGATCTGGCTGCCGCGCATGAGGCCGCCGGCCGCGACGACCGGGATCGCCACCCTCTCGCGGACCTGTGCGACCAGCGTGAGCAGGCCGACGCCGGTGCCGTCCGTCTCCGGATTGTCGCGGTGGGTGCCCTGGTGTCCGCCGGCCTCGATGCCCTGCACGACGACCGCGTCGGCGCCGGCCCGCTCCACGGCGAGGGCTTCCTCGGCCGTGGTGGCGGTGACCAGGGTGAGGGTGCCCGCGCGCCGCAGCGACTGGAGCACCTCCGGCTTCGGGACGCCGAAGTGGAAGGAGACCGCCGCCACCGGCTTGTCCAGGAGGACGGCGAGTTTGGCGTCGTAGCCGTCGTCGCGGCCGCTGTCCGGGTCCCCGAGCTCGGTCTCGTACCAGGCGGCCTCGCCCGCGAGCTGGTGCGCGTACACCTCGACCGCGGCGGCGTCCGCGTGCTCGGGCTGCGGGAGGAACAGGTTGACGCCGAAGGGACGGCCGGTCAGCCCGCGCAGTTGCTTGATCTCCTGGTACATGCCGTCGGCGGTCTTGTACCCCGCCGCGAGGAAGCCGAGCCCGCCGGCCTCGGACACGGCGGCCGCGAGCTGCGGGACGGAGACTCCGCCCGCCATGGGGGCCTGCACGATCGGGTGAGGGAAGAGATCGGTCAGCGCGGAGGACATGACGGCATGTTGTCACGTCCCTCGGACAAGTCCGAATCCGGTCGGTCAGCCGGATACGGCCTCCGACGTGGAGGGCACGGGGCGCTCCTGGCCCCGTGCCCCGCCTGGATCAGCGGCCGTTGAAGGCGTCCTTCAGCCGGGAGAAGAGCCCCTGCTGACCGGGCTGGAACTGACCGGTGGGCCGTTCCTCGCCGCGCATCTGCGCCAGCTCGCGCAGCACCCGCTCCTGCTCCGGGTCGAGCTTGGTCGGCGTCATGACCTCGACGTGCACGACGAGGTCGCCTCGGCCGCCGCCGCGCAGGTGGGTGACGCCCCGGCCGTGCAGCGGGATCGACTGACCGGACTGCGTGCCCGGACGGATGTCGACCTCCTCCATGCCGTCGAGCGTCTCCAGCGGCACCTTGGTGCCGAGGGCCGCCGCGGTCATCGGGATGGTGACCGTGCAGTGCAGGTCGTCGCCGCGCCGCTGGAAGGTCGAGTGCGGCAGTTCGTGGATCTCGACGTACAGGTCGCCGGCGGGGCCGCCGCCGGGGCCGACCTCGCCCTCGCCCGCGAGCTGGATGCGGGTGCCGTTGTCCACACCGGCCGGGATCTTGACCGTGAGGGTGCGGCGGGAGCGGACCCGGCCGTCGCCCGCGCACTCGTGGCACGGGGTCGGGACGACGGTGCCGAAGCCCTGGCACTGCGGACACGGCCGCGAGGTCATGACCTGACCCAGGAAGGACCGCGTCACCTGGGACACCTCGCCGCGGCCGCGGCACATGTCACAGGTCTGCGCCGCGGTGCCGGGGGCCGCGCCCTCGCCGTTGCAGGTGCCGCAGACGACGGCCGTGTCGACCTGGATGTCCTTCGTGGTGCCGAAGGCCGCCTCGTCGAGCTCGATCTCCAGACGGATCATGGCGTCCTGGCCCCGGCGGGTGCGCGAGCGCGGTCCGCGCTGCGACGCCGTGCCGAAGAACGCGTCCATGATGTCCGAGAAGTTCCCGAAGCCGCCCTGGCCGAAGCCGCCGGCGCCACCGCCGCCCTGCTGGGACAGCGGGTCGCCGCCGAGGTCGTAGACCTGCTTCTTCTGCGGGTCCGACAACACCTCGTAGGCGGCGTTGATCTCCTTGAAGCGCTCCTGCGTCTTCGGATCGGGATTGACGTCCGGGTGCAGCTCGCGAGCGAGCCTCCGGAACGCCTTCTTGATCTCGTCCTGGGACGCGTCGCGGCGCACGCCGAGTACGGCGTAGTAGTCCGTGGCCACTTACGACTCCGCCAGGATCTGTCCGACGTACCGTGCCACCGCTCGTACCGCTCCCATCGTTCCCGGGTAATCCATGCGGGTCGGGCCGACCACGCCGAGTTTGGCTACTGCCTCGCCGCCCGAACCGTAGCCGACGGAGACCACGGACGTGGAGTTGAGTCCCTCATACGCGTTCTCGTGCCCGATTCGCACGGTCATGCTCGAATCCCCGGCCTCTCCAAGCAACTTGAGGAGCACGACCTGCTCCTCGAGGGCTTCGAGCACCGGCCGGATGGTGAGAGGGAAGTCATGTCCGAATCGCGTGAGATTGGCGGTACCGCCGATCATCAGGCGCTCCTCGGTCTCCTCGACCAATGTCTCCAGCAGGGTGGAGAGCACCGTCGAGACCGTACCCCGGTCCTCCGCCTCGAAGGCATCCGGGAGGTCCTGGACGAGCTGCGGGACGTCCGCGAAGGGGCGCCCCGCGACCCGGCTGTTGAGCCGGGCCCGCAGGTCCGCCAGCGACGTCTCACCGAACGGCGCCGGGCAGTTGATCATTCGCTGCTCGACCCGGCCGGTGTCCGTGATCAGCACGAGCATCACCCGCGCGGGGGCCATGGAGAGCAGCTCCACATGGCGCACGGTCGAGCGGGTCAGCGAGGGGTACTGCACGACGGCGACCTGCCGGGTGAGCTGCGCGAGCAGCCGCACGGTCCGGCCGACGACGTCGTCAAGGTCGACGGCTCCGTCCAGGAAGTTCTGGATGGCGCGGCGCTCGGGCGCGGTCATCGGCTTGACGCCGGCGAGCTTGTCGACGAAGAGGCGGTACCCCTTGTCCGTGGGGATGCGCCCGGCACTGGTGTGCGGCTGCGCGATGTACCCCTCGTCCTCCAGGACCGCCATGTCGTTGCGGACGGTCGCCGGCGAGACGCCGAGACGGTGCCGCTCGGTGAGCGCCTTCGAACCGACCGGCTCCTCGGTGCCCACGTAGTCCTGGACGATGGCGCGCAGCACCTCGAGCCTGCGTTCGCTGAGCATCGCGCACCTCCAGAAGTCGACTCGGTGGTCTTCGTGGCCTTCGTGGCATTCGCCTGGCACTCAGCGCACGCGAGTGCCAACGTTCCCCGGCCCAGTGTACGGCGGTCGGGCACGCCCCGGGCAAGGGCGGGCCTGCGATGTCGTGCACGGCACCCGGTCACCGTTAGCGTCGCCGCATGAGGCTGACTTGGGAAGAGCTCGGGTGGGAAAGGGTGGCGCCCCGGGTGGGGCGACGGCGGCTTCCGGACTGGGACTGCACGGCCGGGCTCGTCGTCGGCGAGGGGGCGGCACTCATGATCGACGCCGGGTCGAGCCTCGCGGAGGGCGCCGCCCTGCGCGCCGATGCGCGGGTCCTGACCGGCGGACGTGTGACCCATATCGCGCTCACCCACCCGCATTTCGACCATGTTTTCGGCGCGGCCGCGTTCGCCGGCGCGCAGGTCCTCGCCGCGGACGGCTCGTCCGAGGTGTACCGGAACGGCCGCGGGGAGCTGTGCGCGGACGCGGTGCGCAACGGTCTCGACCCGGGGGCGGCGGAGGAGGCGGCGGACACCCTCGTACGGCCCCACCGCCTCGTCGGGAGCACCTGGGACGTGGATCTCGGCGGCGGCGTCGGGGTCCGGCTGGTGCGGACGGGCGAGGGCCACACCGCCCACGACCTGGTGGCCGTCGTGCCGGGCGACCCGGTGGTGGTGTTCTGCGGCGACCTGGTCGAGGAGTCGGGCGAGCCGCAGGCGGGCCCCGACGCCGTGCCGTCGCGCTGGCCCGCGGCGCTCGACCGGCTGCTCGGCCTGGGCGGCGAGGAGGCGCTGTACGTGCCCGGCCACGGGGCGGTCGTGGACGCCGCGTTCGTACGGTCCCAACGGGACGCCCTGGCCGAGCGTTTCGGCGTGTCGCGGTGAGCGCCGCCGGGCTTCTCCTATCGTCATCCGAATGCGCCAGTACTCTCCGGACCTGACCCCGCCGTGGAAGAAGCCCCAGCCCGTGCCCGAGGTCCCGGCGGACCCGGGTCTGGTCGTCGAGGAGCCCGGCACCGGCTTCTGCGGCGCGGTGATCCGCTGCGAGGCGGGCACGGTGACCCTGGAGGACCGCTTCGGCAAGCACCGCGTGTTCCCGCTGGAACCGCGCGGCTTCCTGCTGGAGGGCAAGGTGGTGACGCTGGTCCGCCCGGCGCCCTCCGCGCCGGTGCGCCCCAGCCGTACGGCCTCCGGCTCGGTGGCGGTCCCCGGCGCCCGCGCCCGGGTCGCGCGCGCCGGGCGCATCTACGTCGAGGGCCGGCACGACGCCGAGCTGGTCGAGCGGGTCTGGGGCGACGACCTGCGCGTCGAGGGCGTGGTCGTGGAGTACCTGGAGGGCGTGGACGACCTCCCGGCGGTGGTCGAGGCGTTCTCCCCGGGCCCGGACGCCCGGCTCGGCGTGCTCGTGGACCACCTGGTGCCGGGTTCGAAGGAGTCACGGATCGCGGAGGCGGTCACGAGCGAGCACGCCCTGGTGCTCGGCCACCCGTACATCGACGTGTGGGAGGCCGTGAAGCCGTCCTCCGTCGGCATCGCGTCCTGGCCCCGGGTCCCGCACGGCCAGGACTGGAAGACGGGCGTGTGCCGGGCCCTGGGCTGGCCGGAGAACACCGGCGCGGCCTGGCAGCACATCCTGTCCCGGGTCCGCTCCTACAAGGACCTCGAACCGGCCCTGCTGGGCCGGGTGGAGGAACTGATCGACTTCGTCACGGCCCCGGAGTGAGAGGTCGGCGCGGCCGCCTGCTCAGTCCACCAGATCCCGGACCACGGCGTCCGCGAGGAGGCGGCCGCGCAGGGTGAGGACGGCCCGGCCGGCGTCGTAGGGGCCGGCTTCGAGGAGTCCCTCGGACAGGGCGCGGCGGGAGGCCGCGAGACCGTCGGGGCGGAGCAGGGAGAGCGGGCAGCCCTCGCGCAGCCGCAGTTCCAGGAGGATCCGCTCGACCCGGCGGTCCTCCTCGGAGAGGAGTTCACGGCCGGCCCCCGGGGAGCGGCCCTCGGCCAGCGCCGCCGCGTACGCCCCCGGATGCTTCACGTTCCACCAGCGAACGCCGCCGACGTGGCTGTGCGCGCCGGGACCCGCGCCCCACCAGTCGGCTCCCCGCCAGTAGAGCTCGTTGTGCAGACAGCGGCTGCCCGACGAGCCGGCGGTGGCCCAGTTCGACACCTCGTACCACTCGAAGCCCGCCGCCGACATCACCTCGTCGGCGATGAGATAGCGGTCCGCGTGCACGTCGTCGTCGGTCATGGGGACCTCGCCGCGGCGGATCCGGCGCGCGAGCTGCGTGCCCTCCTCGACGATCAGCGCGTACGCGGAGATGTGGTCGGGTCCCGCGCCGAGGGCCGCCTCGAGCGAGGCCCGCCAGTCGTCGTCCGACTCCCCCGGCGTGCCGTAGATCAGATCCAGGTTCACATGTGCGAAGCCGGCCGCGCGGGCCTCGGCGACACAGGCCTCGGGGCGGCCCGGGGTGTGGGTGCGGTCGAGCACCTTCAGGACGTGCTGCCGGGCGCTCTGCATGCCGAAGGAGATCCGGTTGAAGCCCCCGGCGCGCAGGGTCGCGAGGTACTCCGGGTCGACCGACTCGGGGTTCGCCTCCGTGGTGACCTCGGCGTCGTCCGCGAGGCCGAACTCGTCCCTGATCGCGCCCAGCATCCGTACGAGGTCGTCGGCGGCCAGCAGCGTGGGCGTACCGCCTCCGACGAAGACGGTGCGGACCGGGCGGGGGTCGTCGCCGAGGACCTTGCGGGCGAGCCGGATCTCGTCGGTCAGGGTGTCCGCGTAGTTGTCGCGGGAGGCGAGCACGCCGCCGCTGCCCCGCAGCTCGGTCGCCGTGTAGGTGTTGAAGTCGCAGTAGCCGCAGCGGGTCGCGCAGTACGGAACGTGGAGGTAGAACCCGAGGGGCCGCTCGGCGGCCCCGGCCAGGGCGTGCGCGGGCAGCGCCCCGTCGTCGGGGACGGGCTCACCGTCGGGAAGTGCGGAAGGCATGCGTTCCATTGTCCAGCACGCCCGGGGTGGACGTGCCCGGCCCGGCGGGCCCTGTCACCCGGCCCGCGTCACGGGCGGAGCCCCCTCGCTCGGCCCGCGTCACGGGCGGAGGCCGTCACCCGGCCCGCGTCACGGGCGGAGGCCTGTCACGCGGCCTGCCTCACGGGCGGAGCCCGTCATTCGGCCTGTAACACCAGCAGGGCCATGTCGTCCTCGGGCGGGCGGGGGCCGAAGGCGTGGACCAGCGCGCGGATCCGTTCCGCGATCATCTCGGCGTTCAGACCGGCGCAGCCCGCGAGGGCGTGCGCGAGGCCGTCCTCGTCGTCGAACTGACGGGACCCGTCGCGCCGCTCCGTCACCCCGTCGGTGACGCACAGGAGCGTGTCCCCCGGGTACAGCTCGAAGGACTCCGAGGTGTACTCGGGGTCCTCGAAGACGCCGAGCAGGGTCTGCGGCCGGGCCACCTCCCGTACGCCGCCGTCGGGACCCAGCAGCAGCGGCAGCGGATGCCCCGCCGAGGCCAGGGTGCAGCGCACTCCGCCCTCGAAGGGGACCAGCTCGCCGTAGAGCATCGACAGGAAGCGCGTCTGCGGGCCGAGGTCGGTGCCGAGCCCGGGTCCGCCCGCGGCCACGAGCGCGCGGGCGGCCGCGTCCGCCGCCTCCGTAGCGTCGTCGAGGAGGAGCTGGTTGAGACGGTCGAGGACGTCCGCGACGTCGTAGCCCTCGCGGGCCAGGAGCCGCAGCCAGGGCCGGGCCAGGCCGATCACGACGGCGGCCTCGGGCCCCTTGCCCTGGACGTCGCCGACAGCGAAGCACCAGCGCCCGTCGCCCGCCGGGAACACGTCGTAGAAGTCACCGCTCGGCCCGCCCTTGTCGAGCGGTTCGTAGACGAGGGCGCTGCGCACCCCGGGGATCTCGGCGACCGCGCCCGGCAGCAGCCCGCGCTGCAGGACCCGGCTGATGGTGGCCTGGCGCGCGTACTGACGGGCCGCGCCGATGGCCAGGGCGATCCGGCGGCTGAGGTCCTCGACGAGCCCGGTGACCTCGTCGGGGAAGTCGGGCGGTCCGGCCCGCCCGATGACGAGCGTGCCCAGCGGCCGCCCGCCCGCGATCAGCCGGTACGCGAGTGCCGCCCCGCGGGCGCCCAGCGCCCCACCGGGCCACGGCACCGGGACGGCGCGCGAGCGCACCGCGTCGGGCAGCCGCGGCGGGTCCTTCTCCAGAGCCTGGCGCAGGCCCTCGATCAGGTTCTCGCGGCCGTGCCAGACCCGGGCGAGGCGGGGGCCGAGGGCCAGTCCGAGCCCGCCCGCCCGGTCGGTGGCCTCGTCCTCCAGCCACACGGCGCACCAGTCGGCGAGGCGCGGGACGAGGAGCTGTCCGGCCAGCGCGGCGACCAGGTCCTCGTCGAGCTGTCCCGCGAGCAGGTCGGAGGCCTCGGCGAGGAAGGAGAGGGCGCCCCGGTCGAGCCAGTCGGGGCCCCGCGGGGTGCTCCGGTCCGCCCCGGGGGCGGACACGGCCCGATACGGCTCACCGCCGGCACCCGGTCCGTAGCCCGGGACCAGCCCGTCGCCGCCGGTTCCGTACTCCGGGATCAACCCGTCGGCACCCGGCCCGTACTCCGGGACCAGCACCTCGGCGTACCCGGTGGCCCCGGCCCCGGCCGGCTCCGAACCGGCCGCCGCACCGGTGGGGCCGTCGGCCCCGGCGAACCCGCCCGGTCCGGGGAAGGCCTCGGGGAGCGCACGTGCGAGCCCGCCCGCGAGCCCGTCGGCGTCCGTGAATCCGCCCGGTCCCACGAGCTCACCGGGAAGCCCGTCGGGGAGTCCGTCGGCGTCGGTGAAGGCGCCCGGCCCCGGGAGAGCGCCCACGTCGTCGAAGCGGAGCGGCCGGCGCGGGTCGTCGGCCTCCGTGAAGGCGCCCGCCCCCGGCAGGGCCGCGGCGGCCCCGTCGGTCAGCAGCCTGGACCACACCGTCTTGACGCCCGGACGGTAGGTGATCCCCCAGGCCTCGGAGAGCGCGGAGACGAGGCGCAGACCCCGCCCGTACTCCGGTGTCCCGTAGGGCGGTTCGGCCCTGTCCTCCTCCCGTATGGCGCGCGAGGGATGCCGGTCGGAGACCTCGACGACCAGCGGGCCGGGCGGGCCGTCGGCCGGACACTCGAGACGGCACAGCAGCTCGACGTCGGTGCCCGCGTGCACGACGGCGTTGGTGACGAGCTCGCTGACCACGACGGACGCGTCCTCCGTGAGCCGGTCGTCGATGATCTCGGCGCCGGGCAGGGCCCGTTCGGCCCAGCTCAGGAGCGTGTCACGGAGGAACCGGCGCGCGGCCGCGGGAGCGAGCGGAGTGCCCGGCAACGATGTGCGCGACACGACGTCCCGGCCGGTGGGGTGGTGCGCGAGCGCGTCCGGTGCGCACGCCGTGGACTCCCGTTGCGTCGGAATGGCCCCCACTGTGCGGCTCCCTGGGCAGTTCGGACGAAGACACCTCGGACGATGCGGCCAGGGTGACAGACTGGCGGCGCTCATAAGCGCCGAGTCACCGAAGTGGGCCGTCATGAGTGAGAACAGTGGTATGGATGTGCCCGAAGACGGACAGAATCGAGCATCCGACCCGCGTCCGCCGCTCGCCGCGACGACGGCGCGGAAGGGCGGCTTCGGCGGGGGGCCCGAGGCGGGTCGTGGACCGGCCGCGGGGCATGGACCGGCCGCCGGACCCGCGAGGCACCGAGAAGACCACGGACCGAGTGAGGCACCGCCATCATGAGCGCCGAGACGACGACCGACGAGGGCGCGAGCATCCTCCTCGTCGACGACATGGAGGACAACCTGGTCGCCCTCGAGGCCGTCCTGCGTTCCCTCAACGAGCCGCTGGTACGGGCGCGTTCGGGCGAGGAGGCGGTGGAGGCGCTGACCCGGCAGCGGTTCGCGGTCGTCCTGCTCGACATCCACATGCCGGGCATGGACGGATTCGAGACGGCCGCGAACATCAAGCGGCTCGACCGGACCAAGGACGTGCCCATCATCTTCCTGACGGGCACCGACACCGACGCGGGCTATGCCTTCCGCGGCTACGCGACGGGCGCCGCGGACTACCTGACGAAGCCGTTCGACCCGTGGGTCCTGCGCGCCAAGGTCAGCGTCTTCCTCGACCTGCACCGCAAGAACCGCCAACTGGAGTGCCTGCTCGCCCGGGAGCAGGACCAGTTCGACGAACTCGCCGCCCGCCTGGGGAGGATGGACACGGACTTGGCGGCGGGCGGCGCCCCCGACGTGCCCGCACTCCGTGACCAGATACGGCGGATGGACGAACTGCTGGGCAGGATGCGGCGGAGACGGGACGGATAGGCCGGACAGGCCGGACGCGACGGACAGGCCGGACGCGACGGACGGGAGAGCGCGAGCACCCCGGCTTCCGGCCCGTACGGAACGGACCGGAAGCCGGGGTGCCTGAGTGCCGGGGATGCCGGAGCGCCGAGGGGCGCCGGGGCCGGCTACGCCTCGCGGCTGCCCGCGTACATGTCGTCGATCAGGTGCTTGTACGCCTTCTCGACGACCGGGCGCTTCAGCTTGAGGCTCGGGGTGATCTCGCCGTGCTCGACGTCCAGGTCACGGGGCAGCAGACGGAACTTCTTGATGGTCTGCCAGCGCTGGAGGCCCGCGTTGAGCTCCTTCACGTAGCCCTCGACGAGAGCGACGGTGGCGGGCGCCGCGACGACCTCGGCGTACGACTTGCCCTCCAGGCCGTTGCCCTTGGCCCAGTCGAGGATCGACGGCTCGTCGAGGGCGATGAGCGCGGTGCAGAAGTTCCGGTCGGCGCCGTGCACGAGGATGTTGGAGACGTACGGGCAGACGGCCTTGAACTGGCCCTCGACCTCGGCGGGCGCGATGTACTTGCCGCCCGAGGTCTTGATGAGGTCCTTCTTGCGGTCGGTGATCCGCAGATAGCCGTCCGCGGACAGCTCGCCGATGTCGCCGGTGTGGAACCAGCCGTCGGCCTCCAGGACCTCGGCGGTCTTCTCGGGCAGCCCGTGGTAGCCCTCCATGATGCCGGGGCCGCGCAGCAGGATCTCGCCGTCGTCCGCGATGCGCACCTCGGTGCCGGGCAGCGGCTTGCCGACCGTGCCGGTGCGGTAGGCCTCGCCCGGGTTCACGAAGGAGGCGGCGGAGGACTCGGTGAGTCCGTAGCCCTCCAGGATGTGGATGCCGGCGCCGGCGAAGAAGTAGCCGATCTCCGGCGCGAGCGCGGCGGAGCCGGAGATGCAGGCCCGCAGGTTGCCGCCGAAGGCCTCGCGGATCTTGGCGAAGACGAGCGCGTCGGCGACCTTGTGCTTGGCGCCGAGCGCGAACGGCACCGAGGCCGAACCCGTACGGCGGAAGTTGTCCTGGCTCGCCTTCGCGTACTCGCGGGCGACCTCGGCGGCCCACTGGAAGATCTTGTACTTGGCGCCGCCGCCGGCCCGCGCCTTGGCCGCGACCCCGTTGTAGACCTTCTCGAAGATGCGCGGGACGGCCGCCATGTACGTCGGCTGCACGATCGGCAGGTTCTCGATGATCTTGTCGACGCGGCCGTCGACGGCGGTCACGTGTCCGACCTCGATCTGGCCGGAGGTCAGGACCTTGCCGAAGACGTGCGCGAGCGGCAGCCACAGGTACTGCACGTCGGCCTGGCTGACCAGGCCGGTCGCGGAGATGGCCTTCGCCATGTACGACCAGTTGTCCTGCGGCAGGCGGACGCCCTTGGGGCGGCCCGTGGTGCCGGAGGTGTAGATGAGGGTCGCGAGCTGGTCGGCGGTGATCGCGCCGACGCGCTCCTTGATCAGCTCGGGGTGCTTCTCCAGGTAGGCGGAGCCGCGCGCCTCCAGCTCGGCGAGCGTCAGGACCCAGTCCTCGCTCTCCACGCCCTCCGCGTCGATGACCACGACGTGCGTGAGCTCGGGGAGCTCCGCGCGCTTCTCCCGGGCCTTGGCGAGCTGGGCGGCGTCCTCGGCGATGAGGACCCGGCTCGCGGAGTCGGACAGGATGAAAGCCGACTCCTCGGCGTTGGTCTGCGGATACACGGTCGTGGTGGCCGCGCCCGCGCACAGGATGCCGAGGTCGGCCAGGATCCATTCGACCCGGGTCGAGGAGGCGAGCGCGACGCGCTGCTCCGGCTGGACGCCGAGTTCGATGAGACCGGCCGCGATGGCGTAGACCCGCTCGGCGGACTGCGCCCAGGTCAGCGACTTCCACTCGTCCGGCCCGTCGCCCGGGGCCGGTACCGGGTAGCGGTATGCCTCGGCGTCGGGTGTGGCCGCCACGCGCTCCAGGAAGAGGGCGGCGACGGACGGCGGACGGTTCTCGATCAGGGTCTGTGTGTCGCTCACGACATCCTCCGGGGCCCGCGGCAGTGCGGCTGGCTCAATTGCGGCTGTTGTTTAACTCGCGAGTAACTACCGAGCAGAGATCAGACTAGAGCGCGTCCGGCCGGTGCGTAAGAGGCGGCGGCCGGTCACTTCCCGGCCACTTCCCGCAGGACACACCCCTGAGACAAGCACAGGGCCCGCCGCGCCGGAGCGCGACGGGCCCTGAAATCCCGGGATTCGGCGTGGCTACTTCTTGCCCTTGGCCGAACCGGCGCTGTCGTCGCTGGAGAGCACGGCGATGAAGGCCTCTTGCGGAACTTCCACAGAGCCCACCATCTTCATCCGCTTCTTGCCCTCCTTCTGCTTCTCCAGCAGCTTCCGCTTACGGGAGATGTCACCGCCGTAGCACTTGGCGAGGACGTCCTTGCGGATGGCGCGGATCGTCTCGCGGGCGATGACCCGGGAGCCGATGGCCGCCTGGATGGGCACCTCGAAGGCCTGCCGCGGGATCAGCTCGCGCAGCTTGGCGACCAGCCGGACGCCGTACGCGTACGCGGCGTCCTTGTGGGTGACCGCAGAGAAGGCGTCGACCTTGTCGCCGTGCAGCAGGATGTCGACCTTGACCAGGCTGGAGGCCTGCTCGCCGGTGGGCTCGTAGTCCAGCGAGGCGTAGCCGCGGGTCTTGGACTTGAGCTGGTCGAAGAAGTCGAAGACGATCTCCGCGAGCGGCAGGGTGTAGCGGATCTCGACCCGGTCCTCCGAGAGGTAGTCCATGCCGAGCAGGGTGCCGCGCCGGGTCTGGCACAGCTCCATGATCGCGCCGATGAACTCCGAGGGGGCGAGGATGGTCGCCCGCACGACCGGCTCGTACACCTTGTCGATCTTGCCTTCGGGGAACTCGCTCGGGTTGGTGACCGTGTGCTCGCTGCGGTCCTCCATCTCGACGCGGTAGACCACGTTCGGGGCGGTCGCGATCAGGTCGAGCCCGAACTCGCGCTCCAGCCGCTCACGGATCACGTCGAGGTGCAGCAGCCCGAGGAAGCCGACACGAAAGCCGAAGCCCAGCGCCGCGGAGGTCTCCGGCTCGTACACCAGCGCCGCGTCGTTGAGCTGGAGCTTGTCCAGGGCGTCGCGCAGCTCGGGGTAGTCGGAGCCGTCCAGCGGGTACAGGCCCGAGAAGACCATGGGCCGGGGGTCCTTGTACCCGCCGAGTGCCTCGGTGGCGCCCTTGTGCAGGGTGGTGATCGTGTCACCGACCTTGGACTGGCGGACGTCCTTCACGCCGGTGATGAGGTAGCCCACCTCGCCGACACCGAGCCCGTCGGCCGCCTTCATCTCGGGGGCCGAGACGCCGATCTCCAGCAGCTCGTGCGTGGCGCCGGTGGACATCATCCTGATGCGCTCACGCTTGTTGAGCTGCCCGTCGATGACACGGACGTACGTCACGACACCGCGGTACGAGTCGTACACCGAGTCGAAGATCATCGCGCGCGCGGGGGCGTCCTGGACGCCGACCGGGGCGGGGATCTCGGCGACGACCTTGTCGAGCAGCGCCTCGACGCCCAGGCCCGTCTTCGCGGAGACCTTGAGGACGTCCGCGGGGTCGCAGCCGATGAGGTTGGCGAGCTCCTCGGAGAACTTCTCCGGCTGGGCGGCCGGCAGGTCGATCTTGTTCAGTACGGGGATGATCTTGAGGTCGTTCTCCATCGCCAGGTAGAGGTTGGCGAGGGTCTGCGCCTCGATCCCCTGGGCGGCGTCGACGAGCAGGACCGTGCCCTCACAGGCCGCCAGGGACCGCGACACCTCGTACGTGAAGTCGACGTGCCCGGGGGTGTCGATCATGTTGAGGATGTGGGTGCTGCCCGGATCCTGGGACGGGGCCCAGGGCAGCCGGACCGCCTGGGACTTGATCGTGATGCCGCGCTCGCGCTCGATGTCCATCCGGTCGAGGTACTGAGCACGCATCTGCCGCTGCTCGACCACCCCCGTGAGCTGGAGCATGCGGTCGGCGAGCGTGGACTTGCCGTGGTCGATGTGCGCGATGATGCAGAAATTGCGGATCAGAGCCGGGTCGGTACGGCTCGGCTCGGGCACATTGTTAGGGGTCGCGGGCACGCAGGGTCCTGTCTCTTGAGGCGCCTGTCGCCTCGGGTCGGATCGATACGTAGATTCCATGGTCCCACGCGCGGCGGGCTGCGACCGGTGTGGGCCGCGCGAGAGGGACGGCTGCGCCCGCCCCGAAGGCCCTGACCAGGACATCGGCGACCGCTCCCGGCGCGGGAGCACACGGCCGGTTTGGGCCGGTCGTGCGGGGGCTGGTAGCCTGGGTGGCTGTGTCTCATGCCCTCTCTGCAGGGGACGCACCCAAGAAAATCAAACGGCGGGTGAGACGTGCCGTCTCACGCGCCTGAACCTGTAAAGGCTCATCAGTGGCGAACATCAAGTCCCAGATCAAGCGGATCAAGACCAACGAGAAGGCCCGGCTGCGCAACAAGGCCGTCAAGTCCTCTCTGAAGACCGCGATCCGCAAGGCCCGCGAGGCTGCTGCCGCGGGTGACGTCGAGAAGGCCACCGTCGCGGCGCGCGAGGCTTCGCGCAAGCTCGACAAGGCCGTCTCGAAGGGCGTCATCCACAAGAACCAGGCCGCCAACAAGAAGTCGGCGCTTGCTTCGAAGGTCGCCTCCCTCCAGGGCTGAGTCGGCCGGGCTCTCCGGAGCCCGATCCTGACTTACTTGACGTGACCGTCGGCCGGACCCGAGCGGGCCCTCTCTCTCCGCTCCCGACCCGACACCCCCGGATTCGCGCACGATCTGCGTTCGCCACGCGGGCGTGAATCCACAGGCTCGAACCGAAGGCCCCGCTCCTCCCTTCCCCGGGAGAACGAGCGGGGCCTTCGGTGTTCCGCGGTGTCTTCGGTGCACCACCGGGTCGTCGGGGGCGCTGCGTGCCTGGTGGGGCTAGCGACGGCCGGATCGGGCCGCGCGGGCGACGGCCACGACGGCCTTCTCCAGGGCGTACTCCGGGTCGTCCCCGCCGCCCTTCACCCCGGCGTCCGCCTCCGCGACCGCCGTCAACGCCATGGCGACCCCGTCCGGCGTCCAGCCCCGCATCTGCTGGCGCACGCGGTCGATCTTCCATGGCGGCATCCCGAGCTCACGGGCCAGATCGGCGGGCCTGCCGCCCCGCGCGGAGGACAGCTTGCCGATCGCCCGCACTCCCTGCGCGAGCGCGCTGGTGATCAGGACGGGGGCCACGCCGGTCGACAGCGACCAGCGCAGCGCCTCCAGGGCCTCGGCGGCCCGCCCCTCCACGGCCCGGTCGGCCACGGTGAAGCTGGAGGCCTCGGCCCGGCCGGTGTAGTACCTCCCGACCACGGCCTCGTCGATCGTCCCCTCGACGTCCGCGGTGAGCTGCGACACGGCGGACGCCAGCTCCCGCAGATCGCTCCCGATGGAGTCCACCAGCGCCTGGCAGGCCTCCGGGGTGGCCGCCCGGCCCAGCGACCGGAACTCGCTCCGCACGAACGCCAGCCGGTCCGCCGGCTTCGTCATCTTGGGGCACGCGACCTCCCGCGCGCCCGCCTTGCGCGCGGCGTCGAGCAGCGCCTTGCCCTTGGCCCCGCCCGCGTGCAGGAGCACCAGGGTGATCTCCTCGGCGGGAGCCCCCAGATACGCCTTGACGTCCTTGATCGTGTCGGCCGACAGGTCCTGGGCGTTGCGGACGACCACGACCTTGCGCTCGGCGAAGAGCGACGGGCTCGTCAGCTCGGCGAGCGTGCCCGGCTGCAACTGGTCCGGGGTGAGGTCCCGGACGTCCGTGTCGGCGTCGGCGGCCCTGGCTGCCGCCACCACCTCCTGCACGGCACGGTCGAGCAGGAGATCCTCCTGGCCCACTGCCAGCGTGAGAGGGGCGAGAGGGTCGTCTTGTGCGGTCTTCTTGGCCATCACGGAAAGCATCCCACGCGCCACTGACAACAGACGCCGCCCACCGCGGCCCACGGAGATCCGGCCTCCCCCGACCGACGGAGCCCGGCGAGGACCGGGCGCCGGGGGGGGACCGGGCGGGCGGGCACCAGGCGCCCGGGGCGCGGGCGCGTCAGGCCCGAGCGGGCCGAGCCCGGGTCGCGCCGGCCCCGGGTCGCGCTGGCCCCGGGTCGGGCCGGTCCCGGGTCCGACCGGCCCCGGCTCGTGGGACCTCGGCGCCCGAGCGGAACGCGCGAGCCGAGCCCCGAAGAGCCGAGCCCGGCGCGAGGGACCGGGCGTGAGGGTCGGCCGAGCCCGCCCGGAGCGGCTCGGTCAGGGCTCCTCGTGCCAGCCGTCCCATTCGGCCGCGAACTCGTCCAGTTCCTTCGGGTCGAGCCGTGACTCGGGGTCCGCCAGCACCACCAGCCACTGCGCGTCCTCGGCGTCGTCCTCGCCCGCGAGTGCGTCCCGCACGAGCTGCGGCTCCTCCGCCAGCCCGAACCGGTCACCGACGGCCTCCGCCGCCTCCTCCGCGGCGTCACGGTCGGGCAGCACCAGTACATGTCTCACATCGCTCACCCGGACATTTTCCGGTACGCCCGGCGCGCCGGACGCCGGGATCCCGGTCCGGAGCGTGTGATCTGCGCGGCTTCCCGGCGCGGTCACCCGAACTCCTTGACCACCGGCACCCGGTCCAGCTCGATCCCGAAGCGTTCCCGGTAGGTGGCCAGCACCTCCTCGTCGGTCGCCAGTTCCGTCACCTCCTTGGTCCCGTCGGCCGTCGACACGGTGAACTTGCGGCCGCTGAGCGTGATCCGGCCCCCGTCCTCGGTCACCCGTGAGCACACCAGCGACCGGGTGAAGTGCGACTGCGGCGAGGTGGAGTGCCACCAGGCTCCGACACGGAAGTCCCCGAGGACACGCGGCCGTACCTCCAGCCGGTACTGGGGCTTGTCGCCCAGGAGGACGTCGAGGTCCTCGAGTTCCCGGGAACCGCCCGCCCCCCGCACCCCCGCCGCGTCCGGCCCCGACTCCACGACCCGGAACATCCCACCGGGATCCCGCTGTTCGCCCCGCTCCGTGAACAGCAGCGGATAGTGGCTGTGCGCCCCGAACCCGACGTCGGTCAGCCAGTCGCCGCCGTCCACCGTCCGCACCCGCAGCGCGAGATGGTCGTAGGGGATCCCGGGCTTCCCGTCGTCCCCGTACACCCGCGCCGCGAGCAGGGTCACGTCGTAGCCCAGCGCCGCCAGCAACGCCGCGAACGCGCCGTTCAGTTCGTAGCAGAAGCCCCCTCTGCGGGCGCCCACCACCTTGTCCAGCAGCCTCTTCTCCTCCAGCACGATCTCCTCGCCCAGATGGATCGACAGGTTCTCGAACGGCACGGTCCGCAGATGGCAGAGCTGCAGCTCGCGGAGCACATCGGACGTGGGCCATGCCGGGTGCTGGGCCCCGATGCGGCGAAGGTAGGCGTCGGCCTGTGCGGAGTTCATGCCTTCAGTGTCGCGCCACACCCAGCCCTTCCGCCGCACCGGTGACCGCGAGATCACCGTCCTCGTCGGTCCGCAGCACCACCGCGCCCCCGGCCCGCAGCGCCGCGACCGTGCTCGGGGCGGGATGGCCGTACGGGTTGTCGCCACCGACCGAGATGAGCGCGAGCCGCGGAGCCGCCCTTCGTATGAGCTCCGGATCCTGATACGCCGATCCGTGATGGGCGACCTTGAGCACGTCCACACCGTCCAGCCCCTCGGCGGCCGGCGATCTCACCAGCGCCTGCTGGGCGGGCGGCTCCAGGTCGCCCAGCAGCAACAGCCGCAGCCCCGCGGACCGCACGAGCAGGGTGACGCTGGCGTCGTTCGGGCCGTCCGGCGGCGGCATCTGATCGGGCGGCGGCCACAGCACCCGCCAGTCCAGAGGTCCCACGCTCCTCCTCTCCCCCGCCACGGCCCGCGTCAGCGGGATGTGCCGTGCGCTCGCCTCCCGCCGTACGAACTCGGCCTGATCCGGCGGTTCTTCGAAGCCCGTTGTCTCGATCGCGCCCACCGAACGCCCCCGGAGCACCCCGGGCAGGCCCCCGACATGGTCGGCGTGGAAGTGCGTCAGGACGACGAGCGGGATCCTGGTGACCCCGAGCGTGCTCAGACAGCGGTCGGCCAGCACCGGGTCGGGCCCCGCGTCCACCACCACCGCACTGCCGTCACCCACCGCGAGCACGCTCGCGTCGCCCTGCCCGACGTCACACATCGCGAACCTCCAGCCGGGCGGCGGCCATCCCGTGATCACCCGCGTCAGCGGCGGCGGCTGGACCACGAACAGCAGGAGCAGCACCGCGCCTACGGCACTCGGCAACGGATGTCTCAGCAGCCGGCGCCCGACAACCACGCCGGCCACGGTGACGAGAGCCAGCAGCAGGGCCCCTGTCCAACTGTCCGGCCAGTCCACTCCCCCACCGGGTTGCGCCGCCCCCGTGCGCGCGATGCCCGCGATCCACCGGGCGGGCCAACTCGCCCACCACGCCAGGACCTTGGCCACGGGCATCGCCCAGGGGGCGGTCGCCAGGGTCGCGAACCCCAGCACCGTGGCCGGTGTGACCGCGAACTCCGCGAGGAGATTGCACGGCACCGCCACCAGACTCACCCGGGCCGACAGCACGGCCACCACCGGCGCGCACAGCGCCTGCGCGGCGGCGGCCGCGGCCAGCGCCTCCGCCAAACGCGGCGGCACCCGGCGCCGCCGCAGGGCCGCGCTCCAGCGCGGGGCGAGCGTGAGCAGGGCCCCGGTCGCGAGGACGGAGAGCAGGAACCCGTAACTGCGGGCGAGCCAGGGGTCGTACAGCACCAGGACCAGAACCGCGGCGGCCAGCGCCGGGACCAGCGATCTGCGACGCCCGGTCGCGATGGCGAGCAGCGAGATCCCTCCGCACGCCGCCGCCCGCAGCACGCTCGGGTCCGGCCGGCACACGACGACGAAGGCGAGCGTGAGCGTTCCGCCGAGCAAGGCCGTCGCCCGCAGCGGAACCCCGAGCCGGGAGGCGAGGCCCCGGCGCTCCACCCGCTGGGCGAGGCCGGGTGGTCCGGTGAACAGGGCGAGGACGATCACGAGATTGCCCCCGCTGACGGCGAGGAGGTGCGTGAGGTCGGTGGCCTTGAAGGCGTCGTCCAGCTCCGGCGTGACACGTGAGGTGTCCCCCACCACCAGCCCTGGCAGCAGGGCCCGCGCGTCCGCGTCCAGACCGTCGGTCGCCTCGCGCAGCCCTTCCCGCAGCCGGCCCGCGAACCGCTGCGGACCGGACGGCGCCGCGACCACCCGCGGCGGCGCGCTCCCCCGTACCCGCAGCACCGCGGCGATGTCCTCCCCGTCCGACAGCGCGGGCACGACCCGCGCCGCCACCCTCAGCCGGGTCGACGGCAGCAGCGACAGCCAGGGCGAGCGGTCGCCGCCCTCCCGGGGCGCGCCTCGTCGCGAGCGGGTGTCGACGATCACCAGCACCGGTGTCCGGGTGGCCAGGACCGTGCCGTCCGGCTGCATGACCCGTGTGATGTCGGCGTCGAACATCAGGGCCGTCGGGGCGATGTGGTCGCCGTTGATCCGGGGCCGGGTGAGGCGGGGATCGGAGGTGATCTCCACCTCCGCCGTCACGTCGGCGAAGCTCTCCGCGAGCGCGGGGATGGGGCCGCGTCTCAGGTCCGCCGCGTGCAGCCCCGCGGAGGCCGCGGCGGCACCTGCGCAGAGGAGCACGGCTGCGACGGACACCCACAACCCGGGCCGCACCGCTCCGGGACCGGGCCACCGCGCCCACCGACGCGACGCGACCGGTTCCGGCTCCGCGACAGGTGCCGGCTCCACGACCGGTGCCGGCTCCGCGACCGGGCCGCCCCATCTCACCCGCCCCGCAGCCGAACCTGCCCTCCCTGCAACGGAACCTCCCCTCCCGGCGCCCGAACCTGCGTCTGCTCCCGCGCCCGCGCCCGCACCGGCACCGGCACCGGCACCGGCACCCGAGTGTCCTTGCCGAACATCACCGACGGCACCCGGGCGGACGCCGGGATCTGCCCGTCCCGCCCGAGCGCCCCTCCGCCCCATCGCCAGCAGCGCACCCGCCGCGGCCAGGGACGCGGCCACGACGACCGTGACCCAGCCCGGCGACGCTCCGACGCTCACCGCCGCCGTGAGCCAGGCCGCCGCCGCGGGGGCCACGAGCCGGAGGTCGGTCGGCCCCTCCGTCCTCGGGTGCGAGTCCCCCAGCCGTCTCCCCGAGGCCGCGTGCACGGGCCTGCGGCCGGTGCCGCCGGGGAACCCCTCAGTGCGCCCCGAGGACCCCTGCGAATCCCCGGGCTCCGCCACCGACCCGTCGGCCACCGGGCCCGCCCTCCGGGTCCTCACCCCGGAGCCGCTCACGGCCGCACCAGGTCCCGGAGATCGGCGAAGCGGCGGTCTCCGATCCCGTTCACCTCGCGGAGCTCGTCGACCGAGCGGAAACCGCCGTGCGCCGCGCGGTAGTCGACGATGTGCTGGGCCAGGACGGGCCCGACCCCGGGCAGGCTGTCGAACTGGTCCACGGTGGCCGTGTTGAGGGGAATCGGCGCGGACGGCACCGCTCTCGCCGCGGATCCCCCGGCTCCGAACGGCCCACCACCGGCACCACCCGACCCGGCTCCCGTCGGCGGCGCGGTCACGCCGACCATGATCTGTTCGCCGTCCACGAGGAAGCGGGCGCGGTTGAGGCCGTCGGAGTCCGTGCCGGGCCGTAGTCCCCCGGCGGCACGCAGGGCGTCCTCGACGCGGGACCCGGCCGGCAACCGCTGGAGTCCCGGGCTGCGCACCTTTCCGCCCACGTCCACGACGACCACGCCCCCACCGGCGCCGGGCCCGCTCGGAGCTCCGGCCGGGACAGCGGATTCCCCGCCCTGCCGGTCGCCCGGCGCGTGCTTCCCGGCGTACGGCGCGGCGGCGCTCATCACCTCCGGGGCCCGGACGGGCCGCGTCCGGCCGGTCCAGAAGTGCTGCACGGCGAAGACGGCGGCCACGGCCAGCAGCACGGTCAGCGCGGCCACGCTCCTGCGCTCCAGACCGCACCGCGACTGCAGCCACAGCGGCAGCCGCTCCCGCACGGCGAGTCCGGCCCGGTCCCGCCAGGCGCCCGCCTCCCCGTCCGCACCGGACGAGACCGGTTCATCGACGGTGGGTTCGCTCCCGGCCGGCTCACCCACGATCAGTTCGGCCGGGGGCGACCAACTCGCGGGCAGCCTTCCCACATCCCCGTCGTCGCGGTCCGGCTCCGGTGGGCCGTTCCCCGACTCGCGCCGTCCCTGGGCGTGTTCGGTGAAGAGGGCGTCGGCGCGCAGCCGGAGGGCCGCGGCCGAGGCCTCGTGGCGGCGGGTCCGGGTCCGCCGGTCGTGGCGGCGATGACGGCTGCGGCTGTCGGAGAGCGGGCCACGACCCGGGCCACTGGTCGGAGTCGCGGTGCGTGAGCTCGATCGAAGTTCCATGCGGCGAGGATGCGGCAACCCGCCACCCTCGCGATGATCATGCTCAATTCCGGTGGACAGCGGCCCAGTTGTGGATAACTCCATCACCCGCACGAGCGACGCACGCAGGTGACGCGAACGACACGGGCGCCCGCCCCCTCATCGGGGCGAGACCACCGCCGCCAGCAGTCCGGGCCCGGTGTGGGCCCCGATCACCGCGCCCACCTCGCTCACGTGCAGTTCGGCCAGTCCCGGTACCCGTGCCCGCAGCCGGTCCGCGAGGGCCGAGGCCCGCTCGGGGGCCGCCAGATGGTGGACGGCGATGTCGACCTGGGCGCCGCCCGCCCGGTCGACGACGATCTCTTCCAGCCGCGCGATCGCCTTGGACGACGTCCGGACCTTCTCCAGGAGTTCGATGCGGCCGTCGCGGAGCTGCAGCAGCGGCTTCACCGCGAGCGCGGAACCCAGCAGGGCCTGCGCGGCCCCGATCCGGCCGCCCCGGCGGAGGTAGTCGAGGGTGTCGACGTAGAAGTGCGCGGACATGCCGGCGGCTCGCTTCTCGGCGGCCGTGACCGCGTCGTCGACGGTTCCGCCGGCCTCGGCGGACTCGGCGGCGGCCAGCGCGCAGAACCCGAGGGCCATGGCGACCATCCCGGTGTCGACGACGCGCACCGGCACCGGGGCCTCGCGGGCCGCGAGCACGGCGGCGTCGTAGGTGCCCGAGAACTCGGAGGAGAGGTGCAGCGAGACGATGCCGGTGGCGCCGGACTCGGCGACCTCGCGATAGGTCGCGGCGAAGGTCTCGGGGCTGGGCCGGGAGGTCGTGACGGGTCGCCGCTTCTGGAGCGCCTGGGCCAGGGAGCGGGCCGAGATCTCGGTGCCCTCTTCGAGTGCCTGGTCTCCGAGGACCACGGTCAGGGGAACCGATGTGATGCCGTGGCGCTCCATCGTCCGCGGCGGCAGGTAGGCCGTTGAATCGGTGACGATCGCGACATGGCGGGACATGAGCTGGAGGTTACCTGGCGGGACCGGTGCGCGGCAGCCCGGCCCCTTCCACCTGCGGTCGGAACGGCTGGATCATGTCGTGCTCTCGGGCCGGGGCTTCTTCTGCCAAGGGTAGGTGGGCCGTTGGCCGGGCGGCGTGATGGCCGAACGGCCGGCCCCGTCGTCGGGACGGGACTGCCGGGGCCCGGGCGCGCTCTGTCCGCCGGAGGTCTCCGTGTCCGCGGCCGGAGCGTCGGGCCAGGACCTGGGCGGTCCCGGCTCCTTCGTCCAGTGGCGCAGGGCGCCGGCCTCCATGTCGATCTGGGCGCTCAGTGTGTCCAGGTCGTCGCCGGCGAAGCGGTGGGCCCGGTCGCGGGCGGCCCAGCGCAGCGAGTCCGCCGACTCCGTGATCCGCCGGGTGCGCTCGCGCAGGCCCGGGAGCCGGGTGGCGAGCGTGTTGCGGTCGGGCTCGGTCTCCAGGCGCTTCAGTTCGCCGTCCAGCTCGTGCCCGTGGGTGCTGAGCCGCTCGAAGAGGCTCAGGGACTCCTTGAGGGACTCGTCCTCCGCGGCGCCCGCCTGCAGCGCTTCCTGGGTGGCGCGCATCGAGGTGCGCAGCGACAGCCTGAGCTGGGCGAGCTCGCCCTGGGGGCCGGGCTGGGCGAAGGTCTTCGCCCGCAGCGTGGTGTCCTCGACCGTGCGGCGGGCCTGCGAGATCGTGCGGTCCACACCGCGTTTGGCGGCGCCGATCACCTTCACCGTCGCATACGCGCCGAACACCACGAACAGCAGGAAGAGCAAGGCGATTACGGTGATCACGGTACCCATCACACTCCTCCTCCGACCGGCCGCGGCAGCTTGCGCCGCGCTCTCAACGGTAAACGCTGCGGGCAGGTCCGGGGTTCCGGAAGAACCCCGAACCTGCCCGTAGGGGACTACCCCGAGCCGTCGCGCGGCCCGGACCTGCGGGACTACGACGTGACGATGTTGACCAGCTTCGGCGCGCGCACGATCACCTTGCGGATCCCCGCGCCGTCCAGCGCCGCGACGACCTTCTCGTCGGCCAGCGCCACCTTCTCCAGCTCCGCGTCGGTGATCGACGGGGAGACCTCCAGGCGGGCCTTGACCTTGCCCTTGATCTGCACGACGCAGGTCACGGCCTCGTCGACGACGTACGCCGGGTCGGCGACGGGGAAGTCCTGGTGGACCACCGAGTCGGCGTGGCCCAGCTTGCGCCACAGTTCCTCGGCGATGTGCGGGGCCAGCGGCGCGACCATCAGAACCAGGGCCTCGGCGACCGGACGCGCGACGGGGCCGCCCGTCTTGGTCAGGTGGTTGTTCAGCTCGGTGACCTTGGCGATGGCGGTGTTGAACCGCATGCCCTCCAGGTCCTGGCGCACACCGTCGATCGCCTTGTGCAGGGCACGCAGGGTGTCCTCGTCCGGCTCGGAGCCGACGACCGTGACGTCGCCGGTCGTCTCGTCGACGACGTTGCGCCACAGCCGCTGCAGCAGGCGGTACTGGCCCACCACCGCGCGCGTGTCCCACGGGCGGGACACGTCCAGGGGGCCCATCGCCATCTCGTACAGGCGCAGGGTGTCCGCTCCGTACTCGGCGCAGATCTCGTCCGGGGTGACCGCGTTCTTCAGGGACTTGCCCATCTTGCCCAGCAGCCGGGAGACCTTCTCGCCCTGGTAGTAGTAGGCGCCGTCGCGCTCCTCCACCTCGGCGGCCGGTACGGCGATACCGCGGCTGTCGCGGTACACGTAGGCCTGGATCATGCCCTGGTTGAACAGCTTGTGGAACGGCTCGGCCGACGAGACGTGGCCCAGGTCGAACAGGACCTTCGACCAGAAGCGCGCGTACAGCAGGTGCAGGACGGCGTGCTCCGCGCCGCCGACGTACAGGTCGACACCGCCGGTGGGCTGGCCCTCGCGCGGGCCCATCCAGTACTGCTCGATGGCCGGGTCGACCAGCTTCTGGTCGTTGTGCGGGTCCAGGTAGCGCAGCTCGTACCAGCAGGAACCGGCCCAGTTGGGCATGGTGTTGGTCTCGCGGCGGTACTTGCGCGGGCCGCGGCCGTCCTCCAGGTCCAGGGTGACGTCGACCCAGTCCTCGTTGCGGGACAGCGGGGTCTCCGGGGACGTGTTCGCGTCGTCCGGGTCGAAGGTGCGCGGCGAGTAGTCCTCGACCTCGGGCAGCTCCAGCGGCAGCATCGACTCGGGCAGCGAGTGGGCGACGCCGTCCTCGTCGTAGACGATCGGGAAGGGCTCGCCCCAGTACCGCTGGCGGCTGAACAGCCAGTCGCGCAGCCGGAAGTTGACGGTGCCCTCGCCGATGCCGCGGCGCTCCAGCCACTCGGTGATGCGCGCCTTGGCGTCGACGACGCCCAGGCCGTCCAGGGAGACGTCGTCACCGGCGGAGTTGACGATCTTCGCGTCGTACGAGGCGAAGGCGTCGTCCCAGGTGGAGGCGTCGGTACCGCGGTCGTCCGAGGGCTCGACCACACAGCGCATGGGCAGCTCGAAGGCGCGCGCGAACGCGAAGTCGCGGGTGTCGTGCGCCGGGACGGCCATGATCGCGCCGGTGCCGTAACCCATCAGCACGTAGTCGGCGATGAAGACCGGGACCTTCTCGCCGTTGACGGGGTTGGTCGCGAACGCGCCGGTGAACACACCGGTCTTGTCCTTGGCCTCGGCCTGGCGCTCGACGTCGGACTTCGAGGCGGCCTGCGCGCGGTAGGCGGCGACGGCCTCGGAGGGCGTCGCGTGACCGCCGGTCCACACGTCGTGGGTGCCCTCGGGCCAGGCGGCCGGGGTGAACTTCTCGACCAGCGGGTGTTCCGGGGCCAGCACCATGTAGGTGGCGCCGAACAGGGTGTCCTGGCGGGTGGTGAAGACCGTGATCGCTTCGCCGTCGATGGGGAAGTCGACGCGGGCGCCCTCGGAGCGGCCGATCCAGTTGCGCTGCTGCAGCTTGATGGCCTCGGGCCAGTCCAGCGCGTCCAGGTCGTCCAGCAGGCGGTCCGCGTAGGCGGTGATGCGCATGTTCCACTGGCGCAGCTTGGACTTGAAGACGGGGAAGTTGCCGCGCTCGGAACGGCCGTCGGCGGTGACCTCCTCGTTGGCCAGGACGGTGCCCAGGCCGGGGCACCAGTTGACCGGCGCGTCGGAGGCGTACGCCAGGCGGTAGCCGCTCAGGACGTCGGCGCGCTCGGCGGCGCTCAGTTCGTTCCACGCGCGCGAGGTGCCGCCGTCGGCGGGGACGGCGCGCTCACCGCTCTCGAACTGGGCGATCAGCGCGGAGATGGGGCGGGCCTTCGCGGCCTCGTCGTCGTACCAGGAGTTGAAGATCTGCAGGAAGATCCACTGGGTCCACTTGTAGTACTCCGGGTCGATCGTGGCGAACGACCGGCGCTTGTCGTGGCCCAGGCCCAGCGCGCGGAGCTGGACCTTCATGTTCTCCATGTTGGCCTCGGTGGACACGCGCGGGTGCGTGCCGGTCTGCACCGCGTACTGCTCGGCGGGCAGGCCGAAGGCGTCGAAGCCCAGGGTGTGCAGGACGTTGTGGCCCGTCATCCGCTGGAACCGGGCGTATACATCGGTGGCGATGTAGCCCAGGGGGTGGCCCACGTGCAGACCCGCACCCGAGGGGTACGGGAACATGTCCATGATGAACTTCTTGGGCCGCGCGGCCAGCTCCGGGTCCCCGGCCAGGTCGCCGGTGGGGTTCGGGGCCTCGTACGTGCCCTCGGCGTCCCAGAAGTCCTGCCAGCGTGCCTCGATGTCGGCGGCCAGGGCGGCCGTGTAGCGGTGCGGCGCGGCCGACTCGGCGGTGGCGGCAGCGGTGTTCGTCTCGCTCATGTCCTCAAAGCTCCATCGATCGTCTCTGCCAGCAGAAATGAAAAAACCCCTCGCACAGGAGGGGACGCCGCGCTGATGCCGACCACGATGTGTCAGCGGTCGGGGCTGATCAGCGCGGCTCGCTAAGCAGAAGGCGTACGGCACGCATGGCGTCAGGGTACCGCAGCGTCCGCACGGGCCGCGACGGGCTTCCCTGCCCGCCGGCACCCCGCGCCACCCCGACGGGCGGCAAAAATTCGTTGACCGAAGTTCAAATTTTACTTCGCTTAACGGACGCTTGCGGACAACACAAAGACCTCATTGCCCTTTGGTAACAACGCAATAACTCAAACGTGGAGCTCGGCGCGTTTTCTCGACCTAGAGTGCGCCTTCGGGACCGCTTCCCCGAACCGTAGGGAGTACCCCTCATGAACCCTCGTCGCAACAACAGCTCGCTTCCCCGGGCGGGCCGTTCGGCCTACGGGGCGGCCACGGCTGTCGTCCTGATCCTCATACCCGTGATCGTGCTGGTGGGAGGAAACGCAGTCCAGGACTTCCTCAACTTCGGCGCCGGCGTCCTGTCGCTGGTCTCCCTGTCCTGCTCGGTGATCTGGGGGCTGGTCGCGACCGACCGGATCTTCCTGAACACCCGCCAGCGGCTGGTGGCCCAGGCCGTGCACCGGACGACCGCCGTGTCCTCGGTCGCCTTCCTGCTGCTCCACATCACGGTGAAGATCGCGCTCGACCACACGAGCCTGCTCTCCGCCCTCGTCCCCTTCAGCCTCGGCCTCACGGGCATCGGCGGGCTCATCGGCCTCGGCTCCCTGGCCGGCCTGCTCATGATCTTCACGGCCGTCACCGGCGCCCTGCGCAGCGCCTTCGCCTCGCCCGCGCCCGTCGCGGCCCGCTGGCGCGCGATGCACATGCTGGCCTACCCGGCCTGGTGCGCCGCGCTCGTCCACGGGCTCTACGCGGGTCGCGCGGCGAAGCCGATCTTCACGATCCTCTACAGCCTGTGCCTGCTCGCGGTCATGGGCGCCCTGGCGCTGCGGACCTCCCCCGCCCCCTTCAAGCACAAGGTCGCCGCGAAGGTCCTGGCGCTCATCGGCGGCGGCAACGCCCGCGGGTTCCGCGAGGACCTGGAGGCGTCCCGCGCGGCCGCGATGGAGTCCCCGCAGGGTGCGGGAGGCCGCGCCGACCGCCGTTCCGCGGGCGACGACGGCGTCCCCTCCCCGCGCAAGGAGCGCAAGGAGTCCTCGTCCACGCTGTTCGGCGGCGCGCAGGGAGCGGCGGACACGGCCGGCTTCGCGGCCGCCTACCGGACCGCGTCGCCCGGCGACGCACCCGCCACGCAGCAGTTCCAGATGCCCGTGAACGCGCAGCCCACAGAGACGTTTCCCCGCGTCGGCAACGGTGGCGCGCAGGCCTGGCCCGTCCCCCAGTCGGCCCCCGTGGGCGAGGCCCCGGCATCGGCGTACGACCCGCTCAACGACACCGGATACACCACCCCGGTCTACGGCGGTCAGCCCGCCGGCGGCTACGGCACAAGTGATGTGTACAACACCGGTGAGACGAACGCGTCCTACCGCACGTACAACACCAACGACACGTACGACAGCGGTCCCACGACTGACGTACTGCCGGGCGCCTTCGACGCTCCTGGCTCCGGTGAATCATGGAATGCCCCTTCCGGAGGCTTTAAGTGAACGAGGCCCTGCCCGACGTCCCGGAGGTCCGCGTCGTCGGACTTCCGCAGCTCACGTCGGGTTTCGACCTGGTTGAACGTCTTGATCTGCCCATGCACCTGAAGGTGCACGGTCCGCTCGAACCGCTGGGCGGAGAAGAGCTCGCAAGCCTCGCCGAGGACATCAATCTGAAAGGTCGCGGCGGGGCGGGCTTCCCGTTCGGCAAGAAGCTGCGCTCGGTGGCCGAGTCGGCCATCAAGAAGGGCATCCGCCCGGTCGTGGTCGTCAACGGAAGCGAGGACGAACCGGCCTGCCGCAAGGACACGGTGCTCATCAACCGTGCCCCGCACCTCATCCTGGACGGCGCTCTCCTGGTCGCCGAGGCCATGGGCGCCCGCCAGCTCGTGATCGGCGTGACCCGTGAGTCGACCCAGCGCTCCATGGAGGCGGCGCTGGCCGAGCGGGGGCTGAGCAACCGGAGGGGTTCGCCCCTTCGCGCGCGCGTGCAGCGCAACCCGATCCGGATGGTGACCGGCGCGGCCGCGTCGCTGATCCGCTCGATCGACGGCGGCCCCGCGGTGCCGCCCGGCCGCAAGGTCAGCGCCTCCCAGGCGGGCGTCGGCGGCGCGCCCACCCTGCTGTCGAACGCCGAGACGTTCGCGCAGCTCGCCATCGCCGCCCGCATCGGCCCCGACCGCTACCGCAACACGGGCCTGTACGACGAGCCCGGCACCGTCATGCTCACCGTCTCGGGCGCGGTCGCGCGTCCCATGGTGATCGAGGTCCCCACCGGCGTACCGCTGCGCTACGTGCTGCAGCTCGCCGGCGCCCCGGCGATGCCCCAGGGCGTGCTGACCGGCGGCTACCACGGCAAGTGGCTGGACGCGGCGACGGTCAACGAGGCGATCGTCTCGCGGGACTCCCTGGCCGCGGTGGGCGGTGCGCTCGGTGCGGGCGCGATCCTGCCCATCACCCAGGAGACCTGCCCTCTGGGCGAGTCGCTGCGCGTGGCGCAGTGGCTGGCCGACGAGAGCGCGGGCCAGTGCGGCCCCTGCTACCTCGGTCTGCCCGCCGCCGCGCGCGGCCTGGCGGACATCCTCAACGGCGGCGGCCCGGCCGCGCTGGAGGCGGTGAAGCAGGTCGCCAAGTCCGTGAAGCGGCGCGGTGCCTGCTCCCACCCGGACGGCTCGGCGATGTTCATCGAGTCGACCCTGAAGGCGTTCACGGACGACCTGGCCGCCCACGTCCTCGGAAACGGCTGCGGAAGGCCCGTGGAGGGCGTTCTGCCGCTCTTCGAGGACGGTCAGGTGCCCATGGGCATCCTGAGCGGCCCGGGCGAGCAGGAGACGGGTCCCAGCCGCCAGAAGATCTTCGTCGACTGGACGCTGTGCCGCGGGCACGGCCTGTGCGCCGACCTCCTTCCCGAGGTCTTCGAACTGGGCGCCGACGGCTTCCCGACCGTCGCGCAGGCTCCGGTGCCTCGGTTCGCCGAGGCGAAGGCCCTGCGAGCGGTGCGCCGCTGCCCGGCGCTGGCCCTGCGCATCGAGGAGGACACCCGGGGCGCGGCGCCGTCGCGCAACCTGCCGGTCCTCTCGCAGGGGCGTGGGCGCCGCGCGCTCGGCAGCGGCCGCTGACACGAAGGAGCGGGCCACCGGGAACAGGTGGCCCGCCTTCGGCATGTCCGTACGGGGTACGCGGCCTTCGGCACGTTCCGCGCGAGGCGCCGCGACGCATGGGAGTACGCGACGTACCGGGAGTACTGGGAGAACGAAGAAGCGGACCACCCTGATCGGGTGGCCCGCTCTCAACGTCTGTGGAGCTAAGGAGAATTGAACTCCTGACCTCCTGCATGCCATGCAGGCGCTCTACCAACTGAGCTATAGCCCCTTGTGGCCACGCGGCGAGACCGCGTTTTCACCGTGTCGCCCGGTTTCCCCGGCGGCGACGCCAACATTACACGGTCCCCCTGGTGAACCACCAAATCGTTTCCCGTGTGTACCGATTCGGGCTTCATGTCGCATTCGTACGAGCTGGAGCCGCCGGCCGGCGACGGCCCAGGGCCGCCTGCCGCACCGCCACGGCCGGGGGCGCGACAAGGTGGATGCCCGAAGGTCGCCGGACGCGGCTCCTGGCGGGCTTCACGGGCCTCGTGACGGCCGCGCGGGCCTCCGGGGCGCGAAAGGTGCGCCGGAGACCCGCCGAGGGCGCGTGGAGACCGCTCCGGGGCGGCCGCGGTGTCCCCGCTCACACGGAGGCGCGTGTCCCCGCTCGCGCGGACGCGCGGTGGCGGGGTGTCAGGCCGTGACGAACGAATAGAAGCGCTTGAGGGTGCAGAGTTCGTCGAGGAGCCGTGCGTAGATCGGCTCGCCCTCCAGCTCGCGGTACGTCTCGATCGGGTC
Organism: Streptomyces sp. NPDC056738; assembly: GCF_042790435.1. Classification (NCBI taxonomy): domain Bacteria; kingdom Bacillati; phylum Actinomycetota; class Actinomycetes; order Kitasatosporales; family Streptomycetaceae; genus Streptomyces; species Streptomyces sp. NPDC056738. The sequence goes on from NZ_JBHTZF010000003.1 coordinate 654,366, forward strand.
GCCTTTTATGATCAGCGCCCGCGCGCATTCCTCGCACCAGTACTGGTAGTCGTGGTTGACCGGCTCCATGTCGCGGACGATCGGCGTACCACTGCCGCACCAATCGCATTTCCGCCTGTGCGCACCCATCAGTCAGCTCCAGCAGTGGCCGCAGGCCGTGCACACGTAAGAGATTCCACCGTTGTCACCGAGAACCTGGGCAACGTGGACCGATCCGCAGGAAGGGCAGTCAAGGAGGTTGGCTTTCATGCTGTTCGGTGCCGCTCCGAGGAGATCGTGGACCTCCTCGAGGATGCTGGCAGGCATCGCTACTCCCTCCCGTCGGGCCGCGCCCCCTTCCGGCCGTTTGATTCTGCCACGGCCGGAGCAATACGGTCAGCGACGCCTTCGTACCAGTCCGGACACGGGCCCCCGGTGCGGCTCCGGCGACCGGCGCATACGAGCACGCCAGGAGCGCGTCCGCAAAGGTATACGCCCCAGGGACCCCAAGTGACTCAAGCGGGTTCGAGATGAGTGTGCCCAAGACCACGGCACCCGCCGGCCCGGGAGCGGGGCGACGGGGCACGCGGCCCGACGGTGTCACCACCGCCGCCCGAGCGACGCCTCCGGCGGGTCCACGAGGCGGCTTTCGGCATCGATCCGCCCAACTGCGCCCGCTTCGGCACATTCTTCGGAGAAGCGGCCCCAACTCGGCGATGAACAACGAAAAATCCCGCCCCCATACGGGAGCGGGATCTTTCATCACGCTGTCCGACAACTCGAGAGAGTCGGTCTGTGGAGCTAAGGAGAATTGAACTCCTGACCTCCTGCATGCCATGCAGGCGCTCTACCAACTGAGCTATAGCCCCTTGCGTTCTTCCCGCCCTGCGGGCCGAACAAGAAGAACTTTAGCCTGCGACCTGCCGGAAAGTGAAATCCGGTCCCTCCGGGCCCCCGCGGCCGGACGGAGAGCCGCCCGGCGCGCCTCAGTCGTCGTCGCCGAGGACCGGCTCAGGCAGCGTGCCGGCGTTGTGCTCCAGGAGCCGCCAGCCGCGCACGCCCTCGCCGACGACGGACCAGCAGCAGTTGGACAGACCTCCGAGGCTCTCCCAGTGCCGGGACTCCAGCCCGAGCAGCCGGCCGATGGTCGTGCGGATCGTGCCTCCGTGGCTGACGACGACGAGGGTGCCGTCGTCCGGGAGCTTGTCGGCGTGCCGCAGCACCACGGGGGCCGCGCGGTCGGCGACCTCGGTCTCCAGCTCGCCCCCGCCGCGCCGCACCGGCTCACCGCGCTTCCACGCGGCGTACTGCTCGCCGTGGCGGGCGATGATCTCCTCGTGGGTCAGCCCCTGCCAGACGCCCGCGTAGGTCTCGCGCAGGCCCTCGTCGTGGGTGACTTCGAGGCCGGTGAGGACGGCCAGCTCGGCGGCCGTGGCCGCGGCGCGCTTGAGGTCCGAGGCGACGATGGCGTCGGGCTTCAGGGAGGCGAGCAGCCGGGCGGCGCGTCGGGCCTGCCCGATGCCCGTCTCGGTCAGCTCGACGTCCGTGGAGCCCTGGAAGCGGCGGTCCACGTTCCAGGAGGTCTGGCCGTGCCGCCACAGGATGACGCGACGGCCCCTGCCCGGCTTCGCCTCGGTCGCGCCGGCCGCCCCGCGGGCCTCGGCGGTCACCGCAGCTCCTCCATGCCGGCGGAGTCCTCCTCGGCCTGGAACTTGGCGTGCTCGGCCGCCTTGCCGCGGGTCGCCTTGGCCTCTTCGGGCAGGTCGAGCTCCGGGCAGTCCTTCCACAGCCGCTCCAGGGCGTAGAAGACGCGCTCCTCGCTGTGCTGGACGTGCACGACGATGTCGACGTAGTCGAGGAGCACCCAGCGCGCCTCGCGGTCGCCCTCGCGGCGTACCGGCTTGGCGCCGAGCTCCTTGTTCAGGCGCTCCTCGATCTCGTCGACGATCGACTTGACCTGACGGTCGTTGGGCGCGGACGCCAGCAGGAAGGCGTCGGTGATGGAGAGCACATCGCTGACGTCGTAGGCGATGATGTCGTGCGCGAGCTTGTCTGCGGCCGCCTGTGCGGCGGTGTTGATGAGCTCGATGGAGCGGTCCGTGGCGGTCACTACGCGGCTTTCCGTCGGCGGTCGGTTACGACTCAAGGGTCTCACGGACCGCCGAGGACACCCCACGCGTTTCTCCGGCCACGCCCCGGGAACGACCCCCGGGGCGTGATGCCGGTCACCCGCGGGTCACCCGGTCGGGCTGCTGGTGATCTTGTAGTCCTGGCCGAGGACGACGGACACGTCCGCGTTGCCGTTGGTCTTGCCCTTCTTCACCGTGCTGGTGGGCAGTCCCAGGGTCTTGGCGACCTCGACCGCGTCCTCCTTCTTGGCCGCGTCACCGTAGGTGACCGAGGACACGCCGCGGGCGGCGGCGGAGGTGCCGGAGTCCAGGAACGTGTAGCCGCCGTTGACCAGGGCGATCCGGGCCTGGCCGGTGGCCGCCTTGCGGCCGGTGGCGTTCTCGATGCCGACGCGGACCGCGGAGCCCGCCTCGGGGCTCTTCGCCGTACCGCCCAGGACGTCCTTGATCACGCTGTCGGAGGTGCTCGCGGTCAGTGTGCCGTCCTGCTGGACGGGCAGCAGCGCGGTCTTGTAGTCGCCGCCCTTGGCGAGGTCGGCGAGCTTGGCGAGGAAGGCGCCGAGGTCCTGGTCGGTCAGGGACGGGTCGAGGATCTGGGCGAGGGTCTGCACGGTGGTGGTCGCGGCCTGCTTGTCCGAGGACAGCTTGCGCATCACGCCCTGCATGACCTGGCCGAACCGCTGGAGCTGGGCGTTCTGGGCCTCGCCCGGGGCCAGGTAGGTGGCGTAGGCGACGGCCGTCTTGCCGGTGAGGGTCTGGTCCGTGCCCTTCTTGACGAGCGGGGCCTCGCCCTTCTTCTTGGCGTCCGGGTCCGGCACGTCGACGTCGGTGGTGACCTCGATGTTGCCGACGAGTTCGACGAGGTTGTTCAGGTAGGGGGTGTCGAGCCGCCAGGTGCCCTGGATGCTGGTGCCGAGCACGGTGTCGAGGGCGTCGCGCGTCCCGGAGGAGCCGTCCGAGTCGACGGACTTGGCGAGCGTGGTCGTCGAGCCGTCGTCGTCGGTCAGGGCGAGGGAGTTGGGCAGCAGGACGGTGGTGCCCTGCCTGGTGGTGGTGTTGTCGACGAGCAGGGCCGTGGAGGTGCCGCCGCCCTTGGTGTTGTGCAGGTGGACGACGATCACGTCGCGCTTCTGCGCGGCGACGGGCGTCGTGACCCCGGGCTTGGCGTCCGAGGCGGTGCCGGGCAGCTTGCCCGCGTACCAGAGGTAGCCCGCGCCACCGGCCACGGCCAGCGCCACGACGACGACCAGGGCGACGATCCTGCTGCGGGCGCGGCGCTTGGCCTCCTCGCGGCGCTCGGTGCGGTTCTCGGTGAACTTCAGCCAGTCGATGACGTCCTCGGACTCGGTCTCCTGGTCCTCGACGAAGGCGAACTGCTCGGTGCGGTAGTCCCGGTCGGTCCCGGGGGCGTCGTCGTTCGCGGGCCCGGCCTGCTGCGGGATGCGGGCGGTCTGCTCGGCGACCCGGGGCTGCCGGCCGGTGCTCGCGGCGCCGGCCGTGTCGGCGCTCCGGCCGTAGCCGTCGTACGGCGCCTGGGTGGTACCGCTCCCGCCGGCCCGGGGCGTCTGGGTGCCGAACGGGTCGAAGGAGTCGTACGAGGCGGCGGCCGGCTGCTGACCGGTGTCGTAGGGCGACACGGGCTCCTGCCTGCCGGTGTCGTAGGGCGACACCGTTTGCTGCTGGCCCGTGTCGTAGGGCGACACAGGCTGCTGATGGCCCGTGTCGTAGGGCTGGACGGGTTCCTGACGGCCCGTCGCGTAGGGGTCGTAGCCGTAGCCCTGCTGCTGCCGGGCGTCGTAGCCGTCGTACCCCTGGGCGGGCTGCTGCGGGACCTGCCGGTACACAGGCTGCCCGTACTCGTCGTAGCCGACGAGCTCGTACGGCTGGTCGCCGCCCGCGTATCCGTCGTATCGGTCGTTCACCGGGTGCCCCTCTCGGCTCACTGGCCGCGGTACAGCTCACGCTTGTCGATGTAGCGCACCACACCGTCCGGCACCAGGTACCAGACGGGGTCGCCCTTGGCGACTCTCGCACGGCAGTCTGTGGACGAGATGGCGAGCGCGGGAACCTCGACCAGCGAGACACCGCCCTCCGGGAGTCCCGGGTCGGTCAGGGTGTGACCGGGCCGGGTGACCCCGATGAAGTGCGCGAGGGAGAACAGTTCTTCCGTGTAGCGCCAGGTGAGGATCTGGCCGAGCGCGTCCGCCCCGGTGATGAAGAAGAGATCGGCGTCGGGGTTGAGCGCGCGCAGGTCGCGCAGGGTGTCCGTCGTGTAGGTCGGACCGCCGCGGTCGATGTCGATCCGGCTGACCGAGAACTGGGGGTTCTCGGCGGTCGCGATGACCGTCATCAGATAGCGGTCCTCGGCCGGGGTGACCGCGCGGTCGGTCTTCTGCCACGGCTGCCCGGTCGGGACGAACACCACCTCGTCGAGGTGGAACTGCGCGGCGACCTCACTGGCGGCGACCAGGTGTCCGTGGTGGATCGGGTCGAAGGTGCCGCCCATGACGCCGAGCCGGCGCTTGCCCGGGTTGGAGGGGCCGTTGCGGGGGCCGGTCACGGGACTCTTCGCCGCACCGCCGGCCGCCGCGCCCGCGCCGCCCGAGGCGTCGCCGACGGCGCCGCTCTCCGTGTCACTCGCCGGACCGGTAGGCATGTCCTGCTCTCCCATGCGTGCAGACCCTACCGGCCCGGTCGACGGGCTCCGGCCGACAGGGGCCCCGAGCGGGCCCTCGGGGCTCAGCGGTCGCGGTTGAAGCGCGTGGTGATCCACAGCAGCAGAAGCAGGATGAACAGGGCCCCGCCGCCGGTCAGGTACGGGCTGAGGCTCTCGTGGTTGCCCCCGTTCTCGCCCTCGGCGACGACGGTGACCATCTGTGCGGCGGTGTGCTGGAAGCTCATCTCGGCAGGACCTATCCAGTGTGTGCGGGATAAAGATGTCGGCCCATCGTATGCGGGCGCCCACGGAGCGAACACGCCGACTCCGCCGTTGGGGACGGCGCTCCGGCCGTCGGACGCGAACCGGTCGTCAGTCGTCGCGCTTGTAGCCGCGCAGCAGGAACCAGGCCGTGAAGACCACGCCGATGACCATGACGACCAGCACGACGCGGAGCAGATTGCCCGGACCCTGCTTGTCTGCCGCCGCGGCGGCTTCCGTGAGCCACGTGGCTGCGGGGATGTGCTCCATGTCGTACGACTCCTTCTCTGTACTGCCCGTCAACGGTATCTCCGCCTAGGCTGGGCTCTGCCTTGGGGGCACAGAGGGCACTCAGACGCACATGGGGGAACACATGTCCGACGGCGACCACGAGCGGAACGGGCACGAGAACGTGCCGAGCAGGCAGCGCAGGCGCTTCGAGGGGATCTCGTCCCGGGCCTACGAGCACCCGGCGGACCGCTCGGCCCTGGTGGCCCTGCGCAAGCTCAGCGGTTTCGACACGGTCTTCAAGGCACTGAGCGGTCTGCTGCCCGAGCGCAGCCTGCGACTGCTCTTCCTGTCCGACTCGGTGCGCGTCTCGGACGCCCAGTTCGCGCACCTCAACGACATGCTGCGGGACGCCTGTTACATCCTGGACCTGGAGAAGGTCCCGCCGATGTACGTGAACCAGGACCCGCAGCCGAACGCGATGTGCATCGGTCTGGACGATCCGATCATCGTGGTGACGACCGGGCTGGTCGAGCTCCTCGACGAGGAGGAGATGCGGTCGGTCATCGGCCACGAGGTCGGCCACGCGCTGTCCGGTCACGCCGTGTACCGCACGATCCTGCTCTTCCTGACCAACCTCGCGGTCCGGGTCGCCTGGATCCCGCTGGGGAACCTCGCGATCATGGCGATCGTGACCGCGCTGCGCGAGTGGTTCCGCAAGTCGGAGCTGTCCGCGGACCGGGCCGGGCTGCTGGTCGGCCAGGACCTGCGGGCCTCGATGCGCGGCTTGATGAAGATCGCGGGCGGCAACCACCTGCACGAGATGAACGTGGACGCGTTCCTGGAGCAGGCCGAGGAGTACGAGTCGGCGGGCGACCTGCGCGACTCCGTGCTCAAGATCCTGAACGTGCTGCCCCGCACGCACCCCTTCACCGCGGTCCGCGCGGCCGAGCTGAAGAAGTGGGCGGAGTCCCGCGACCACCAGCGGATCATGGACGGCCACTACCCGCGGCGCGACGCGGACAAGGACACCTCGGTGTCGGACTCCTTCCGTCAGTCGGCGGCCAGCTACGCCAGCGACGTGAAGAACTCCAAGGACCCGCTGATGAAGCTCGTCAGCGACATCGCGGGCGGCGCGGGCGACCTCGGGGGCCGGGTGCGGCGCGGCTTCGGAGGCTTCGCGGGCGGCACGCCCAAGGACGGCACGGCCGACGGGGACGCCGGGGACACCGGGGACACCGGGGCCGGACAGGCGCCGCGTGAGGACCGCCCCGAGGGCGAGGACACCGACAACCGGGACTGACCGCCCACCGGGTCACGCCGACCGCTTCCGGACAGCCGGGCTCTCCACACGAGTGCCCGGCTGTCCGGCTGTCCGGCTGTCCGGCTGTCCGGCTGTCCGGCTGCCCGGCTGCCCGGCTGCCCGGCTGCCCGGCTGTCCGGCTGTCCGGCTGTCCGGCCAGGGTCCCGCTACAGCCTCGGCTGCGCGCTCCTGGCCAGCGAACCGCAGACGGCGGTGGCGCTGCCGGTGGCGTACGGGTCGGTGCCGGCCGGGCCGCCCGCCCTGGCCGTCTCCCCCGCGAGCAGCGGCCGCAGCCGGCTCACCGAGTCGTCGGAGCAGGACAGCGGGCCGGCCTGGACGTAGGACACCGTCAGCTCGGCCTGGTGCATCCGCAGGTCGTCCCGGTCGAAGCGGAAGGTCAGCTCGCGCCGGACGGTGAACAGGGAGGCCTGGGCCCGGGCGCTCGCGCCTGCCGGCTTCAGCGCGTAGACGAAGGTGTGGTCGGCGAGGACCTCGAGGGTGTTCGCGTCGGTCTCGGCCGCCTGGAGGGTGCCCTGGACCCGGATCCCCTTGTCGGCGAGCTGCGTCCGGGTCGCGTCGAAGCGGATCAGCCAGCCGGTCGGGGCGTGCCGGCCGTCGGCGGCCGGGTGCTCGAAGCTCTGGTCGAACTGGTCGAGCTGCCGCGGGTCGAGCAGGATCCGTACGGGCCGGGTGGCGCCCCCGGTCAGGACGCTCGGGTCGAGGGACGACTCGACGAGGTAGTCCTTGGCGGTGGTCAGGGCGGTGACGACCTGGCTGTCGGAGAAGTGAGCGGTGCGCCGGACGGCGGGCATGGTGATCCCGTCGGCTCCGGTACGGAACTGGGCCGCGGGGCTGCCGCCGTACAGCGCGTCGGTGCTGGCCGAGCCGGGGACGGCGGTCCCCGGGGCGAGCGGGACCACCGTCATGCGCAGGGGTTCGGCCGACCGGGTGGCGGGGGTCGTCGGGTACGGGTGGCGCACGCCCATGTAGATCGCGGTGCCGAAGGCCATGGCTATGAGCAGGACGAGGATCAGTGCCTGCCGGGACAGCCCGCGCTGCAGGGGCGGGCGGCGGCGTACGGCCGGGCTGTGGTCGGCCATGCGTTCCTGGGCGGAGAACTCCTGGAGGCGGGCAGCGCGGACGAACGACTCGTCGAAGACGACGGATCGGTACTCGTCCTCGCCACCGGCGGGAGCACCCTCGGGTGTCCCCTCAGGTGGGTCTCCAGGCCCGCCCATACCTTCAGAGTAGGTCTCCCGGGGCTCCGGTAAACGCTGTGGTGCGCGACAAGTTCTGACAGGTTCCCACCAGGCCGATCACGTTGTGTGACGGAGGTCGGCGCTTCGGCGGGCGGACCCGTGTCAGGGGGTCCGCGGCACCGCGGACACCGCCGGCCGGGGCGGGCCGACGGAGGTGGCGGGGCCCGGTCCCGTGACCTTCTCCCGGCTCTGTTCGAGGCCGGAGGAGGCGGGTGAGGGGACCTGGTCCCGGCTGCCGGAGGAAGCGCCTCGGTAGACGGCCGTGAAGGCGAGGGCGACCATGCCGATGCCCATGACGAGGGCGAGGAGCCAGGCCACCGGGCGGTGCCAGCGGGTCTGCTTGCCGTAGGACCGGCCGTACAGCCCGGGGAAGCCGTGGCGGCCCTCCAGGACCTCGGAGTCGTCCGGGTCGTCCAGGTCGGGATCGTGCGCGAAGTCGCCGTGGTCGTCGGGGCCGAAGCCGTCGTCGTAGCGCTCGTCGTCGCCTCGTGCGCCGCGGGTGCGCGCCCGGCGCGCCTCGGCCTCGGAGGCCTCGGCGCGGGCCTGGGCGGCCGCGAGCAGCCGCTCCACGGCGGTCGGTTCGTGGAACGCCGCCGCCCGTACGAAGTCCTCGTCGAAGACCACGGAGGCGAACTCTTCGTCCGCACCCCCGCGGTCGTGGTCGTCGTCGGGCTCCCAGCCGTCAGGGAACGGCGTGCCCCCCACGTCCTCCGGCACGGATCCAGAGTAGACCTGAGGGGTCAATTTGGGCAGACGGTACGGAAATTCGTCCGCCGGAGGGACAGCGCCTCAGTGGACCGCGGGCCGTGAACCGTCCGCCGCGCGCCCCGGCACACGGCGCCACGCCGCCCGCGCGCCCCCTTCGTTCGTCTCAGCGGCGGATGTGGCCGTCGCCCGTGACGATGTACTTGGTGCTCGTCAGCTCCGGCAGTCCCATCGGCCCGCGCGCGTGGAGCTTCTGCGTGGAGATGCCGATCTCGGCGCCGAAGCCGAACTGGCCGCCGTCGGTGAAGCGGGTCGAGGCGTTCACGGCGACCGTCGTGGAGTCGACGAGCTGGGTGAAGCGGCGGGCCGCCTGCTGCGAGGTGGTGACGATGGCCTCGGTGTGGCCGGAACTCCACAGCCGGATGTGCGACACGGCCTTGTCGAGCGAGTCGACGACGGCCGCCGCGATGTCGTAGGAGAGGTACTCGGTGTCCCAGTCCTCCGCCGTGGCCTCCACGACGGTGGCCTTGGAGTCCTCGGCGAAGGCGAGGACGCGCTCGTCGGCGTGCACGGTGACCCCGGCGTCCGCGAGGGCGTCCAGGGCGCGCGGCAGGAAGTCGGCGGCGATGTCCTGGTGGACCAGGAGGGTCTCGGCGGCGTTGCAGACGCTGGGCCGCTGGGCCTTGGAGTTGATCAGGATGTCGACGGCCATGTCGAGGTCGGCCTGGGCGTCCACGTAGACGTGGCAGTTCCCGGTGCCGGTCTCGATGACCGGGACGGTGGACTCCTGGACGACCGTACGGATCAGGGAGGCGCCGCCGCGCGGGATGAGGACGTCGACCAGCCCGCGGGCGCGCATCAGCTCGCGGACCGACTCGCGGCCCTCTCCGGGGACGAGCTGGATCGCGTCGGCGGGCAGTCCGGCGCCGCCCACGGCGTCGCGCAGGACCCGTACGAGGGCCGTGTTCGACTCGTAGGCGGAGGACGAGCCGCGCAGCAGGACCGCGTTGCCGGACTTCAGGCACAGGGCGGCCGCGTCGACGGTCACGTTCGGGCGGGCCTCGTAGATGATGCCGACCACGCCGAGGGGGACGCGGACCTGGCGCAGGTCGATGCCGTTCGGGAGGGTCGAGCCGCGGACGACCTCGCCCACCGGGTCGGGCAGCGCCACGACGTCGCGGACGTCGGAGGCGATCGCGCGCACCCGCTCGGGGGTCAGCGTGAGCCGGTCGATGATGCTCTCGCTGGTCCCGGCCTCGCGGGCCTTGGCGATGTCCTTGGCGTTGGCGGCGACGATCTCGCTCGTACGGACTTCCAGCGCGTCCGCGATCGCGAGCAGCGCGTCGTCCTTCTCGGCCCGCGGCAGAGGCGCCAGGTCGGCGGCGGCGGACTTCGCGCGATAGGCGGCCTGGGCCACCGGGGACATGGAGTCGTACGGCGAGAGCGTGGTCATGGAGGAAGGGTAGTGCGCCCGGTGGGCCGGTCCGGCGGTCGTCCCACTCGGCGAGACGGCCTCAAAAGGGATGAACCCCGACAGGGGTCGCGGGCAGCGGTCCGTATCCCTCGGCGATCCGCTGGTGGTAGGTCTCGCGGTCGATGACCTCCAGGCCGACGATCTCCCAGGGCGGGAGTTTGGCGGTCTGGCGGTGCTCGCCCCACAGGCGCAGCGCGACGGCCGCCGCGTCGTGCAGGTCGCGGGCCTCCTCCCAGTAGCGGATCTCCGCGTGGTCGCCCGCGTACCGGCTGGTCAGGAGGAAGGGGTGGTCGTGGGCGAGCTGTTCCAGACCGCGCCGCACCTCGCCCAGCGGGGCCTCGCCGCCCGACACGCTCAGCGTGACGTGCCAGAGCCGGGGCTGGTCGGCGGGCTGCTCGCCGCCGTAGGTGTCGCCGGCGGCGACGCTGGTCAGGGCCCGCTCCTCGCCCACCGCGCGGGAGGCGGGACCACCGCGGGACGCCGCCACCCCAGGGCGCACTCGTCTCACGAACGGCCTCCTTCACCCGATGGTCGTACCGAATCCCGGACTCTCCCTGCCACAAAGTTGAGCAGGTGAGAAGCCGCCGTGTGGCGGTTTTACGGAACGTCCACCGCTGGGGGCGGGGGATTCGGCCATTTACGGATGTAGTGGACAGGCGTTCCGGCGGGGGCCCCTGGGACACCGGTACGGGCGCCGGGCGGACGGGGCCGCCGCGGCATCCGCCGGCCGGGACGCGCGTCTCACGAGCGCCCGGTCCGGGCCTACGGGTTCAGCAGGACGAGGTCGTCGCGGTGCACGACCTCGCGCTCGTAGGCGGGGCCCAGCTCGCGCGCCAGCTCCCGGGTGGAGCGGCCGATGAGCTGGGGGATCTCCTTGGCGTCGAAGTTCACCAGTCCCCGGGCGACGGCCCGGCCCGTGCCGTCGCGCAGCTCGACCGGGTCGCCCGCGGTGAACTCGCCCTCGACGCCCGCGATGCCCGCGGGCAGCAGCGAGGTGCGCCGCTCGACGACCGCGCGGACGGCGCCGTCGTCCAGGACGAGCGCGCCCTGCGGCGTGGAGGCGTGCTGGAGCCACAGCAGCCGGTCGGCCGACCGCTTGCCGGTGGCGTGGAAGAAGGTGCCGGTGTCCCGGCCCGCGAAGGCGTCGGCCGCGTGGACGGCGCTGGTGAGCACCACCGGGATGCCGGCCGCGGCGGCGATCCTGGCGGCCTCGACCTTGGTGACCATGCCGCCGGTGCCGACGCCCGCCTTGCCGGCGCTGCCGATCTCGACGTGGGCGAGGTCCCCGGGCTCGCGCACCTGGGCGATCCGCGAGGTGCCGGGCTTGCCGGGGTCCCCGTCGTAGACGCCGTCCACGTCGGAGAGCAGGATCAGGAGGTCGGCGCGTACGAGGTGGGCGACGAGGGCGGCGAGGCGGTCGTTGTCGCCGAAGCGGATCTCGTCCGTGGCCACCGTGTCGTTCTCGTTGACGACCGGAAGGGCACCCATCGCGAGGAGCTTGTCCAGGGTGCGCGAGGCGTTGCGGTGGTGGGCGCGCCTGCTGGTGTCGTCGGAGGTGAGGAGCACCTGTCCGACGCGGATGCCGTAGCGGGCGAAGGACGCGGTGTAGCGGGCCATCAGAAGGCCCTGGCCGACACTGGCGGCCGCCTGCTGGCGGGCGAGGTCCTTGGGGCGGCGGCGCAGTCCGAGCGGCGCGAGGCCCGCGGCGATGGCGCCGGAGGAGACGAGGACGATCTCCTTCTCGCCTCCGTCCCGCGCCTTGGCGAGGACGTCCACCAGGGCGTCGACCCGGTCCGCGTCGAGGCCGCCGGAGGCGGTGGTGAGGGAGGAGGAGCCCACCTTGACGATGATCCTGTGAGCCTGCGCCACAGCGTCCCTGTCGGCGTGCGTCTCGGTCTGCCTTGCCGCTGCCACCTGCGGTGTGTCCCCTCGCGTCGGTCCCGGTGCCCCGCCCCGCAATCTACGCGAAGAGGGTGCCCTCCGGCCCGTCGGTCCAGCAGGCGGACGGCGCCGCGTAGTTGCGTGATCACCAGCCGCGCATGCACGAAAGGTTGTACGGGTTCCTCATGGTAATTAAAGGCAACGCAAAGTTAAGTTGAACGCCGTGCCATCTACCGTTCCCCCCGTGAAGCGCATACTCCTGAGATCGGGCAAGAGCCCCTACGACGTCGTCCCCGTGGAACAGGCTCTCCATCAGGACGTGTTCGCCACCAACTCGGGCAACCTCATCTTCAGCGACGCCACGCACAAGATCCTCGAGACCCCACGTACCGAGGTCGTGTCCAACGGCATCCGCACCGACGTGGCCGCCGCGGGCCGCATCAACGACGAGTTCGACGCGTTCGTCGTCCCGCTGGCCAACGCGTTCCGGCCCTCCTTCGAGTCACAGCTCAGACGACTGACGCGCCTCATCGGCAAGTTGAGGATCCCGGTGATCGTCCCGGGCATCGGCGCGCAGACCGGGCTGAGTTACAACCCGGCGCGGCTCAAGCCGATCGAGCCCGCCGTGCGGGAGTTCGTCTCCGCGGTGCTGGAGCGCAGCGCGTCCATCGGGGTGCGCGGCGAGTTCACCGAGAAGTACCTGCGGGACATGGGCTTCAAGGACGTCGAGGTCATCGGCTGTCCGTCCCTGTTCATGTACGGCGAGCGGCTCGACGTGCGCAAGCGCGCCGACGCGCTCGGGCCCGAGTCCCGGATCGCGGTCAACGGTTCGCACAGCGCGATGCGCACACAGGGCCTCGACCCGATCGTCCGCAAGGCCCACGCCCGGTATCCGCATCTGCGGTTCATCGGCCAGAACCTCAGCGACGCGCGGCAGTTGCACTGGCGCGACCTGTCGGACCCGAACGGCGCCGTGACCGCGATGCCCACGCATCCGGACCACCCGATGTTCCGCGAGGACAAGGTCCGCGTCTACGTCGACCCCGTCACCTGGATCGACGATCTGCGTGACTTCGACTTCTCGTTCGGCTCCCGCATCCACGGGAACATCGCCGCGCTGCTCGCCGGCACGCCCGCGACGGTGCTGTGCGGCGACTCCCGCACGCTGGAGCTGTGCCGCTACTTCGAGATCCCGCACCGGCCGATCGGCAAGCAGGCCGCGGGCCTCGATCCGGCCGAGCTGTACGCGGAGGCCGACTTCGGCCCGTTCACGCGCGGGCACCGGGAACGCTTCGAGCGTTTCACCGGGTTCCTCACCCGCAACGGCCTGGAGAACACCTTCACGCACGGCGACGGCGGCGCGGCCCACGAGGAGCGCATCCGCTCCCTGGCCTTCCCGCCCGGCATCCGGCCCTGGAACGACGCCGACATCGCCTCGCTCACCACGCGCTTCGGCTTCCTCCAGAGCCGGATCACCGAACTGTCCACGGAGAACGTCCAGTTGAAGCGCGAGCTGGGCCGCAAGCCCAGGGTGGTGAAGCTCACCCAGGGGCCGGTGGGGACGTCCGGACGCTCGGTCTACCGGCTGGCGCGGCGTGCGGTGGGCCGACCCCTGCGCAAGGCGCTTCAGGCGGGCCGCCAGTAAGGCGGCCGAGCCGTCACCGGCAGCCTGGCCCGGACGGTCGGCGCGGGACGGGCACTCCCTGGGGGCGGTTTCCCACGCCCCCGGAAGCCGCCTCCTGACGGCTCCCGGCGCGGTTCCCGACCGCTCCTGGCGGCGGTTTCCTGACGGACGCCGCCAGGAGCCCCCCGGGGCGCTTGTCAGCGCCGGGGGCCGAGGATCCGCCGGGCCAGTCGGCGCAGGCGCCGGAGGGGCACGGGACGGGGCTTGAAGCCCTCGATGGTGACCGTCTCGCGGGTGGTCGGGACGTAGTAGCTGTCCGGGAGGCCCGCGGCGGCGTCACGGAAGTGCGGGTAGGCGAGGTAGACCTTGCGGCCGCGCGACTCCAGCACTATCCCCGGGGCCTTCTTCGACTTGACGAACTCCACCACGTCCAGGAGGAGATCACCCCGGCCGCGGGCCACCAGGTGCAGCCGCAGCCGCTCGTGGACCTTGAGGCGGCGGGCGACGCCCTCGTGCCAGTAGGCGTCCATCAGCGGCTTGGCCAGTTCGAGCTTGTGGCCGCGCACCTTCTCGCTCTGCTTCAGTAATCCCGGGCCGAACTGCGGGAGCAGGGTGATCAGGAACGGCCGGACCATCAGATCGTCGCGGCGCGGCCCGGCCGGCACGTGCTCCGCGATGAGGTTCATCAGGGCGCGGGCGGAGTCGAAGCGCAGGCTGTAACCGCCGCTCTTGGTCACGTGCTTGCCGTCGTCGCGGCCGACCAGGTGGTAGCAGTCGTAGTCGGCGATCACGGAGATGCCGTCGGCGCGGAGGTATGCCTCCATCGTGAACAGCGCGTCCTCGCCGGTCTTCAGGGACTCGTCGAAGACCATCCCGTGCCGCGTGAGCAGGTCGCGGCGGAAGAGCTTCTGCGCGCTGAGGGTGAACTTGACGTTCGAGGAGAAGACGTCGGTACGGGGCAGGGTCTTGCCCCACATCGACTTCGGGGCCGATCTGTTGACCCCGACGATCTTGCCCAGCACGACGTCCGTGCCCTGGGCGTCGGCCATGGAGACCATGCGTTCCAGGGCCTCGGGGCCGAAGTAGTCGTCGGCGTCGAGGAAGAAGACGTAGCGTCCCCGCGCCTTGCCGAGACCGACGTTGCGCGGGCCGCTGGGGCCGCCCGAGTTGGCCTGCCGGATCACGGTCACGGACAGGGCCGAACGCTCGGCGAACCGTTCCAGGTACTCCCCCGTGCCGTCCGTGGATCCGTCGTCGACGGCCACGATCTCGATGCGCTCCGGGCCGAGCGTCTGCTCCTCCACGGATTCCAGGCATTTGACCAGGTACGGCATTGCTTCGTACGCCCCGATGACGATGGTCACGTCGGGTTGCGTCACGTTTCCCCCTTGTTTCAGGAAATGCCGCAAGCACATTTCCCTCTTATCACCTCAATCGCTACCTAGAAGACGACTGGAAGTACGGTCCGGTTGCCCGGAACGACTCATTTAGTGACCCAGGTCACAGGAAACGGCGGGTGGCTGGACCATGAAGGCTGGCGGAACGACGTAAGAGGAGCGATGAAAGGCGTAAGAAACGGGCATGGCCCCGGGGAGAAACTCCCCGGGGCCATGCCCGTCGCGTGTGTCGCGGACCGGATCAGCCGGTGACAGCGGCTCCGTCCGTCTCGTCGGCCACCCGCTGGGCGGGGACCACGTCGGCGAGGTCGACGTCCACGACATCGGCCGCCGTCACGCTCTGCTGGCCGAGGTTGCGCCGCTCGGCCTCGAGCGCCAGCGCCCGCACCGCGGCGTTGAACTGGTCGATGGAGGCCGGCTCGTCCGGGCCCAGCAGGTAGCGCTTGAGCTCCTTGCGGTCCTCGGCCTGCGCGTCCGCGGCCGGGTCGGCCACGGCCGCGAGCAGCTCGTCCAGTCCGGCCGCCGAGTTGGTCAGGATCACGGCGGCCCGTACCGCGGTGTTCTGGCGCTTGAACTCCTCGACGCCGAGCTCCGCGGAGTCGGTGACGGCGTACGGCTTGCCGCTCGCGATGAAGTCGGAGACGACACTGGAGATGTCCGAGACCATCGCGTCGGAGACGTTGAAGCAGTCGTACAGGCGCGGCTCGGCGCCCGTGATGACGCGGTGCTCGGCGGAGCCGAAGGAACGCCAGTAGGCGTCGTTCCACTCGGCCCGCAGCCGGGCGATCTCGGCGTGCCGGGCCGCGTCGACCATGCCGTCGCGGGTGGCCTCGGCCTCGTCGCCCTTCTCGCCGCCGGTGCCGGACAGCTCGGCGATGCGGGCCTCGATGCGGGTCAGGTCGGCCTTGGCCTGCGCCTGGGCGGCCGCGTCGACGGCGAAGCGGGCGTCGCCCGCGCGCTCCGCGCCGGCCTTCTCGACCAGGGCGGTGATCCGCTTGTGCGCGGCGCCGGCCTCGGCGCTGACGGTGCCCGTGAAGGGGTGCGGCTTGTACAGGACGCGGACCGGCGGGTCGGCCGTGACCAGCTTCCTCACGATGTTCTCACCGGCGAGCACGATCGAGGTGTTGCCGGGGTTGCCGTCCCAGCCTTCCCAGGTCGGCGCGTACAGGACCGTCGGGACACGGCCCTCGGGGACGCCCTGCCAGGTCTGGATCGGGGCGAGCTGCGGTCGGCCGACCTCGACGATGTCGTCGTCGCGGACGCCGACGTCGGCTATGGCGTAACGGTCGCGGCCCGCGCGGCCCGCGGTCCACACCTCGTCGTAGGCCTTGCTGAACGGGTTGACGCTGGCGAGCTTGTCGCTGTCGCCGTGGCCGATGAAGACGTGCTGGATGGTGGGCACGCGCAGCATGTGGATGTTCTTGCCGACGTTCGCCGCGTAGAGCGCGACGCGCACGGTCGACAGGTCCATGTTCATCAGGTGCACCCCTCCGGGCACGCAGATGACCGGCACCGTGGTGGGCGCCATGCGCTCCAGGATCGCCCGCTCGCGGAGGATGATCAGCGGCCGGCTGTCGAGCTGCTCCATCGTCTCCAGCCACATGTTGACCTGGTACGCGGAGTCCTTGGAACCCGAGAAGTAGAGCACCGTCTCCGGGCGGTAGTCGGCCAGCCAGCCGTCGACGGCCGCCAGGACCTTGTCGGCGTTCGGCGGGATCCTGCGACCGCGCACGAACGGGACCAGCGCCGCCACGTAACCGAAGGCCAGCAGCACGCTCACGGCTACGCCCGCGAAGCCGTACACGTTGTCGTCGGTCGCCCCGGTGACCAGGAGGCCGGCGACGGCCACGAGGTCGAGGTGGAGCATCTTCTCCGTGGACCGGTGCAGCAGTCCGCGCGGCGGCGCGTCCGGGATGCGCACGCGCGCGCTCAGGTCGACGTTGCGCGTGGCGACGGGCATCTTGCGGCGCAGCCGTATCAGCGTGATCAGCGCGCCGTGCGGTGCCTGGAAGCCGTAGAAGGCCAGGAAGCACGCGATGGCCGCGTAGAACACCATGCTGTTCGACAGGTCGAGCCGCGCCAGGAGCAGGACGAGCAGCAACTGCCGGATCAGGAACCGGATGGACAGACCGGCTCGCACCTTGCTGAGGCGGTTGACCAGATAGCTGCCGCGCCGGTGCAGATAGTGGTCCGCCAGATACGTCACGGCGGCCGCGGCCGCGAAGGCGCCGACGCTCGGCAGGAGCGCGGCGAGCATCAGAGCGGGGAAGCCCAGCATCATGAGGGCCGCCGCCGCCAGCTCGGCCGCGCTGCCCACCCGGGCAACGCGAATAGCGGTGGAAATCACGGAGAAACCTGCTCTTGAGGGGTGAGTGCCGGTTTTGATACCAAAATTACTTTTGATACCGAAAAGGAACCAAAAAGCGAAAAGAGAACTCTACGGACTCAGGCCCTTGTGAATGCGCGGCAAACACGCGGACACAAAGGCCTGAATTCCGAAAGACTATTCGTTTTTGATTATGCCACGCCGTCCTGGCGGTCCAGGACCGCGGCCAGGGCCGCCTCGAAGCCGGAGGCGCGGCCCGCGCCCGCCGTCGGGTCCTGCTGGCGCACGTCGATGACGTGACCGGTGAGTTCGGAGAGCAGGACGTCCAGCGAGGTGTGCGCGACGGCCTCGGAGGAGAGCAGCGAACCCGCGGGCTCCTGGCCGAAGGCCTTCGTGCGCATGGGGGTCGCGGTGCGCTCGGGGTTGATGCAGTTGACGCGGATCCCGTCGCCGGCCCACTCGTCGGACAGCGCCTGGGTGAGGTTCACCATCGCAGCCTTGGTCGAGGAGTACAGGCTGTACTCGGCGCGGCCGCGGGTGTAGCTGCTGGAGGTGTAGAGCAGGAGCTGGCCCTTGCTCTCGGCCAGGTACTTGTACGAGGAGCGGGCTATCTGCACCGGCGCGAGGTAGTTGACCTTCAGCGCTTCCTCGATGGTCGCGTTGTCCGTCTCGGCCAGCTTGCCGATGCGCAGCACGCCCGCGGTGTTGATGACGTAGTCGATGCGCCCGGTCTCCGCGTAGGCCGTGGAGAGCGCGTCGTCGACCTCCTCGGGGTTCTCGACGTGCGTGCCGGTGGTGGAGCGGCCGAGCGCGTACGTCTTGGCGCCGTAGCCCGCGGCCAGCTCGGCTATGTCCTTGCCGATGCCGTACGAGCCGCCGAAGACGACGAGGGTCTTGCCGGTGAGCAGCTCACGGTAGGCGGCCTCGTCGGCCTGCTCCGGCGCGGTGGTCGAGGCGAGCTGGAAGAGCTTGTCGGCGATGAAGACGTCGACGGGCTGGGTGACCTTCATGTTGTACTCGTCGCCCGCGACGACGTGGATCGGCACGTCCGGCAGGTACTTGAGCACGACCGAGCAGTCGTCCGTGGCCTGGAAGTTGGGGTCACCGGCCGCGACCTGGTAGGCGCGGCGGATCGTGGACAGCTTGAACGCCTGGGGCGTCTGGCCGCGGCGCAGCCGCGAGCGGTCCGGGATCTCGGTGATGAACTCGCCGTCCTCGCCGTGGGTGCGGGTCACGATGATCGTGTCCGCGGACGGGATGGCGACGTCGACGGCCTGGTAGCGCTCCAGGGCCGTGACGCAGTCGTCTATGACGCGCTCGGACAGCAGCGGGCGCACGGCGTCGTGGAACAGGACGTTGGCGTCCTCGCCCTCGGCCAGACCCTCGCCGAGTGCGGCGATGGCACGCTCGGTCGTCTCGTTCCGCGTCGAACCGCCCTCGATGACGCGGGTCACCTTGGTGAAGCCCGCCTTCGCGACGATCTTCTCGACGTCCGGCACATAGCCCGGGGCCATGAGCACGATGATGTCGTCGATCGAGTCGGCCTGTTCGAAGGTGGTCAGCGTGTGCTCGATGACCGCCTTGCCGGCGATCTTCAGCAGTTGCTTCGGAATCGACAGACCCACGCGCTGACCGGTCCCGCCGGCCAGGATCACTGCGGTCGTACGGGGCTTGGCAATGTGCTCAGACACAGGTGACCTACCTTGGGGCGACAGGGAACCCGGGAATGGTCCCACCTACGGTTACTGCCATGCAAGGTGAGCGCCGTCTACTGCATATGTGCGCGCAACCGGCCATTCACCTTGCACACAGGCTACTTCGGGGACACCTGGTCGAATTGTCCGGATTTGCTGTGAGTAACTCCACACGTCCCACGCGGGATCCTCACGCTCTTCTCAGGCGCCTGAGCGCCCGGTGCCCCCGTACTCGGACGGCTTCCCCGAAAGCGTGCGCCGAACCGGGCGCGAACCGGGCGGATCCCGGCGGCGCGCTCCCGTATGACGGAGGACGCCCTGGGACTCCGGTGAGTCCCAGGGCGTCCTCCGTCGTTCGGGCCGCGCGCCCGGTCCGTCACACGAGCCGTACGCCCGGCTTCCCCGCGTCGACCCGCAGCCGGGCCAGGGTGCCGGAGGCCGCTTCGGGCTTCAGCACGGTCTCCGCGACGCGCACCTGGGCGTCGATGCCGTCCCGCCGGATGTCGAAGAGGTGGTAGCCGCGGTGGGCGTCGACGAGCTTCCAGTGCGGGTTGTCCGCCATGCGCGGGTCCCACTCCTTGTGGAAGGCGGCCTGGTCCTGGTCGCCGCCGCTGGCGATGGACGTACCGACGAACTCGGCGCCCACGACCGCGGATCCGGGGTCGGCGAAGTCCGCCTTGAGGTCGCTGATCATCGTGAGGTGGCGGTCGCCGGTGAGGACGACGGGGTTGCGGATGTCCGCGAACTCCCCCATGAGGGCGTTGCGTTCGGCCTGGTAGCCGTCCCAGGCGTCGTAGTACCAGAGCTTGCCCTCGCCGACCTGGAGGTCGGTCTCGGCCATCATGATCTGCGAGGCGACGAGGTTCCAGCGGGCGGTCGAGTGACGCATCCCGCGCAGCAGCCACTCCTTCTGCGTGGCTCCGAGCATGGTGAGCGCGGGATCCTTCGCGCCTTCCTGGCTCGTGGCCTGGTCGCTGCGGAACTGCCGGGTGTCGAGGACGTTCAGCCGGGCGAGGCGGCCGAAGTCGAGCCGCCGGTACATCCGGATGTGCGGCCCGTCCGGAATCGCGGTGGCCCGGACCGGCATGTGCTCGTAGTACGCCTGGTAGGCGGCGGTCAGCCGGGCCACGAACGCGTCGTGCGTCTGCTTGTCCGGGTCCTGCGGGATCTCGCCGGCGAAGTCGTTGTCGACCTCGTGGTCGTCGAAGGTGACCACCCAGGGGGCGTTCGCGTGCATCGCCGCGAGGTGCGGGTCGCTGCGGTACTGGGCGTACCGGTTGCGGTACTGGACGAGGGTGTACGGCTCCCCGGTGCCCTCGTGGCGGCGTACGGCCGTCGCCGACGGCGAGGACTCGTAGATGTAGTCGCCGACGAACAGGACGACGTCGGGGTCCTGGTCGAGCATGTCGGCGTACGGGGTGAAGTAGCCGTTCTGCCAGTTCTGGCAGGAGGCGAGGGCGACGCGCAGCGAGCCGCTCGCGCGGGAGGGGGGCGGCGCGGTGCGGGTGCGGCCCGTCGGGGAGACCTGGCCGTCCGTACGGAAGCGGTACCAGTACGCGCGGTCCGGGCGCAGCCCGCGCACGTCGGCGTGCACGCTGTGGCCGTACTCGGGACGCGCGTACGCGGTGCCGCGGCGCACCGGCTTGCCGAAGCGGGCGTCCTCGGCGACCTCCCACTCGACCGGCACCACGCGGTCGGGCATGCCGCCGCCGTTCAGCGGGTCGGGGGCGAGCCGGGTCCACAGCACGACCCCGTCGGGCAACGGGTCGCCGGAGGCCACGCCAAGGCTGAACACGCCGTCGGGCAGGGGGGTTTCGGCCGCTCGGGCGGTGCCGGGCAGCCAGAGCTGGGCGGAGGCGGCGGCGCCCAGTACGGCGGCGGAGGCGGTGAGAAAGTGGCGACGATCGCGTGAGACTGCTCCGGGCATCGGCGAACTCCCTTGCGTCGGTTGCCTCTTGGACACCGGGAAGCCCACACGGCACAGCGGCCCACCTCTTGAACAGAGCGCATCGTATGCGTGACGAACACACGAGCAACGAACGACCCGCCGCGACAGGGGATTTCGGTGGCCGCCGGGTGCCTCCGGTTGCCTCCGGGGCATCCGGGGCACCCGGCGGGCGGAGTCAGTCGCCGAGGGACCGGCCGAAGCCGGAGCCGGTCGCGGCCAGGCCCAGGGTGGCCCCGCCGAAGGAGGCCGAACCGCTCGCCGTGACGCCGCCGGAGCCGGCGGAGAAGGTCCACACGGCGCCGTTGCCCGCGTTCTCGTCCGGGTCGCCGACGATCAGGCCGTCCTTCTTGTCGCCGTCGCCGTCGACCAGGGCGGTCTCGGCGCCGAAGCGGTCCAGCCGCTCGGCCGTGCCGGGCACACCGGAGGTGCTCTGGGTGAACGACCTGGCGCCGGTGCCCGTCAGCCCCGAGGCGCCGCCCCTGAGCACGAGCACGCCGCCGGCGTCGGTGACGCTGCCGACGTCCTCGCCGGGCAGCCCGGTCGCCACGTCGAGGTAGCCGTCGCCGTCGGTGTCTCCGACGGACAGGCCGGTGCCCATGCCGTCGCCGTTCTCGTCGGTTCCGGGCACACCCGGGGTGTCCTGGCTGATCCACACGGGCTTGCGGGTGGCCGAGGCTCCTCCGGGGCCGCCGTAGACGACGCCCACCGCGCCGCCCTTGGCGGGCGATCCGGCGCCGTCCGACGCTGAGCGGCCGACGATCACCTCGCCGTAGCCGTCCCGGTTCACGTCACCGATCGCGATGTCCTCGCCCGCGACGGCACGGCCCCGGGCGTCCCGCAGGAGGCCCTTGTCGGTGAAGCCGTCCTTGCCGCCGACGAGGAGTCTCGTGGTGCGCGCGCCCGCGTCCCCGGTGGTCACCGCGAGGTCGGCCACCCCGTCCCCGGTCACGTCACCGGCCGCCATCACCGGCTTGTACAGGGACGTCCGCGGGTCGACGGTGAAGTGGTCCTTGCCCGCGTTGCCGCCGCCGCGGTTGAACGGGCCGTGCCACACCGTCCCGTCCTCCTCCGGCTGGACGTCCGGGTCGTCGGAGAGCCACTGCTCGGCACCCGCCGTCACCAGATCCGGGTGCTTGTCGCCGTCCACGTCACCGACGGTGAACTCTCCCCGCCACTCGTAGTACGGGCTCCATGCGATCCGGGTGGGAGTCGCCGACAGTCCTTTGGGGCCACCCCAGTTGACGACCACGGCGTAACCGCTGTCGACGTCCATCACCGACACCGCGACGGACGAGAGCAGATCCGCGTATCCGTCGCCGTCGAGGTCGGCACTCCGCAGACCTGTGCCGTAGCCGGACTCGGGGGTGTCGCCGCCGCCGTGTCCGGGCGCGGTCAGCACCTGCTTGCGCGCGGTGGACAGTCCGCCGGAGGCGCCGTACAGGACGCTGACGGCCCCGGCGCCCTGCAGACCGCTCTCCTTGGTGCCCGGCGCCCCGATCGCCAGGTCGGCGTAGCCGTCGCCGTTGAAGTCGTCGTGCAGCCGCTTGGCGCTCGGCGTGGTGGAGCCGGCCGTCGGCACGGGCACGGCGTTGACGGCGGGCACGGCCAGCGCGCCCGCGGCCAGGGCGACACCGGCGCCGATGAGGAAGGGCCGACGGCGAACGAGGAAGGAACGGCGACGCGGCATGTGGTTCCTGACCTGGGGGGACCTGGGGCGGCGTCCGCATCCGGGGCGGAACGCACTACGGGCGTGGAGAGGAAGATCCTCTCCACGCCCGTTACGACTGACGGCCCGGCCGATTGGTTGTCCTGGCCATGCCCTGGGTTTCCCTCGCGTTCACCCGGGGCGGCCGCGGAGCCGGTCGAGACCCGGAACGGCCCCGCCGCGGCCTCCGAGCCGGTCGAGACCTAGAACGGCTCGAAGTCGTCGTACTCCTTCTCCGACTCGTCCCGCTCCGCCTGGCGGTCCCGGCGGCGCTGGGCGGCGGGGCGCGGGGCCTCGAAGCGGTGGTCCTCACCGCGGCGGCCCAGCATCTCGGCGCCGGCCATGACGGTGGGCTCCCAGTCGAAGACGACCGCGTTCTCCTCGGGGCCGATCGCGACGCCGTCGCCGGAGCGGGCGCCCGCCTTCATCAGCTTCTCCTCGACACCGAGGCGCGCGAGCCGGTCGGCGAGGTAGCCGACGGCCTCGTCGTTGTTGAAGTCGGTCTGGCGCACCCAGCGCTCGGGCTTCTCGCCGCGCACGCGGTAGAGGCCGTCCTCCTCCTGCACCACGGTGAAGCCGGCGTCGTCGACCGCCTTCGGGCGGATGACGATCCGGGTCGCCTCCTCCTTGGGCTTCGCGGCCCGGGACTGCGCGACCAGCTCGGCGAGCGCGAAGGACAGCTCCTTCAGGCCCATGTGGGCGACCGCGGACACCTCGAAGACGCGGTAGCCGCGCGACTCCAGGTCGGGGCGGACCATCTCCGCGAGGTCCTTGCCGTCCGGCACGTCGATCTTGTTGAGGACGACCATGCGCGGACGGTTGTCCAGACCGCCGTACTGCTTGAGCTCCTCCTCGATGATGTCGAGGTCGGAGATCGGGTCGCGCTCGGACTCCAGGGTGGCGGTGTCCAGGACGTGCACGAGCACGCTGCACCGCTCCACGTGGCGCAGGAACTCCAGGCCGAGGCCCTTGCCCTGGCTCGCACCGGGGATGAGGCCGGGCACGTCGGCGATGGTGTAGACGGTCTCGCCCGCGGTCACCACGCCCAGGTTCGGGACGAGGGTCGTGAAGGGGTAGTCCGCGATCTTCGGCTTGGCGGCGGACAGGACCGAGATGAGCGAGGACTTGCCGGCGCTCGGGTAGCCGACGAGAGCCACGTCGGCGACGGTCTTCAGCTCCAGGACGATGTCCTGCATGCCTCCGGGCACGCCGAGCAGCGCGAAGCCCGGCGCCTTGCGGCGGGCCGAGGCCAGCGCCGCGTTGCCGAGGCCGCCGCGGCCGCCCTCGGCGGCGACGTACGAGGTGCCCTGGCCGACGAGGTCCGCGAGGACGTTGCCCGCCTTGTCGAGCACGACCGTGCCGTCCGGCACGGGCAGGACCAGGTCCTGGCCGTCCTTGCCGGAGCGGTTGCCGCCCTCGCCGGGCTTGCCGCTGGTGGCCTTGCGGTGCGGTGAGTGGTGATAGTCGAGCAGCGTGGTGACGGACTGGTCGACGACCAGGATCACGTCACCGCCACGGCCACCGTTGCCGCCGTCCGGGCCGCCGAGCGGCTTGAACTTCTCCCGGTGTACGGAGGCACAGCCGTGACCTCCGCTACCCGCGGCGACGTGCAGCTCGACGCGGTCCACGAAGGTGGTCATGTGGGGTGCCTCCAGCACTTCGGTTACATCGGTTACTTCAGTGCGTACGTACTTCGGATACTTCAGTACGTACGGGAATGTCTCTTGCGTAACACGCGAAAGGCGGACCCGCTTCCCGTGGGGGAAGTGAGGTCCGCCTCGCGAAGAACTTCGGTTCTACGGAGCCTGGGCCCCGAGGCCTTCGATCCGGTCCGCGTGGAACCGGATCAGCCTCGACGGGAGTGGATCAGGCGACCGGAACGATGTTCACGACCTTGCGGCCGCGGTGCGTGCCGAACTCGACCGCACCGGCGGCCAGCGCGAACAGCGTGTCGTCCTTGCCACGGCCGACGCTGACGCCGGGGTGGAAGTGGGTGCCACGCTGGCGGACCAGGATCTCACCGGCGTTGACGGTCTGACCGCCGAAGCGCTTCACACCGAGCCGCTGAGCGTTGGAGTCGCGACCGTTCCGAGTGGACGATGCGCCCTTCTTGTGTGCCATGTCTCAGTCCCTACCCTTACTTCGCAGCCGCGGGGATCTCAGTGACCTTGATCGCCGTGTACTGCTGGCGGTGGCCCTGACGACGGCGGTAGCCGGTCTTGTTCTTGTAGCGAAGGATGTCGATCTTGACGCCCTTGTGGTGGTCCACGACCTCGGCCTGGACCTTGATGCCGGCAAGGACCCAGGGGTCGCTCGTCACGGCTTCGCCGTCGACAACGAGCAGGGTCGAGAGCTCGACCGTGTCGCCAACCTTGGCGGTGGAAATCTTGTCAACCTCAACGATGTCGCCGACAGCAACCTTGTGCTGGCGACCACCGCTGCGCACGATGGCGTACACGCGGATCTCTCTTTCGCTCGGAACGGAACCCCGCAGTCCAGCCGACCGGGAATGAACACGGAAGGCCTCTCCCGGTCACCGGGGTGTCCGAGAGGAAGAGGTTTACGGGGTGCGGCGCGTCAGGGGACACGCCGACGGTCAAGGTTACGGGGCCACGACCGAAAGGGTCAAACCAGGCCGGGCCCCGCGAGTGTGCCACCGGTCACGCGCGATCCCCGGCCCGCGTGTCGAGCGGGCCGGGGATCGTGCGGGAGCCTCAGCTCTCGTCGGTGGAGGCCGTGACGGTGGAGAGCGTCTGCTCGGCCGCCGCGGTCTTCTTCGCCGTGGACTTGGCGGCCGTCTTCTTCGTGGTCGCCTTCTTGGCCGTGGTCTTCTTCGCGGCCGTCTTCTTGGCGGCGACGGTCTTCTTGGTGGCGGCCTTCTTCGCCGTCACCTTCTTGGCCGTCTTGCGGGCCGCGGCCTTCTTGGCGGCCGGCGCCTCGGCGTCGGCCTCGGCGGCCTCCGGCCCGGCGGACTCGGACTCGGCGACCGGCTCCGCGGCGGCCGACGGGACGACCACGACGGCCGCCTCCTCGGACGCGGTGGGCGCGGTGGCCTTGCGCACGGCACGACGGCGCGGACGGGCCGGCGCGGCGCTCGCGGCGGGGGCCTCGGCCACCGGCTCGGGCGCCGTCTCCGTCTCGTCGGCACTCTGCGCGGGGGCCTCGGCGACGGGCGCGGCGACCGGCTCCGTGACCGTCACGACGGCCTCCTCGGCCGACTTGGGCGAACCGGCCGGCGCCGACACCTTGCGGGTCGCACGACGGCGCGTACGGCCCTGGGGAGCGGCCTCGGCCTCCGCCACGGGGGCCTCGACGGTCTCGACGGTCTCGGCCGGAGCCTCGGCGACCGGCTGCTCGGCGGCGGGCGCCTCGACGACCGGGTCCTCCGCCGCGAACGGCTCGGCCTCGGCGGCCTCACGGGACCGCGCGGCGGCACGCTCGGCCCGCTCCTCGCGCCTCGTGCGGGGAGCGCGCTCCTCGGTGCGCGGCGCACCGGCCGGAGCGGACGCGCGGCGGGAGGCACGGCGACGCGAACGGCCACGGGTGACCGCGGCCTCCGCCTCGGCGGCGCTGCCGTAGAACTCCTCGTCCGGCTGGAACTCGGTGTCGGCCACGGCGACCGGCGCGGCGACCTCGGCGGCCACCTCGGCCTCCGTCTCGGCCTCGGGCTCCTCGGCCGTCTCGTGGGTGAGCTCGTGGTCGTGGTCGTGCTCGTGGGTCTGCTCGGCACCGCCGCGGCCGCGCTTCTTGCGCTTGCCGCCACCGCCGATGGACGTCGGCTGCTCCATGTGCACGATGACACCGCGGCCGTTGCAGTGGACACAGGTCTCGGAGAAGGACTCCAGCAGACCCTGGCCGACCCGCTTGCGGGTCATCTGCACGAGGCCCAGCGAGGTCACCTCGGCCACCTGGTGCTTCGTACGGTCGCGGCCCAGGCATTCGAGCAGGCGCCGCAGCACCAGGTCGCGGTTGGACTCCAGGACCATGTCGATGAAGTCGATGACGACGATGCCGCCCAGGTCGCGCAGCCGGAGCTGACGCACGATCTCCTCGGCCGCCTCCAGGTTGTTCCTGGTGACGGTCTCCTCGAGGTTGCCGCCCTGGCCGGTGAACTTTCCGGTGTTGACGTCGACCACGATCATGGCCTCGGTCTTGTCGATCACCAGCGAGCCGCCGCTGGGCAGCCAGACCTTGCGGTCCAGCGCCTTCATGAGCTGCTCGTCGATCCGGTACGTCGCGAAGACGTCGACCTCGGAGGTCCACTTCGACAGCCGGTCGGTCAGGTCGGGCGCCACGTGCGAGACGTAGCCGTGGATGGTCTCCCACGCCTCGTCGCCGCTGACGATGACCTTGGAGAAGTCCTCGTTGAAGATGTCGCGGACGACACGGACGGTCATGTCCGGCTCGCCGTAGAGCAGGGTCGGGGCGTTGCCGCTCTTCGCCTTCTTCTGGATGTCCTCCCACTGCGCCTGCAGACGCTCGACGTCACGGCGCAGCTCGTCCTCGCTCGCGCCCTCGGCGGCGGTGCGCACGATGACGCCCGCGTCCTCGGGGACGATCTTCTTGAGGATGGTCTTCAGACGCGCGCGCTCGGTGTCGGGCAGTTTGCGGCTGATGCCGGTCATCGAGCCCTCGGGCACGTACACCAGGTAGCGGCCCGGGAGGGAGACCTGGCTGGTCAGACGGGCACCCTTGTGGCCGATCGGGTCCTTGGTGACCTGCACGAGGACCGACTGGCCGGACTTGAGGGCGGACTCGATGCGGCGCGGCCCGTTGGCCATGCCGAGCGCCTCGAAGTTGACCTCACCGGCGTAGAGCACCGCGTTGCGGCCCTTGCCGATGTCGATGAAGGCTGCCTCCATCGACGGCAGCACGTTCTGGACCTTGCCCAGGTAGACGTTGCCGACGTACGAGGTCGCCTGCTCCTTGTTGACGTAGTGCTCGACGAGCACGTTGTCCTCGAGGACGCCGATCTGGGTGCGCTCGCCGCTCTGGCGGACGACCATCACGCGCTCGACGGCCTCGCGGCGGGCCAGGAACTCGGCCTCGGTGATGATCGGGACGCGGCGGCGGCCCTGCTCGCGGCCCTCGCGGCGGCGCTGCTTCTTCGCCTCCAGGCGCGTCGAGCCCTTGATGGACTGCACCTCGTCCGAGGGCGCCTCCTCGCGCCTGCCGCGCGGCTCGCGGACCTTGACGACGGTGCGCTCGGGGTCGTTCTCGCCGGGCTGCTCGGCCTCGCCGCCGGAGTCACCGGCGCGACGGCGACGGCGACGACGGCGACGGCTGCTGCTGGAGCCGCCCGACTCCTCGCGCTCCTCCGCCTCCTCGGCGTCCTCCTCGGCCTGCTCCGCGGCGTCCTCGGCGTCCTGCGCGGCCTGCTCGGCGGCGATGTCGTCCTCGCCGGCCTCGCTGTCCGCGTCCGACTCGGCGGACTCGCCGCGGCGACGGCGACGGCCACCGCGACGACGACGGCGGCGGGAGCCCGCGGACTCCTCCTCGCCCTCGTCACCCTCGACGGCGTCCTCCACGTCCTCGGCGTCCTCGGCGGATTCCGCGTCCTCGGCGGACTCGGCCTCCTCGACGGACGCCTGCGGCTCCTCGGTCACGGCCTGCGGCTCGTCCTCGAAGCCACGGCGGCGACGGCGCCTGCGGCCGGCCGGCTGCTCCTGCGCGGTCTCGACGGGCTCGGGGGCCTCAGCGGCCTCGGCCGCCTCCGCGGCGGCCGCGGCGGCGGCGCGCTCGGGCGTCTGGAACATCGGCTCGGTGAAGACCGGCGCCTGGAACACGGCGACGGCGGGACGGGCGGGGCGCCCCGAGGACTCCTCGGTGTCCTTCTGGGCGGGCGCGGAGAAACCGACGGCGGCCTTGCGGGTGGCGCGGCGACGGGCGCGGCGCGGGCCGCCCTCCTCCGTCTGCGCGGCCTCGGCCTGCCGGGCTTCCGGTGCCTCGGTCTGCGCGGCCTCGGCCTCGACGGCCTCCGTCCGCGCCGGCTCCTCGGGCTTGCTCTCGCTGCTCACGGGCGCCTCCACACGCTCGTCGGCGGTGTCGCCCTCGGGCGCACCGGCGGGCGCGGTGGCCCTGCGGGTGGCGCGACGGCGGGTCGTGCGACGCGGGGCGGCTTCCTCGGCGACGGGCTCGGCGGCGGGTGCCTCGGGCTCGGCCTCGGCGGGTACGGCCACCGGCTCCGCGGCACTCGTGGCGACCTCGGCGGTCTCGGCCGCGGCGGGCGCACCGGCGGGTGCGGAGGCGCGGCGGGTGGCGCGGCGGCGCGTACGGCCGGCGGGCGCGCTCTCCTCGGCCGCGGCCGGGGTCTCCTCGACGGGCCGGCTCTCGGGCTCGGCGACGGCGGCGGGCTCGACGGTCTCGGCCTGCGCGGGCTCGGCCTGCGCGGTCTGGGCCGCGGCGGGCGCACCGGCGGGTGCGGAGGCACGGCGGGTGGCGCGACGGCGGGTCGTGCGACGCGGAGCGGCGTCCTCGGTCCCGGCGGGGGCCTCGACGGGGGCTTCCGGGGTCTCCTCGACCGCGGCCGCCTCGGCGGCCTCCTCGGTCTCGTCCGTCTCCTCGGCCTCGACATCGGCGGAGGTCACGGACCCGGCGGGGGTCTCCCCCGCCACGAGGTCGGCGGACGCCACGGCCGGTATGGCCGGCGCGGTGGTCTCGGCCGCAGCCTCGGAGGCGGCGACCGGCGGACCGGCGGGGCGCGACGCTGCGCGGCGGCGGCGCCGCGGCGGCAGGGTGTCGCTGGGGGTGTTGTTGTTTTCGGAACCCTCGGTGGGTTCGGTCGGCTCGAGCATGCGGGTGGATCTCCCGTCAGGCTCCCGGGCGCCGCGCCTGGTCCGGCGAATGCCGGTGACGTCCGCGGCTCGCGCGTTGCGCGGTGCCGCCGTCCGGGGCGCGGGCGCCGCACGGGAGCTCTCTGTGTCCTGTCTCGCCGGTTCCGTACGCCATGTGTGCGTACGGCCTGGCGAAAGTCTTAAGGTCGGTGCGCCGCCCGACCCAGGTGGCTCCCGGATACGAGGGCTGCGCTACGACAACGGTCCTTACGCGGGACCTTCCTTACGCCGACGCCTTCGCGGCGGCAGCTTCGGCGGCCCCTGTGCGATCGGCTGGGGCGGCTGCGACTGCCTCGCGGTCGGGCGCGAGCGGGTCGGTCACCGTGCCGGTCTCTTCATCGAACAGCCCCTGCGCCAGCCTGGTCACCGCAGCGGCGACCGGCGGCGCCAGGTCGGCCACGGCGCGAAGACCGGACAGGACGTCGTCGGGTCGAACGGCAGGCGTCACGTGCCGAACAACCAGCCGCAGTATCGCACAGGGCTGGTCGGTCGGCCTATCAGCCTGTGGACTGTGCGTCTCGAGGGTCGTCCCCAGGCTCGCCACGGCACTGCGGGCGTCGAACGTCCGCATGCCGTTCTTGGTCCTGCGGCTGACCTCCACGGTCTCGGCCGCGTTGAAGGCCTCCACCGCGCGCTCCGCTTCCGCCGGGTCCACGCCGTCGAGGCGCATCTCCCACACGGAGGCGGTGAGCCGGTCGGCGAGACCCGAGACGCGGGCCTCGACCGCCTCGGTGATGTCGAGCCCCTGGGGCATCGACTCGTCGAGGAGCTCGCGCAGCTTCTCGGGGTCGCGCCGGTCCGTGAGCGCGATCTCCAGATACTCCGCCTCGCTGCCCGTGCCGGTGGGTGCGGCATTGGCGTACGACACCTTCGGATGCGGCGTGAACCCTGCCGAGTACGCCATGGGTACGGCGGCACGGCGCAGGGCACGCTCGAAGGCGCGCTGGAAGTCACGGTGGCTGGTGAACCGGAGGCGGCCGCGCTTGGTGTAGCGCAGTCGGATGCGCTGCACCGCGGGTGCGGGCGGCGGGCCTTCGGGCTGTCGCTTGCCCAGTGTCGCTCAGTCCTTCATGAGTGCGGTCGTACTGCTACCAAGAGTACGTGTCTCACCGCCCGCCGGTTCCCGCCGGGCGACCGGCTGTGGTTCCGGGGGCGTCCCGAAGAGCATCCGCCGGAAGTCGGCGCGGGCCTGCCGGGCGCTGTCCCGGGCGGATTCCAGCGCCTGCCGCGCCGTCCGCCGGATCCCGCGCGCCACCTCGGCGGCGGGCCTCAGCACCAGATCGCGCACGGCGTGCCCGACCGGTGTCAGCACGGTCCGGTACACCCAGCGGACCGGCTCCACGAAGGTCCAGCGGAAAAGTCGCGCGAGGAACCGTCCGACGGCGCGCGAGACGTACCCGGCGATCCGCCACGCGTGCCCGAGGGCCTCTCCGACCTCCCGGGCCACGACGGCGAGGGCCCGCCCCACGGGGACCAGGACCCAGCGCCACAGGGCGAGAGCGGGAAGGACGAGCAGGACGCGGGCGGTCCAGTACAGCGCGGCGCCGATGCACAGGAGGACCGTCCGTACGATCCGCACGAACCCCTCGGCGAGGAAGGCGATCGCCCTGCCGACGGGGGTGAGGACCCAGGTGTACAGCCACAGGGCGGGGACCACCAGCAGGTACCGCACCAGCCAGGCGACCACGGCGTACACCCCGTACGCGACGGCCGCGAGGACCATGCCGACGCCCTTGAGCAACCGGGCGACGGCCCGTCCGACCGGCGTGAGCAGCCGCGCGTACACCCAGCCGCACACGGCCTCGACAGCGCCGAGGACCCGATCGAGTGCGGTCAGGACGCCCCCGACGGACCACATGAACGCGGCCAGGGCCGCCCTGAACACCAGGGCGAGCAGGGCACCGGTCCTCCGGGCCGTCCAGGCGAGGGCGTGCCCGACCGGCGTCAGGACCGCGCGGTACAGCCAGACCGCCGGTACGACCAGCAGCACGTGCCCGAGCCGGGCCAGTGCTCCGCCGACGGGGCGGAGGACGTGACGCCACAGCGCCACCCAGGGCCACACGAACAGCGCCCGCGCCACCCATCCGAGGGCCAGCCCGAGAGCGCGCCCCAGCGGCCGGAGCAGCGTGTCCCGAAGAAACCTTCCGGCGACGACGAGCGCGTCCCACACCATCCGTACCGGCACGACGAGGACGAGCACGACGATCCGCACCGGGAGGCGGATCGCGACGACGAGACACCCCTCGGCCTGCGTGCCGGGCCGGCCGACGGCCTGCTCACCGTGCCGGGCGGCGGACGGCGGGCCGGGCTGCGCGGCGGACGGTTTTTCCAGATCCATACCTGCCTAGACGCAGCGGTCACCACAATGGATGCGACAAGTCCGCACCTCCGTGGCGCGCCCCGGCCGCGCCGCCTTCCGGCGGCTACCTCTCGCTCTCTCCCGACGGCGCCGGACCGCCGGGAGCCGAGCCCGGTTCACGGCACCCGATCGGCCGCAGTAAGTCCAACCCCGAACTACCGGGCGACAGTTGAGCAAGATCCATCAGGTGGCCCCTAATTGGGCTGATCTGATGATGTGTAGGGCGCGTTTCCATGGAATGCGCCGGTCCCACCGGCGTCCACGGTCAAGCTCGCGATCGGCTTCAGGGAAATCCACCGATCGGCGAGGAGCACCCCCTTATGAATCCTGAGTCCCGGACCGCGCACCTGCTGGGCCCTCCGGCCCGCCGCCGGTTCAAGAAGGCGGGTGTGGTCGCCTCGCTGGCGCTGGTGATGGCGTCGGGAGTGGTCGGCCCCGCGACACCGGCGGACCTGACCGCGTCCGACCGTACGGCCGCGGCCCCGGACGGCGGATGCAGACCGCGCGACCTGGACGACCGGGCCCCGGCGAGCGGACACCCCGAGAACGGGAGGGGGTGCCGAGGCCCCCGGGGCCCGAGAGGCGCGCCCGGCCCCGCCGGTCCCCAGGGTCCACGCGGAGAGACCGGGGCCACCGGAGCCACCGGCCCCCGGGGCGAGGCCGGCCCGACGGGTCCGACCGGCCCCTGCGTCGGGATCGACGCCGCGCAGGAGGCGGAGGACTTCGAGATCCGCCTCGCGCTGACCGGCGGACGGACGTACGCGGGCATCCGCGACCAGCGGACCGGCGAGAAGCAGACCTTCCTGTGGACCGACCTCACCGCCCGTCCCGACTATCCCGCGGGCGGCGCGGCCGGCCTGCCCTGCGACGTCGCCGTCAACGCGCACAACCGGTCCACCACGGTGAGGCGCGTCAAGTTCGACGTCATCACCACCACCGGCCAGATCTGGGAAGCGGCCTGCGTCGCGTTCACCACCACGCACCCCGCGACGCTGAACTGCGCCGACCGCTCGGGCCGCCCCAAGGCCTGGATCCTGGTCTCCCGCCAGCCGGTGCCCGACGCCCTCAACGGCGGCGTATGACCGGCCCGCGGAGGCGTGCCCGAGGACTCCGAGGGTCCCCGGAACGTCCGGCCCGCACGACGAAGCCGCCCACCCGGAGGTCCCGGGGCGGGCGGCTCGGTCCGAGCGTTCAGAGATCGGAGTCGGTGGCGGCGACGTAGCGTCCTGGGCCGCTGGACGACACCGGCCGGGGCCGGCGGCGGGATTCGAACCCGCGTCGCTCTCTTTGCAGGAGAAGTAGCCGCAACCTGCGCACCTGAACGACGTCAACAGTAACGTCGGCCGACGGTCCGGGCATACGAATATGGCGGGCGGCGCTACGCCACGTCGGCGCTCGAGGACGAGCGGTCCGGCATTCCGGGCTCGGTGTCCAGCGCCTCGCGGTTGAACATCAGCAGGCCGGCGAAGAACAGCCCGCCCACCACGATCAGGCCCACGACGATCAGCGAGGGAACCAGCGCCTCGGACGGCGAGATCAGCATGACCAGGGACGCCACCGTCCAGACCAGGGCGCAGATCGCGACCGGCAGCTCGAACCGCCCCAGGTCGAAGGCACCCTTGTTGCGGTCCAGCCGGCGGCGCACCGAGAGATACAGGACGATCGTGGCGCCGTAGACGAGCGCCGGAATGATCGTGCTCGCGGTGATGAGCTGGATCAGCGCGTCACCCGGCAGCGCGACCATCAGGGCGACCCCGACGACCAGGATCAGGACGGTCGCGGGGATCGGCGTACGGGTGCGCGGGTTGACGCGGCGCATCACCTGGTGGGCGGGGAACCGCCCGTCACGCGCCATCGCGAAGACGATCCGCGAGCACGAGGCCATCACCACCGTCCCGGCGCCGAAGAACGCGACCGCGATCGCCGCCAGCAGCACCTTCTCCATCCCCGGCCCCAACCGGTCACGCATGATCACCGCGACCGGTGACTCACTCGCGGTGACCCCCGGGATGTCCTCGATCGCCACCGTGAGACAGATCAGGAACGCCATCCCGAGCACACCGGCGGCGACGACCGACGCCACGATCGCGCGCGGGACGCTGCGGAAGGGATCCTTCGCCTCCTCGGCGAGGTTCGCGGCGGAGTCGAAGCCCACGAGCGTGGCGAGGCCCATGATCATCGCGATCATCAGCCCGCCGCCGAGATCGAAGTAGTGGGGGGCGTGCTCGGTGACGCCGCGTGAGGTGAGGTTGCCGAGGGAGCCTCGGCCGGTGACCGCGACGACGATGGCGAGTACGAGCGCCACGACCACGACCAAGGTCAGCTCCAGCCCGACCGCGGCCGAGTTGATCAGGCTGACGATGCGGGTGGACGCCACCACGATCACGGTCTGGATCAGCAGGATCACCAGCGTGATCACACGAGCGGTGCCCTCGTCCGGGTCCATGCCGACGAGCGGCATGAGCGCCTGGCTCGCGAGCGCGTTGGCGATCGCCGCCACCGCGATCGCCAGATAGCAGAAGGTCAGCCAGCCGAATCCCCACCCGACCCTGGGGTTGGCCAGCCGCGAGGCCCACTGGTACGACGAGCCGCTGAGCGCGATGCGCCCGGCGAGCTGCGCCACCACCAGCGCGACCAGCACCTGTCCCACCGTCGCCACGACCCACAGCCAGATCCCGACCGGGCCCGCGTGCTGGAGCACGTCGTCGTAGGTGGACAAGATGCCGACCGCCACCGAGATGAACGCGAACGAGATCGCGAACACCTGAAAGGATCCGAGCGTCCGCTTCAGCTCCGGCCGATAACCCCCGAGGACAGCGGAGTCCTCGGTTTCCTCCGAACTCGGCGAAGCTGCTTCCACCACGTCGGTACCCGCCTTCGGTGCGCGGCGGGGGCGTACCCGCCGGATCGGTGTTTCCGCTCGGTCACCGGGGAACCCGGTGGTGAGATGCCGCGGAGGTGCTGCCATGAGTGCCGGAGAACGGGCCAGGGCGAAGGCCGAACAGGTCGTGGGAAAGACCGTGCGGAAGGCGGCCCACGCGATGCACAAGGAGACCCTCGCGGCGAAAGGCGCCGCTCTGGAGACACGGGGCAGGCTGCGCGGTACGAAGGAGCGGGCCAAGGACTCCTTCAAGCCGTGACAGGACCCGGCACGGACCCGGCGTGGAAGTGGCCCTCACTCCAACTCCCTGTCCATGAGGCCCGGGGTGGCCAGTCGGAGAATCTACGGTCCGAGCGTCGCCCTCCGACGAAGCGACATGACGAGTTCAGCCATTAGGCCCCCGAACCGGCCCAGGTCAGGGGCCGTACGAGCCGGTCGACCGAACCGGTCGAGTGAACCGGTCGAGCGAACTGGTCGAGCGGCCCCTGCCGTCGGTTCGGGGCGTGGTCGAGGACGCCCGCGCGGCGGCGGATCAGGGACGTCGGCGCGGCGGCGGATCAGGCGGGCTTCCCGTCCCTGGACGTCTCCGCCTGGAGCTTCTCCGCGCGTTCACGCGGGTCGTACCCGGGGCCGACGCCCTCGACCAGGACGAGGTCCCCGTCGATGTGGTCGGCGCGCAGCCTGAGGATCTCCTGATATCCGGGGGACTCGTACCAGGCGCGGGCCTCGGCCAGGCCGGGGAACTCGATCAGGACCATGGTCCCCGGCCAGTCGCCCTCCACGACCGCCGTCGGCGGACCGTGGATCAGGAAGCGGCCGTGGAACGGGTCGAGGGTGCCCTGGATCCTCCTGAGGTACTCGAGGATGTCCGGGTGATGACGGCGGTCGCGCAGATGCGCGAACCCGTAGGCGGGCATGTCCGGCTCCTTCATTCGTTGCGGCGGGACGGTCGTCCAGGCAGGACAGTCGTCCAGGCAGGACGGTCGATCCCGGTAGGACAGTCGTCCCGGTAGGGGATTCGTTGTCGCGCGTTCCGGTACGACGCCGCAAACGTAGCCAGGGCGGTCCGGCGCCGCGATTACCTCGGAGGTAGGCACCGCCGCCACCGATGAGTTCCGTCGGCCGGCCCGGTCTACCAAGACGTACGCCATCGAGCCACCGACTGGAGAGCCACCATGACGACTCCCGCACACCCCGGCCGCATGCTGTTCCTCAACATCCCCGTGACCGACCTCGAGCGCAGCAAGGCGTTCTTCGCCAAGCTCGGGTTCGCCTTCAACCCGAAGTTCACCGACGACACCGCCGCCTGCATGCTGGTCGGCGAGGACGCCTTCGTCATGCTGCTCACCCGCGAGAAGTTCGCGGAGTTCGCGAAGCTGCCGATGGCCGATCCCACGACGCACACGCTGGCGCTGTACTGCTTCAGCGCCGCGTCCCGCGACGAGGTCGACGCGGTCAGTGCCGCCGCGCTCGCGGCGGGCGGCACCGAGGTGGACGGGGCCGAGGACTACGGCTTCATGTACTCACGCAGCTTCTACGACCTCGACGGCCACGGCTGGCAGGTCATGTGGATGGATCCGGCGGCGGCCGAACAGGGCCCCGAGGCGTTCGCGGCCTCCGCGCAGGAAGCCGACACCCCGGCCTGACCCACCGCGCTCCCCACGTACGCCGTCGTCGTGACGCCCGGCCGTCGGCCCAGGAGCCCCCCCCACCGCACGGGGGCCTCTCGGGCCGGCGGCCGGGTGGCCTGGCGCGCCGACCCGTAACACGACCGTCCCTACAGGAGTGCCATGTCCACCATCCAGCCTGTGATCATCACTGCCGACCAGGACGTGCTGGTCGCCTTCTATACGAAGCTGTTCGGCGCCGAGCAGATCTTCCGGGTACCGGAAGAGGGCCCGGCCTTCTACCTCGGCCTGCGTATCGGCGACACCGACCTCGGGCTGGTGACCAAGGAGAGCGCGGAGACCGACGCGGGAGCGGCACCGCGGATCCTGCTCAGCATCGGTGTCGACGACGTCGACGAGACGCTCGGCCGGGTGACGGCACTGGGCGGCTCGGTCAGCGGCGGTCCCAACGACATGCCGTGGGGGCAGCGCGTCGCCCACATCAAGGACCCCGACGGCAACCCGGTGAACCTCACCCAGCCGATCCCGGCCGGCTGACGCCGCCCGTGCCGCGCCTCGCCACCAGGGTCGAAGGTCCTTCTCCGGCAGCGGTCCGGCGGACCGGAGTAGTGCGCCTGCAGTAGGCCGGATTGTCGGCAGCCGCACGACGACGGAACGCCGCTGGTCTTGGAGTCTTGTGGAAGATTCCCGAGACCAGATGTGGAGATCCCCTGTCATGGCGTCCTTCCTCTACCGGCTGGGCCAGACGGCCTTCCGGAAGCGCCGCTGGGTCCTGTTGCTGTGGGTGGCCGTCGTGGCCGTCGTCGGCTTCAAGGGCCTGACGGCCACCGCCGGCTCCGACGACTCGTCATCGATGCCGGGAATCGAGTCCCAGAAGGCCTTCGACCTCATCGACCAGCGCTTCCCCGGCAGCGCGGCCGACGGGGCGAGCGAGCGCATCGTCTTCGTCGCGCCGGACGGACAGAAGGTCACGGCCGCCGACAACCGCGAGGCCATCGAGAAGACGGTCACCGATGCCGCCGCCGGTGACCAGGTCGCGAGCGCGGTGAACCCGTTCCAGGCGAACGCGGTCAGCAAGGACGGCAGCACGGCCTACGCCACGGTCACCTACAAGGTGACGGCCAAGGACATCACGGACGGCAGCAAGAGCGAGCTCCAGCAGGCGCTGAGTGACGCGCGGCAGGCCGGCCTCACCGTCGAGACCGGCGGCAACGCCCTGGCCGCGCAGACCGAGGCCGGCGGTGTGGGCGAGGCGGCGGGTGTGCTGGTGGCCGCGCTCGTCCTGCTGGTGACCTTCGGATCCATGGCGGCGGCCGGACTGCCCCTGCTGACGGCCGTCATCGGCGTGGCCACCAGCATGCTCGCCATCACGGCCCTGAGCAGTGCCTTCGGTCTGTCGTCCTCGACGGGAACCCTGGCCACCATGCTGGGCCTCGCGGTCGGCATCGACTACGCGATGTTCATCGTCTCCCGGTACAGGGAGGAGCGAGGCAGGGGCCACACGCCGCGGGAGGCGGCCGGCCGGGCCGTCGGCACCGCGGGCTCCGCCGTCGTCTTCGCCGGGCTCACCGTCGTCGTCGCCCTCGCGGGACTGTCGATCGTCGGCGTCCCCATGCTGACCAAGATGGGGCTCGCGGCCGCCGGAGCGGTCCTGCTGTCCGTGGTCATCGCGCTGACCCTGGTTCCCGCGCTGCTCGGGTTCTGGCCGAACGCGGTCCTGCCCCGACGCCTGCGCCGCCTGAACCGCAAGGCCGGCCGCGCCGGCGAGGTCGCCGACACCGGCCGGGTCGGCAACGGCGGCAGGGCCGGCAACTCCGGCAGCGCCGACGCGACGCTCCTCGCGACCGCCGCCCGTCCGGCGGCCGGGGCCAGTGAATCGAAGTGGGCCCGCTTCGTGCTGCGCCGCCCGCTGCCGGTCCTCCTGTTGTCCGTCGTCGGACTCGGAGCACTCGCCCTGCCGGTGACCGATCTGCAGTTGGGCACCTCCGGCGACGAGGCCAAGTCCACCGCCACCACCGAGCGGCGTGCCTACGACGCCCTCGCGGACGGTTTCGGCCCCGGCTTCAACGGCCCGCTGACCATCGTGGTCGACGCCCAGGGCGCCCCCGACGCGGCGGGAGCCGTCGACACCGTCGCGAAGAAGATCGCCTCGACGGACGGCGTGGTCTCCGTGTCCAAGCCGCGCTTCAACGAAGCCGGGGACACCGCGATCATCTCCGCCACACCGTCCACCTCGCCCACCAGCGAGGCGACCAAGAACCTCGTCCACACCATCCGCGGCGAGCGCCCGGGGCTGGAATCGGCGACGGACGCGACGTTCCAGGTCACCGGGACGACGGCGGCCAACATCGACGTCGCGCAGAAGATGCAGAGCGCGCTGATCCCCTACCTGGCCGTCGTGGTCGGGCTGGCCTTCCTGCTCCTGCTGATCGTCTTCCGATCGGTGCTGGTCCCCGTCAAGGCGGCCGTCGGGTTCCTGCTGTCCGTCCTGGCCTCGCTGGGCGCGGTCGTCGCGGTGTTCCAGTGGGGCTGGGCCGCCGACCTCCTCGGCGTGGACTCGACCGGCCCGATCATGAGCATGATGCCGATCTTCCTCGTCGGCATCGTCTTCGGCCTGGCCATGGACTACCAGGTCTTCCTCGTGTCCCGCATGCGAGAGGCCTACGTCCACGGACAGACCCCGGGCCGGGCCATGGTCACCGGGTTCGGTCACAGCGCACGCGTCGTCGTCGCGGCGGCGCTGATCATGATGAGCGTGTTCTCCGGCTTCATCACCGCCGGGGAGTCCATGATCAAGATGATCGGCTTCGGGCTCGCCATCGCCGTCCTCTTCGACGCCTTCGTCATCCGCATGGCCTTCGTACCGGCCGTCCTGGCCCTCCTAGGCCACCGCGCCTGGTGGCTGCCCCGATGGCTCGACCGCATGCTCCCGCGCGTGGACATCGAAGGGGAGGCGCTCACCCGGCACGACACCCCCTCGGCACAGCCCGACGAGAAGCCACGGGAAACCGCCGGAGTCTGAGCACACCCCGGTGAAGGCCGCCCGACGACACCAGGCGGAGCACACCCCGGTGAGGGCCGCCGCATGTCACCAAGCGGAGCACACCCCGGTGAGGGCCGCCCGATGTCATCAGGCGGCCCTCACCGGCCTTCACCGGCGGATGCCCCACCATGGACCCGACAGCCACCGCAACCGGAGACCGCGATGCCCAGCGCCGCCCGCCGCTTTGCCCTCAACCACCCGCACGTCATGGACGCGGTACTGCTGACCTGCGTACTCGCCTGCGTGGTCTCGGCGAGCTTCTTCGGCACGTGGGACGTACGGGAACCGATCCCCTGGTGGCCGGGGCTGATCCTGGGCGTCATCGCCACCGCCGCCCTGCTGTGGCGCCGGACCCGCCCTCGTACGGTCGTCGTCGTCACCGGCGTCTGCGCCATCGCCGCGGTGAGTGTCGGCTACCTCACCACCATGCTTCTGCTGGCCCCCGTCATGGTGGCGCTGTTCTGGCTCGCGCTTCTTGACGAGCGCCGCACCGCCCACCTCTACGGCCTCGGCGTGGTCGTGGTCATGGTCCCCATCGCGATCGTGCAGGCACCCCGCTACGCCAGCTTCATCATCGTGACGCTGAACCCGGCTCTCGCCCTGCTCCTCCCCGTCGCCTGGGGCTCCGCCCTGCGGCTGCGCCGCGCGTTCACCGACTCGCTGCGGGCCCGTGCCGAACACGCGGAACACACCCGCGAGGAGGAAGCGCTGCGCCGGGTGGCGGAGGAGCGGGTACGCATCGCCCGTGAACTCCACGACGTCGTGGCCCACCACCTCACGCTCGCCAACGCCCAGGCGGTCACCGCCGCGCACCTCATCCGCGACGACCCCCGGCAGGCGGAGCAACTGATCACCGGCCTGAGCGGCACGACCGCCACCGCCCTGCGCGAACTGAAGGCGACGGTGGGGCTGTTGCGCCGCCCCGAGGACTCCGACTCACCGCTCCAGCCGGCCCCGAAACTCGAGCAGCTCCCCACCATGGTGGCGGCCCTCGCGACCACGGGGCTGGACGTCGCCGTCACGTCCGAGGGAGAGACCCGGCCGCTCTCCCCCGCCGTGGACCTGACCGCCTATCGGATCATCCAGGAGGCCCTGACCAACGTCTCCAAGCACGCCGGCACCCCCACGGCGCAGGTGACACTGACCTACACGGACGAGGTGCTGAGAATCGAGATCAGCAACGAGCGAGGACACCCGACCCCGACCGCCGCGACGTCCGTGGACTCCGGGTTCGGACTCATCAGCATGCGCGAACGCGCTCTGTCCGCCGGAGGCCGTTTCACCGCGGGCCCCCGCCCCGACGGCGGCTACACAGCCACCGCCGAACTCCCCCTCCACTTCTGATCTCCGCTTCTGACCCTCGTGTCTGATGCCCACCCGCTGATCTCGACCACCGATCTCAACCCCTGATGTCCTCTGATGTCCACCACTGATCCGGGAACCCCATGACCATCCGAGTGCTCCTCGCCGACGATCACGCCCTTCTCAGGGACACCTTCCGCATCCTGATCAACTCCGCCGAGGATCTGGAGGTCGTCGGGGAGGCGTCCGACGGCGCGGAGGCCGTCGCCCTCGCCGGGACCCTCCGCCCCGACATCGTGATCATGGACATCCGCATGCCCGGCACCGACGGCCTGACCGCCACGACGGCCATCTGCGCCGACCCCGCCCTCTCGGACGTCCGCACCCTCATCCTGACCACGTTCGAGACCGACGAGTACGTCGCCCGCGCGCTGCGCGCCGGAGCCAGCGGGTTCCTCGGCAAGGACGTCACAGCCGACGCCCTCCTCGGCGCCATCCGTACGGTCGCGGACGGCGACGCCCTCCTGTCCCCCGCCGCCACCAAGATGCTCGTCAGCCGCTTTCTGGTCACACCCGAACCGGCCTCCGACACGGAACTGCCGGACCAGATCAGCTCCCTCACCGCACGCGAACGCGAAGTCATGATCATGGCCGCCCGCGGCATGTCCAACACGGACATCGCCGACACCCTCTGCCTCAGCCCGTTGACCGTCCGCACCCACGTCCAGCGCGCCATGACCAAGCTCCACGCCCGCGACCGGGCCCAACTGGTCGTCGCCGCCTACCAGTCAGGCCTCGTCCAGTCCGGCCCACCCACCACGCCGTGACTCCGCCCCCTCACCACCGGGAGGCCTCACCGGCTCAGATCGCGTCCACCTGCCAGGCGATCACGCCGGTCGATCCCTTGGCCCCGTCGACATCGATGTGCACCCGCTTCCCCGCCGTGATCCGCTGCTGGACCACCGACTGATCACACGGCACCTGGGTCTCCGCGCCGGCGCTCGCCGGTACGAAGGCCAGCCGGGCACTGCCACCACCGAAACAGACCAGGCTGAGCCTGTACGTCCGGCCCTCACTCAGGCTGGGCTCGGTATGGATCCCGTCCCCCACCCGCTCGACCCCGGCCTCGACCATCGCCCCGCTGTGCACGGCGGCGAGGGCCGCCTGGGCCTGCTCGGTGAGCTCCTTCTCGGACGCCTCGTCCGTCGTACGAGACGCGCGTGACGCGCGTGACGCGGAGGACGACGGCGGGGCGTTGACGCCTTCCCCTTCACCACCGCCGGAGCCGCCGCACGAAGCGACAAGGAACACCGACGCCGCCACGCCGCAAACGGCAAGGGAGAACCGGGAGTTGGAATAAGTCATGCCGAAGTCTCCCAGCCCTGCCATCCAGTCTCAGACGTCGGTGTGCCATGCTCCCCCCTCCGGAACCGGAGGGCCGAATCGTGAGTTCGTACATGGCCGCGTTGCTCGGCTCGATGGCGGTGCTTGTCGCCTGCGGGGCGGTCGCCACGCTTGGCCGGGGCTGGCTGCCACCGTGGCTGCGCGGCCGGATCGTCCGCCCGGCTCTCTTCGGTTGGGCGCAGCTCGCCATGACGACCGCACTCGCCGCCCAGTTGGTCGGAGGCCTGCTGATCACATCGCAGGACGTCCGCTTCACGGTGACGATGTCCGGAGCCATGGTGATGCTGCTCGCCACGGGGTTGATCGGGTTGGCTCAGCTTCGCCGTTGAGCCGTCGAACGGTTGAGCCGCTGACCGCTGATCCGCCGGGGGATGCGACAGCCGCCACCGGTGGCCGGTCCGACGGCTCAGTAGTGACAGAGCAGGTCGAGCACGACGGCGTCACCGTCGAGGCCGTCGAGATAGCGGTTGGCCCGTTCCCAGTAGCCGTCCGTGTCCGCGTCCGTCCACGAGCCGTCGAGCCCGACCAGGGCGAAGCCGGGCACGGCGCACCGGACCGACCCGAGCCGGGCTTCCTCGTGTTCCTGCGCGAAGTAGGCGACCGGGTCGTTGACCAGGAACGACATGTCGAAGTGCGGGTCGCCCGCGACGGCCCTCTGGGCCACCTCCTGCACCAGCGGCTGGGCCAGGTGCTCCCTCCTGGCGTCCGACGGGGAGTAGCTCTCGGGATCCGCCTCGTGGCGATCGAGGAAGTCGGTGAGCGGGCGGGCCGCCGGGTGTATCGCGGTCAGCTCGGTCCAGGCGGTGAGCAGGGCGTCATGAGCGCGCCCCGCCCGTTCCCGCATACCGTCGAAGTCGAGCAGCCCCCGGGGCCCTCCGTAGCATTCCAGCGGCCCAAGGCGATCGAGCTTGGCCTTCCGGCGCGGCACGGTCGAGGCGGTGACGAGGCGGCGGTCCCCGTCGTGCCGAGGCAGTACGAGATAGGCGTTGCCCGGGGCGGAGTGGATGGCCCACCAGTCCCAGTGGCCGACCGGATTCCAGTCCTGGGTGAGGTTGGCGTCGTAGGGCGCCAGGGCGGCGGCCACAGCCTGCGGGATCTTGCGGGGCGCGGTCGGCGGCAGACACACGGTGGCGTAGAACTTGGTCATGCCCGGGAGCGTAAGCCCCCGGATTTCCCCCGCTCATCCGACCCTCACCTCATCGGATCACCGCCTCGACGCGCCGGCCACCCGCCGGGGCATCGGCAGCGTCCAGCCCACGAACTCACCTGCATCCGGACGCCGACGAGCCCCCCTCGTCGATGAGAAGGGGGGCTCGCGAGACTCACGTCAGTGAGAGTGACCCGTGGCCGCCGGTGTCGGACCTGCGTTCTTGACCGTCAGCGGCAGCAGCTTCTGGCCGGTGGGGCCGATCTGGATGTGGGTGTCCATCTGCGGGCACACCCCGCAGTCGAAGCACGGGGTCCAGCGGCAGTCCTCGACCTCTGTCTCGTCCAGGGAGTCCTGCCAGTCCTCCCAGAGCCAGTCCTTGTCGAGGCCCGAGTCCAGGTGGTCCCAGGGCAGGACCTCCTCGTAGGTGCGCTCGCGGGTGGTGTACCAGTCGACGTCGACGCCGAAGGGGGCGAGGGCCTTGTCGGCGCAGGCCATCCAGCGGTCGTACGAGAAGTGCTCGCGCCAGCCGTCGAAGCGGCCGCCGTCCTCGTAGACCGCGCGGATGACGGAGCCGATGCGGCGGTCGCCGCGCGAGAGCAGGCCCTCGACGATGCCGGGCTTGCCGTCGTGGTAGCGGAAGCCGATCGAGCGGCCGTACTTCTTGTCGCCGCGGATCTTGTCGCGGAGCTTCTCCAGGCGGGCGTCCGTGTCCGCGGCGGAGAGCTGCGGGGCCCACTGGAAGGGGGTGTGCGGCTTGGGGACGAACCCGCCGATGGACACCGTGCAGCGGATGTCGTTCTGGCCGGAGACCTTGCGGCCCTCGGCGATCACGTTCATCGCCATGTCGGCGATCTGCATGACGTCCTCGTCCGTCTCCGTCGGCAGGCCGCACATGAAGTACAGCTTCACCTGGCGCCAGCCGTTGCCGTAGGCGGTGGAGACGGTCCGGATCAGGTCCTCTTCCGAGACCATCTTGTTGATGACCTTGCGCATGCGCTCGGAGCCGCCCTCGGGGGCGAAGGTCAGGCCCGAACGCCGGCCGTTGCGGGTCAGCTCGTTGGCGAGGTCGACGTTGAAGGCGTCCACGCGGGTCGACGGGAGGGAGAGGCCGATCTTGTCTTCCTCGTACCGGTCGGCCAGGCCCTTGGCGATGTCGCCGATCTCCGAGTGGTCCGCCGAGGAGAGCGACAGCAGGCCCACCTCCTCGAAGCCCGTCGCCTTCAGGCCCTTCTCGACCATCTCACCGATGCCCGTGATGGAACGCTCGCGCACCGGACGGGTGATCATGCCCGCCTGGCAGAAGCGGCAGCCGCGGGTGCAGCCGCGGAAGATCTCCACGGACATGCGCTCGTGGACCGTCTCGGCCAGGGGCACGAGGGGCTGCTTCGGGTAGGGCCACTCGTCCAGGTCCATCACCGTGTGCTTGGACACGCGCCACGGGACGCCGGACTTGTTCGGGACCACGCGGCCGATCCGGCCGTCGGGGAGGTACTCGACGTC
This sequence comes from Streptomyces sp. NPDC056738, assembly GCF_042790435.1. Lineage (NCBI taxonomy): Bacteria > Bacillati > Actinomycetota > Actinomycetes > Kitasatosporales > Streptomycetaceae > Streptomyces > Streptomyces sp. NPDC056738. The sequence continues at coordinate 699,035 of NZ_JBHTZF010000003.1, forward strand.
GTAGAAGGCGGGGATGTAGACGCTGCCCGTCTTCGCGAGGCGGAACAGCACCTCCTCGCGGCCTCCGGGGCGGCCCTCGGCCTTCCAGGCGCGGATGATCTCCGTCATGTCGAGCACGGCCTGCTCGCCGTCACCGATGATCGCCGCGTCGATGAAGTCGGCGATCGGCTCGGGGTTGAAGGCAGCGTGTCCGCCCGCGAGGACGATCGGGTCGTCGAGCGTGCGGTTCTTCGACTCCAGGGGGATGCCGGCCAGGTCCAGGGCCGTGAGCATGTTCGTGTAGCCCAGCTCCGTGGAGAAGGACAGGCCGAACACGTCGAAGGCCTTCACGGGGCGGTGGCTGTCCACGGTGAACTGCGGGACCCGGTGCTCGCGCATCAGCTCCTCGAGGTCCGGCCAGACGCTGTACGTGCGCTCGGCGAGGACGCCTTCGCGCTCGTTCAGCACCTCGTACAGGATCATGACGCCCTGGTTGGGCAGGCCGACCTCGTAGGCGTCGGGGTACATCAGGGCCCAGCGGACGTCACACGACTCCCAGGGCTTGACCGTGGAGTTGAGCTCTCCGCCGACGTACTGGATCGGCTTCTGCACATGCGGGAGCAGAGCTTCGAGCTGTGGGAAGACCGACACGGCGGTTTCGGCAGGCATCTCGCGAACCTTCGTGAGCTGATGGGGGTGACCATCTAGCGTAACGCGGCCGGAGGGGCCCGCCGCACCGCCGGACGGACACCGGACCCCGCGGCCGGACGAAAGCCCGAGGTCAGAGCCGTCTCATGGCTCCGGCAACCCCCCTCAGACCGCCGTCTGCGCCTCGATCGTCTCCCAGGCCCCCGGCAGGGCTGCCTCGGCGGCCGCCGCCCGCTGCTCCTCGCGGCCGTACAGCACCCCGTACGTGAACGAGCTCTCCCCCGCCGCGTGGGCCAGGCCCGCCAGTTCCCGCAGGGCCTCCCGGGTCATCACGCTGTCCTGGTGGTCGCCGAGGAGGCTCTGGAGCGACTTCATCGACTTGACCAGGCCGGCGGCGGGCCCGCCGAGGGCCGGGGCCGCGGCCTCGGCGGCGTAGCGGGTGCGCTTGGCCTTCTTCCGGGCCTCGTGCATGGCGTGGTCGCGGTCGGCGCCCGGCGGCCGGTCCAGGGCCTGCTCGACGAGTTCGGAGACCTTTCCGAAGTCCTTGCGGACGGCCTTGGCGATCACCTTCGCCGGGTCGCCGGCGGCCGCCTTGAGCAGCGGCGGGTCGGTCACGAGCGCGTCGAGCGCGGTCAGCAGCGCCAGGTACCGCTTTCCGTCCAGGACGGCGATCAGGCGGCGCCGGGAGCCGCCGTGGCGGGCGTGGGCCCAGGTGCGCAGCCGGGTGCGGACGGGTCCGGAGAGCAGGGTGCGGGGCAGTTGGGCGAGGGATTCGGTGAGCCGCTCGGTGAGGACCTCCTGGTCGCGGTCGACGCCGAGCTCGCCGGCCAGCCATTTCAGCTCGTCGCCGATCGGGTCGGTGACGGCGCGGTCGAGGATCTTCCCGTACGAGCGGAAGGTGCTGCGCATCCGGCGGGTGGCGACGCGCATGCTGTGCACGGAGTCGGGGAGGTCGCGGCGGACGGCGGGGTCGAGTTCGACGATGGCGTCGTACTGGGCGCGGAGGTAGGCGAGGACGTGGTCGCCGGCGGTGGCCGGGTCCTTGCGGGCGGCGGGCTTCTTGGCGCGTTTGCCGGTCGTGTCGAGCGCCCTGGCGAGTTTGGAGGAGGCGGCGGAGCGGCTGAGGCCGGCCTTGCGGAGCTTCTTCTCGACCTTGTCGAGGAACGCGGGGTCGCCGTCGTCGGCGAGTTCCACCTCGAGCTCGGTCCACGCGGCGCTGCCCTTGCCGCCGCCGAGCCGGTCCGCGCGGACGCGGTCGAGGCTGACCTCGGCGAGCAGGGCGCCGGAGTCGTCGACGAGGTGGCGGATGTCACGGGCGGAGCGCAGGCGTACGAGGGGGACGAGTTCGGCGTCGCGTACGCGGGAGCGGACGAGTCCGGCGATGGCGCGGGGCACGGTGTCGGAGAGGGGGGCCTGGATCTCGTCGCGCACGCCCTCGGAGACGGGGAGTTTCAGGTGCCAGCCGGCGTCGTCCCCGCCGGTGCGGCGGCGCAGGGTGAGGGAGTCGGCGGCGAGGCGCTGGTCGGGCGTGTCGTAGTAGGTGGCGTCGAGTTCGGCGACACCTTTGTCGAGGACGCCCGCGACACCGGGGACGCCGGTCAGGTCGGGCATGTCGGTGCCGCCCTCGGCGGCCGGACCTTCGTACTTACGCTCGATCTCGCGCTTCGTGTCCGCCATGAACCGAATCTAGACGCGTTTGCGGGCCGTGGGCAGTACCCAATCGGCCCTGGCTTGGCCGGAGCGCGCTTTTCACCGTTGGCCCGGGTGTCACCTCGTGTTCTCCGAGGCGCCACCCGGCGTCCGGCCGGCGGACCCGCCGCCGGCCCCGCCGCGTCGCTCCGCCGGGCCTGCCGGCCAAGCCCCGGCCTCGCTGCGCCGGGCCGGTCGGCGCGAGACCCCCCGCGTCACTCCGCCGGGCCTGCCGGCCAAGCCCCGGCCTCGCTCCGCCGGGGCCGGGCAGACGGGAACGGTCAGACCGGCCCTAGGCCGACATCGGGCGCTGCACCCTGATCGACTGCAGGAGGCCGATCGCGACCCAGACCGCGAACATGGAAGATCCTCCATAGGACACGAACGGCAGGGGCAGACCGGCGACCGGCATGATCCCGAGGGTCATGCCGATGTTCTCGAAGGACTGGAACGCGAACCAGGCGATGATCCCGGCGGCGACGATCGTGCCGTAGAGCTCGGTCGTCTCGCGGGCGATGCGGCAGGCGCGCCACAGGATGATGCCGAGGAGCAGCAGGATCAGGCCCGCGCCCACGAAGCCCAGTTCCTCGCCCGCGACGGTGAAGACGAAGTCCGTCTGCTGTTCGGGGACGAACTGGCCGGTCGTCTGCGAGCCGTGGCCGAGGCCGGTGCCGAAGAGGCCGCCGGAACCGATGGCGATACGGGCCTGGTTGGTGTTGTAGCCGACGCCCGCCGGGTCGAGGTCGGGGTTGGCGAAGGCCGCGAAGCGGTTGATCTGGTATTCGTCGAGGACGTGCAGCCGCCAGGCGGCGACCGCGCCGAGGGCGCCCGCGCCGATGAGGCCGAACACCCAGCGGTTGGAGGCGCCGGAGGAGAGCAGCACGCCGAGCACGATGACGACGGCGACCATGATCGTGCCGAGGTCGGGCATGAGCAGCACGATCAGCATCGGGACGGCGGCGAGACCCAGCGCCTGGACCACGGTGCGGTGGTCGGGGTACTGCTTGTCGCCCGCGTCGACCCGTGTGGCCAGCAACATGGCCATGCCCAGGATGATCGTGATCTTGATGAACTCGGCGGGCTGGAGCGACAGTCCGCCGGCGACGAGCCAGTTGCGCTGGCCGTTGATGGTCGCGCCGAGCGGGGTCAGCACCAGCAGGATCATGAAGACCGAGATGCCGTACAGGATCGGCACGGCCGTGCGCAGGGTGCGGTGGCCGAGCCAGATCGTGCCGATCATCAGGCCGAAGCCGATGCCGGTGTTCATCATGTGGCGGAGCAGGAAGTAGTACGGGTCGCCCTGGTTGATCTCGGTGCGGTTGCGGGTCGCCGAGTAGACGAGGGCCGAGCCGATCGCCGAGAGCGCGACGGCCGACAGCAGTATCGGCCAGTCGAGCCTTCGGGCGATCGAGTCGCGGGCGAGCAGGCGGGTCCAGCCCGCGCGCTCGGGTCCGTACCGGGAGACGGAGAAGTTGTTGGCTCCGGTCATGTCAGGATCCTCAGTGCCTTGGTCGCCGCCCTCGTCATGTCGGGATCCTCTTCCCCCGCCCCTTCGGCGGGCGGGCCGTTCGCCTTCGGGTGACACGGTTGCCGCCGGTGGGCGAGGCCGTGGTGCCGGCGGGCAGGTTCGGGTCGGGGGTGGCGTCCTTGGGTGCCTGGCTGGCCTGCTGGTCCTTGGCCGGGTCCTTGGAGATGCGGCCGGACTCGATCGTGCCGTCGGTCTGGACCTTCGGCAGACCCTTCTGCGGGGTCGGCAGGAGGCCGTTCTTCTTGTTGATGGTGCCGTCGGCGGAGACGCCGTAGAGCGCGTTGTAGATCTTGCGGACGGCCTCACCGGACGCTCCCGAACCCGTACCGGCCTGGGAGATCGTCATGATGATCGAGTAGTCCTTGGAGTACGTGGCGAGCCAGGACGTCGTCTGCTTGCCGTAGACCTCCGCGGTACCGGTCTTGGCGTGCAGCGGGATCTTGTCCTGCGGCCAGCCGCCGAACTTCCAGGCCGCGGTACCGCGGGTGACGACGCCCGCGAAGGCCTCGTTCATGCCCTTGAGCGTCGCCTTGCTGACCGGCAGCTTGCCGTTGACCTTCGGCTTGATCTCCTGGACGGTCCTGCCGTCGGCGCTGACGATCGCCTTGCCGATGGTCGGCTCGTACAGAGTGCCGCCGTTGGAGACCGCGGAGTAGATGGCGGCTTCCTGGATGGGGGTGACGAGGGTGTCACCCTGGCCGATGGAGTAGTTGATCGAGTCGCCCTCGCGCATCTTGTTGCCCTCGAGGCAGTTCTCGTACTCGATCCGCTGGACGTAGGTGCCGTTCTTCTTGCCCGTCTTGCACCAGGCGTCCTTGTTGGCCTTCCAGTAGTTCAGCTTCCAGTCGCGGTCCGGGACGCGGCCGGTGACCTCGTTGGGGAGGTCGATGCCGGTCGTCTGACCCAGTCCGAACTGGTGGGCGGTCTTGTAGAAGTAGTCCTTGGGCTTCTTCTTCGGGTTGATGCCGCCGTCCTTCTTCCACTCGTTGTCGGCGAGTCCGTAGAAGACGGTGTCGCAGGAGACCTCCAGCGCCCGGCCCAGGGAGATCGGGCCGAAGCTCTCTCCCTCGAAGTTCTTGAAGACCTGGCTGCCGACGGAGTACGAGCTGGTGCACGGGTAGTGCCCGTCGAAGGCGTATCCGGCCTGGACCGCGGCGGCGGTGGAGACCACCTTGAACGTCGAACCGGGCGCCGACTGACCCTGTATGGCGCGGTTCAGGAGCGGGTAGTTGGACTTCTTGCCGGTGAGGGCGGTGTAGTCCTTGCCGGAGATGCCGCCGACCCAGGCGTTCGGGTCGTACGTCGGGGCGGACGCCATCGCGACGACGCGGCCGGTCTTGGCCTCCATGACGACGACGGCGCCGGAGTCGGCCTTGTAGTTCTCGCCGGTGATCTTGTCGAACTGGGTCCGGGCGACCTTCATCGCGTAGTCCAGCTCGTACTCGGCGACGCGCTGGACGCGGGCGTCGATGCTGGTGACGAGGTTGGCGCCGGGTTCGGCCTTGTCGCTCTTGGCCTTGCCGATGACGCGGCCGAGGTTGTCGACCTCGTAGCGGGTGACGCCGGCCTTGCCGCGCAGGGCCTTGTCGTACTGGCGCTCCAGGCCGGAGCGGCCGACCTGGTCGGAGCGCAGGTAGGGCGAGTCGGTGTCCTTGGCCTTGGTGATCTCGTCGTCGGTGACGGGCGAGAGGTAGCCGAGGACCTGCGCGGTGTTGGCCTTGCCGGGGGCCGCGTAACGGCGCACGGCCTCCGGCTCGGCGGTGATGCCGGGGAAGTCCTCGGAGCGCTCGCGGATCTGCAGGGCCTGGCGCGGGGTGGCCTTGTCGGTGATCGGGATCGGCTGGTAGGGCGAGCCGTTCCAGCACGGCTGCGGCGTCTTGGCGTCGCAGAGGCGGACCTTCTGGATGACGTCCTGGGGCTTGAGGCCGAGCACGCCGGCGAGCTTGGTGAGGACGGCCTTGCCGTCGTCCGCCATCTTCATCAGGTCCGTGCGCGAGGCGGAGACCACGAGGCGGGTCTCGTTGTCGGCGATCGGCACACCGCGCGCGTCGAGGATCGAGCCGCGCACGGCGGGCTGGACGACCTGCTGGACGTGGTTGCCGGAGGCTTCCTTGGCGTACTCGTTGCCGTTGCGGATCTGGAGGAACCAGAGGCGTCCGCCGAGGGTGCCGAGAAGGGAGAGTACGAGAATCTGGATGACGACGAGCCGGATCTGGACCCGTGGGGTCCGGCCGGTCTCCGGGATGTTGGTCACTGCTGCCTCCCCCTCTCAGTGTGTGTACGAGTCATACGAGTACACGGCGAACCTGTGCGTGGTGACACCGCGGCCGGTCAAGTCCCGTGACGTCCGGGACGCTTGGGCCGGCGGGCGGACGGGCCGCGTCGCTGTCGTCACAGCCGCTTGACCCCCTTGATGCGTCCGGCGCGGGCGACTCGCGCCTTGGCCGCCTTCACGCGCAGTCCGCCGCGCTGGCTGCCGATGCGCAGGCCGGTGCCGGAGGACAGCCAGCCCGAGGAGACGTCGGCCGCCTTGGAGGCCGAACCGCCGTCGGCGAGCGGATCGTTCTCGGCCCGCCGGGCCAGCCACATCAGCACCGGCACGACGAAGGGCGCGAGCAGCAGGTCGTAGAGCGCGGCCGTGATGAGCAGGCTGCTGAGCCCGACATGGCGGGCGGCGGTGTCGCCGACGAGGGCGCCGACGCCCGCGTAGAGCACGGTGGAGCCGATCGCGGCGGCGACGACCACGACCATCGGGCCGGTGGCCGATTTGAGTCTGCCGTTCTCGGGCTTGGCGAGGCCGGCGAGATAGCCGACGACGCAGAGCACGAGGGCGTAGCGTCCGGCGGCGTGGTCGGCGGGCGGGGCGAGGTCGGAGAGCAGACCCGCGCCGAAGCCGATGAGCGCGCCGCCGACATGCCCGTAGACCAGGGCGAGCGCGAGCACGGTCAGCAGCACCAGGTCGGGGACGGCGCCCGGGAGATGGAGTCGGGCGAGAACGCTCACCTGGATCACCAGGGCGACGACCACCAGGGTGACGGAGAGCAGCATCCTGTTGAAACGCATGGGATTCGGCTCCTCCTGCTTACTGCTGCTGGCCGAGGTCGGTGGCGCTGGCCGAGGGCGTGACCGTCACGGTCACGGTCGGCGTGGGCGTCGGTCTGGGTTTCGGGGGCAGCACGGTGTCGCGCGGGTCGCTCTTGGGTGCCGCGACGACCACGCCGACGATGTCGAGCTTGGTGAACGACACGAACGGCGTCACGTAGATCGTGCGGGTGAGGTCGCCGCCGGAGGGGTCGACCCGGGAGACGACGCCGACGGGGACGCCCGGCACGAACGGCTTGTCGGACTGCGATCCGAAGGTGACCAGCCGGTCGCCCTTCTTGATCTTCGCCTTGGCGTTGAGGAGCTCGACGCGCAGCGGGCGGTCGCCCTGCCCGGAGGCGAAGCCGAGTTCGTCGGTGGACTCCATGCGGGTGCCGACGGTGAAGTCGGGGTCGTTGGCGAGGAGCACCGTCGCGGTGTCGGGGCCGACGGTGGTGACCCGGCCGACCAGTCCGTCGCCGTTCAGGACGGTCATGTCGCGCTGGATGCCGTCGTTGGCGCCGACGTCGATGGTGACGGTCCAGGAGAAGCCCTGGGCCGCCCCTATGGCGATCACTTCGGCGCCCTTGATGCCGTACTGGCCCTCGCCCGCCACCTTGATCATCTTGTCGAGCTGCTTCAGGCGGCTGCGGTTGCGGTCGTCGCTACCGAGCTTCGCCTTCAACGCCGCGTTGTCGTGCTCCAGTTGGGCGATGCGGCTGTGCCGGTCACCCGAGTCGCGGACCGCGGAGATCGCGTTGCCGACGGGGTCGACCGCGGACGACACTCCGTTCTCGATCGGGCCGAAGACCGTCGCGGCGGCCTGGCGGGCGCCGTCGACCGGTGAGTCCTGCCCGCCGCGGATGTCCACCGTGATCAGTGCGAACGCGATGGCGATCAGCAGCACCAGGAGCAGCCGGCTCTCTCGTGTGTCCCTCACGTGCGGCGGCCGTGCCTTCCTCGTCGTATTGGGTCAACAGGGGCGCGCCCTGGGCGAAAAGGATGCCCACGGTGCGATGAGGCTGGGGTGGGGGTGGTGAGACGGGGTGGCTGTTATGGGGGAGGTTTTGACTCTTATGTCGCAGGAGTTTATGCCTCCATACCAACGATCCGCCGCACGAGAAGGGGTGATCTCGTACGGCGGAATCGAAGTGTTACGTCATCTGCGGGGCTGGGCGTCCAGAACCTGCTGGAGCGCCTCGAACTCCTCGACACACTTGCCCGACCCGAGCGCCACGCTGTCGAGCGGGTCCTCGGCGATGTGGATCGGCATGCCGGTCTCGCGGCGCAGCCGCTCGTCCAGGCCGCGCAGCAGGGCCCCGCCGCCGGTGAGGACGATGCCCCGGTCCATCACGTCACCGGAGAGCTCGGGCGGACACTTGTCGAGCGTCGTCTTCACGGCGTCGACGATCGCGTTGACCGGCTCTTCGACGGCCTTGCGGACCTCCGCGGCGGAGATGACGACCGTCTTGGGCAGACCGGAGACCAGGTCCCGGCCGCGGATTTCGGTGTGCTCGTCAGTGTCGAGGTCGTACGCGGATCCGATCGTGATCTTGATCTGCTCGGCCGTCCGCTCACCCAGAAGGAGGCTGTACTCCTTCTTGATGTACTGGATGATCGCGTTGTCCAGCTCGTCACCCGCGACGCGGATGGACTGGGCGGTGACGATGCCGCCGAGCGAGATGACCGCGACCTCCGTGGTGCCGCCGCCGATGTCCACCACCATGTTGCCCGTGGCCTCGTGGACCGGCAGGCCGGCGCCGATGGCCGCGGCCATGGGCTCCTCGATGATGTGCACCTGTCGGGCGCCGGCCTGGGACGACGCCTCGATGACGGCACGGCGCTCGACGCCCGTGATGCCCGAGGGCACACAGACGACGACACGGGGGCGGGCGAGATAACGCCGCTTGTGGATCTTCAGGATGAAGTAGCGGAGCATGCGCTCGGTGATCTCGAAGTCGGCGATGACGCCGTCCTTCAGCGGGCGCACGGCAACGATGTTGCCCGGCGTCCGCCCGATCATCTTCTTGGCTTCCGCGCCCACCGCGAGGATCCCGCCGGTGTTGGTGTTGATCGCGACGACGGACGGCTCGTTGAGTACGATCCCTCGACCCCTGACGTACACCAGCGTGTTGGCGGTCCCGAGGTCGACAGCCATGTCACGGCCGATGAACGACATTGAGTTCCCCATCAGGATTCGTCTGGCCTTCCCAAAGCGAACGTTGACGGCTTTTTAGGGACGGCGCGAGGTTGGTGCAGCGACGTGAACGCTTCCATCGTAGACGCGCCTGCACGAACACTGCGCGAGGGTCTTGGCCATTGTCGGCAGATGGCGGAGCGACTCGCTTGTGGAGACGGGCCATCGGGGTCACGCGTTCCCCCGATCAGCGCGCATATGCCACGGGACGGCCTGATTTTTCAGGGCCGTCCCAGGTCAGACTGCCGCAGCCGTGCTGACACAGTCTCAGAAAATTCTTTGAAAATGTACGACTCCACGCGCTCCGGAGATCGTCCGGGCGGCCTCGGCGAGGCCGCCCGCCGCCTCGGGCGCGACCGTCCGTACGCCGGACGGTGACCGTCCGTGCGCGCGGACGCGGGCGCGGAGCCTTCGTCCGTACGCTCAGGCGCGGCCGGGGAAGAAGATCTTCACCTCGCGCTCGGCGGACTCCTCGGAGTCGGAGGCGTGGATCAGGTTCTCGCGCACGATCACGCCGTAGTCACCGCGGATGGAACCGGGGGCGGCGGCGATCGGGTCGGTCGGGCCGGCCAGGGCGCGCACACCCTCGATGACCCGCTCGCCCTCGACGATCAGGGCCACGACCGGACCGGAGGCCATGAACGCCACCAGCGGCTCGTAGAAGGGCTTGCCCTTGTGCTCGCCGTAGTGCTGCTCCAGCGTGTCCTGGTCCAGCGTCCGCAGCTCCAGCGCGGTGATCTGCCAGCCGGCCTTGCGCTCGATGCGGCTGATGATCTCGCCGGTCAGGCCGCGACGTACGGCGTCGGGCTTGAGAAGGACGAGGGTGCGCTGGCTCACGGGAAAGCTCCTTCGGGTCACACGGGTGCGGATGACCGAGGCTACAGGGCGTGTCCGGGTCGCTGTCACACAGCGTCAGGTGATACGGGCCCACGCCCGAGTCCGCTCCCGGACCCGCCCCGGGCCGGAACGGCCGGCCCCAGGGCGGGTTGCCACTCGGCTCGGCCGGGTTACTGCCACGCGGCCGGCCCTGGGCCGGGTCGCCGCTCGGCTCGGCCGGACCTAGGCCGGGTTGCCGCTCGGCTCGGCCTGGGCCTGCGCGGCGAACCGGGCCTTGGCCTCGTCGATCTTCCGGCCGTAGTGGACCGAGGCCCACCACAGGGCGGCGAAGGCCACGCCCAGGATGTACATGGACGGCACGAAGAACCCGCCGGCGATCAGCAGGATCTGCAGCGCCCAGCCGAGCTGGACACCGCCGGGCCGCGTGATCATGCCGCACAGCAGCACGCTGAGCGCCATGAGGATCCCGCAGACCGTCCAGACCGTGGCCGTGGACAGATCGGGGTCCTTCATGGCGACGAGACCGGCGAAGCCGATGACCAAGAACTCGCTGATCAGCGTGGAAGCACAGAGCGTACGCACGAGAGTCAGCCCCTCCCCAGGAGCAGTCGGGCCTCGCCGACCGTGATGACGGAACCGGTGACCAGGACGCCGCCGCCCGCGTACTCGCCCTCTTCCTCGGCGAGCGTGATGGCGGCCTCCAGGGCGTCGTCGAGCCGCGGTTCGACCTGCACCCGGTCCTCGCCGAAGACCTCGACGGCGATCCCGGCGAGTTCGTCCGCGTCCATCGCGCGATGGCTGGAGTTCTGGGTGACGACGACCTCCGCGAAGATCGGCTCGAAGGCTTCGAGCACCCCGCGCACGTTCTTGTCGCCGCTCGCGCCGACGAGGCCGATGAGCCGGCTGAAGTCGAAGACCTCGCTCACGGCCTCGGCGGTGGCGCGGGCGCCCGCGGGGTTGTGCGCGGCGTCGAGCACCACGGTGGGCGAGCGGCGCACGATCTCCAGGCGGCCGGGCGAGGTGACCGAGGCGAACGCCTTGCGCACGGTGTCGATGTCGAGCCGCTGGGCGTGGGCCGAGCCGACGCCGAAGAACGCCTCGACCGCGGCGAGCGCCACGGCGGCGTTGTGCGCCTGGTAGGCGCCGTGCAGCGGCAGGAAGACCTCTTCGTACTCGCCGCCGAGGCCGCGCAGCGTGAGGAGCTGCCCGCCGACCGCGATCTGCCGTGAGACGACACCGAATTCGAGGCCCTCGCGGGCCACCGTCGCGTCGACCTCCACGGCCTTCTTCAGCAGCACCTGGGCCGCGTCGACCGGCTGCTGGGCGAGGATGACGGTGGCGTCCTGCTTGACGATGCCCGCCTTCTCGGTGGCGATCTCGGCGTGCGTCTCACCGAGGCGGTCGGTGTGGTCGAGGTCGATGGGGGTCACCACGGCGACGTCCCCGTCGATCACGTTCGTGGCGTCCCAGCTTCCGCCCATGCCGACCTCGACGACGGCGACGTCCACGGGCGCGTCCGCGAAGGCGGCGTACGCCATGCCGGTGAGCACCTCGAAGAAGGACAGCCGGTACTCCTGCTGCCCGTCGACCATCTCGACGTAGGGCTTGATGTCGTTGTACGTCTCCACGAAGCGCTCGGCGGGCAGCGGCGCCCCGTCCAGGCTGATGCGCTCGGTGATCGACTGCACGTGGGGGCTGGTGTAGCGGCCGGTGCGCAGGTCGAAGGCGCCGAGGAGGGCCTCGATCATGCGGGCGGTGGAGGTCTTGCCGTTGGTGCCCGTGATGTGGATCGAGGGGTACGCGCGCTGCGGCTCCCCGAGGACGTCCATCAGCGCGGCGATCCTGGCGACGGACGGCTCCAGCTTCGTCTCGCCCCAGCGGGTGGCGAGTTCGGCCTCGACCTCGCGCAGCGCCTTGTCGACCTCGGGGTCCGAGGGACGCCCGGGTACGTCGGCCTGCGGGCCGCTGCCGCCCTGGGTGCGCAGGGTGCGGCTGCCGGCCTCGATCACGGCGAGGTCGGGGTCGCGCTCGGTCTCGTTCGCCACGATCTCGTCGAAGAGACCGTGCGGGTCGCGGTCCTGCGACTCGTCGGACGCGCTGCTGTCGTGCGGGGGGAGGTCACTCACGGGGCCAGTCTACGGAGGTGGCGGGGGTGTGGGGGCGTGTGGGGCCGCATGGGGGTTTTCGCCCCCTCCGCCCCTTCCCGTCCCACCCCTGGGGGCTGCCGCCCCAGACCCCCGATCCAGGGAATTCAGCCCCTCCGGCGATTGAGGAGCGGGGTCCGGGGCGGAGCCCCGGGTACGGGACGGGTAGGGGCGGAGGGGGCGAAGAAAGTCTGTCGTGTACGGCGGAAGGCCCCCGGAACTGGATGGTTCCGGGGGCCTTCATCTGCGTCGGGGCGGGCTACGCCTCGGGCAGGCGCTCCAGCTGGGTCTGGATGCGGGCGATGTCCTCGTCCGCCTTGGCGAGCCGCCCGCGGATCTTGTCCACGACGTTGTCCGGCGCCTTGGCGAGGAACGCCTCGTTGCCGAGCTTGGCGTTGGCCTGGGCCTTCTCCTTCTCGGCGGCGGCGAGGTCCTTGGCCAGACGCTTGCGCTCGGCGGCGACGTCGATCGTGCCCGACAGGTCGAGCGCGACCGTGGCACCCGCCACCGGCAGCGTCGCCGTGGCCGAGAAGCCCTCGCCCTCCGGCTGGAGCCGCAGGAGCTGGCGGATGGCCGCCTCGTGCGGGGCCAGCGCGGTCCCGTCGAGGGTCAGCCGGGCCGGGACCCGCTGGCCGGGCTGGAGGCCCTGGTCGGCGCGGAAGCGGCGGACCTCCGTGATGACCTGCTGGAGCTTCTCGATCTCCTGCTCGGCGGCGGTGTCACGGAAGCCGGAGTCGGTCGGCCACTCGGCGACGACGACCGACTCGCCGCCCGTGAGGGTGGTCCAGAGGGTCTCCGTGACGAACGGGACGATCGGGTGGAGGAGGCGGAGGGTGACGTCCAGGACCTCGCCGAGGACCCGGCCGGAGACCTTCGCCGGCTCGCCGCCCGCCATGAACGTCGTCTTGGACAGCTCGACGTACCAGTCGAAGACCTCGTCCCACGCGAAGTGGAACAGCGCGTCCGACAGCTTGGCGAACTGGAAGTCGTCGTACAGGGCGTCGACTTCGGCGACCGTGGCGTTCAGCCGGGACAGGATCCAGCGGTCGGTGGCCGACAGCTCCTCGGCGGCGGGGAGTTCGCCCTCGACCGTCGCGCCGTTCATGAGCGCGAAGCGGGTGGCGTTCCAGATCTTGTTGGCGAAGTTGCGCGAGCCCTGGACCCAGTCCTCGCCGATCGGGACGTCGACGCCCGGGTTGGCGCCGCGCGCGAGGGTGAACCGCAGCGCGTCGGAGCCGTACTTGTCCATCCAGTCCAGCGGGTTGACCGCGTTCCCGAAGGACTTGGACATCTTCTTGCCGAACTGGTCGCGGACCATGCCGTGCAGGGCGATGGTGTGGAACGGCGGGGTGCCGTCCATCGCGTACAGGCCGAACATCATCATCCGGGCGACCCAGAAGAAGAGGATGTCGTAGCCGGTGACCAGGACGGAGTTCGGGTAGAACTTCGCGAGGCTCTCGGTCTGTTCGGGCCAGCCGAGCGTGGAGAACGGCCACAGGCCGGAGGAGAACCAGGTGTCGAGGACGTCGGTGTCCTGGTGCCAGCCCTCGCCCGTGGGGGCCTCGTCGTCCGGGCCGACGCAGACGATCTCGCCGTTCGGGCCGTACCAGACCGGGATGCGGTGGCCCCACCACAACTGCCGCGAGATGCACCAGTCGTGGAGGTTGTCGACCCAGTCGAAGTACCGCTTCTCCATCTCCTGCGGGTGGATCTTGACCCGGCCGTCGCGGACGGCGTCGCCCGCGGCCTTCGCGAGGGGGCCGACCTTGACCCACCACTGCATGGACAGGCGCGGCTCGATGGTGGTCTTGCAGCGCGAGCAGTGGCCGACGGAGTGGCTGTAGGGCCGCTTCTCGGCGACGATCCGGCCTTCGGCGCGCAGGGCGCCGACGATGGCGGAGCGTGCCTCCAGGCGGTCCAGGCCCTGGAAGGGGCCGGGGACCGTGATGACCGCGTGCTCGTCCATGACGGCGATGTTGGGCAGGTTGTGGCGCTGCCCGATCTCGAAGTCGTTCGGGTCGTGAGCGGGCGTCACCTTGACGGCGCCGGTGCCGAACTCGGGGTCGACGTGCTCGTCCGCGACGACCGGGATGGAGCGGTCGGTCAGCGGCAGCTTGATGAGCTTGCCGACGAGGTGCTTGTACCGCTCGTCCTCCGGGTGGACCGCGACGGCGGTGTCACCGAGCATCGTCTCGGCACGGGTGGTGGCGACGACGATCGCGTCGTCCCCGTCCCCGTACTTCATGGAGACCAGCTCGCCGTCGTCGTCCTGGTACTCGACCTCGATGTCGGAGATCGCGGTCAGACAGCGCGGGCACCAGTTGATGATGCGCTCGGCGCGGTAGATCAGCTCGTCGTCGTAGAGCTTCTTGAAGATGGTCTGGACGGACTGGGACAGGCCCTCGTCCATCGTGAAGCGCTCGCGCGACCAGGCGACACCGTCACCGAGACGGCGCATCTGGCCGGAGATCTGCCCGCCGGACTCGGCCTTCCACTGCCAGACACGCTCGACGAACGCCTCCCGGCCGAGGTCGTGCCGCGACTTGCCCTCCTTGCCCAGCTCCCGCTCGACGACGTTCTGCGTGGCGATGCCGGCGTGGTCCATGCCGGGCTGCCACAGCGTCTCGAAGCCCTGCATGCGCTTGCGGCGCGTGAGGGCGTCGATGAGGGTGTGCTCGAAGGCGTGCCCGAGGTGCAGGCTGCCGGTGACGTTCGGCGGCGGGATGACCACCGTGAACGGAGGCTTGTCGCTCTTCGCGTCCGCCTCGAAGTAGCCGCGCTCTACCCAGCGCTCGTACAGCGGCCCCTCTACATCGGCCGGCGCGTACTGGGTCGGCAGTTCGGTGTTGGGCTCTGATGGCTGCTGCTGAGCGTTCTCGGTCACGGGATCAGTTTAGAGGCGTCACGCCCCGGTCCCGAAACGGGATTACTTCGTAACGGTGCACCCCCTGCGGACTTGACCGTCCGACCTGTGCGTCAGGATGTCAGGAACACATAAGGCATCTGGAGGGGAACCCAGAAATGAGCTACAACCAGCCGGGCCCGTACGGCGGGCAGCCCCAGCAGCCCGGACCCTACGGTCAGCCGGGCGGCCAGCCGGGCCCCTACGGCCAGCAGCCGCCCGCCCCTCAGCCCGGCTACGGCTACCCCCAGCAGGCTCCCCCCGCGCAGCCCGGCTACGGCTATCCCCAGCAGGCGCCGGGCGTGCCGCCGCAGACTCCCCCGTACGGCCAGCCGCCCGCCTACGGGCAGCAGCCTCCGTACGGCACGGTCCCGATGCCGCCCGAGCCGTCCGGCGGCAAGAAGAAGACGGCCCTGATCATCGGCGGCGTGGCCGTGGTCGCGGCCATCGCGGTGGGCGCGTACCTCGTCCTCGGCGGCAGCAGCGGCTCCGACGTGGCGGACGACGGCCCGCACAAGCTGACGACGCCCGCGTCGGTCCTCGGTGGCGAGTACAAGAAGTCCACCGACGGCAGCGACAGCAGCGGCGGCATGACCAAGGACGACCTCAAGGACGCCGAGGGCTGGGGTGTGAAGAGCCCCAAGGACGTCAACGCGGCCTACCAGTCGGGCGACAAGAGCAACCCGCTGGCGATGAAGCAGATCTCGTTCGGCGGTGTCTGGGGAACCATCGACGACCCCGAGAAGGCCGTCGACAACATGTTCGCCGACATGAAGACGAACCAGGAGAAGGAAGGCACCAAGGACGGCGAGCTCGTCGGCAGCCCGAAGGCGTACACGCCGAGCGCGCTCGACGGTGCCGTCCTCAAGTGCCAGGAGATCAAGGTCAAGAACGACTCCTCCAGCACGGGTGCCGCCGGGCCGAAGGAGTTCACGATGCCGGTGTGCATCTGGGGCGACCACAGCACGCTCGGGTTCGTGATGCCGATCGACTTCGCGAGCATGATGGCCGGCAAGGGCAGCACGCCCGAGTCCGCGGCCGAGATCGCCGCGAAGCTCCGCAAGGACGTCCGTCAGAAGATCTGACGCCGTCCGCGGAACAGGTTCGACGTGCGGGGCCCGGCCGGTCGGCCGGGCCCCGCACGGGCGTTCGCCCCGCTCCGGCCGGGGCGCCCGTACGCACGGGAGCACGCGGGACCGGAAGACAACGCGAGCGTGAAAAGAGGGGCGCCCGGCGAACTGATCGCCGGGCGCCCCTTCGTTCCTGGGTGCTGGTGCCTACGCCGTCTTCTGTTCGCCCGGGCCGCCGCGGCGGGCGTCCCTCGGGATCAGGGTCGGGTTGACGTTGCGCAGGACCACGTCGGCGGTGATGACGACGCGGGCCACGTCCTTGCGGGACGGGACTTCGTACATCACGGCCTGGAGGACTTCCTCCATGATGGCGCGCAGGCCTCGGGCTCCGGTCTGGCGCAGGATGGCCTGGTCGGCGATGGCCTCCAGCGCCTCACGCTCGAAGTCCAGCTCCACACCGTCGAGTTCGAAGAGGCGCTGGTACTGCTTCACCAGCGCGTTGCGCGGCTCGACCAGGATCTGCAGGAGGGCCTCGCGGTCCAGGTTGTGGACCGAGGTGATGACCGGGAGACGGCCGATGAACTCGGGGATCATGCCGAACTTGACCAGGTCCTCCGGCATGACGGCCTCGAACTGGTCCTTGGACTCCAGCTCGCGCTTCGAGCGGATCGTCGCGCCGAAGCCGATGCCCTTCGCGCCGGCCCTGGACTCGATGAGCTTCTCCAGGCCCGCGAAGGCACCGCCCACGATGAACAGGACGTTCGTCGTGTCGATCTGGATGAACTCCTGGTGCGGGTGCTTGCGTCCGCCCTGCGGCGGCACCGAGGCCGTCGTGCCCTCGAGGATCTTGAGCAGGGCCTGCTGCACGCCCTCACCGGAGACGTCGCGCGTGATCGACGGGTTTTCGCTCTTACGGGCGACCTTGTCGATCTCGTCGATGTAGATGATCCCCGTCTCGGCCTTCTTGACGTCGTAGTCGGCGGCCTGGATGAGCTTCAGCAGGATGTTCTCGACGTCCTCGCCGACGTATCCCGCCTCCGTCAGCGCCGTCGCGTCGGCGATGGCGAACGGGACGTTCAGCATGCGCGCGAGCGTCTGGGCGAGGAGCGTCTTGCCGGAGCCCGTGGGGCCCAGCAGAAGGATGTTGGACTTCGCCAACTCGATGGCGTCCTCGCGGTTCTGGCCCGTGCTGTTCTCACCGGCCTGGACGCGCTTGTAGTGGTTGTAGACCGCGACGGAGAGGGCCTTCTTGGCCGACTCCTGGCCGACCACGTAGCCCTCGAGGAACTCGTAGATCTCGCGGGGCTTGGGGAGTTCCTCCCAGCGCACCTCGCTCGTCTCCGCGAGTTCTTCCTCGATGATCTCGTTGCAGAGGTCGATGCACTCGTCGCAGATGTACACACCGGGGCCTGCGATGAGCTTCTTGACCTGCTTCTGGCTCTTGCCGCAGAACGAGCACTTGAGCAGATCGCCGCCGTCACCGATGCGTGCCACGGTGTGCTTCCCCTTCGCCTGGGAGCCGCCTGGGTCCAGCGGCTCCTGGTGCTGCCTTATGTCCGACGGTACCTTGCCGAGCCCCTCGTTCGGGCCCCCCTTGGCGCGGTTCACTTTGTCGTGAACCGTGCCAAGGAGCGGCAGACGATACAGCGATACGTCACACCACCGCGGAGTTGTTCATCTTCCGGGTGGAAATGATCTGGTCGATCAGGCCGTAGGCCAACGCGTCCTCGGCCGTGAGGATCTTGTCGCGCTCGATGTCCTCGCGGATCTTCTCGATCGGCGTGGTCGAGTGCTTGGCCAGCATGTCCTCGAGCTGACCGCGCATCCGCAGGATCTCGTTCGCGGCGATCTCGAGGTCCGAGACCTGCCCGCGGCCGGTCTCGCTGTAGGGCTGGTGGATCAGCACACGGGCGTTCGGGAGCGCCATGCGCTTGCCCGGCGTACCGGCGGCCAGCAGGATCGCGGCGGCCGAGGCGGCCTGGCCCATGCAGACCGTCTGGATGTCCGGCTTGACGAACTGCATGGTGTCGTAAATGGCCGTGAGGGCCGTGAACGAGCCACCGGGGCTGTTGATGTAGACCGAGATGTCACGGTCGGGGTCCATCGACTCCAGGCACAGGAGCTGCGCCATGACGTCGTTGGCGGAGGCGTCGTCGATCTGCACGCCGAGGAAGATCACGCGCTCTTCGAACAGCTTCGCGTACGGGTCGTACTCGCGCACGCCCTGCGAGGTGCGCTCGACGAAGCGCGGGATGACGTAGCGGGACTCCGCGCGAGGACCGGTGTACTCGGCCTGCGTGCGGGCGTAGAGGCCGCTGCCGGTGAAGTCGTTCACTGTGTCTCCTGGAAAGCCTTGAAAAGGGCTGAGCGGTCGGCTGAGGGCGCGCTGGGGGCCTGACCCCACCCGAGGGCGGGAAGAGGCCCCGCGCCGCCCTCGGGGGCGCTGGAGGGGCTTACGACGCCCCGGTGCCGCCGCCGCCCGGCATCCCGGCAGCGGTGGGCACGATGTCGTCGATGAGGCCGTACTCCTTGGCCTCGATCGGGTCGAACCAGCGGTCGCGGTCCGAGTCGCGCGTGACCTGCTCCACGGTCTGACCGGTGTGGAAGGCGGTCAGCTCAGCCATCCGCTTCTTGGTGTGCAGCAGCCGCTCGGCGTGGATCTTGATGTCCGACGCGGAGCCCGCGAGACCCGCGGAGGGCTGGTGGATCAGGATCTCGGCGTTCGGCAGCGCGAAGCGCTTGCCGGGGGTGCCGGCGCTGAGGAGGAACTGGCCCATCGAAGCCGCCATGCCCATGGCGATCGTCACCACGTCGTTCTTGATGAACTGCATGGTGTCGTAGATCGCCATGCCGGCCGTGATCGATCCGCCGGGGCTGTTGATGTAGAGGTAGATGTCCTTGTCCGGGTCGGCGGCAAGGAGCAGCAGCTGCGCCGTGATCTTGTTGGCGATGTCGTCGTCGACCGCCTGGCCGAGGAAGATGATCCGCTCGCCGAGCAGTCGGTTGTAGACCTGGTCGCCGAGGCCACCACCGATGGGGTCGCCGGCAGCTGTGGGCATCAGATTCGTCACGTATCCACCTGCTCGTCTTGCGACGGCGCCGGGCCGTCTCACGTCTTCTGCAGGGCCTGGGACCCCGGGTTCCGCGCCGCCTCCCGACGGCGTCCGGAGACTCCCCTGCCCTCGTATTCATGGACCCTAACGCGCGGGTCCCTCCGGGGAATCCCGCAGAGGGAACTGTTCGCTGTGAGCGCATGCGCTGCGCGGGCTTCACCAGGGCTCCGGGCGCCCCTCGTCCACCGGCTCGGGGCGTTGCCAGTCCCCCGGAAGGCCGCACCCGCCGTGAGCCCCGGGGGCGGATCGCGGCTGCGGGGGCCGTGGGGGTTGCTCGCGCAGTTCCTCGCGCCCCTGGGTCGGCCCGTGGGGCCCTCGGCGAGACGTCCCCCGGGGTTCCTGGCTTCCCGGGTAAGCGGACGGGCCCCCGGGGACGTGAAGTCCCCGGGGGCCCGTCAGGGCTTGCTGCTGAGGCTGAGGCGATCAGGCCTCGGTGGTCTCCTCGGACTCCGTGGTGGCCTCGACGGTCTCGGCCGTCTCGTCCTCCTCGTCGTCCAGGTCGACGATCTCGCCGTTGGTGTCCTTGACCGTGGAGGCCTCGACGACGACCGCGAGGGCCTTGCCGCGGGCGACCTCGCCGACGAGCATCGGGACCTGGCCACCCTCGACGACCGCCTGGGCGAACTGGTCGGGGGACATGCCGGAGGAGGCCGCGCGACGCATGAGGTGCTCGGTGAGCTCCTCCTGGTTGACGTTCAGCTTCTCCTTGTTGACGAGCTCGTCGAGGACGAACTGCGTCTTGATGCCCTTGACCGCGGCTTCCTTGGTCTCGGCGTCGAACTCTTCCTCGGTCTTGCCCTGGATCTCCAGGTACTTCGCGAGGTCGAGGCCCATCTGGCCGAGCTGGTGGTGCTCGAGGTTGTGCTTACGGGTGTTGATCTCGTCCTCGAGCAGCTTCTCGGGGACGGGCACCTCGACGAGCTCCAGCAGCTTCTCCAGGACGCGCTCCTGGGCCTGCGTGGCCTGGTCGTACTGCTTCATGTTCTCGAGGCGCTTGCGGCTGTCCGCCTTGAGCTCGTCGAGGGTGTCGAACTCGGAGGCGAGCTGCGCGAACTCGTCGTCCAGCTCGGGCAGTTCACGGGCGGCGACCTGGGTGACCTTGACGGTGACCTCGGCCTCCTTGCCCGCGGCGGAGCCGCCCTTGAGCTCGGAGGTGAAGGTGGCCTCGCCACCGGCCTCCAGGCCCTTCACGGCCTCGTCGATGCCCTCGAGCAGCTCGCCGGAGCCGATGGTGTACGAGACACCGCTCGCGACACCGTCCTCCAGGACCTCTCCGTCGACCTTGGCCTCGAGGTCCAGGGTGACGACGTCCTCGTCCTGGGCGGCGCGCTCGACCGGGGAGGTCGAGGCGAAGCGCTCACGCAGGTCCGAGACGGCCTTCTCGACGTCCTCGTCGCTGACCTCGATGGCGTCGACCTCGACCTCGATGCCGGAGTAGTCCGGGATCTCGATGGTCGGGCGGACGTCGACCTCCGCGGTGAAGTTCAGCGTCTCGCCGTCCTTCAGCTCGGTGATGTCGACCTCGGGCTGGCCGAGAACGTTCAGCTCAGCCTCGTTGACCGCTTCGGTGTAGAACTTCGGGAGCGCGTCGTTGACGGCCTCTTCGAGCACGGCGCCGCGACCGAACCGCTGGTCGATGACGCGCGCCGGGATCTTGCCCTTCCGGAACCCCTTCACCGTGACCTGCTGGTTGATCTTCTTGTACGCCGCGTCGAGGCTGTCCTTGAGCTCCTCGAAGGGCACCTCGACAGTGAGCCGAACCCGGGTCGGGTTCAGGGTCTCCACGGCGCTCTTCACGGTTCGGTCTCCTTGTGGCTGACTTCTTGGGGGGTTCTGCTGCGTGCTGTTGCCGGCCGGGCAGGGCCCTGGGCGGATTCAGCGGCCCTTGAGAGACGTAACACTGCAGACATACGGGCACGCAGCTTGCATAGTAACCGCAGGCGGTACACGCCCCAAAAGGTGATCTTGTCCGGGCGGATCCTGAGCGGCCCTGCCGGTGGTCGGGGTGGCGGGATTTGAACCCACGGCCTTCCGCTCCCAAAGCGGACGCGCTACCAAGCTGCGCCACACCCCGTCGGTGCGACACGTAGGGTACATGCCCGCAGGCAGTGCGACCGCAGCATTTCGCGAGCACCGACGCGGACGGGAACGGGGTGTGCGTTGCGGGCCGTCGACCCGCTACGATGCTTTCTGTGCCGCGGTCGCTGACCTGCGGCGCATGCTGTGCGGGCGTAGCTCAATGGTAGAGCACTAGTCTTCCAAACTAGCTACGCGGGTTCGATTCCCGTCGCCCGCTCCATATGACGTAGAGCCAGGCCGGAGGATGGATTCCCCGCCTGGCTCTCGTCGTTTCCGGGGGCTTCCGCTCTGCCGGAGTTCCGGGTCCGGTCCGTCGGAGTTTCGGGCGGACGGATGTTCGCGGACGGCGCGCGCGGTCGCCGGCGCGCGCCCGGCGTGGGCCGCGCGGCGCCTCGTCCGTGATCCGGCGGAGGACGCTTTTCGCCGCGTCCCGTTCAGAAACTGATCGAGTTGATGGTCTGCGCTATCGAGTCGAGAAACCGGTTGATGGAGGGAGCCATACCGGTCGACGCGAGGAAGAAGCCGAAGAGGACCGCGACGATGGCGGGCCCCGGCTTGATGGATCCCCCTCGGATCAACACCACGAGGATGATCGCCAACAGCAGCACCACTGACAGCGAAATGGCCACAACTGATCACACCCTACGGTCGGTCCGCTCCCGGCCCGGGAGTGCAGCCCCGCACACCCCCGCCAGAACCATCGTGCCACCAACGGGCCACTCGTATGCGACAGGTGACGCATCGTTGGCCCGGGCCCGGCTCCGGAGTGGGCCCGCGCCCCACCCGAACCACGCCGCACCGCACGGCCCGAGCCGCCCGGGAGCACGCCGGGGAGACTGCCCCGTGACGCAATTCGAAGGCGCCCTGCACAGCGAATTCTCAGCAACGGTTGCCATGTCCACACATCCTGTTCGCAGGTAATTCGAATTGTTGTCACCGGCACACCGCGAACACGACGCACGGGCCACCAAAGACGCTCGAACCGGACATATGACCGGAGTCGCCCGCGGGCGTTATGCACCGCTAAGTCGGTACGAATCAGGACAGAACACTCTTCGCCGGTAAGCGAATCGATATACGGAACCACTTGCGGATCGGCAGGCACACATCTCCGAATCCGGGGTACGCGCGAGGGATAAGCAGGAATGACATCGGGCGTTTTACGAGAACGCACAGACGACGCTAGGGTGCCTCAGATGTTCCACGCCGCCACTCCCCCCGATCGCGCAGCGAGGTCCAGAAACATCCCCCTGAGTTCTTGGCGGGAGGGCCTGTGACCAACTCGCTCCGACCCCACGGCCACCACAGATCACCACTCCCCCCGGCGCAGCAGTCGGTGGACGCGGTGCCGAGCCAGCGCTCCCCCCGGGCGTCCGCGACGGCGGGCACCGCGCCGGAGACCGCGCCGGGCGCCAAGCCCGCCAAGCAGCGCGACGCCTTCTTCGACAACGCCAAGTACCTGGCGATCGTGCTCGTGGCCATGGGTCACGCGTGGGAGCCGTTGAAGGGGCAGAGCCGCGTCCTGGAAGCGCTGTACACGGTCGTGTACACCTTCCACATGCCGGCGTTCATCATCATCTCCGGCTATTTCTCGCGCAGTTTCGACATGCGCCCCGACCGGCTGAAGCGGCTGGTCACCGGCGTGGTCGTCCCGTACGTCCTGTTCGAGACGGCGTACTCGCTCTTCGACCGCTTCGCCGGCGGCGACCCGGACCAGGCGATCAGCCTGCTCGACCCCTGGTACCTCACCTGGTTCCTGGTCGCGCTGTTCATCTGGCGGCTGACCACCCCGCTGTGGAAGGTGGTCCGCTGGCCGGTCCCGGTGGCGGTGTGCCTCGCCCTGCTCGCGTCCGTCTCGCCCGAGATCGGTGACGACCTGGACCTCCAGCGGGTGCTGCAGTTCCTGCCGTTCTTCGTCCTCGGTCTGTTCATGAAGCCCGAGCACTTCCAGATGGTGCGCCGCCGCGAGGTGCGCGTCCTGTCGGTGCCGGTCTTCGCGGCGGCGCTGCTGGTGGGCTGGTGGGCGGTGCCCCGGATGAACACCGCGTGGTTCTTCCACCGTGACAGCGCGCAGGAGCTGGGTGCCCCCTGGTGGGCCGGCGTCGTCATGACGCTCGCGCTCTACGGCTGTTCGCTGGTGCTCACGGCCTGCTTCTTCGCCTGGGTGCCGCGGCGCACGTTCTGGTTCACGGCGCTGGGCGCGGGCACGCTGTACGGCTATCTGCTGCACGGTTTCGTCGTCAAGGCGTCCGAGTACTGGGGCTGGTTCGACCACGGGTGGCTGCACAAGCCGCTCGGCGAGGTGCTCGTGACGGTATTCGCGGCCGCGCTCGTCACCGTCCTGTGCACCCGGCCGGTCCAGCGGATCTTCCGGTTCTCGATGGAGCCGAAGATGACGTGGGCGTTCAAGCCGGACCCGGCCCAGGCGGCCCGGGAGCGGGCCAAGGCCGGCGTCTAGCGGCGCGGCGGGCGATCGGCCGGACACGGGCCGGCCGAGGGCCGCGAGGCCGGTCGGCGGACGAGAGGCGCGTCAGAGGCGTACGAGAAGGGCGGGCCCGGAGCGATCCGGGCCCGCCCTTCCGCGTGTCGGCGTTCAGCCCGGCGGCAGCCCGAGCAGGGAGCGCATCGTCGCGTACTTCCTCGTGAGCCGGGCCCGGGTGAGCTCGTCGAGGACGGCGAGGCGGCCCGGGTCGGAGTTGTGGGCCAGGTCGGAGGCCTTGACCAGCAGGGCGCCCCGGGTGGTGCGGACGCGTCGGGCGTAGGACTCCGGGGCCTCGCCGTCCGCCTTGGTGAGCGCCCGCACGATGTCCTTCGTACGAGGGCTCAGCGCGGCCCCGTCCAGCCACTCCTCGGAGAGGGCGTCGTCCTCGACGGCGTCGTGCAGCCAGGCCGCCGCGATCTGGTCGTCGTCGCCGCCGCGCTCGCGGACGCCGTCCGCCACGGCCTGGAGGTGCTCGGCGTACGGCCGGCCGGCCTTGTCGGTCTGGGCCGCGTGCGCCGCGCGGGCGAGCGCTTCGACTTCGGCGAGGGTCAGGAGAGGTCGGGTCACGCGATCAGTGTCTCCTCGGTACGGGCCGCGGCTCGTGTCGCGGGGACCGCGGGGGCGGTCAGCGGACCGGGGCCAGGGCGTCGCGGCAGATGAGCAGGAGGGCCCGGTCGTCGTTGACGTCCCTGGCGACCGCCTCGATGAGGTGCCAGGCGGCGCCGTGGAAGCCGCCGGCGACATAGCGGTCGGCCTCTCCGGTGAGCCGGTCGATGCCCTCGACGATGTCCCGGTCGGCGGTCTCCACCAGGCCGTCCGTGAACAGCATGAGCACGTCCCCGGGCCGCAGCGAGCCCTTCACCGGGTCGAACTGGGCGCCGTCGTACACGCCGAGCAGGGGGCCTTCTGCGGCCTTCTCCTCCCAGCGGCCGCTGCCCGCGCTGAGCTGGAGGCCCGGCGGGTGTCCGGCGGAGAAGAGTTCGTAGTCGCCCGAGTCGAGGTCGAGCACCAGATGGATCGAGGTCGCGAAGCCCTCGTCCCAGTCCTGGCGCAGCAGATAGCCGTTCGCGGCGGGCAGGAAGGCGTGCGGCGGCAGGGAGCCGAGGAGTCCGCCGAAGGCCCCGGACAGCAGCAGGGCGCGTGACCCCGCGTCCATGCCCTTGCCGGAGACGTCCGTCAGGACGACTTCGAGGGTCCGGCCGCCGTTCGTCCGCGCGGCCACGACGAAGTCCCCGGAGAAGGACTGGCCGCCCGCCGGGCGCAGCGCCATCTCGCGGTGCCAGCCCACCGGCAGCTTCGGCAGCTTGCTCTGCACGCGGATGCGTTCGCGCAGGTCGAAGAGCATGGTGCCGCCGCGCCGCCAGGGCACGCCCACGCGGCTGCGGAACTGTGCGATCAGCAGTCCGAAGAAGCCGCAGGCCGCGACCACCAGGACCACGCCGGGCGTCACCCGGGAGGGGCCCTCGGTGTAGGGGCCGAGCTTCACGGACTCCACTATCAGCGCGGTGGCGGCGGCCGCGTACAGCCCGAGCAGGCTGGCGGGCCGCAGCAGCAGGCCGCCGGCCACGATCGGCAGGACCAGGGCGGCGGGTGAGCACCACACCGAGTTGACCAGGGTCGTGGAGGCGATCACCGGGATCATGATCAGCAGACCGGCCAGGGCGATCCAGTCGGAACCGTCCCCGCGGAAGTAGTCGACGGCGGATCTGCGCAGCCCTGTTCGGGCCCGGTGCCATTGCATCTTCAACCGGGCCGTGAACGTATCGGCTGCGGCGCGCCGCCCTCGTCCTGCTGCCATTAGTTCGGGACCCTATCCATCGGACCAGGCGCTTGGCACGGGAGGTCCTACTTGTCCCCCCTCCGAGCGCTCAACTTCACAGAGAACCGCGCCGGCGCGTGCGCGCCGGGGGCCGCCGCGGACGGGCGAAATTCCCTCGCTCGTACCGCATTGCCCTGGTAGGCATGGGCTATGACGACTGACGTTCGGGTGCTGCGGCAGGCCGACTGGGACGAATGGTACGAGAACCTGATCCGCGCGTTCGGAGGTGTGGCGGAGTCGTCCGAGGAGCGCGAGCTGTGGAACGCGCTCACAGAGTACGACCGTTCGCTGGGCGTGTGGGACGGGGAGAGCTGCGTGGGCACGGCGGGGGCCTTCTCCTTCCGTGTCACGGTGCCGGGCGGCGCCTCGGTGCCCGCGGCCGGGGTCACGATGGTGAGCGTCGCGGCCACGCACCGGCGGCGCGGGGTGCTGACCGCGATGATGCGCCGCCAGCTCGACGACGTACGGGCCAGAGGTGAGTCGCTCGCCGTCCTGGTCGCGTCGGAGCCGGTGATCTACGGGCGCTTCGGCTACGGCATCGCGACCCTGTCCGTCGGCGCGGAGATCGACACCGCCCGGGTCCGGCTGTCCGTGCCGGCCGGTACGGACGACGTACGGCTGCGCTACGCGGCGCCGGCCGAGGTGCTGGACGCGTGCGAGGCGGTGTACGCACGGCTCGTGCCGCTGCGGCCCGGGATGCTGGAGCGCCGGCCCGGCTGGGAGCGGCTCATGCTGCTCGACCCCGAGAGCGAGCGCGACGGTGCCTCGCCGCTGCAGTGCGTCGTCGCCGAGCGGGACGGCGAGGTCGTGGGGTACACGCGCTTCCGGGTCAAGCCGGGGTGGGGTCCGGCCGGACACAACGGCGCGGTGGCGATGGTGGATCTGGAGGGGCTGGACCCGGCGGTGCGGGCCGCGCTGTGGCGCTTCCTCTTCGACATCGACCTGACGTCCACGCTGCGGACCCGGGGTCGCCCCGTGGACGACGCCTGGCAGTACATGGTCTCCGACATCCGCCGCTGCCAGCTTCGGACGAAGGACTCGCTGCACGTGCGGCTCGTCGAGGTCGGCGCGGCGCTGGAGGCGCGCGCCTACCAGGCCCCGGTGGACGTGGTGTTCGAGGTCGAGGACTCCTTCTGCCCCTGGAACGAGGGGCGTTGGCGGCTCACCGGCGACACCAAGGGCGCGGTGTGCGCACGGACCGAGGACGCTCCCGATCTCGCTCTGACCGTCCGGGAGTTGGGGGCCGCCTATCTGGGCGGTGTGTCGCTGGCCTCGCTGGCGGCGGCGGGCAGGGTGCGTGAACTGCGGCAGGGAGCGCTGACGGAGGCGTCGACGGCGTTCACGTCGACGCTCGCCCCGTGGCTGCCGCACGGGTTCTAGGCCTGTCCGACGATTCCCGTCCGGCGGGCGCCGGGCGCCCGGCGGTCGCTCAGGCCTTCTGGCAGGCCGGGCACCAGAAGAGGTTGCGGGCGGCGAGATCGGCGGTGCGGATCTCGCCGCCACAGATGTGGCAGGGCAGGTCGGCCCTGCGGTAGACGTAGACCTCGCCGCCGTGGTCGTCCACGCGCGGCGGGCGGCCCATCGCCTCGGGGGTGTGCTCCGGCCGGACGGTGTCGATGCGGTTGTTGCGGACGCCCTCGCGCATGAGGTCCACGAGGTCGGCCCAGATGGCGTCCCATTCCGTGGCGCCGAGATCCTTCCCCGCCCGGTACGGGTCGATGCCGTGCCGGAAGAGGACCTCCGCGCGGTAGACGTTGCCCACCCCCGCGATCACCTTCTGGTCCATCAGCAGCGCGGCGATCGTCGTACGGCTGCGGGAGACCCGGCGGTAGGCCGCGGCGGGATCGGCGTCCGGGCGCAGCGGGTCCGGGCCGAGGCGGTCGTGTATCGCGTGTTTCTCGTCGTCCGTGATCAGCGCGCAGGTGGTGGGGCCGCGCAGGTCGACGTACGCGGTCTCGTTCGCGAGTCGCAGGCGGACGGTGTCGGTGGGCGGCGGGGCGGGCGTGCCTCCGAAGCCGACCTTGCCGAAGAGGCCGAGATGGATGTGGATCCAGCGCTCGGGGCGGAAGCCGAGGAAGAGGTGCTTGCCGTGGGCCTGCGTCTCGGTCAGGACCGATCCGTCGAGGAGGGCCGCCGCGTCACCGAACCTGCCCTGGGGGCTGGTGACGCGGACGCCGCGGCCACCGAACGCGGCGAGGTAGTCCTCCGCGAGCCGGTGAATGGTGTGCCCCTCGGGCACCGTTCCTCCTGCTGTCTGTCTCGTCCGGCGGACGGCGGCCCGGGCTCCGGCGGTTCGCCGGCACCCGGATCCGCGGCACGCGGCCCGTCGGTGTTACGCCTGCGGCTGCTGCGGGTGGTGGGCCGGGATCGGCGGGAGTTCCCGGGTCTTCTCGTAGTCCGCGAGCATCTCGATGCGCCTCACGTGGCGCTCCTCGCCGGTGAAGGGCGTGCCGAGGAAGGTCTCGACGAACTTCGTCGCCTCTTCCTGGGAGTGCATCCGGGCGCCGACGGAGATGACGTTCGCGTTGTTGTGCTCGCGGCCGAGCGCGGCGGTCTCCTCGCTCCAGGCGAGGACGGCCCGTACGCCGGCGACCTTGTTCGCGGCGATCTGCTCGCCGTTGCCGGAGCCGCCGATGACGACGCCGAGGGCGTCCGGGTCGGCCACCGTGCGCTCCGCCGCGCGGAGGCAGAACGGCGGGTAGTCGTCCTGGGCGTCGTAGATGTGGGGCCCGCAGTCGACGGGCTCGTGGCCGGCGGCCTTGAGCCACTCGACGAGGTGGTTCTTCAGTTCGAGACCGGCATGGTCGGATCCGAGATACACGCGCATGGTCCGAGTGTGACACGGCCGTTTCGGGGCAGTCGCGCCGGGTCCCACCACGCAAAACTGTGACCCAGCCTACAGAACCTCAAGGAAACCTCAAGTAACGATCTGGATTCAAAGGTTCACGAATCGGATCGCCTCCGTTTCACTGGACCAACTTGTACGCCGGTCCTCACAACGGACCGGTGCGCGCCCCGTACACCGCTCGTACGGATCGCGCGCTCTGTACGGGAATCTGCTCATCCGGCGCAAAGGAACCCACCTCATGACCTCGCAGCCGACCCCCACGAAGGCCGCACAGGCCTCCGGAGGCCCCGGAGAACCCGGTGGCGGCCTCCAGGCCGGACTCAAGAACCGCCATCTGTCGATGATCGCCATCGGCGGTGTCATCGGCGCCGGGCTCTTCGTCGGCTCCAAGGCCGGCATCGCCACGACGGGTCCCGGCATCCTCCTGTCGTACGCCCTCGTCGGCACGCTCGTGGTGCTGGTGATGCGGATGCTCGGCGAGATGTCCGCCGCCAACCCGACCTCGGGTTCGTTCTCCGCGCACGCCGACCGCGCGCTGGGCCGCTGGGCCGGCTTCTCCATCGGCTGGCTCTACTGGTTCTTCTGGGTCGTGGTCCTGGCCGTGGAGGCCACCGCGGGCGCCGACATCCTCGAGGGCTGGATCCCCGCCGTACCGCAGTGGGGCTGGGCGCTCATCGTGATGGTGGTGCTGACGGCCACCAACCTGGTCTCCGTCGGCTCGTACGGCGAGTTCGAGTTCTGGTTCGCCGGGATCAAGGTCGTGGCGATCGGCGCGTTCATCGTCGTCGGCGGCCTGGCCATCTTCGGGGTGCTGCCCGGCGTCGACGCCGAGAAGGCGGGACTGGGCAATCTGACCGACCACGGCGGATTCCTGCCGCACGGACCCGGCGCGGTCCTCACCGGTGTGCTCCTGGTCGTCTTCTCCTTCATGGGCAGCGAGATCGCGACGCTCGCCGCCGGTGAGTCCGAGGACCCGCAGCGCGCCGTCACCAAGTCGACGAACAGCATCATCTGGCGTATCGCCGTCTTCTACCTGGGCTCGATCCTCGTCGTCATCACCCTGCTGCCGTGGAACGACCCGTCCATCGAGAAGAACGGCTCGTACGTCGCCGCCCTCGACTCCCTCGGCATCGCGCACGCCGGTCAGATCATGAACTTCATCGTGCTGACGTCCGTGCTGTCCTGCCTCAACTCGGGCCTGTACACCGCCTCCCGCATGGCCCTCTCGCTCGGTGAGCGCGGGGACGCGCCGAAGATGTTCGCCAGGACCACCCGGCGCGGTGTGCCGATGGCCGCCATCGTCGTCTCGGTCGTGTTCGGCTTCGTCGCCGTCTTCTTCAACTACAAGTTCCCGGACTCGGTCTTCCTCTTCCTGGTCAACTCCTCCGGTGCGGTGGCCCTGTTCGTGTGGCTGGTCATCTGCTTCTCGCAGCTCCGGATGCGGAAGATCATCCAGCGCGAGGCGCCGGAGAAGCTCGTCGTGAAGATGTGGCTCTACCCGTACCTGACCTGGGCGACCGCCGCGATGATCGTCTTCGTGCTCGGCTACATGCTGACCGACACCGAACACGACGGCCGGGAGACCGTGCTGCTGTCGCTGATGGTCGCGGCGATCGTGCTGGTCATCGCCCTCGTCCGGCAGAAGGCCGGCGCGGGTTCCCGTTCTTCCGCGCGGGTCGAGAGCGACGCGCCGGAGAAGACCCGGGCCGAGGTCGGCGCCTGACCCGCCCCCGAAGCCCGAGCGAGGAGGGGCCCGCGGCACACCGCCGCGGGCCCCTCCCTGTTCACAGCACGGTGAAGCCGTCGTTCACAGCACGGTGAAGCCGTCCCTGACCCGGTCGTAGACCTCGATCGCGCGGCCCTCGACGTCCTCGTGGTACCAGGTGTTGATCTGGTACGACTTCCCGTCGGTGTCGAAGCCGAGCAGCCGCGCGTGCCAGCTCACGCCCCTGAGCGTGAAGGTGTACTCCCAGACGACCGCGGTCCGGCCGCGGAACATCGTCTGCTCCAGCCGGATCTTCCGGTAGTCCTGCCCCTGGTGGGCGTTCCGCTCGGAGGTCGTCCAGGTGTCCAGCAGATTCCCCCTGGCGATGGACGACTTGGCCGCCAGTTCCTGGGTGCCGTCGGGCGAGGTGTAGTGCACCTCGGAGCCGGTCTGCGGATCGCGCCGCCAGCCCTTGGGGGGCACCCAGGCGTAGCCCCCGGCCTCCCGGCGCGCTCCCGCGGGCAGGGTGGGCGGACGCGAGGTGCCCTCGACGGTGGGCGCCGGGGACGAGGGGCCTTCGGCGGCGGAGGCGGTCGACGCGGACGGGTGCGTGGCGGCGCCCGCGCCGCCGCTCGATCCGCCGGTCAGGGCCACGACGGCCCAGGCGACGGCTCCCGCCGCGACGATCCCGGCGGCGGCGAACGCGCCGCGCCGCCGGGCAACGGACCGGCTCCGGCCCCGGTCCTGGCCCCCGCTCCCGCTCTCGCCCCGGCTCGGGTCGGGGCTCCGGCGTCCGCCGCCCGGGGGGCCGGACGGCACGGCGGGCTCCGGGAGTTCGTGCGGCTCCGGCACCACGGGCACGCGCACCGTGGGCCGCCGGGAGGGAACTCCGGAGCCGGGTTCCGTACGCGGTCCGGAGGCGGCTTCGGTGGAGGCACTGGCCACCCCCGAGAGCCCCGGCCCCTGGACGGCGGCTGCGGCCTCGGGGTCCGGGATGGGCGCGGGTTGCGAGGCGGGCGTGGGTTGCGGGGCGGGCGTGGGTTGCGGGGCGGGTGCGGGTTGCGGGGCGGGTGCGGGTTGCGGGGCGGGCGTGGGTTGCAGGGTGGGCGTGGGTTGCGAGGCGGGTGCGGGTCGTGGGGCGGGGCCGGGTCGTGGGGCGAGGTCGGGTCGTGGTGCGACGTCGGGGCCGGGTCGTGGGGCGGGTGCGGGTTGCGGGGCGGGTGCGGGGCGTGGTGCGACTTCGAGTTGCGGGGCGGGGTCGGGGCCGGGTCGTGGGGCGGGTGCGGGTCGTGGGGCGGGTCGTGGGGCGGGGGTGAGGTCCGCGAGTGCTGTCTCCAGTTCCTCCAGACCGGGGCGCGCGGTCGGGTCCTTCTCCAGGAGGGCGGCCAGGATCTCCCGCAACTCCCCCACCTCAGCGGGGAGTTCGGGCTCCTCGTAGAGAACGGCGTGCAGGGTCGCGAGGGTGGTGGACCGGGAGAACGGGGAGCGGCCGCCGAGGGCCGCGCAGAGCGTGGCGCCCAGCGACCACACGTCGGAGGGCGGGCCCTGCGGGCGGCCGGAGACCCGCTCGGGCGCCATGTAGTCGGGGGAACCGACCAGCATGCCGACCATGGTGAGGGCCTCGGCGTCCTGGAGCGCGGCGATGCCGAAGTCGGTGAGGACGACGCGGTTCCGCCCGGCGCTCTCGACCAGGACGTTGCCCGGCTTGATGTCGCGGTGCAGCACTCCCTGGGCGTGCACCTGCCGCAGCGCCCCGACCAGTTCGAGACCGACGCGGGCCGCCTCGCGCGCCTCCAGCGGTCCGCCCTCGGCCACGATCCGTTCCAGCGAACGGCCGGCGACGAGTTCCATGACGATCCACAGCCGCTCGCCCGCGTCCACGACGTCGTAGACGCGCACGACGCCGGGATGGTCGATCCGGGCCGTCGCCCTCGCCTCGCGCAGGGTGCGCTCCCGGCGGGTCCTGGTGCCCTCGGGATCGAGTCCGTCGATGCGCATTTCCTTGACCGCGACCTGCCGGTCGAGCATTTCGTCGGCGGCTCGCCACACCCGCCCCATTCCCCCCTGACCAATACTCTCGACCAGCCGATAACGTCCGGTCACCAATAATCCCGGAACACCACCCTGTACGTTCGCCGACATTTCCTGCACCCCCCTGAACATCAGCCACGACCGCCCGTAACGACGGAACCACAAGGGTCACACTTCGGGCCGTACCAGCATAGTGCGGAGAAATCTTGTGGTACCTCTTCAAGTACTGCGAATTCAGGCGCGGCCAAGGGGGGCGAACATGAGTTCTCGTCGGACGACCATCATGACGGGATCCCTGCTCACAGCATGTTTCTCGACCATGATGATCCTTTCCTGGACCGCTGTCGCGGACGACGGCGGACCGGGGAGCGGCAAGGGCGGAAAGGCGGTGGACGAGGCGCCGGCGGGTGTGCGGGTGACCACGCTGCTGCCGGAGAAGATCTCGGTCGACAACAGTACTCAAAAGACGGCCATTTCCGCCACGGTGAAGAACGGGGGGACCAAGGAGAGCGGCGATATCAGGCTGCTGGTCGTCGGATTCGACGGCCTGAAGGTCAAGAACGTCGAAGGCTGCACCGCCATGGCGGAAAAGAATCTGCCGAAGGGGTCGAACAGCGGTTTCATCTGTTCCACCGGGAATCTCGCGGCGGGTGAATCGAAAACGTACGACGTCGAGGCCACGTTCGATGTGAGCCGGACCGGCAAGATCTGCCTTCCGGTCCAGACGGGCGACGGGAAGAAGACGTACTGGCAGCAGGGCCCGGTCCCGTTCGGTACGACGAATCCGTCCCCGAACGCCCCGGCGACCCCACTGCTGCTGGGCACCGACAACAAACCTGTGGCACCGGGCGGCGACCGACTGCCGAAGACGGGACCCGGAGAAGAGGTCGTGCCGCTCGGTCTGGCGGGCGCGGCGCTGATGTCGGCCGGAGCGGCGGGGCTGTGGTGGGCCGGCCGCAGGCCGCGGCGGGAGCACTGAGCGCCGGGCACACCGGCGGCCGGGAACGCGCGGAGGCCCGCCGGGTCGGAAACCGACCGGGCGGGCCTCGACGTCATCGCCTCACCGGCGCGGGCGTCACTTCTTGTCGACGAGCTTCCACGCCGTGGGCAGGATGCCCATCGCCAGGGCGGCCTTGAGAGCGTCGCCGATCAGGAACGGGGTGAGGCCCGCCGCGACGGCCGCGCTCGCCGACATGCCGGTGGCCAGGGCCAGGTAGGGCACGCCGATCGCGTAGATGATCGCCTCGCCGAGCAGCATCGTGCCCGCCATGCGCAGCACGGAGCGGTCGGCGCCGCGGCGGGCGAGGGCGCCCACGACGGTCGACGCGAGCAGCATGCCGAGGATGTAGCCGAAGGACGGGGCCGAGGCGCCGGAGCCGCCCTGCGCGAACCACGGGACGCCGGCCATGCCCACGAGCGCGTACACCGCGAGCGACAGGAAGCCGCGGCGGGCGCCGAGCGCGGTGCCGACGAGCAGCGCGGCGAAGGTCTGGCCGGTCACCGGCACCGGGGAACCCGGGACGGGCAGCGAGATCTGCGCGGCGAGACCGGTGAGCGCGGCACCTCCGAGCACGAGGGCGGCGTCACGGACGCGGGAGGCCGGGAGAAGGTCGGCGAGGACCTCGCCCGGGCGGGAGGGCGTGGCGACAGCGGTGCTCATGAGGACTCCGGCGAACAGGGGTTGCCCCCTCGGCCCATGGAGGGCCCGGGGGAAGGACAGGTCGGAACACGGCGACGCTATCCCAGGGGTGCACGGGTGATCACCGTCAGCGCTCGACAAAGCGCGGATCAACGGCTTGGTGGGCTCCTTACAAAGAGTGCCTGGTACACCTGCCCGAAGGTGATGCTGGTCACTGAGGTGACGTCGTTTTCGCTACGGGTCGGTTCGGGGGCCGGACTGTGGGGACTCACCAAAGGCTCCGTCGGGCGCTCGACCGCCGGGCGGAGGGGGCGCCGGTCCGTGGGCGCGTCCGGCAGGCGGTGTCCGGTCCGTGGGCGCATCTGGCAGGTCCACCCGGCGAGCCCCTACCCTTCACCCCATGGTTCCCCAGGCCCTGAACTTCTCGTCGCGTCGCTATGTCGACCTGCGACGCCAGGGAACCGCCACCTGTCGCCACGCCTCCTGAGGCGGGGCGGAGCGGATCCGGCCCGCCGGGACGAGACCACAGCGGACCCCACCAGGCCATGTCGCGGCTGTCGCGGCGTGGCGTACGTGACGGCGCCCGGCCGGACCAGCTCCCGAGGATGAACTCCATGGCCAGTACGGTGGCACCCCCTTCCCTGTCCCCTCCCTCCCCCGTTCTCGACCGGCGCCGGGCGAGCGCCAGCGTGATCCTGCGGTCGGTGCTGGAGCACGGGCCGGTCGCCCGCAGCACCATCTCGCGGCTGACCGGACTCTCCCCGGCGTCGGTGACCGACTACTGCGCACGGTTCACCGAGCGGGGCCTGATCCGTGAGGCCGCCGCACCCCTCAGGTCGGGCGGGGTCGGGCGGCCGCACCTCCCGGTCGATCTGGACCACTCCCGCTTCGTGGTCGGCGGGGTGCACGTGGCCGTGCCGTACACGACCGTCGCGCTGCTCGACCTGCGCGGCCGGGTCCTCGCCGAGAAGCGGCTGCGGCACGAGGGCACCGAGCCGGGCCGGGTCCTCGCGAACGCCGCCGAGGCGATCACCGCGCTCCTCGCCGGTGTTCCCGGCCGCACCGCGCTCGGCGTCGGTGTGGCGGCGGGCGGCTGGGTGGACGCCGAGTCCGGCACGATCGTGGAGCACCCGCTGCTGGGCTGGTACGACGTGGCCGTCCGGGAGACCCTCGGAGCGCGTACGGGGCTGCCGGTCCATGTGGACGGCCACGCGCGGGCGCTGGTCAACGGGGAGCGGCTGTTCGGGCGGGCCAGGGGCAGCCGGAGCGTCCTTCATCTGTTCGCCGGCAACGTGGTGGACGCCGCCTTCGCCACGCACGACCAGGTGCACCACGGACCCCGCTCGCAGGCCGGCGCGATCGCCCATCTGCCGCTGACGGGCGGCTCGGAGCGGTGCGACTGCGGCCGGACGGGGTGCCTCCAGGCCGAGCTGAGCGAACGGACGCTGTGCCGGCGGGCCCGGGAACTCGGCGTCACGGACGGCTCGAACCCGATGCACGTGGTCTCCGCGGCGGCCGCGGGCGACCTACTGGCCGTGGGACTGCTGACGGAGCGGTCGCGGATGGTCGGGCGGGCCGCGGGGCTGCTGCTCGACGTGCTCAACCCGGAGACGGTCGTCGTCACCGAGATCGGCGCCATACACCGGGAGGACTGCCTGGAGGCGCTGCGCGAGGCGGTGGGACCCGCGCGGGCGTCGGCGGTCGTGCCCACCAGCTTCCCCGATTCGGTGCTCGCCGTGGCGGGCGGATCGGTCGTGCTCGACGTCCTGTACCGCGACCCGCTGGGCTCTCCGGGCCGCTCACCGGGCGCTAATTAATTCAGAAAGTCGGAATGTTGACAGGGCTCGTTCCCGAACAGGAGCATCGTGGACATGAGCAGCGCGCGGGTGCAGGTTCCGCTCACCAAGTGCCGTGTGGTCGACCTGATGCGGGTCGCACGCACACGTTGTTGCTGACCCCTTGTCGCCGACCGGTCGCCCCTGACGTCTCGTCACCGGCACCGTGTCGCCGGTCCTTCGGGACGCCGATCCGCTGACGCGCCGAGCCGCCGGCCGGCCGGTCCCCTCTCCGGCTGATCCGCCGGAGCGCGGGATCCGCAGGCGGCCTTCACCCGAGGGCCGCCCGGACGCCGCCACAGCCGCACACGCCCCGCCTCGCGCGGCACGCCTCCCCACGATCGGCCGGCCGACGCCTCCCGTCAGGCGGGCGC
Organism: Streptomyces sp. NPDC056738; assembly: GCF_042790435.1. NCBI lineage: Bacteria > Bacillati > Actinomycetota > Actinomycetes > Kitasatosporales > Streptomycetaceae > Streptomyces > Streptomyces sp. NPDC056738. The sequence goes on from NZ_JBHTZF010000003.1 coordinate 735,035, forward strand.
TTCGGCTGTCGTCGCCCTGATCGCCCGTCTCTTCAGGCACGCCACCGGCGTGCGTCCCTTCGGCGCGCCCGCGTCCCCTCCGGCCTCGCCCTGCCCGGAACCTCGCGCGCCCTCCCGCCACTTGGAATCCCCGGAGTCCTTCCATGCCACCACTGTCCGCACGGTCCACGCGTTCCTCCTCTCCCCTGTCCGCGTCCGGTGTCGACCGGCGCGTGTTCCTGTCCTCCCTCGTCGGTGCCGCCGCGGCGGCGGGCCTGAGCGGCTGCGCCGGTGCGAGCGCGGCCGGCAGCCGGTCCCAGGGGGACCTGTCGGCGCCCCTGTCCGGCAAGGTGCCGCAGGGCACCGAGCTCAAGATCGCCTCGTACCAGGGCGTCCAGGAACTCCAGTTCAAGCTGGCGGGGCTGTCCGACCTGCCGTTCACCGTCTCCGACTGGGTGAACATCGGCGCCGGACCCGACGTCATCAACGCCTTCCGCGCCAAGTCCCTGGACGTCGGCAACAACGCGGGCATCCCGCCGATCCAGGCGCACTTCCAGGGCTTCGACGCGAAGATCGTCGCGATCAACATCACCCGCAAGCCCAACTACCTGTTCGCCACGAAGCCCGGCAGCGACATCAAGGACGTCCAGGGTTTCAAGGGCAGGAAGCTGGCCTTCTCCCAGGGGCAGGCGCAGGGCGTCGTCCTGCTGCGCGCCCTGAAGCAGGCCGGCATCGCCTACGACGACGTGACCCTCGTACCGCTGACCAGCAACCAGTTCCTCACGGCGCTCCAGGCGGGCCAGGTGGACATCGCCCCGCTCGCGAACAGCCAGGCGCCGGCCTATCTCAAGCAGTACGGGTCCAAGGGCGCCCACACCATCACGACCGACGTGGTGGACCTGCTCAACCTGCTCTGGGCTCCGTCGTCGGTGCTGGCCGACCGCGCGAAGGCCGCCGCGGTCGCCGCGTACATCCCGCGCTGGGCGAAGGGCCAGGTGTGGGCGTACGAGCACCCCGACGCCTGGAACGAGGAGTTCTACGTCAAGACGCAGAACCTGACCCTTCCGCAGGCGCAGGCGATCACCGCCCTGGCCAACAAGCCCTTGTTCCCGCCGAGCTGGGACGAGGCCGTCAAGTGGGAGCAGGAGACCGCCGATCTGCTCGCGGAGGGCGGCTTCGTGAAGGGCTTCAAGGTCGGCTCGCTCTTCGACCGGCGCTTCGAGGCCATCGCCGCCAGGGCCGTGCCCGCGGAATACCGGAAGTGACGGCCATGACGACCAGGACCACGACCGCGACTCCGGACACCACCGACACCGAGACGGCGGCTCGGGCCGCGGCCACGGCCACGGCCACGGCCACGGCCGGGAACGAGACCGGGACCGAGGCCTCGGCCGCACCCGGGAAGGAGACCGGGACCACGGTTGCGGCCACGCCCGGGACCGGGACCGGGACCGGAGCCGGAGCTGGAGCCGGGACAGCGGCGGTCGAGGCGGAGCCAGCCGAAGCGGCCGACGCGGCCGACGCGGCGGCGGGCGGCGGGGCCGCACCCGGGGAGCGCCGGGAGCGCCGGTTCCGGCGAGCCCCCCGTGCGCGGCGGCGCGGTCTCGCGCCCGGCAAGCGGCTGCCCGCCTCCCGGCTCATCGGACCGGCGCTGTTCCTCGCCCTGTGGGCCGTCGCCTCAGCCGCCGGACAGCTCGATCCCGGCGCGATCCCCGCGCCCTGGACGGTGCTGCGGACCACCGGTCACCTGTGGACCGACGGCACCCTGCCCACCGATGTGCTGACCTCCCTGGAGCGCGCGGGATACGGCTTCGCGTTCGGCCTGACCGCAGGTGTCCTCCTCGCCCTCGCGTCCGGGCTCAGCCGCGTCGGCGAGGCGCTGATCGACGGGACCGTGCAGCTCAACCGGGCGATCCCGACCCTCGGTCTGATCCCGCTGTTCATCCTCTGGCTGGGCATCGGCGAGACCTTCAAGATCGCGATCATCGCCATCGTCGTCTACATCCCGATCTATCTGAACCTGCACTCCGCGCTGTCCGGCATCGACCACCGCTTCGTGGAACTCGCCGAGGTCCAGGGGCTGTCGAGGCTCCGCTTCGTCCGGGAGATCGTGATCCCCGGCGCGCTGCCGGGCTTCTTCGTCGGGCTCCGGCTCGGCGTGACCGGCTCCTGGCTCTCCCTGGTCGTCCTGGAGCAGATCAACGCCACCAGCGGCCTCGGCTACATGATGTTCCAGGCCCAGAACTACGGCCGGACCGACATCATCCTCGTCGGCCTGCTGATCTACGGCATCTTCGGGCTCGTCTCCGACAGCGCGGTTCGTCTCGTCGAACGAAAGGTGCTGTCATGGCGACGCACGCTCAGCAACTGACCCGTCCCGACACGGTCCGTCTGCGCGGACTCACCCGGTCGTTCGAGGGCCGCACGGTCCTCGACGGAATCGACCTCGACCTCCCGGCGGGCCAGTTCACCGCACTGCTCGGCCACAGCGGCTCCGGCAAGAGCACCTTGCTGCGCGCCATCGCCGGCCTCGATCACGGCGTCGCCGGGAGCGGCGAACTCACCGCCCCGCAAAGGGTGTCCGTCGTCTTCCAGGACTCCCGGCTGCTGCCGTGGCGCCGCGTCCTCGACAACGTCCTGCTGGGCACGGACGGCCGGGAGGCCGCCGAGAAGGGCCGCTCGGCCCTGGCGGAGGTGGGACTCGCGGGGCGGGAACGGGCCTGGCCCAACGAGCTGTCCGGCGGCGAGGCACAGCGCGCCGCCCTGGCCCGCTCGCTCGTCCGCGAACCCGAACTGCTGCTGGCCGACGAGCCGTTCGGGGCGCTGGACGCGCTCACCCGGATCCGTATGCACGTGCTGCTGCGCGAACTGTGGGAACGCCACCGGCCGTCCGTGCTGCTCGTCACGCACGACGTGGACGAGGCGATCGTGCTGGCCGACCGGGTGCTCGTGCTCGACCACGGCCGCATCGGCGTCGACCTGACCATCGACCGCCCGCACCCCCGCTCGTACCGCGAACCGCTGCTCGGTGAGTACCGCGAACGGCTGCTCGCCGCCCTCGGCGTCACGGAGGACCACGCATGACCCGCCGACTGCACCTGAACGCGTTCCTGATGAACACCGGCCACCACGAGGCGTCGTGGCGGCTGCCGGAGAGCGACCCGTACGCGCACGTCCGGCTCGACCACTACGTACGGCTGGCGCGGATCGCCGAACGCGGCACGTTCGACTCGCTGTTCCTCGCGGACGGCCCCCAGCTCTGGAGCCGGGTGGCGCAGCGGCCGGCCGGGGCGCTGGAACCGCTGACCCTGCTCACCGCGCTGGCGACGGCGACCGAGCACATCGGCCTGATCGCCACGGCGTCGACGTCGTACAACTCGCCCTACAACCTGGCCCGCACGTTCGCCTCGCTGGACATCATCAGCGGCGGGCGGGCCGGCTGGAACATCGTGACGACCGCGGGTGCCGAGGCGGCCCGCAACTTCGGCCTGGAGCACGAGCCCGCCCACGCCGAACGGTACGCCCGCGCCGCGGAGTTCGTGGACGTGGCGCTGAAGCTCTGGGACAGCTGGGAGGACGACACGGTCGTCGCCGACAAGGAGCGGGGGGTCTGGGGCGACGACGACAAGATCCATCCGCCGCGCCACAAGGGCACGTACTTCCGTGTCGAGGGCGCCCTGAACGTGCCGCGCACACCGCAGGGTCACCCGCTGCTGGTGCAGGCGGGCTCCTCGGCGGACGGCAGGGCCTTCGCCGCCCGCTCCGCGGAGGCGGTGTTCACCGCGCAGCAGACCCTCGACGACGCGCGGGCCTTCTACGGCGACCTCAAGTCCCGTGCGCGGCGGGCGGGACGCGACCCGGAGCACGTCAAGGTGCTGCCCGGCATCGTCCCGGTGATCGGCTCCACCGAGGCCGAGGCACGCGGGCTCGAACAGGCCCTGGAGGACCACATCGTGTACGACCACGGCGTGGCCCGGCTGGAGTCGCTGCTCCAACTGCCCGCCGGGACGCTCGCGCTGGACGAGCGGCTGCCCGCCGACCTGCCGCCGGAGAGCGCCGTCGAGGGAGCCAAGAGCCGCTACACCCTCGTCGTGGAGCTCGCCCGGCGCGAGCGGCTCACGGTCCGCGAGCTGATCGGCCGGCTCGGCGGCGGGCGGGGCCATCTGACCTTCACCGGGACGCCCGGGCAGGTCGCCGACGCGATCGAGGAGTGGTTCCGCGGCGGGGCCGCCGACGGCTTCAACATCATGCCCCCCGTGCTGCCGTCCGGCCTGGACCTCTTCGTCGACCACGTGGTGCCGATCCTGCGCGAGAGGGATCTGCTCCGCCGGGAGTACGGGCCCCGGCAGACCCTGCGGGAGCGCTACGGGCTGCCGCGCCCGGCCAACCGGTACGCGACTCCGGCCACGACGGCGACCACGCTTCCCGCGTCGGCACCGGCACCGGCACCCACCCAGGCGACCGCGTCCGCTCTCGCCTGACCCCGCCTGACCCCGTTCGCGCTCCCCGAGCCCCAATCCCGAACCCCGAATCCCTGAATCCCCGAACCCCCGAACGGCCGAACCGAAAGGACCCGTACCCATGTCGGACATCGAGATCCAGAAGGTCACCGCGCACATCGGTGCCCGCGTCCTGGGCGTCGACATCTCCAAGCCCCTGGACGACATCACCGCCGCCGCCCTGCGCACAGCCCTCGACGAGCACAAGGCGCTGGTCTTCGACGACGTCGACCTGGACGACGAGGGGCAGCAGGCCTTCGCCCGTCACTTCGGCGACCTCACCACCGCGCACCCCACGGTGCCCGCCGTGGACGGCGCCCCGAACGTGCTGCCCGTCGACAGCGAGCGGGGCCGCGCCAACCACTGGCACACCGACGTGACCTTCGTGCTCAACCCGCCGCAGGCCAGCACCCTGCGCAGCATCACCGTGCCGCCGTACGGCGGTGAGACGCTCATCGCCAATTCCGCGGCCGCCTACCGCGATCTGCCCGAACCGCTCCGCGCGTTCGCCGACACCCTGTGGGCCGAGCACACCAACGACTACGACTACGCGGTGCCGGACGAGAACATCGACGAGGAGCAGGCCGCGCAGCGAGCCCAGTTCACCTCCATCAAGTTCCGCACAGCGCACCCGGTCGTCCGGGTGCACCCGCTGACCGGTGAACGCGGCCTGTTCATCGGCGGGTTCGCGCAGCGGATCATCGGGCTGTCGGTGGGCGAGTCCCGCAAGATCCTCGACCTGCTCCAGGCGTACGTCACCCGGCCCGAGAACGTGCTGCGCTGGCGCTGGTCCCCGAACCAGCTCGTCCTGTTCGACAACCGGATCACCCAGCACTACGCGATCGACAACTACGACGGTCTGCCGCGCCGGCTGCACCGGGTGACGGTCGCCGGTGACGTGCCGGTCGGCATCGAGGGCAAGGAGAGTCACTCGATCGAGGGAGACGCCTCGCACTACACGTCGGTGGCCGCGTGACGCCGTACCGGATCGTGTGACCGGCGACGAACAACGGACGCCGGACGGCGGACGACGGGGCGGCCCCCGCGAGGATCCCCCTCGCGGGGGCCGTCCGTCAGGGCCCGCACGGCACGTTCAACGAGATCAGGGCGGCCGCCCCGTCCTCCAGCCGGAGTTCGGTGATCGCCGCGTTGCGCAGGCCCGGCAGGACGCGGCGGTACTCGCCCAGCGGGACGGACAGCGCGGCGCACAGCACCAGCCGCAGCAGGGTGTTGTGGGCGACGACCAGCACGCGCTCGCCGGGGTGGGCCTCGGCGATCCGGCGCAGGGCGCGGGTCCCCCGGGCCGCCGCGGTGCGGGGATCCTCCGCCTCGGGGAAGGGATAGGACACCGGATCGGCGCGGAACGCCTTGGCCCGGACCGGGTTCTCCAGCTCGAACTCGGCGAGCGTGCGGCCCTCCAGCACCCCGAAGTCGCATTCGCGCAGCGCGGGTTCACGCCGGGCGACCAGCCCGAGGGCGCGGCACGCGGGCTCGGCCGTGGCGACGGCACGGGACATGGTCGAGGTCCAGATCGCGTCGACGGGGTGCGCGGCGGCCCAGCGGCCGAGGGCCTCCGCCTGGGCGCGGCCCTCCTCGGTGAGCTGGACGTCGCTCACTCCGGCGTAGCGGTTCTCCGCGTGCCAGACGGTCTGCCCGTGCCGGGCCAGGAGGAGGGTCGTACTGCGGCTCGTAGTACTCATGAGGCCGCAGTATCCAGGTCGGGCCGGGCCCGCGGGCGCACCACGAGAAGTCCGGCCCGGGACCGGGCGCGGCACACCGGCCGCCACGCACGACACCCCCGCCGGCGGGCACGGGACACCCCGTCGCCGGGCCGGTCCGCGCGGGACCGGGACCGGGTCCGGGGTGCAGGGTGCGGGGTGACGAAGGGGCTAGAGGTTGCTGAAGTCCGGTCCCGCCGTCCGCGTGCGCTTGATCTCGTAGAAGCCCGGCACCGAGGCGACCATGAGCGTGCCGTCCCAGAGCTTGGCGGCGTCCTCGCCCTTGGGGGCCGGGGTGACGACCGGGCCGAAGAAGGCGAGCTGCTCGCCGTCGGAGCCGGGCACGGCGATGACCGGGGTACCGACGTCCTGGCCGACCTTGTCGATGCCCTCCTTGTGGGAGGCGCGCAGCTCGGCGTCGAACTCGAAGTCCTCCTGGTCGGCGTAGTCGATCAGGTCGGCGGGGAGCCCCACCTCTTCGAGAGCGCCGGCTATCGCTTCCTTGGTCGGGCCCGCGCCGTCGTTGTGGAAACGGTTGCCGAGCGCGGTGTACAGCGGGCCGAGGACGTCGTCGCCGTGCTTCTGCCAGGCGGCGGTGACCACCCGGACGGGCTGCCACGCCGTGGTCGCGAGCATCTCGCGGTAGTTCTCGGGAAGCTCGTCGAGCTTGGGCTCGTTCAGTACGGCGAGGCTCATGATGTGCCAGCGGACCTCGATGTCGCGGACCTTCTCCACTTCCAGCACCCAGCGCGAGGTCATCCAGGCCCAGGGGCACAGCGGGTCGAACCAGAAGTCGACGGGGGTCTTGCCGGAACTGGTCTGAGCGGTCTGCTCGGGCATGCTTCTCCTCGGAACGCGGTGTTTCCCGTGGCAACACCGGCACGCGCCCGCACCATTCCCGCGCATCCGTGCGATTCGAGGGTGGCCATGGGGATTCCCCTGTGTCGCCGCCGCCGCGCTGCCCGCCGTAAGGAGCACATGGGAGGATCGGCCCTGTTCGCACATGTCTATGACGCCATGAGGGAGTGCAGCCGTGCCCGGTGAGAATCTGTCCCGCGACGAGGCCCAGGAGCGGGCGGCACTGCTGTCCGTCGACAGCTACGACGTCTTCCTCGACCTGCGCTCGGCCGTCGGGGACACGGAACCCGGCGGGTCGGGCGGCGGGCCCCGCACCTTCCGCTCGGTCACCACGCTCCGCTTCCGCTGCGCCGAGCCGGGCGCGGCGAGCTTCGCGGACCTGATCGCGCCGAGTGTGACGGCCGTCTCGCTCAACGGGCGGGACCTCGACCCGGGTGAGGTGTTCGACGGCTCCCGGATCCGCCTGGAGGAGCTGGCCGCCGAGAACGAGCTCGTCGTGGACGCCCAGTGCGCCTACTCCCGTACCGGCGAGGGCATGCACCGCTTCGTCGACCCGGAGGACGGCGAGGTGTATCTGTACACGCAGTACGAGCCCGCCGACTCGCGGCGTGTCTTCGCGAACTTCGAGCAGCCGGACCTCAAGGCGCCGTTCCGCTTCGAGGTACGGGCCCCCGAGGGCTGGACCGTCTGGAGCAACGGGGTCGGCGAACTCGTCGACGGCGTGTGGAAGTTCGCCGAGACCAAGCCGATCTCGACGTACATCACGGCGGTCGTGGCGGGCCCGTACCACTATGTGACGGACTCCTATTCCCGCGTCTTCGACGACGGTACGACGCTGGAGATCCCCCTCGGCGCGATGTGCCGCAAGGGTCTGGCCCCCCACTTCGACGCCGACGACGTGTTCCTGGTGACCAAGCAGGGCCTGGACTTCTTCCACGACCACTTCGACTACCCGTACCCCTTCGGGAAGTACGACCAGGCGTTCGTGCCCGAGTACAACCTCGGCGCGATGGAGAACCCGGGGCTCGTCACGTTTCGCGAGGAGTACATCTTCCGCGGCAAGGTGACGCAGACGTCGTACGAGGCGCGGGCGAACGTCATCCTGCACGAGATGGCGCACATGTGGTTCGGCGACCTCGTCACCATGGTCTGGTGGGACGACCTGTGGCTGAAGGAGTCCTTCGCGGACTTCATGGGCACGTTCGCGAACGTGGGCGCGACCCGCTTCACCGACGCCTGGATCACGTTCGCCAACCGCCGCAAGGCCTGGGCCTACCGGGCGGACCAGCTCCCGTCCACCCACCCGATCACGGCCGACATCCGTGACCTCCAGGACGCCAAGCTGAACTTCGACGGCATCACCTACGCCAAGGGCGCCTCCGTCCTGAAGCAGTTGGTGGCGTACGCCGGACAGGACGCCTTCCTGGAGGGCGCGCGCCGCTACTTCAAGCGGAACGCGTACGGGAACACCCGCCTCGGCGATCTGCTGTCGGCCCTGGAGGAGACGAGCGGCCGGGACATGGCCGCCTGGTCCCGGTCCTGGCTCCAGACCGCGGGCGTCAACTCCCTCACCCCGCAGGTGATCCTGGACGCGGAGGGGCGGATCGGCGAGCTCGCGGTGCTCCAGGAGGCGCCCGAGTCGCATCCCGAACTGCGCCCGCACCGGGTGGCCGTGGGCCTGTACCACCGTGAGGACGGCGAGGGTCCGCTCGTGCGGTACGCGCGCGCCGAGGTCGACGTCGACGGGCCGCGCACGATCGTCACCGAGCTCGCGGGCGCGCAGGCCCCGGCGCTCGTCCTGGTCAACGACGACGACCTCACGTACTGCAAGATCCGCTTCGACGAGGGCTCGCTGGCCACGCTGCGGGACGCGCTCGGCGAGATCACCGACCCGCTCGCACGGGCCCTGTGCTGGTCGGCGCTGTGGAACCTCACGCGCGACGCGATCCTGCCGGCCCGGGACTTCATCGCCCTGGTGCTGCGGTTCGCGGGCCGCGAGTCCGACATCGGCGTCCTGCAGATGCTCCAGGCCTGGGCGAACTCCGCGCTCGTCAACTACGCGGCGCCCGGATGGCGCGAGGAGGGCGGGGCGCTGCTCGCCGAGGGCGCGCTGAAGGAGCTGCGGCTCGCCGAGCCGGGTGGCGAGCACCAGCTCGCCTGGGCCCGGTTCTTCGCCACCGTCGCCTCCTCCGAGGCCGACCTCCAGCTCCTCCAGGGTCTGCTGGAAGGGACGGCGAAGATCGACGGTCTCGACGTCGACCAGGAGCTGCGCTGGGCGTTCCTGGAGCCGCTGGCCGCGCGGGGCGCCGCCGACGAGTCCGTCCTCGCCGCCGAACTCGCCCGTGACGACACGGCGTCCGGCAAGCGGCACCAGGTCCGCTGTCTGGCCGCCCGTCCCTCGGCCGCGGTCAAGGCGCAGGCCTGGGCGGCGGTCGTGGAGTCCGACGCGCTGTCCAACGCCCTCGTCGAGGCGACGATCTCCGGCTTCGGCCAGCCGTCCCGGCGGGACCTGCTGGAGCCGTACACCGCGAAGTACTTCGCCGCCATCGAGCGCGTGTGGGCGGAGCGGTCCATCCAGATCGGCATGGACGTCGTCCGGGGGCTGTTCCCCTCGCTCCAGGACTCCCCGGAGACCCTGGCCGCGACGGACGCCTGGCTCGCGGCGCACGAGGACGCGCCGCCGGCACTGCGCCGGCTGGTGCTGGAGTCGCGGGACGATCTGGCGCGGGCGCTGCGGGGGCAGGCCCGCGACATCGCCGCCGCGGGCTGATCACCGGTCCGCCACGGACCCGACCGAGGAGGGCACCGGACGCCTGGGGCGCCGGTGCCCTCCTCGGCCGGACCGGGCCGACCGCCGCCGCCTCCTGGACCGGGCCACTCGCGCCCGCCGACGCGACGCGACCGGTGCCGGCCCCGAGGGCAGGCCGCCGCGACCAGCCGGCCGCGCGCGACCGGAGCCGACCTCAGGGACCAGGCCGCCGCGCCACCGGGGACGCGACCGGTGCCGCCTCCGCGTCCCGGGCGCCCCGAGACCGGTGCGGGCTCCGGGATCGGGCCGCCGGGCCCGCCGACGGGGTGCCCCGGTGTGTCTCCGGTGAACTGATCCGATCCGCGACTCGGTTGACTCATCCGATCCGCGCATTGGTTACGAAATGCAGGTATGCACAGCCGTAACCCCTATTAACACGCACGCGGACCAGCGGCTTTACCCGGTCGAACGCGCGTGCACCCGAGGGCGGTTGTCCCGATTCGCCGACGGGCGGGTAACAGCCGTTAGAAGTCGGCTCGGCGGCGGAAAACCCCGGACCATGAGTCACGGCACCCCCATCTCCCCCCGCGCCCTCCACTCCACGTCCCGCGTACGGCAGCGGGTTCTGACCTCCGCCCGGTTGCGCGACCACGGCGTGACGGCCGCGGACGCCAACGAGCGGTGCCGCCCCGGCGGTCCCTGGCAGCGGATCCTTCCCGGCGTCTTCCTGCTGCGTCCGGGACCACCCACGCCGGAGGAGCGGCTGCACGCGGCGCTGCTCTACACCGCCCGGCCGCCCTCCGCCCGTACGGCGCCCCGCGTCCCCGCCCAGCCCGGCTCCCCGGAGCCGTGCACGCCCCGGCCCGCCGCGGACGCGCTGATCACCGGCCTGGCGGCCCTGGCCCTGCACGGCTTCGACTGCGCCCCGCCGCTGCCCTCCCTCGACACGATCGACGTGCTCGTCCCCCGGCTCCGCCGGCTGCGCTCGGCCGGCTGTGTCCGCATCGTGCGGACGACCGTGCTGCCGGCGCCCGTGTTCGTGGCGGGCGTGCCGGTCTCCGCCGTCCCCCGCGCGCTGGCCGACGCGGTCGCGGAGCTGACCGACGCGGAGACCGTGCGCGCGCTGCTGACGGAGGCGGTGCGCCGCGGCTACTGCGAACCGCGCTCGGTCGTGGAGGAGCTGACGGCGGCCCGGCTGCTCGACCGCCCGCACGTGGTGGACGCCGTGGACTCGCTGGTGGCGGAGGGCCGGGCGATCGCGGAGAACCGGCTGTACCGGATGGTCTTCGAACACAGGCTGCCCGACCCGGTCTGGAACGTCGAGCTGCGGCTGCCGGGAGGCCCGCGCCTCGGCGCGGTCGACGCGTACTGGCCCGAGCAGGCGGTCGCGGTCGAGCTGGACACCCGGACCCCGCTCCAGGACGCGGACGACGCCCGGGCCGCCGAGCGGACCCGCAGGCGCGAGCATCTGGAGCGGCTGGGCGTCACCGTCGTCCACATCACCCCGCGAAGGCTCAGGGACGCGATGGAGCAGCAGGCCACGATCGTTCGGACCGCTCTCATGGCGGCGAACGACCGGGATCCGGCCGCGTATGTCGTGGTGCTGCCCCGGTCGTGACGGACAGGGCCGCGCCCGGAGGGGAGGGAGAGGGCCCGTGAGCCGTTCTCGCGGGCCCTCTCCCGGTTTCCGGTGGCTTTGTCAGTGCCCGGATCTACTGTGGTGCGAGCAGGACTTCCCTGGACGGACGCGCCTGCGTGACGAGCCGGACCGAAGACAGGAGAGCGCGATGACGACCCTGCCCGACCGCCCGAACACGGCGCTGCTGGTGATCGACATGCAGCACGGAGCGGTGGACGGCGCCCACGGCCTCGCGGGCGTGATCGCGAACATCGACACCCTCGTCGCCAGAGCTCGCGCCGAGGCCGTGCCGGTGATCTGGGTGCAGCACTCCGACGATCACATGAAGTACGGCAGCGATTCCTGGCAGTACGTGCCGGAGCTGGTCCGCGCGGAGGCGGAGCCGGTCGTCCACAAGAAGTACGGCGACTCCTTCGAGGCCACCGAGCTGGAGGACCTCCTCGCCGAGCGGGCCGTCGGTCATGTCGTGGTCACCGGCGCCCAGACCGACATGTGCGTCCGCTCCACGCTCCACAGCGCCTTCACCCGGGGGTACGACGTCACGCTGGTCGGCGACGCCCACACCACGGAGGACCTCACCGCGTACGGCGCCCCCACCCCGGCCGAGGTCGTCGCCCACACCAATCTGTACTGGCGGGAGCAGCGCGCGCCCGGTCGGCGCGGGGACACCGTGGAGACGGCGAACGTGAGCTTCGCCGCCGGAGCGGGCGGAGCCGCCGGCTAGAGCCGGTCGCCCAGGGCCTGGGACAGACCCCGGGACAGGCTCCGGGAGTGCTCGGACCGGTCCTGGGACGGGTTCGTCGCGGTCGGCGCGGTCGGCGGGGTCCCGCAGAACTCCGCCTCCGCGACCGCCAGGCTGTCGCCCGCCCAGTCGCCGTTGAAGTTGAAGGCGAGGGAATGGCGGCCGTCCGCGGTGGCGAGGGCGACGGTGGACGAGCCGTGGATGCCTCCGTCATGGCCCCAGACCCGGACGCCGCAGCTCAGCGTCCCCTCCAGGAGGCCCAGGCCGTAGCGCATGCCCGGGACGCCGTCGACGGCGACCGTCGTCCGCATCTCCCGGAGCTGCTCGCGCGGCAGGAGCCTGCCGCGCAGGAGCGCGGTGTAGAAGCGGTTCAGGTCGGCGTTGTCGGAGATCATCTCCCCCGCGGAGGACGCCCAGGAGGGGTTCAGAGCGGTGACGTCGTAGGTCGGTCCCGTCGTGGTCTCGGCGAGTTTGGAGTACGCCCTGCTGCTGGGTGAGGGGAGCGTGACGCGGGTGCCGGGCAGCGAGGTGGCACGCAGCTTGAGGGGCTTGATGATCCGGTCGCGGATCTGCGAGGCGTAGGACCGTCCGGTGACCTTCTCGATCACCATGCCGGCCAGGACGTAGTTGGTGTTGGAGTAGTTCCAGGACGCGCCCGGGGCGAAGTCCGGCTCGTGGGACAGCGCGACGGCGACGAGTTGTCCGGGGGTGAGCGTGTCGTAGCGGTGCCGGAGGAATCCGTCCCTGGCGAGATAGGTGGCGCCGAAGCCGTCGTCGGCGGTGTAGTTGAAGATCCCGCTGGTGTGGTTGAGGAGTTGGCGGACGGTGATCGCGGTGCCGTCGTTGCCGTTGCCGCGCACCACGCCGGGCAGCCAGGTGTCCACGGTGTCGTCCAGGGACAGCCGTCCCTCCGCCTCTAGCTGGAGCAGGACGGTGGAGATGAACGTCTTGGTGATGCTGCCGACGCGGTAGCGGTCGTCCGCGGACCGCGGTGCGCCGCTCCTGAGATCTCCGACGCCCGCGGTGGCCGACCAGGCGCCGTGCCGGTCCACGGCCTTCGCCGTCACCCCCGGGACACCGGCGTGCACGGCCGCTTCCATGGCCTGCCGTGTCGGCGCGTGGCCGTCCTTCGCGGGCGCCGCCGTCGCGATGCCCGCCTGCGTCACCGCGACCCCCGCGGCGATCGCCCCCACCAGTGCCGTACGAACCCTCATGTCTTCCCCGTCTCGCTGTGGGACTCGGTCGGGGGGAGGGACACGAGGGGACACCGTCGGGTTGCCCGGTCGGCGCGGGTTGATCCTTTTTCAGCCCTTCTTCAGGATCAGCTCGGTGTTGCGGTCGCGTGAGGTGCCCGACAGGTCGGTGCGGGCGCCGGGGGCGTTGAAGGAGAGCTCGCGGTACAGCGCCGCGAGGCCGGTCTGGGTGAGGTCGGAGAAGTCCGTGGCGTGCGGGGCCGCGGACTCGATGAGCGTGGTGAACAGCGAGAGCGTGCCGTCCTTGTTGTCCACCAGCTCGATGACCCGGGCGAGCTGGGGGAAGTCGACGTGGGAGGCGGTGCAGATCTCCCAGAAGGAGCGGTTGCCGGCGGCGGCGTGCGGGATGATCTCGTTCTTGTGGGTGTGTCCGTTCACCCAGGCCAGCGTGTTGCTGTAGCGGGCGAGCAGGGCGACTACCTCGTCACCGCCGTGCCGCTGCTCGGTCGGGTGGGCGGGGTCGGCGTGGGTGTTGCGCATCGTCTTGCTGGTGTGGTGGCTGAAGACGATGACGTACGAGTCCGCGTTCTCGCGCAGTGTCCGCTCCAGCCAGCGCAGTTGCGCCGTGCCGATGGAGCCCTCGTAGTGGCCGCCCGGGTCGGTGGTGTCCAGGCTGACGCCGATGACGTCCTCGGCGATCCGGAACGTGTAGTACTGGGTGCCCGCGGAGAGGTTCGCGGAGGAGTAGCCGTGGCCGATCGGGCCCGGTCCGGTGTTCGCCGGGTCGAGGTGCGCCTTGATGTACTCGGCGGGGGTGAACGGGGCGCGCTTCTCGTCGGGCGTGACCGAGCGCATCTCGCGGGCGTGCGCCCTGAGCAGGTCGTGGAAGGCGGCGCCCTTGGGACTGCTGCCGTTCTTGATGCTCTTGGCGAGCGTGGTGGCCTCCGCCGAGCCCAGCGACATCAGCTTCTTGCCGCCGACGGCGAAGTCGGTGAGGTAGGAGTCGCCGCGCGACCCGTAGCAGCCGAGCGGGAGGGCGTCGTGGTTGCCGACGGTGGAGTACCAGGGCAGCTTCAGGCCGGGGCTGCGCACCTCGCGGATGGCCGCGGCCAGGAAGCCCTGGATGCGCGGGAAGCCGAGCTGCTTGTCGGCGTCGCGCAGGGCGGCGTCGGGCTGCCAGTAGGTCTTCAGGTTGCTGGCCTGGACACCCTCGTAGTGCCGCGGGTCACCGCTGTTGGGGGTGATGCGGCCGCCGCTCATGACCTTCAGGAACCACTCCAGCTCCGTCTTGGAGTTGTTGTCGGTGTTGTCCCCGGTGGTCATGACGAAGTGCAGCGGAGCCCCGGTGGCGGGGGCTCCGTGCAGCGAGTTGACCCGCTCGATCAGGGAGACGGCGCCCGCGACGGTCAGCGCCTCCTGCGGGCGCCAGGCGCTCTTGCTCTGGGAGCGCAGGTACTCCAGGCGCAGCGGGTGCTGGGAGTCGATCAGGTGCAGGTCGGTGAGCTGCACGAACGCGGCGAGCGCGGTGCGCCGGTCGGCACGGCCCGTCTTGGGCGCGGCCAGTTCGTCGCGCACGACGCGCTTCCAGCCGGCGCCGTCGCCGAGCCTGCGGTAGCCGGTCGAACCGGAGCGCGGGGTGGCGACGGAGCCCAGGGTCGTGCCCCGGGTGTACGGGACGAGCGCGGCCGGAGCCTTCGGGCCGGTGGTGGCCATCCGTCCCTCGGCGTGGGCGACGGAGTCGGCGACGGGCGCCTGGGCGGCCGTCGACGCGTGCGCCGGGGACTGCGGGCGCAGGGCCAGACCGATCCCCGCGGAGAGGGACACGGCTCCGGTGGCGGCCAGCAGGGTGCGGCGGTTGAGGGCGGGTACGGTGGCGACAGAGCGTATGCGCGGCATGGCGCGGTCTCCCCGAGTGCGAACGCGTCGGCAGTGGCCGCGGGGGGCTCGACTGGCGAACTCCCCGCTCGTACTGGATCGTTGGCACTGGGGATGACCTGCGCGTTAACTGGGCGGCAACGGGCGACGCCGATCACCGTACGTCGATCTCCGCGCACCCTGGACGTCCATGGAGTCCTGTCCGAACGGCCGGTGGACGGTCACTCCGTGTTCACTTTGCGGGGTAGGGGAGGTGAATCCGGGTGCGCCGCGGGGGCGTTCGCGGTCGCGCCCGGCCGTTCACGGATTCGCCCGCGCGTTCATGGATTCGCCGGGGAGTAGGCGGGAGCGGACCAGCGCAGCGGGCTGGCAGCGGGCGTCTCGACGGCCTCGGCGAGGGTGAAGCGGACGGTCCTCCCGCCGTCGGGGGTGAACTCGGTACGGGCCGTGCCGGTGAGCTGGAGCAGCGATCCCGAGGTCCAGTCCAGGAAGAGCAGACCGGCGCGCGGGTCGGCGGTGAGGTTGCCGAGGGTCAGGAACATGGAGTTCCCGGGGTAGTCGGGCCAGCTCAGTTCGCCGGGCGCGTCGACGCGCACGAAGCCGGGGTTGCCGCCGCGGTGGCTGGCGTCGGCGCCGTGCGGGTGGACCGTGGCGAGGAAGAAGGTGTCGGCGGTCTCGACGAACTCCCGCTGGGCGGGGGTGAGTTCCCTGCCGTGCCGGGGAGCGCCCGGCTCCCGGCCGGTCACCGTCTCGTAGGTCTGCCGCTGCTGGAGGTACTTGGGGCAGTTGGCGAAGACCTGGTCGGCCTCGACGGCGAAGCCGCGCGGGGTGGGCCGGACCCGGCCGTTGAGGCGCATACGGCGACGGGTGCGCGGGTCGAGTGCGATGGTGCCGACGGCGGTGCCCGGGGTGGCGAGCGCGCCGGTGAGCGGGTCGCCGGCCGGGAGGCCGCCCACGACCGAGATCTGCCGGGGCCCGGTGGCCCGCACGAATCCCGGCCGTCCGGTGAGCAGCGAGGCCCACACGCCGCCTCCCGCAGGGGCGGCCCCTCCCTCCGTCGGCGTGCCGCTCTCCGGGGCGGCCGCGCCGACGACCAGCATGGGCTGGAGTTCCAGGAACGCGGCCGCCACGGGCCGGATGCCCTGGCCGACGGCCCGGCCCACGTGATCGGCGAGGTCCCGGACGCCGACCCGGTCCTGGATGGCGCGCGAGCCGGAGTGATACGTCATGACGACTCCAGGTGCTAGAAGAAACCGCAGGTCGGCGCGGACGCGTTCGGCGCCGGTGCCTCCTCGGCGCCGGTCGCCGCGAAGATCTCCAGGCGGGTGCCGTCCGGGTCGTGGAAGAAGATGCCGCCCGAGGCCGCGCCCTCCCGGTGGGCGACCAGGCCCTCGTAGGCGAACGTGACGCCGTGGTCGCGCAGGGCCGTCTCGTACCGCCTGACCCGCTCGACGGAGTCGGCTTCGAGGGCGAGGTGGTGCAGGCCCGCCAGGCCCGTGTCGTGGGCGCCGCGCGCCTGCTGCCAGAGCGTGAGCGCGGGGCGGCCGTCGCCGGAGGGGGACCCGAGGAACGCGTACCGCCGCTCCCCCTCGTCGCCGGCCTCGCCCTGGCCGAGCACCCCGAAGCCGAGGACGTCGCGGTAGAAGGCGAGCGAGCGGTCGAGGTCCGTGACGTTCAGGCCGACGTGGCCGGTGCTCAGCGTCATGACAGTGCCTTTCTGCCGTGGCCGCCTCACCGAGAGGCTAACCCTTGTCATCGACATTAGAGGTTAGAAATGAGAGCGTCAACCGGTGACCTACCCTTGAGTGGTTAGCCCTGAAGGGAGACCCCATGTCCACCAGCCCCGACCCCCGCCCCCTCACCGGCGAGCCCGTCTCGCTCGACCTGCTCAACACCCGCTGGGTCCACGAGGGCGAGGTGCGCGACCTGCTGACCGACACCGGGGGCCTCGCCGTCTGGCTGGCGGGCAACGGGCTCGACTTCCCGGCCGACGACACCGTCCTGCGGCACACGCTCGAAGCGCGCGACGCCCTGCGCGCCGCCGTCGACACCCCCCGCGGGCAGACCGGCGAGGAGGGCTCCCCTTTCCCGGCCGAGGCCGCCGCGCGTGTCGACGCCGTCCTCGGACACGGACGCGTCCGGCTGACCCTGACCGACCGGGGACCGGGCGGGACACCGGAGTTCGACGACCCCTCCTGGGGCCCGGCCTGGCTCGCCGCGCGCGACTACCTGGAACTGCTCCGGGCCGCCCCGGACCGCATCCGCCGCTGCGCCCACGAGGCCTGCGTCCTGCACTTCTTCGACACCTCACGCAACGGCACCCGCCGCTGGTGCTCGATGGCGGCCTGCGGTAACCGCGCGAAGGCGTCCCGCCACTACGCGCGCACAAAAGAGAGCTGAATCGACAAAGAGAGACATCCGAGCCGTCCGGGATATCCCCCCATAGCCCGTCATCGACGGCATGACGCATGGCGGAAGTACGCCATGCGTCCATCCTTGCTTGGTCAACTCTCCCCAAACAACTGCCCCTTGAGCAAAGCTGAGCGGTCATCCGGGTCCACATTCCGGACTGATGCGACCGGTGCCACAAGAACCGCCGGAACCGGCCGTTCCACGCTCGTTCCTTTACCTACAAGGGATGCAGATGATCTCCGACCCTCAGCGCGCACCTATATCGGGCGCGAGACGCGTGGCCCGTCTGGCCATGGCAGCGGGCCTGGTGGCCGCGCTCTCCGCGGCCGGGCCGATACCCATGGCCTTCTCCGCGGACGCGGGCGCACCCACGGCCGATCCCGGCACCAAGTCCGCCGCCGCCAAACTCGGTTCGAACGACGCCGACCTCCTCGCCGAGGCCAAGGCCAACGGCGACAAGAACGTCACGATGATGATCGCGACGGCTCCCGGCCAGACCGAGCAGGTCGCCAAGGAGCTGGACGCCGTCAAGGGCGGTTCGGTCGGCCGCAGTTACGACAAGCTGGGCTACGTCCGCGCCACCGTCCCGACGAGCAGGGCGGACTCGGCCATCGCCGCCGCCGCGAAGCTGTCCTCGGTGCACGGGATCGATCTGCGCCAGGAGATCGCGCTGGACGACCCCACCCCGAGCGCCGACACGGCCAAGCACGGCAGCAACACCCCGACGGCCGCCACCTACTCCGGTCCCGGCAAGAACACCCCCGCCGAGAACCCGTACAACCCCTCCTTCGAGACGGGTGCGGTCGACTTCGTCAAGGACCACCCGAAGGCGGACGGCCGGGGCATCACCATCGGCATCCTCGACTCCGGCGTCGACCTGGGCCACCCCGCCCTGCAGAAGACCACCACCGGAGAGCGCAAGATCGTCGACTGGGTCACCTCGACCGACCCGATCCTCGACAGCGACGCGACCTGGCGCCCGATGGTCACCCCCGTGGCCGGGCCCACCTTCACGTACAGCGGCAGGACGTGGACGGCCCCCGCGGGTTCGTACGAGATCAGCACGTTCCGGGAGTCGGCGACGGCGGGCGGCGACGCCGCGGGCGACGCGAACCGCGACGGTGACACCACCGACGTGTGGGGCGTGCTCTACGACCCGACGGCCGGCACGGTCACCGTCGACCTGAACAACAACGGCGACTTCACCGACGACACGCCGATGAAGCCGTACAAGGACGGCTTCCAGATCGGCTACTTCGGCACCGACAACCCGGCGACGGACGTCGTCGAGCGGCAGCCGTTCGTCGTGGAGATCCGCAAGGACGTCCCCATGGACCCGTACGGCGGGACCTGGGTCGGCAAGAAGGCCGACTTCGTCAACATCGGCGTCATCGAGTCCGAGCACGGTACGCACGTCGCGGGCATCACCTCCGCCAACGGCCTGTTCGGCGGCAAGATGAACGGCGCCGCGCCCGGCGCGAAGATCGTCTCCTCGCGCGCCTGCACCTGGACCGGCGGCTGCACCAACGTGGCGCTCACCGAGGGCATGATCGACCTCGTCGCCAACCGCGGTGTGGACATCGTCAACATGTCCATCGGCGGTCTGCCCGCGCTCAACGACGGCAACAACGCGCGCTCCGAGCTCTACACGCGTCTCATCGACACCTACGGCGTCCAGCTCGTGATCTCCGCGGGCAACTCCGGCCCCGGCGCGAACACCATCGGCGACCCGGGCCTGGCCGACAAGGTCATCTCGGTCGGCGCGACCATCTCCAAGGAGACCTGGGCCGCCAACTACGGCTCGCAGGTGGAGAAGAAGTACGCGATGCTGCCCTTCTCCTCGCGCGGCCCGCGTGAGGACGGCGGCTTCACGCCGACGCTGAGCGCGCCCGGCGCCTCCATCAACTCCACCCAGACCTGGCTGCCGGGCTCCCCGGTCGCCGAGGCGGGCTACACCCTTCCGGCCGGCTACTCGATGCTCCAGGGCACCTCGATGGCCTCCCCGCAGGCCGCGGGCGCCTCGGCGCTGCTGCTGAGCGCGGCGAAGCAGAAGGGCATCAGCCTCACCCCGGCCACCCTGCGCACCGCGCTGACGTCGACCGCCGACCACATCAAGGGCGTTCAGGCGTACGCGGAGGGCGCGGGCCTGATCGACATCAACGACGCCTGGGACTCCATCAAGGACGGCGCCACCGCCCACGACTACACGGTCAAGGCACCGGTCGACACCGCGATCGACTACGCGCTGAAGACCCCGGGCTTCGGCACCGGCCTGTACGACCGCGAGGGCGGCCTCAAGGCCGGGCAGCGCAAGACGTACGACGTCACCATCACGCGCACCTCGGGCGCGGACCGGCCGGTCCGCCACGAGCTGTCCTTCGAGAACAACGCCGGAGACACCTTCCGGATCCTCGGCAAGGACGAGGTGAACCTCCCGCTGAACCAGCCGGTCACCGTCAAGGTGCAGGCCGCGCCGGAGTCGGCCGGGCTCAAGAGCGCGATCCTCGAGGTCGACGACCCGCGCACCGAGGGCGTCGACAAGCAGATCCTGTCGACCGTCGTGGTCTCGTCGCCGCTCAAGTACACCTACAGCAAGTCGAGTTCGGTGCAGCGCAACAGCACCACCTCGTACTTCGTGACGGTCCCCGAGGGCGCGACGTCCCTGGAGGTCGCGATCGGCGGGCTCAAGGACAAGAGCCAGACCCGGTTCATCGCGATCCACCCGTACGGCGTCCCGGTCGACAACACCAGCACCCCGTACTGCTACAACAACTACCTCGACGGCAACGGCTGCAAGCCCGACGTGCGTTCGTACGCCGACCCGCAGCCCGGCGTCTGGGAGATCGAGGTCGAGGCGCGCCGCACCTCGCCGCTGCTCGACAACCCCTACAAGCTGGATGTCGCCGTGCTCGGCGCGGCGTTCGACCCGGCCGTCGTGACCGTCCCCGAGGCCAAGGTCGGCACCCCGGCCACCGCCTCCTGGAAGGTGACGAACAACTTCGCCGCGCTCGACGGCAAGCTGAAGGGCGGTCCGCTCGGCTCCTCCAAGAACGCGCGGCCGACCATCACCGAGGGCGTCACGCAGACCACCACGGTGGAGGTGCCCGCGGGCGCCGCGTCGCTGGACGTGGTCATCGGCAACGTCTCGGACAACGCCGCCGACCTCGACCTGACGGTGAAGAACGCCGCCGGGACCGTCGTCGGGCAGTCCGCGGACGGTGACTCGGAGGAAGCCGTCTCCATCGCCAACCCCGCGGCCGGGACGTACACCATCGAGGTCGCGGGCTACGCGGTCCCGTCGGGTTCGACGGCCTACGACTACCGGGACGTGTTCTTCTCCAGCGCGCTCGGCACAGTCTCGGTCGACGACTCCACCCCGGTGAAGCTCGCCACCGGCGCCTCGGCCACGGTGTCCGGCTCGGTCACCGCCGCCGCGGCGGCACCCGAGGGACGCGAGTTCTTCGGTCAGGTCCAGCTCGTGAACGCGCGCGGCACAGTCGCCGGCCTCGGCAGCGTGAAGATCGAGAAGGTCACGCCGTAACGGTGTGATCCCCGGCCGCGCGAGCGGTCCGGGACCTCGGGGCGGGCGTCCGGCCACGGACGCCCGCCCTTTCGTGTGCCCCGAGCCCCCCGCCCGCGGCGGCCGGGCCCCTCAGCCGCCGGCCCCGCCCGTACCGCGTGTCACTGCTCGCACCTCATGCCCCGGGACTCGGGCAGCGCCTTGACGATCCAGGAGCGGTCGCGGGCGATCTGCTGCTCCCCCGTGGTCCAGATGTCGGGTGTCGAGGCGCGCCGCTGGATGGCGACGAGCACCTCGTCGCCCCGGTGCAGCCGCGGGTCGACGTCCTGGTCCATGAGGAAGGTGACCTTCTTCTCGCCCGTGGCCGGCTTGTAGTAGTGGAAGACGTCCAGGGTGATCCGGTCCTGAGCGGTGCCGGGGACCGCGGCCACCTTGGTGACCGTGCCCTCCACGATGAGCCGGGAGCAGGCGATGTAGCCGGGGGCGCTGAGCGAGCCCGAGCCGCCGCTGTCCTGCACCTTGGCGTCGGAGTTGGCCGAGTCGCCGCTCGTGACGTCCGACCCGCCTGTCGCGGCCAGCCAGCCCATCCCGACCACCAGCGTGGCCACCGCGGCCGTCACCAGCGTGCCGATGACGAGGGCCCGCGAAGGCAGGCGCCGCTTCTTCGGGGATCCCCCGGGCCGCCCGCCCCCGGCGGCCCGGGGTCCGTCGGCCCCGCGGGGCCTCCCGGACCTCCCGGACCTCCCCGGCTTCCGGGAGTCCCTTCCCGCTCCGGCGGGCCGCCCGGCGTCCGCCAGCGCGTCACCGATGACGACGAGCTGCTCCCGGAGCAGGTCCACGTCCTCGGTGGCCGAGCGGTGCTCGGCCATGAACACGACGTCGTCGCGCGCCTCCTCGGGCAGTTCGGCGTCCGTGATCGCGGCCATCAGCGCGTCCACACCTTCGTACTCGGCCACGTCACACCACCTCGTCCTCGTGCAGGCGGGCGCGCAGCGCGCGGACCGCCGTGTGCAGCCTGCTCTTGACCGTGCCCTCGGGTATGCCGAGCTCGTCGGCGATGTCCCGCACCGGCAGGTCCGCGTAGAACCGCAGGACGAGGACCTGGCGCTGGGCGTCGGGCAGTTCGTCCAGGCCCTGGGCGACGGCCAGCGAGAGCACGCTGGACTCCTCGTCGGAGGGCTGCTCCAACTGGCGCAGCGAGGCGAGGCGCTCACCCAGCCGCTCCTGCCGGCGCTTGGCCCGGTGCCAGTCCATCGCGAGGTTCGAGGCGACGACCGCCGCCCAGGCCGACACGTCGCGCGGCGCCTCGTCCCCCTTGGCGGCCCGCTCCAGCAGCCGCAGCCGGACCTGCTGTACCCCGTCCGGCAGGTCCGCCTGCGGCACGCCGCCGAGCGCGAGCACCGCCCGCACCCGGCGTTCCTGCGTCGCGTCCAGGGGGTCGTCCGCCCCCGACGCCCGGCGTGGCTTTCTGCGCAGCACAGCCACCTCTCCCCTCCCCGCGTCCCCCTCTACGACGCCGGCGCGGGTGAAAACGTTCGGCTCCGATCGAGTCGTACGTCACACCGGGCCCCGGATCATGAACGGGACGCACCGTACGGCTTGCGGTCCCCCCGTGTCGCCGGGCGATTTCTTCGTATCCGGACGCCCGGCCGCCGCAGGATCGGGCTCCCGCGCGCGGTTCCGCGTCCCACGCTGTGAGCCGCGCGACGAAAGGATTGGACACGCGGGCCCGGGTGAGACGCATCATGGAAGCGCTGGACCACGAAGAACGCACGTCAAGGGAGTCGCCGTGAGGGTCGGAATCGTCGGAGCCACCGGTATGGTCGGCACAGCCATGCGCAAGATCCTCGTCGAGCGGGACTTCCCGGTCGAGGAGCTGCGTCTGTTCGCCTCGGCCCGTTCGGCCGGGACGGTCGTCGACGGAGTCACGGTGGAGGACGCTTCCACGGCGGACTACTCGGGCCTGGACATCGTGCTGTTCTCGGCGGGCGGGGCCACGTCCAAGGCGCTGGCCGAGAAGGTCGCCTCCCAGGGCGCCGTCGTGATCGACAACTCCTCGGCCTGGCGCAAGGACCCCGAGGTACCCCTCGTCGTCTCCGAGGTGAACCCGCACGCGATCGCCGACCGTCCCAAGGGCATCATCGCCAACCCGAACTGCACGACGATGGCCGCGATGCCGGTCCTGAAGCCGCTGCACGAGGAGGCGGGCCTGCGGGCGCTCGTCGTCGCCACCTACCAGGCGGTGTCCGGTTCGGGTGTCGCCGGTGTGGCGGAGCTGCACGGCCAGGCGCTGAAGGTCGTCGGCGAGGCCGACGGGCTGACCCACGACGGCGAGGCGGTCGACTTCCCCGAGCCGCAGGTCTACAAGCGCCCCATCGCCTTCAACGTGCTCCCCCTCGCGGGTTCGATCGTCGACGACGGTCTGAACGAGACGGACGAGGAGCAGAAGCTGCGCCACGAGTCGCGCAAGATCCTGGAGATCCCCGCCCTCAAGGTCTCCGGCACCTGCGTCCGCGTCCCGGTGTTCTCCGGCCACTCCCTCCAGGTGAACGCCCGCTTCGACCGCCCGATCTCCGCCGAGCGCGCCACCGAGCTCCTCGGCGGCGCCCCTGGTGTCGCCCTCTCGGACATCCCGACCCCGCTCCAGGCCGCCGGCAAGGACGCCTCGTACGTCGGCCGCATCCGGCCGGACGAGACCGTCGAGCACGGCCTCGCGCTGTTCATCTCCAACGACAACCTCCGCAAGGGCGCCGCGCTGAACGCGGTGCAGATCGCGGAGCTGGTGGCGGCCGAGCTCAACGAGGGCTGACACCCGCGTCCGGCACACGCCCGAGGGGGCGGGCACCGTCCGGTGCCCGCCCCCTCGGGGTTCCTCGGTCCTGCCGCGTTCGTTCCCGCCGCGTCGCTAGGCGGTGGCCGCGCGCGCGTCCGCCGCCTGCGCCTTCAGGGCGCGCTCGACGCCCGAGCGGGACTCCGAGACGAGGCGCCGCAGGGCGGCGTTGGGCTCGGCCGAGGCCAGCCACGCGTCCGTCCTGGCGAGGGTCTCCTCGGCGATGTGGATGCCCGGGTAGAGACCGGTCGCGATCTGCTGGGCGATCTCGTGCGAGCGCGCGTCCCAGATCTCCTTGACCACGGCGAAGTACTTGTCCGTGTACGGGGCGAGCAGCTCACGCTGGTCGCTCTGCACGAAGCCGCCGATGACCGCTTCCTGCACGGCGTTCGGGAGCTTGTCGGACTCGACGACGGAGGCCCAGGCCTCGGCCTTCGCCTCCGCGGTGGGCCGGGCGGCGCGGGCGGTGGCCGCGTGCCGCTCGCCCGCGGCGGTCTTGTCGCGCTCGTACTCGGCGGCGATCTCCGCCTCGTCGAAGCGTCCGACGGCCGCGAGCCGCTGGACGAACGCCCAGCGCAGCTCGGTGTCGACGGCGAGGCCCTCGACGGTCTCGCGGCCTTCGAGCAGCGCCTCCAGGAGGTCGAGCTGCTCCGGGGTGCGCGCGGTCGCGGCGAAGGCGCGCGCCCAGGCGAGCTGGTGGTCGCCGCCGGCCTCGGCCGCGCGCAGGTGGGCGAGCGTGGCGTCGGTCCAGCGGGTCAGCAGCGCCTCGCGGGCCGCCGGGTCGGCGTACAGCTCGATCGCGAGCTTCACCTGGCGGTGCAGCGACTGCACGACACCGATGTCGGACTCCTTGCCGATGCCGGACAGCACCAGGGCCAGGTAGTCGCGGGTGGCGAGTTCGGCGTCGCGGGT
The DNA here is from genome assembly GCF_042790435.1 of Streptomyces sp. NPDC056738. Lineage (NCBI taxonomy): Bacteria > Bacillati > Actinomycetota > Actinomycetes > Kitasatosporales > Streptomycetaceae > Streptomyces > Streptomyces sp. NPDC056738. The sequence goes on from NZ_JBHTZF010000003.1 coordinate 759,961, forward strand.
CATGTCCCAGGCCGAGGCCCAGCACAGGGCGCGCGGCAGGGAGGACTCGAAGTCGCCGAGGTGCTCGGTGACGAACGCCAGGGAGTCCTCGTCGAGGCGGACCTTGGCGTACGACAGGTCGTCGTCGTTGAGCAGGATCACGTCGGGGCGGCGCTTGCCGAGCAGGTGCGGGACGGCGGTCAGCTCGCCGTCGACGTCCAGCTCGATGCGCTCGTCGCGCACCAGCTTGCCGCTGGCGCCGTCGAGCTCGTAGAGGCCGACCGCGATGCGGTGCGGGCGCAGCGTGGGCTCGCCCTGGGCGCCGGCGGGCAGCGCGGGCGCCTCCTGGCGGATGGCGAACGCGGTCACGACGCCCTGGGCGTCGGTCTCGATCTCCGGGCGCAGGATGTTGATGCCGGCGGTCTGGAGCCACTTCTGCGACCAGGTGCCGAGGTCGCGTCCGGAGGTCTCCTCCAGGGCGCCGAGCAGGTCGGACAGGCGCGTGTTCCCGAAGGCGTGGGCCTTGAAGTAGGCCTGGACGCCGCGGAAGAACTCGTCCATGCCGACGTAGGCGACGAGCTGCTTGAGGACGGAGGCGCCCTTGGCGTACGTGATGCCGTCGAAGTTGACGAGCACGTCGTCGAGGTCGCGGATCTCGGCCATGATCGGGTGGGTGGAGGGGAGCTGGTCCTGCCGGTACGCCCACGTCTTCATGGAGTTGGCGAAGGTGGTCCAGGAGTGCGGCCAGCGGCTGTCGGGGTGGTAGGCCTGACAGGCGATGGAGGTGTAGGTGGCGAACGACTCGTTCAGCCACAGGTCGTTCCACCACTCCATGGTCACGAGGTCGCCGAACCACATGTGGGCCAGCTCGTGCAGGATCGTCTCGGCGCGCAGCTCGTACGCGGCGTCGGTGACCTTGGAGCGGAAGACGTACTGGTCGCGGATGGTGACCGCGCCCGCGTTCTCCATGGCGCCCGCGTTGAACTCGGGCACGAAGAGCTGGTCGTACTTCGTGAAGGGGTACGCGTAGTCGAACTTCTCCTGGAACCAGTCGAAGCCCTGCCGGGTGACCTCGAAGATCGCGTCCGAGTCGAGGAACTCGGCGAGCGAGGGGCGGCAGTAGATGCCGAGCGGAACGGTCTGCCCGTCCTTCTCGTACACGCTGTGCACGGAGTGGTACGGGCCGACGATGAGCGCGGTGATGTACGTCGAGATCCGCGGCGTGGGCTCGAAGACCCAGACGTCGTCCTTGGGCTCCGGGGTCGGCGAGTTGGAGATGACCGTCCAGCCGGTCGGCGCCTTCACGGTGAACTGGAAGGTGGCCTTGAGGTCGGGCTGCTCGAAGGACGCGAAGACGCGGCGGGCGTCCGGCACCTCGAACTGGGTGTAGAGGTAGGCCTGCTGGTCGACGGGGTCGACGAACCGGTGCAGGCCCTCACCGGTGTTGGTGTAGGCGCAGTCGGCGACGACGCGCAGGACGTTGCGCCCCTCCAGGAGCCCGGGCAGCGCGATCCGCGAGTCCTGGAAGACCTCGGCCGCGTCGAGCGGGTCGCCGTTGAGGGCGACCTCGTGGACGGCCGGGGCGACCAGGTCGATGAAGGACTCCGCGCCGGTCTCGGCGGAGTCGAAGCGCACCGTGGTCACGGACCGGTAGGTGCCGCCCTCCTGCGCGCCGGAGAGGTCGAGTTCGACCTCGTACGAGTCAACGGTGAGCAGCTTCGCCCGCTGCTGCGCCTCTTCGCGGGTCAGGTTTGTGCCAGGCACGCGGTCATCTCCTCGTTATGTGTGGGTTGCGCCATCCTTCCACGGGACCCGCACACAGCGCGATGTCCGTTTCCCGCCGGTGCCGGGCCGTCGCGCGCGTGAGCCTTGGGGTATGACGACGTACACCGCACAGCCCATCGGCGCGGCCGCCCTGAAGGAGCTCCGCGACACCGACGACGCGGGCCGCCGGCCCGTCCCGCTGACCGACGAGGAGGGCGGGTCCCCCTTGCGGTGCTGTCTGCGCCGCAGCGAGCCCGGGGAGCGTGTCTGCCTGGTCTCCTACGCCCCGTTGCGCCGCTGGGCGGCACGGACCGGAGCGCAGCCGGGTCCCTACGAGGAGACGGGCCCGGTCTTCGTCCACGCGGACGAGTGCGCGGGCCCGGCCACGGACGTCCTGCCCTTCACGAACGCCCACCGCGTGGTCCGCCGCTATTCGGCCCAGGGACACATCCTGGGCGGCCGGCTGGCCGCGACGCCGTCCGCGTTCGGCGAGGCCTTCACGGAGGCGTTCGCGGACCCGGAGGTGGCGCTGGTCCACGTACGGGCGGTGGAGTACGGCTGCTTCCTGTACGAGGTGCGGCGGCCCTGAGGCGGCGCGGCGGAGCGGCCGGGAAACGCGTCGAGGGAGTCCGCGCACCGGTGGGTGCGCGGACTCCCTCGACACGGAGTCGGTGGGCGGGGTTCAGCCCTGCTTCGGCTGCTTGTGGGACTTGTCCAGGACCATCACGAGGGCGGTGATGCCCCCGAACAGCACGAGCGGCAGCGCGACGTAGAGGCCGAGCGTCTCGATCACGCTCAGGCCGGAGCCGGGGTCGTCGCCGTCGTCGCGGGTCAGCGCGAGCGCGGGGGACGACATGAGCAGCATCATCAGCGTCGTGCCGGCCGCCAGGGCACCGGCGCGCAGGGCGTTCTTCTTGTCCACGGTGCAAACGTAGCGAACACCCGACCGGGCCGCGCGCCCGGGGTGCCGTACGGAGGTCACGGGGCGCGGGGCGGCCGCTCCGGAGGGCTCCCGGACCCGCCCGTGCGGTCGCTCTCGGCCCGTACGACGTCGATGAGGGCGTGCAGCCTGGGCGAGGCGGCCAGTTCCTCCAGGGTCACCGGGCGGCCCTCGGCGTCGGCGACGGGCAGCCGCCAGTTGGGGTACTCGTCCCAGGTGCCCGGAAGGTTCTGCGGGCGGCGGTCGCCGACGGCGTCCGGGAGCCAGACGCCGATCAGCCGGGCCGGGGTGCGCAGCAGGAAGCGGTGCACGGCCTGGATCTCGGCCTCCTCCACCGAGGCGGGCGCCCCGCCGCTCGGACCGCGCAGCAGCCCGAGCCGGGAGAGCAGGGCCAGCCACTCCCGGACGTCCGCGGCGGCGGCCGCCCGTTCCTCGTCGAGCGAACCGGTCAACAGTCCGAGCCGGTCGCGGAGTTCGACGTGCTCGCCGGTGAACCGGGCCGCGGTGGACGGCAGGTCGTGGGTGGTGGCGGTGGCCAGGCAGTCGGTGCGCCAGGCCTCGGGCGGCAGGGGCAGGCCGTCCCCGTCCCAGTCGCGTTCGAACCACAGCACGGAGGTGCCGAGCACTCCGCGTTCCTGGAGCTTCTCGCGCACCCCGGGTTCGACGGTGCCGAGGTCCTCGCCGATGACCAGCGCTCCGGCCCGCGAGGCCTCCAGGACGAGGATCGCGAGCATCGCCTCGGCGTCGTAGCGGACGTACGTGCCCTCGGTGGGGGGCTGCCCCTCGGGGATCCACCAGAGCCGGAACAGGCCCATGACGTGGTCGATGCGCAGGGCGCCCGCGTGCCGCAGGAGCGCGCGCAGCAGCCGGCGGTAGGGGGCGTAGCCGGAGGCGGCGAGCCGGTCGGGCCGCCAGGGCGGCAGGCCCCAGTCCTGGCCGCGGGCGTTGAAGGCGTCGGGGGGCGCGCCGACGGACATGCCGGCGGCGAAGTACTCCTGCTGGGCCCAGGCGTCGGCTCCGTCGGGGTGGACGCCGACGGCGAGGTCGTGCACGAGACCGACGGCCATGCCCGCGTCGCGCGCGGAGCGCTGGGCGCGGGCGAGCTGGGCCTCGGTGAGCCAGGCGAGCCGGCTGTGGAAGTCGACGCGGTCCATCAGTTCGGCCCGGGCTCGGGCGGTCGCGGACGAGCGGGGGTCGCGCAGGGCCGCGGGCCAGTTCCGCCAGTCGGAGCCGTGCACCTCGGCGAGCGCGCACCAGGTGGCGTGGTCCTCCAGCGCGCGGCCCTCCTCGGCGAGGAAATCGGCGTACGCGGCCTGCCGTCCGGGCCCGAGCGGGACGGCGCGCACCGCCGCGAGGGCCTCGCGCTTGAGCTCCCACACGGCGTCGCGGTCGATGAGCGCGCCCTTGCGCAGAACGGAGTCGCGCAGCCGTTCTGCGCGCTCGCGCAGGGTGCGCAGCCGGTCCTGGTCCTCGGCGTAGGGGTACTCGGGGATGTCCTCGACGCGCAGGTGCACCGGGTCGGGGAAGCGGCGGGAGGAGGGCCGGTACGGGGAGGGGTCGGTGGGGTCGCCGGGCACGGCCGCGTGCAGCGGGTTGACCTGGACGAATCCGGCGCCGAGCGCCCGTCCCGCCCAGGCGGTCAGTTCGGCGAGGTCGCCGAGGTCGCCCATGCCCCAGGAGTGGCGGGAGAGCAGGGAGTAGAGCTGGACGAGCAGGCCGTAGGCGCGTCCGGGCGGCGCGGGCAGCCGGGTGGGGGCGACGACGAGGTGGGCGTCGGCGGCGCGGCCGTCGGGGGCACTGGCGTGCAGCGTGTGGACACCCGGCGGAAGGTTCTCGGCGGACGCCCGGGACTCGCCCTGTTCGGTGGTCACGCTCAGGCGGGTGCCGTCCGGCAGCGCGGCGATCTCGGCGGGGACGAGTCCGCCCCAGCACACCAGGGTCGGCGGCAGCAGCCGCCGCGCCGTCCCGGCCTCGTGCAGCGCGAGGGCGGCCCGGACGGCCTCCGGGGTGCTCGCGTCGACGCCGAGGGCGGCCAGGATCGCGACGAGCGCCGTGTCGGGCGCCGCGATCGTGCGGCCGGGGGACGGGCTGTACTCGGGGGCGACACCGTGCAGTTCGGCGAGCTGGGACAGGGGCGTCCGCGGCGCCGGCTCCGAGGCCGTCCGCGGCGGGTCGGCGGGCCCGGTGGGTGGCATCAGACCCCCGACGCGGCGCCGGCCGAGGTGGGCTCGCTCGTCAGATGCGCGGTGTCCGCGAGCGGCGGCTCACTGGTCAGCGGCTCGGCGTCGGGCAGCGGGGGTTCGCTGGTCAGCGGTGCCGCCGTGCAGGCGCTCTCCGAGCCGAGCGGGCTCAGGTGGGCGTCCTCGGGCTCGGCGGACGCCCGGCCGGCGCGGGGGCCGGGGACGGACGAGTGAGCCGCGCGTTCGGACAGGGCCGTGAGGAGCAGGTGTGCCGATGCGGCCACGGGGGCCTCCTTGTCGAGGTCGGATACGGCGACCGGGGGCATTCCGGCGGTTCGTGCCGGAAACGGATGCCCCGGGCGGTCATCGCAGCCCTACCCCGTGGGCGCGACGGCAGACGCTCACGGACGGACAACGTGGTCCTGGTCACACTCCGTCGCCGTCCCGCGGGGCCGGACCGCGCCTCCAGGCTGGGGTAATCCCGGCACTTCGGCCACTCTCGTTGACACCCTCACCACCCGAATGGTGGGCTCGACGGCACACCGAAGCCGCAGCCGGGATGGCGGGCTACGAGGGGGAACCGTGCGACTCGGGCGTGGAAAAGGAGCGACCGCACTGGCGTTCGCCGTGGTCGCGAGCACGTTCGTGACGGCCCCCGCGGCTCTCGCGGCGCCCCACGGCCCGGCGGCCTCCGCGGACGACCGCGAACCCGCCGGAGGCGACCAGGCCGCCGGGAGCACCGCGCCCGCCGTCTGGCCGCGCCCTCAGTCGCTGCGCGCGAACGGCACCCCGGTCACCGTCACGGACGAGGTCGTCCTGGTCACCCCCGCGGCGGACACCTCCGGCGGCTCGCGTCCGGCGGGTTCGTACGCCCCGGGCGTCCCCCTGGCCCCGCACGCCCCCGGCGTGAGCGTCGACGCGTACGCCCCGGACAGCGATCTCGACCCGTACGCCCTCGAAGCGCTGCGCGCGTTGCTGCGACAGGCCGGCGCGCGCACGATCACAACCGCGCGTGACGGTGACGCGCTCCCGGCGCACGCGCTGGTGGTGCGGCTGGGGACGGACACCGCGGACACCGGCGGGCGGGGCGCCGGGACCTTCGGCGTCCCGCCCGCCACATCCGGCTCCCTGGAGCGGGCGCTCACGGCGCTCGGCGCCGCGCCCCGGGCCGATCTGCCCTCCGGCGGCTACCGGCTGGCCGTCGGCCGCGTGGACGGCCGGGACACGGTCGCGCTCGCGGGAGTCGGCGAGGACGGCCTGTTCCACGGGGTGCAGAGCCTCGGTCAACTCCTGGGCGCCGACCGCCGGATCGCCGGTGCCGTCGTCCGCGACTGGCCCGGCACCGCCGTGCGGGGCGTCACCGAGGGGTTCTACGGCAGCCCGTGGACCCCCGAACAGCGGCTCGCGCAGCTCGACTTCATGGGCAGGACCAAGCAGAACCGCTACGTGTACGCGCCCGGCGACGACCTCTTCCGGCAGGCGCGCTGGCGTGAGCCGTACCCGGCCGGGGAGCGCGCCCGCTTCCGGGACCTGGCGGAGCGGGCGCGCCGCAACCACGTCACGCTGACCTGGGCGGTGGCCCCGGGGCAGGCGATGTGCTTCTCCTCGGACGCCGACGTCAAGGCCCTGACGCGCAAGCTCGACGCCATGTGGGCGCTCGGATTCCGGTCCTTCCAGCTCCAGTTCCAGGACGTCAGCTACACCGAGTGGCACTGCGGGGCGGACGCGGACGCGTTCGGCTCCGGCCCCGGCGCGGCGGCGAAGGCACAGGCACGGGTGGCGAACGCCGTGGCCCGGCATCTCGCCGCCCGCCACCCGGAGGTGGCCGCGCTGTCCCTGATGCCGACGGAGTACTACGAGGACGGTTCGACCGACTACCGCCGGAAGCTGGCGGCCGCCCTGGACAAGGGCGTCGAGATCGCCTGGACGGGCATCGGGGTCGTGCCGAAGACCATCACCGGCGGCGAACTGGCCCGCACCCGGGCGGTGTTCGGCAGCCACCGGCTCGTCACCATGGACAACTACCCCGTCAACGACTACGCCCAGGACCGCGTCTTCCTCGGCCCCTACCAGGGGCGCGACCCTGCGGTGGCCACCGGTTCGGCGGCCCTGCTCGCCAACGCGATGCCCCAGGCCGAAGCCTCCCGCATCCCGCTGTTCACGACGGCCGACTACGCCTGGAACCCGCGGGACTACCGCCCCCAGGAGTCCTGGCGGGCCGCGATCGAGGACCTCGCGGGCGGGGACGCCGAGGACGCGGACGCGCTGCGCGCGCTGGCCGGGAACGAGGCCTCCTCCGTCCTCGGCGGCGAGGAGTCGGCTTACCTGCGCCCGCTCATGGAGGCGTTCTGGCAGGCGCGGACAGGCACGGACCGCGCGGCGGCCGAGAGTGCGGCCGGGCGGCTGCGCGCCGCCTTCACGGTGATGCGCGAGACGCCGGGGCGGCTGGCCGGCCGCCCTATCGCCACCGAAGTGGCTCCCTGGACCGAGCAGTTGGCGCGCTACGGCGCGGCCGGTGAGACGGCCGTCGACCTGCTCGCCGCCCAGTCGAACGGTGACGCGACGACGGCGTGGGCGGCGTACCGCGCCCTGAACCGGCTGCGCGGCGAACTCGCGGCGAGCGGGGCGAAGGTCGGCACGGGCGTGCTCGACCCGTTCCTGAAGCGGGCCCGCACGGCGTACGAGCAGTGGGCGGGCCTCGACAACGAGTCCTCCACCGGCCGGGACACCCCGAAGAACCCCGGCGCGGCCGGGAACGGCGGCACCGGAACCGGCGGCGGGGGCACGGCGGACCCGGGCGGAAAGGGCGACGGCGGCGCGGACGGCGCGGGGGCCGCGCCGGACGACGGCACCACGGGGGACGGCGACGCGCGGGACGGCCGTCTCGTGCTGCTCCCGCGCCCGCGCACCCTCACCGACCTCAGCGTGCTCACCGACCCCACCGCGACGGGCTTCGTCGAGGCCCACGTGCCGGGCGAGGGCTGGCGGTACCTCGGCCCCCTCACCGCCGGGGGCGCGACGGAACTCGGCGCGGCGCAGCTCGGCGCGCGGGGCGTGCGCGTGGACGCGCTGCGGGTCGTGGGACCCGGGCGTTCCCAGGTCCGCCACCTCGTGCCGTGGTTCGCCGACACGCCCGCCGCGGCCCTGGACCTGGAACGCACCACGACGGACGTGGAGATCGGCGGCACGGAGCGGATCACCGCCCGGCTGACGTCCCTGCGCCCCACCGGCGTCAGGGGTGAGCTGACCGCACGCGCCCCCGAGGGCATCCGGGTCAAGGTCTCCCGGCCCTCGCCCACCCTGGCGCGTGGCGCCGTGGTCGACAGCGTCGTCGAGGTCACGGTCCCTCAGGGAACGCCGTCGGGCTCGTACGAGGTGACGGTCGCGTTCGGCGCGCAGACCCGCACCCTGACGGTCCGCGCCTTCCCGCGTACGGCGGGCCCCGACCTCGCCCGCACCGGCACGGCCTCCTCGTCCGCCGACGAGACCCCCGACTTCCCGGCCTCGGCGGCCAACGACGGGGACCCGGCGACCCGCTGGTCCTCCCCGGTGGACGACGGCGCCTGGTGGCAGGTGGAGCTGGCCGAACCGGCGCGCCTCGGCCGGCTCGTGCTGACCTGGCAGGACGCGCACCCCTCCGCGTACCGCGTCCAGGTCTCCGCCGACGGCCGCGTCTGGCGCACGGCGACGACCGTGACCGACAGCCGCGGCGGCCGGGAATCCCTCCGCTTCGACGAACGCGACGTCCGCTACGTCCGCGTCCAGGGGACGCGGAGGGCCACGGCGTACGGGTACTCACTGTGGTCGGCGGAGGCGTACGCGGTCGCGGAGTGAGGCCCGGCCGGGGCTCTCGCCGCTCCCGGCTTCCCTCTGCACTCTCTCGCGCTCCCGCGTGCCCCTCGGCACTACCCGACGCTCCTCGGCTCTCCTCCGCGCCCCTCGGGCAATGGGTGATCAGCTTTTCGTGGCCAGCTATTCACTCAGTACATATCTTGAGTGCATACTGATCTCCATGAGCACCCGTCACATCCTGTTGGGGCTGCTCGCCGGAGGACCCAGCCATGGGTACGACCTCAAGCGACGCCACGACGAACGCTTCCCGCAGGCCCGCCCCCTGGCGTACGGGCAGGTGTACACGACCTTGCAACGGCTGGTCCGCGACGGCCTCGCCGCGGTCGACGGCACCGACTCGGACGGAGGACCCGAGCGGACCCTGTACCGCTCGACCGGGGACGGAACGCGTGAACTGACCCACTGGGCGGGCGAGATCGCGCCCCCTGCACCCTTCGTGACGAACGAGATCTTCGCCAAGGTCGTCGTCTCGATCCTGGCCTCGGCCGACCCGGCCGGCTATCTGCGGGCGCAGCGCGCCGCGCACATGGCGCGGATGCGCGAGCTCACGGCGGTCAAGACGGCACCCGGCGCGGACCTCGCGACCGTCCTGTCGGCCGACTACGCCCTCAACCACCTCGACGCCGATCTCCGCTGGATGGCGACCACGGCGGCCCGGCTCACCACCCTGACCGCGGAGGTCGACACAGCATGAGCACCCCCCTTCTGACCGCCAGGGACCTGGTCAAGGCGCACGGCCCGACCCCCGCCCTGCGCGGCGCCTCACTGGACCTGGCCGCGGGCGAGGTCCTCGCCGTCACCGGGGCCAGCGGCAGCGGCAAGTCCACCCTGCTCCACTGCCTGGCCGGCATCGTCAGGCCCGACGGCGGAACGGTGGAGTACGCGGGTGAGCGCCTCGACCTGCTCCCGGAGAAGCGGCTCGGCGAGCTGCGCCGCACGGACTTCGGGGTGGTGTTCCAGTTCGGCCAGCTCATCCCCGAACTGACCGCCGCCGACAACGTGGCGCTGCCCCTGCTGCTCGCGGGCGCCTCACGGGCGGCCGCGCGGGAGCGGGCGGGCGAGTGGCTGGAGCGGTTCGGCGTGCGGGGGCAGGAGGCGCTGCGGCCCGGTGAGATGAGCGGCGGCCAGGCCCAGCGGGTCGCGCTGGCCAGGGCCCTCGTCACGGATCCGAAGGCCGTCTTCGCGGACGAGCCGACCGGCGCGCTGGACTCCCTCGCCGGGGAGCAGGTGATGACCGCCCTGATCCACACCGCCCGGGAGGCCGGCACGGCGGTCCTGCTGATCACGCACGACGCCCAGGTGGCGGCGTACGCGGACCGTGAGATCTCGCTGCGGGACGGCGTCGTGACCGGCTCCGACACCCCGGCGACGGCCCCGGCGGCCACGACGGAGGTGTCCCGGTGAGGACCGACCTCCGTATCGCCCTGCTCCTGACCCGCGGTTCCGACCGGCGCGAGGGGTGGCGGGTCGCGCTCACGGCCGTGGGGGCGGCCCTCGCCACCGGGCTCTGCCTGGCGGCCGTCGCCATCGCCTCGCTCCAGGGGCAGTACGCCCTGCCGCTCGCCCACGGCCTGCTCCAGCAGCCGGGCGAACGGGCGGGCGTGGTCCTGACCCTGCTGCTCCTGCTGGTGCCGGTCCTCGGGTTCCTCGGGCAGTGCGCCCGCATCGGGGCCGTGCACCGCGACCGGCGGATGGCCGCGCTGCGCCTCGCCGGCGCCGCCCCCGCGCAGGTGCGGCGGATCGCCGCGCTGGAGGCGGGCCTCGCGTGTCTGACCGGCTCGGCCGTCGCCACCGGCGTCTCCGCCGGGGTCCTGCTGCGCCAGTGGCACAACCCGCCGGCGGTCGTCTGGGCCGGCTTCGCGGGAATCGCCCTCGCCGTGCCCGTGCTGGGCGCGCTGGTGAGCGCGCTGGCCCTGCGCCGGGTGGTGGCCTCACCGCTGGGCTGGGTGCGCCGCACGCGCCCGAGCCGCGGGCGGGGTCCGGGCCTCGCCGTGCTCCTGACGGCTCTCGTGATACTTCTCACCGGGCTCGTCCTCGCTCCGCGCAGCTTCGGCGGGTTCGAGACGACTCCGCTGTTCGTGTTCGGCGTGGTGATCATCACGGGCACCGGCGCCATCTGGGCGGCCGGGGCGAGCGCCCGGCTGACGGGCCGCGTGCTCGCGGAGCGGACGGGAAACCCGGCGGTGCTGATCGCGGCCGAGCGGCTGCGGGACGACCCCTGGGCGGGTGCCCGCACCCATGCGGCGGTGCTGCTGGTGACGGTGGTGGGGACGGGCTTCGTCGGCATACGGCAGGTCCTGCTCGACGCGCTCGCCGGGCGTGACCGCGCCTCGCTGCCCGCCGACCCGGCCTTCTACACGACCGGTCTCGATCTCGTGGGCGCCGCGATCCTGCTCGCCCTCGCGATCACCCTGTCCGGGCTGGCCGTGGGGACCGCCGAATCGCTGGCCGCCCGCCGCCGCGGCCTCGCCGCGCAGGCTGCGGCGGGAGTGCCGCGGTCGGTGCTGGGGCGGGCTCTGATCCTGGAGACCGCGCTGCCGCTGGCCCCGGCGGTCGCGCTGGCCGGGGCCGGGGGCCTGGCGATCGGCGTCTGGTACGGGCAGCTCGCGGGCGATGGATCCGTGCCGGTGCTGCCGCTGGTCGTCCCCGTCGCCGTCTACGCGGCGTCCCTGCTGGCCGCGGCCACGTCGCGACCTCTCCTGCGCCGCTCGGTGCGGCCCGCGGAGCTGCGTCACGCGTGATGCGCGCCCGGTCCGTCCCGGTCCCGTCCGCGGAAGGTGGGCCCGGCGCCCCGGCACGCGGACCGGGCCCGAAGCCCGCGGACGGAGCCGGTGACCGAGTGCCCGTTGACCCTCTGGCGCGCGAGCAGGGCACGGTGTCCGCGCGGCACGCGGACAGGGCCGGCCGGCCGTGCGGCACGGGGGCGGCTGCCGGAAGGCACGGGGGTCCTCCCGGTCAGCCGGAGGTGGCGGCGGCCGAGGCCGGCGCCACCAACGCGAAGGCCCGGATCGTCAGGCTGAGATGCCGTCGATCCGGGCCATGGCGTCGTCCGCGCCGTACGGTTGGAGGTAGGGCATCCAGCGCGGGTCCCTGTGCCCGGTTCCGATGATGCGCCAGGCGAGCCCCGTCGGCGGGGCGGGTTTGTGGCGCAGGCGCCAGCCGATCTCCACCAGGTGGCGGTCGGCCTTCGTGTGGTTGCAGCGGCGGCAGGACGCCACCACGTTGTCCCAGGCGTGCTGACCCCCGCGGGAGCGCGGGATGACGTGGTCGACGCTGGTTGCGACGCCACCGCAGTACATGCACCGGCCGCCGTCGCGGGCGAACAGAGCTCGCCTGGTCAGCGGGACGGGCCCTCGGTAGGGGACCCGGACGAACCTCTTCAGCCGGACCACGCTGGGTGCGGGGACAGTAACGGTCGCGCTGTGCATGAAGGCGCCGGATTCCTCGAGACAGACGGCTTTGTTCTCGAGGACGAGGACGAGCGCGCGGTGGAGCGGTACGACGCCGAGCGGCTCGTACGACGCGTTGAGGACCAGGACGTGCGGCACGGATGCCTCCTTGTACGCCGGCGGCGCGTGGCTCGCGCCGGGACGATCTGCAGTCAGTCTCCCCTCATGCCTGGTGGTGGCGCCACCATGTCCCGGTAACGGGCTGGGAGTGTTTTCGACCACACCCCCTACATCCCCAGGTGAGCACGGTCTCTCCCCCGTAGATGACAACGATCCACACACGATGCCCCGTTAGTGTGGTGGTTCTGCCCGGACGGCAACCCCTCCCGTGTCCCCGCCGCGGGCAGACCGCTACGCCTGGAGGTACCTGCTGTGTCCCTGCCCGTCCTATCGGCCCTGGCGGCCGGTCCGGCTCCGTCGCCGTCCCCCTCGACGACGACCGGTCCGGTGACCCCCACGCTTCAGGACGCCCAGGAGAAGGCGACCCATGCCGCGAGCTGGGTCGAGGAGAACTGGTCGACCTGGCTGGCCATAGGTCTGCGTGTCCTGCTGGTGCTGGTGATCGCGGCGATACTGAGAGTGTTCGTGCGCCGGGCGATCACCAAGCTCATCGACCGGATGGGCCGCACCGCCGAGGCGGTCGACGGCACGGCGCTGGGCGGCCTGCTGGTGAACGTGGAGCGCCGCCGTCAGCGCTCCCAGGCCATCGGCTCGGTCCTGCGCTCGGTCGCGTCCTTCCTGATCATGGGCACCGCCGCGCTGATGATCCTCAGCACGTTCGAGATCAACCTGGCCCCGCTGCTCGCCTCGGCGGGTGTGGCCGGTGTCGCGATCGGTTTCGGCGCCCGCAACCTGGTCACGGACTTCCTCTCCGGCGTCTTCATGATCCTGGAGGACCAGTACGGCGTCGGCGACGTGATCGACGCGGGTGTGGCCTCCGGCGAGGTCATCGAGGTGGGTCTGCGCGTGACCAAGCTGCGCGGCGACAACGGCGAGATCTGGTACATCCGCAACGGCGAGGTCAAGCGCATCGGGAACCTCTCCCAGGGCTGGGCGACGGCCGGTGTGGACGTCACGGTCCGCGCCTCGGAGGACCTGGACCACGTCCGGTCCGTCATCGGCGAGGTCGCCGAGACCATCAGCAAGGAAGAGCCCTGGAACGAGCGTCTGTGGGGCCCGATCGAGATCCTGGGCCTGGACAGCGTCCTCCTCGACTCGATGGTGGTCCGGGTCTCGGCCAAGACGATGCCCGGCAAGGCCATGTCCGTGGAGCGCGAGCTGCGCTGGCGCATCAAGCGCGCCTTCGACGCCGCGGAGATCCGCATCGTGGGCGGCCCCACCGCGCCCGCGGAGGAGGAGCCCCTCGACCCGTCGGCCGCGGTGGCGGCCCCGTCGGTGTACGCCAACGCCGAGTCCCCCCAGTCGGTGGCGACCTCACCCATCCCGGCTCCGGCCGCGGCCCCGGCTCAGTCGAGCGTGCCGAAGTAGGACACGGCGGTACGGGGAAGGGGCGGCGTCCGGAACATCCGGGCGCCGCCCCTTCCCCGTCGGGTGCCCCCTTCGCCGTCGGGTGCCCCTTTCGCCGTCGCTCGCCCCTTCGCCACCAGGTGCCCCTTCACCGTCGCGCACCCCATCGCCACCGGGTGCCCCTTCACCGTCGCGCGCCCCTTCACCACCGGCCCCTCCACGAGCGCTCACCCCGGCCCGCCGGCCGGCGCGCGGTTGATCGTCTTCACACGACCCCCGCATTCCGGCCACCTTCTCCGGCCGTCTACTGTCGCAGCCACAGCGGGCCCTTGTTCTGGAGCTCAACGCCCAGGGGACCGCCTCGAATGTGGGGAACCATGCACAAGTACGCCATAGGTGCCGCCGTGTCCGGCGCCCTGGCCCTGTCCGCCCTGGCCGTGCCGTCCGCGTCGGCCGCCACGCCGGACCTGACCTTCTCCGACGTGGCCGTCAACAACGGCAAGCCGATCGTCGTGGGCACCACCACCACGGTGAAGGTCCCGGTGACGTACACCTTCGTGCGGCCCGCCGACCTCGTCGTCGACGGCGTGAAGAGCGTCGCGGGCATCCTCCTGTACCGCGGGGCGTCGCTCTCGCGGCAGGAGAACGAGCTGGGGCCGGACGACGCCCCGGTCTGCACCACCACGGCCACGACGGCGACGACCGTCACGCAGTCCTGCCACGAGGCCATCTACGTCGAACCCGACGAGTACCTCTACGAGGCCGCGGACGCCGGCACCTGGAAGGTGGCCGGCTTCTACAGCAGCAACACCTCGGACAACGACGACTCCGACAACCACATCAGCATGCAGTTCGGCTACGACATGTGGGGGGTTCCCGGCTCCGCCCAGGTCAAGCGCGCCGCCAGGCTCACCGTCAACGCCACTCCCGAGCCGGTGAAGAAGGGTGCCACCCTCACCGTCAAGGACGCGCTGACGCGTGCCGACTGGGCGTCGGGCAAGTACACCGGCTACAAGGGCCAGCCGGCCGCCCTTCAGTTCAAGGCCAAGGGCGCCGCCTCCTACAAGACCGTCAAGACGGTGACCTCCGGCACCGCGGGCGCCCTGAGCACCACGGTCAAGGCCGCGGCCGACGGCACCTACCGCTACTCGTTCGCGGGCACGTCCACCACGGGCACCGCCACGGCCGCCGGCGACTACGTCGACGTGAAGTAGCCGAGGCCGGCGCCTCCTCCGTCCCACCCGAGCCTCCTCCGCCCCACCCGAGCCGCCCCCGCAGCAGACGAACTCGTCCGCGGCGGGGGCGGCTTCGCGCGTTCCGGCGACGACCCCGCGACCCGGACGGCGGTTGCTCTTGACGCCCGCACCCCCTCCGGCCTACTTTCCTCGCACCAGCAATAGGAAACTTTTCTAACAATGATCTTGGGTGGACTTCCCGAAGGCACCCCTGGGAAGCTGGTCGGTCGAAGAAGGGCAGGTGGCGACACCATGGCAGGATCCGCCGGCACGCCGGGCACCCCGCGCGTCCTGCGCGCGATGAACGACCGCGCCGCCCTCGATCTGCTGCTCGCGCACGGACCGCTCTCGCGGACCCGGATCGGGAAGCTCACCGGGCTGTCCAAGCCCACCGCCTCCCAGCTCCTCGCCCGCCTGGAAGCCGCCGGGCTCGTCCTGGCCACCGGCACCAGCGAGGGCCGACCGGGCCCCAGCGCCCAGCTCTACGAGGTCAATCCGGGCGCCGCGCACGCCGCGGGCCTCGACGTCACCCCCGAGCGGATCCTCGCCGCCGTCGCCGACATCACCGGCCGCACGATCGGCACGTACGAACTGCCCACCCCCGGCCGCCGCGCGGCCCAGCCCGTCGTACGGCAGGTCACCGACGCCCTCGACGGCGCGGTGAAGGCCGCCGGGCTCGCCCGCGACGACGTCCGCCGTCTGGTCATCGCGACGCCCGGCGCCTTCGACCCCAACACCGGCCGGCTGCGCTACGCCTCGCACCTGCCCGGCTGGCACTCCCCCACGCTCCTCGACGAACTGGCCGCGGCCCTGCCGATGCCCGTCGAGTACGAGAACGACGTCAACCTCGTGGCCATCGCCGAGCAGCGGCTCGGCGCCGCCCGGGGCCACGAGGACTTCGTCCTGCTGTGGAACGAGGGCGGTCTCGGCGCCGCCCTCGTCCTCGGCGGCCGGCTGCACCGCGGCTGGACCGGCGGCGCGGGCGAGGTCGGCTTCCTGCCGGTGCCCGGCGCGCCCCTGGTGCGCCAAGTGACCCGCGCCAACAGCGGTGGCTACCAGGAGCTCGCCGGCTCCCAGGCCCTCCCCGCGCTGGCCCGTGAACTCGGCGTCCAGGACCTGCCCACCGGCCCGTACACCGAGGTCGCGGCCACCCTCGTCGAACGGGCCGCCGCCGTCGACACGGGCCCCTACCGGCAGCTCCTGGAGCGGTACGCGACCGGACTGGCCACCGGTCTGGCCTCCCTCGTCTCCGTGCTCGACCCCGAACTGGTCGTCCTCAGCGGAGCCTCGCTCACCGCGGGCGGCGAACCGCTGCGCGCTTTGGTCCAGGCCGAACTGGAGGAGCTGGCCGCGTCCCGGCCGCGCCTCGTCGTCGGCGACGTCCACGAACACCCCGTGCTGCGCGGGGCGCTGGAGAGCGCCCTGGCGGCCACCCGCGACGAGGTCTTCGACACCTCCCGCTGAGTCCGCCCGCCCCGCCGCTCCCCTCCTTCCCGAGCCCCCACCCCGTCATGTCCCGCCCCGTCCTTCGCAGGGAGATCCCGCCATGCCCGGAATGTCACGAAAGGCGGCCGTCGCACTCGCCGCGTCCGCCTCGATAGCCCTCCTCGCCACCGCCTGTACCGGCCAGTCCGACAGCGGCGGAGGCGACGACGCGTCCAAGGAACAGACGATCAACTTCTGGCACGGCTGGAGCGCGCCGAACGAGGTCAAGGCCGTGAAGTCGCTGGTCGCAGGCTTCGAGAAGGCGCACCCCAACATCCACGTGAACATCGTCGGCAACATGACCGACGACAAGATCAACCAGGCGCTGCGCGCGGGCGGCGACAAGGCCCCGGACGTGGTCTCGTCCTTCACCACCAACAACGTGGGCAAGTTCTGCTCGTCCGGCGCCTTCGTCGATCTGAACCCCTACTTCAAGAAGGCGAACATCGACCCCGAGACGGCCTTCCCGAAGGCCATGAACGAGTACACCCAGTTCGACGGCAACCGCTGCACGGTGCCGCTCCTCGGTGACGCGTACGGGCTCTACTACAACAAGGACGCGTTCGCGAAGGCCGGGATCGCCTCCCCGCCGAAGACCTGGTCCGAGTTCGAGAAGGACGCCAAGAAGCTCACGATCGCCCAGGGCGACTCGTACTCCCAGCTCGGCTTCATGCCGAACTACCACGGCTGGGAGTCCACCACCGAGCACTACTTCGGGCAGTTCTCGCCGACGTACTTCGACAGCGCGGGCAAGTCGAACGTCGCCAAGGACCCCGCCTTCACGGCCGGGTTCACGCTCCAGAAGAAGCTCGTCGACGAACTCGGCGGCTTCAAGAAGCTGGAGACCTTCCGTTCCAAGC
The DNA here is from genome assembly GCF_042790435.1 of Streptomyces sp. NPDC056738. NCBI lineage: Bacteria > Bacillati > Actinomycetota > Actinomycetes > Kitasatosporales > Streptomycetaceae > Streptomyces > Streptomyces sp. NPDC056738. The sequence goes on from NZ_JBHTZF010000003.1 coordinate 777,172, forward strand.
TCGGTGACGAGTGGGGCCCCAAGCACCCCTTCCACACCGGTCAGGTGGCCATGCAGCTCGACGGCGAGTGGCGGCTCGGCATGGCCGAGGAGGCCAAGCCGGACTTCGAGATCGGCGTCGCCCCGCTGCCCGTCCCGGACGACCAGGCGGACCAGTACGGCAAGGGCTACATCACCGGCACGATCGCGGGCATCCCGTCCACCAGCAGGAAGCAGAACGCGGCCTGGGAGCTGGTCAAGTACATGACCACGAACACGGACGCGGTGGTCGGCTTCGCCAACGACATCCACAACGTGCCCTCGACGCTCGCCGCCCTCAAGTCACCGAAGCTGAAGTACGACCCGCGCTTCAAGACGTTCCTGGACATCGCCTCGAACCCGAACTCGACGACGACCCCGGCGTCCATCAACGGCGGCACCTACCTCGTGACGCTCCAGCAGTTCGGATACGACTACGAGAGCGGCAGGACGAAGGATCTGAAGGCGGGCCTCGCGGCCACGGCCAAGCAGATCGACACGGACATCGCGCAGGCGAAGTAGCCGCACGGACATGACCACTGTCACCCTCGCCTCCAAGCGCCGCAGGTCGGCGCTGCGGACCCTCGCCTTCATGTCGCCCTGGCTGATCGGCTTCGCGGTCTTCTTCGCCTACCCGCTGATCTCCACCGTCTACTTCTCCTTCATGCACTACGACGGCTTCAGGGCGCCGACGTGGAGCGGGACGCAGAACTGGCGCTACGTCTTCGAGAACTACCCGCTGTTCTGGCCCGCGTTGCGCAACACCCTGTGGCTGGTCCTCGTCATGGTGACCCTGCGGGTGCTGTTCGGGCTCGGCGTCGGACTGCTGATCACGAAGATCAAGACGGGCACGGGGGTCTTCCGCACCCTCTTCTACCTGCCCTACCTCGCCCCGCCGGTGGCCGCCACCATGGCCTTCGCCTTCCTCCTCAACCCCGGCACGGGACCGGTCAACTCGCTGCTGGAGAAGGTCGGCATCTCGGCCCCCGGCTGGTTCAACGACCCCTCCTGGTCCAAGCCCGCCCTGACCCTGCTGGCCCTGTGGGGCATCGGCGACCTGATGGTCATCTTCATGGCCGCGCTGCTGGACGTACCCACCGAGCAGTACGAGGCCGCCGAACTGGACGGCGCCTCGGCCTGGCAGCGCTTCCGGTACGTCACGCTGCCGAACATCTCGCCCATCGTGATGTTCGCCGTGGTCACCGGGGTCATCCAGACCATGCAGTACTACACCCAGCCGCTGATCGCCGGGAAGGTCGCCTCCGGCGTCATCCAGGGCGCCGGCACGCAGTTCGAGCCCGGCTACCCCGACAAGTCGACGCTCACCCTGCCCCAGCTCGTCTACAACCTCGGCTTCCAGCGCTTCGACTACGGCTCCGCCTGTGTGGTCGCGCTCGTGCTGTTCGCCCTGTCCATGGTGTTCACCGCGTTCCTGATGCGGCGCCGGGGCGGCCTCATCCAGGCAGGTGACTGACCGATGACCCAAGTACTCGACAAGCCGGTGGGGCTGGCGAAGCCCGTCTCCCCCGCCGAGCGCACCGCCCGCCGCAGGGCCCTCCTGGAGTGGGTCGCGGTCCACTCCCTGGGCGTCGCGGCCGCCCTCTTCTTCGTGCTGCCCTTCGTGTTCGTGTTCCTGACCTCGCTCATGAGCGACAGCCAGGCACTCAGCCGCGACCTGATCCCGCACACCTGGGAGTGGGGCAACTACAAGAAGGTCTTCGACACCCCCGGCTTCCTCACCTGGTGGAAGAACACCCTGCTGTACGCCGGCTTCGGCACGGTCCTGACGGTCGTCTCGTCGATCCCCGTCGCCTACGCCCTGGCCAAGTTCCGCTTCCGCGGCCGGAATCTGTCGCTGATGCTGGTCATCTCGATGATGATGCTGCCGCCGCAGGTCGTGATCATCCCCATGTACCTGTTCTGGGCCAAGCAGCTCGACCTGTCCGGCACCCTGTGGCCGCTGATCATCCCGATGGCGTTCGGGGACGCGTTCTCCATCTTCCTGCTGCGCCAGTTCCTGATGACCATCCCGAACGAGTACCTGGACGCCGCCAAGGTCGACGGCTGCGGGGAGCTGCGGACGCTGCTCAAGGTCGTCCTCCCGATGGCGAGGCCCGGCATCGCGGCCGTCGCGCTCTTCCAGTTCTTCTACGCCTGGAACGACTACTTCGGACCCCAGATCTACGCGTCCGAGAACCCGGGCGCCTGGACGCTGAGTTACGGCCTGGAGTCGTTCAAGGGCGCGCACCACACCGACTGGAATCTCACCATGGCCGCGACCGTCCTGGTCATGGCCCCCGTGATCCTCGTGTTCTTCTTCGCGCAGAAGGCGTTCGTCGAAGGTGTCACGCTCACCGGAGTGAAGGGTTAACCATGAAACTCACCGTGGTCGGCGGAGGGTCGACCTACACCCCCGAACTCATCGACGGCTTCGCCCGGCTCAGGGACACCCTGCCCGTCGAGGAACTCGTCCTCGTCGACCCGGCCGCGGAGCGCCTGGAGCTCGTCGGCGGCCTGGCCCGCCGGATCTTCGCCCGCCAGGGCCACCCCGGCCGGATCGTCACCACCTCCGACCTGGACGCGGGTGTCGAGGGCGCCGACGCCGTGCTCCTCCAACTGCGCGTCGGCGGCCAGGCGGCCCGCGAGCAGGACGAGACCTGGCCGCTGGAGTGCGGCTGCGTCGGGCAGGAGACGACCGGCGCGGGCGGCCTGGCCAAGGCGCTGCGCACGGTTCCGGTGGTCCTGGACATCGCCGAGCGGGTCCGCCGCGCCAACCCGGACGCGTGGATCATCGACTTCACCAACCCGGTCGGCATCGTGACCCGGGCCCTGCTCCAGGCCGGCCACAAGGCGGTCGGCCTGTGCAACGTGGCGATCGGCTTCCAGCGGAAGTTCGCCGCGCTGCTCGGGGTCTCCCCCGCCGATGTGCATCTCGACCATGTGGGCCTCAACCACCTGACCTGGGAGACCGGTGTGCGCCTGGGCGGTCCCGCGGGCGAGAACGTCCTGCCCCGGCTGCTCGCCGAACACGGCGACTCCGTCGCCGCGGACCTGCGTCTGCCCCTGTCCCTGGTCGAGCGCCTCGGCGTGGTCCCCTCGTACTACCTGCGCTACTTCTACGCGCACGACGAGGTCGTCCGGGAACTGCGCACCAAGCCCTCCCGGGCCGCCGAGGTGGCGGAGATGGAACGGCAGTTGCTGACCATGTACGGCGACCCGGCGCTCGACGAGAAGCCGGAGCTGCTGGCGAAGCGGGGCGGCGCCTACTACTCCGAGGCGGCCGTCGACCTCGCCGCCGCGCTGCTCGGCGGGGGCGGCAGCCCCTACCAGGTGGTGAACACGTACAACCGGGGAACCCTGCCGTTCCTGCCGGACGACGCCGTCATCGAGGTGCAGGCCGCGGTCGGCGCCAAGGGGGCCGCGCCGCTGCCGGTGCCCCCGGTCGACCCGCTCTACGCGGGACTCGTGGCGAACGTGACCGCGTACGAGGATCTCGCCCTGGACGCCGCCCTGCGCGGCGGGCGCGACCGCGTCTTCCGGGCGCTGCTGGCCCATCCCCTCGTCGGCCAGTACGCCCTGGCCGACGCCCTGACCGACCAGTTGATCGCGCACAACCAGGAGCACCTCGCGTGGGCATGACCTCGACGGAAACCGGTGCCGGGACGGCCGCCGGGTCCGGCCCCGCGGGCCTCGTGCTGGCCATCGACGCGGGGAACAGCAAGACCGACGTCGCCGTGGTCGCCGCGGACGGCACGGTGGCGGGCACCGCGCGCGGAGGCGGGTTCCGGCCCCCCGCCGTCGGGGTCGAGACGGCGGTGGACGCCGTCGCCGACGCCGTGCGACGGGCCTTCGACGAGGCGGGCGTCACCTCGGTCGCCCATGTCTCCGCCTGCCTCGCCAACGCCGACCTGCCGGTGGAGGAGGAGCAGTTGGCCGCCGCGCTCGACGCGCGCGCGTGGGGCGCGGGGGTGGAGGTACGCAACGACACCTTCGCGATCCTGCGGGCCGGGATCGCCGAACCGCGCGGTGTCGCCGTGGTCTGCGGGGCCGGCATCAACTGTGTCGGCATGCGGCCCGACGGCCGCACCGCCCGTTTCCCCGCCATCGGCCGCATCTCGGGCGACTGGGGCGGCGGCTGGGGTCTGGCGGAGGAGGCCCTGTGGCACGCGGCACGGGCCGAGGACGGCCGGGGCGGCGAGACCGCGCTGGCCCGCACGCTGCCCGCGCACTTCGGCCTGGACTCCATGTACGCGCTCATCGAGGCACTGCACCTGGAGCACATCCCGAACGCGCGGCGACACGAGCTGACGCCGGTCCTGTTCGCCACGGCGGCGGACGGCGACCCGGTGGCCCGCGCGCTCGTCGACCGTCTCGCGGACGAGGTGGTCGCGATGGCGACGGTCGCCCTGGACCGGCTCGGCCTGCTCGCCGAGGAGACCCCGGTCCTCCTCGGCGGCAGCATCCTCGCCGCCCGCCACCCCCGGCTCGACGACCGGGTCCGCGAACTCCTGGCCGTCCGCGCGCCCAAGGCGGTCCCCCGGGTGGTCACCGCCCCGCCGGTCCTGGGCGCCGCGCTCCTGGGCCTGGACCACGTCCGGGCCGCGGGCGAGATCCACGCGCGCGTGCGGGCGTTCTACGAAGGGGACTGAGGAGACACGCGGGGTCCGGGCGCCGGGAGCGGCGCCCGGGGCTCCGGAACCGTCCATGACCTGGCCCACAGGGGCGGGAACCAATCCGATCCGGAACACGTGTTCATGAGCAGGGGGGTGGCGCGGGGGAATCGTGCTGCGCCGTGATCCGAACAAGATCCAGGCAAGGCCTGTGCGGATGCCGGTAAGGGCGGCGATACTTGCCGCCGTGCACGTACGCCGGCCGGCCGCGCCCACCGCGTCCGCGGTGAGCGTGCCCGAGCGGATGACCATGGGGGAGGTCGACAGTGACACACCCGCCGAAGGGCAGCGCGGCGCCACCGGGGCGGGGCGCGCCCACGATGCCGGCCGTCCCGGCCCAGTCCGGGCCTCCCCGGCCGCCGGACGGATCTCCCCTGGTCCAGGGCGCCTTCGGGGCCCCTCCGGGCTCTCCCCCGGCTCCCGTCGCGGCACCGCGGCGCACGGCGTGGGCGGAGGGTGCGGACCGGCTGCGCGCCGCGGCGACGACGGAGCCGGGGCGGCTGCGGATCATCGGCGCCTTCCTCGCCCTGCTGGTCGTCGCGTTCGGCGCGGTCACCGCCTGGCAGATGACGGAGCGTTCGGCCGCCGCGGACAACGTGCTGCACAGCAGCCAGCCGCTGAGCGCGAGCGCCGCGGACATCTACCGCTCGCTGGCCGACGCCAACACCGCCGCCTCCAGCGGCTTCCTGGCGGGCGGTCAGGAGTCGAAGGAGACCCGCGACCGCTACGAGGAGGACATCAGGACGGCGGCCGCGAAGCTGATCACCGCGGCCAACAGCTCCGAGCCGGGCTCCTCCGCGGCCAGGACGATCTCCCAGCTCAACGAACTGCTGCCCGAGTACAAGGGCCTGGTCGAGCGGGCCCGCGCCAACAACCGGCAGGGCTACCCGCTGGGCGGCGCCTACCTGCGGTACGCGAACGACACGATGCAGCAGAAAATGCTCCCGAGGGCCGAGCAGCTCTACCTGAGCGAGAACCGGCGGCTGAACGCCGACTACGCCGACGCCAAGCCCTACCCGTGGGCCGCGATCGCGCTCGGGGCCGTCGCGCTCGGCGCCCTCGCCTGGGCCCAGCGGCGCAACTACCACCGTACGAACCGGGTGCTGAACCAGGGCATGGCCGCCGCCACCGCGGCGTCGCTGGCCGTGCTGCTGTGGCTCACCGTCGGCCACACGGTCGCCCGGTCCGGACTGAACGAGTCGTACGACCACGGGGTCCGCTCCCTGAACGTGCTGCACGACGCGCAGATCGCGTCCCTGAAGGCGCGGGGCAACGAGAACCTCACCCTGATCAGCCGGGGCGCCGAGAGCAAGGTCCTGCCCGACAAGTCGACCGTCGATCTGTACGACTACAGCTTCGACCTCGACATGAAGAGGCTCACCGACCGCCTCGCCGCGGCCGCGGACCTCGCGAACGACAGCTCGGGCGAGCGGCCCGTCGAGGCCGCGACCGCCAACATGAAGGTCTGGAAGCAGCGTCACGTGAAGGCCCGCGAGGCCGACAACAACGGCGAGTACCAGGTCGCGCTGGACCGGGTCATCGGCTCCCCCGACAAGAAGCCCACGGGCGAGTGCTTCGACGGCGTCGACAAGAACCTGGGGATCGCGCTCACGCACGAGCAGGACGAGTTCCAGCGGGCGGCCGGCGACGGCCTGGGCGCCATGACCGGCCTCCCGGTCGGCGCCGCGGTCCTCGCCGTGCTGGCCGCCGCGGGCGCGGTGCTCGGCATCGGCCGCAGGCTTTCGGAGTACCGGTGAGAGGGGGAGCTTCGATGAACGCACGACGTCTGCGGGCGAGCCTGAGGGGCTGGGGCGGCGTGGGCGCGATGGCACTCGCCTGCGCGACGGCCCTCGTCCTCGCGCTGCTGCTGCCGAACTCCGCGCGCGGGGACGGCGTCACGGGTGCCGGCGGACAGGGCGTGGCCCGGGGGACCCAGGCCAGGGCCGCGCAGTGCACCGACCCGCAGGACCGCAGTCCCGCCCCCTCGGGCGCGGACGGGCCGACGATCGAGGCCATCAAGAACCGCTCGGACCGGCGGCTGATCGTCGGCGTCGACCAGAACAGCTACCACTGGGGCTACCGCGACCCGAACAACCCGGAGGCCGGCAGCAATCTGGAGGGCTTCGACATCGACCTGGTCCACGCCATCGCCAAGGACATCCTGGGCGACCCGGACGCCGTCCAGTTCCGGGCGATCCCGACCAGCCAGCGCATCCCCGCGATCCAGCAGGGCAAGGTCGACATGGTCGTGCGCACCATGACGATCAACTGCGACCGCCTGAAGCAGGTCGCGTTCTCCGCGCCCTACTTCAAGACCGGCCAGCAGGTGCTGGCCCCGGCCCGGTCCTCCGTCACGGGGTACGACAAGAGCCTGGCCGGCAGGAGGATCTGCTCGGCCTCGGGCTCCACCGCCTACGAACGGCTGATCGCCGACCGGCACGCGGGCCGGCTCGCCGCCGGCGCCAAGGTCTCCGCCCCCGTGCCCAACCAGCTCGACTGCCTGGTGCGGCTCCAGCTCGGCGAGGCCGACGTGGTGGTGACGGACGGGGCGCTCGCCGCGAGCCAGGCCGCGCAGGACCCCACGGTCGCGCTCAAGGGCGGCCCCTTCACCACCGAGTTCTACGGCGTGGCGATGAAGAAGGGGCCGGACGACGACCTGGTGCGCCGGGTCAACCGGATCCTGGCCGACTACGTCAAGGACGGCTGGCGGCAGTCGTACGACAAATGGCTCGCTCCGACCCTCCGGCCCGACTCCCCCTCCGAGAACCCGCCGGTCGCCCACTACAAGCAAACGACCTGATACGACTGGAGAGTTGTCCGGCGGCACACACCGAGCCGCCGGGAACACGCGAGAACGAGAGGTGATCGATGGGCGTCACGGGACCCCCCGGGCCGGTGATGGACCGGGACGAGGCGGACCGTGCGCTGGCGCGCCTGGGCGCGGAGCACGAGGCCATCGAGACCTCGCTCCTGGCCCTGCAGGACCACGCGGGCCGCAGACTCCTGGAAGGCGCCGAACTCACCGGCACGACCAAGGAGCGCTGGGCGTCCGCGGAGGCGTCGATCACCTTGCTGTGGGCGTACTTCGACGCGTACGCGGACGCCCTGCGCTCCGCGCGCGAGATCCGCTCCCGCAGGCGCTGGTCCAGCCGTGAGGACCTGGTCGAGCTGACCGAGTTGCTGCGCGGTTCGGGCATCACGGTCGCCGGTTCCACGACGGCCACCGCGAACGCGCCGACCCTGGCCGGCACCGGCAAGCTCAGCGAGCGGTTCTCGCTGGCGGGCCTGGTGGACCGGATGAACGAGCTGTACGCGACCTCGCTCGACATGGTCGTGACCGCGGACGCCGTGTGGTCCGCGCTGCCCGCCCGCATAGATTTACTGGCCGCGGAGCTCCAGCGCACCCGGGCCCTCGCGCACTCCGTGGGCGTGCGCCCCGGCGAGCACCCCTCGGGCGACGACCTGGAGCGCATCACCCGGACCCTGACCGCCCTGCGCGAGCGCGTGGTCTCCGACCCGCTCGCCTTCTGGGTGCCCGCCCAGGGGAGTTCGGCACCGGGCGGCGGCCGTCCGGACACGACGGCGTACGACCGTGAGGCGCGTGCCCTGGAGGAGGTGCGCCGGGAGATCGACGCGGTCCTGACGGTGCGCCAGGACGCCGAGGCGCGGCTGGTGAAGCTGCGGGACGTGCTCAGCCGCGCGGACCGCACGCTCGCCGAGGCGCGCAGCGCCCGCGGCGAGGTCCTCGCGAAGATCGCCGCCTCCGAGGTACCGGCCGTCAGCGGTCCGCCGACAGCGCTCCAGGAACAGCTCGCGACGGCCGCGGAGTACCGCAGGCACGCGCAGTGGCACCGCCTCTCGCCGCTGCTGGAGGCGCTGGAGGAGAAGGCCGAGGACGAACTCCTGCGCGCCCGCGAGTCGTTGACGGCGGTCACTCAGCCGCTGGCGGTCCGCGCCGAGCTGCGCGGCCGCCTGGACGCGTACAAGGCGAAGGTCGCCCGGCTCGGCTTCGCCGAGGACCCGTTCCTCGTGGAGCGCTACGACGCGGCCCGGCGCATGCTGTGGAGCGCTCCCTGTGATCTGCGGGTGGCGGAGGAGGCGGTCCTGCGCTATCAGCGGGCGGCGGCCGAGGTGCTGAGCCCGCAGGTGCCGGAGCAGGGCGGTCCTCATGACCGTGTGGACCGGAGGGGGCCCGACGCGTGAGCGTTGAAGGGGAGGCGGGTGTGAGCGAGCAGCCGGTGAGTGAGCGGGCGTGCGGCCGGCCCGGTTGTGAGGGGTCGTACGAGGACATGGGAGGCGGCGAGCTGTACTGCGACACCTGCGGCCTCGCCCCCGCCGAACCCGCACCGGGATCGTCCCGGTCCGGAAGCGCGCCCTCATCCGGCGCCGGCGAGCCGCCGGCGAGCGGGCGGACGTGCGGCCGGCCCGGTTGCGAGGGGTCGTACGAGGACGTGGGAGGCGGCGAGCTGTACTGCGACACCTGCGGCCTCGCCCCCGCCGAACCCGCACCGGGATCCTCCCGGTCCGGAAGCGCACGCGCATCCGGCGCGGGTGGGGCGGCCCCGGCGTCGTCCGGCTCCTCGGCGCGCGGCGCGGGCGGCTCCGACAGCGGCAGTGTGCGCGGCGGTTCACGCTCCAGCACACGTACGTCGCGCTCCTCGCAGTCGCGGCGCTCGGTCTCCGGAAGGCTGTCGCGGTCGTTGTCGGGCCGCTCGACGGGCCGGTCGGTGTCGGTGCGCAGCTCCGGTTCGACGGCGTCCTCCTCCGGGCGGGGCCGGCTCGGCGCCGGGCTCGTCGAGGTGCCGGGCGTCCCGCGGCCCGACCCGCGCGAGATGGTGCTGGAGAACCCGGAGGTGCCCGAGCGCAAACGGTTCTGTTCGCGCTCCGACTGCGGTGCCCCGGTGGGGCGTTCGCGCGGTGACCGGCCCGGCCGCACCGAGGGGTTCTGCACGAAGTGCGGCCACCCGTACTCGTTCGTGCCGAAGCTGCGCACCGGTGACGTGGTGCACGGCCAGTACGAGGTGATGGGCTGTCTGGCGCACGGCGGGCTCGGCTGGGTGTATCTCGCCGTCGACCGCGCGGTGTCCGACCGCTGGGTGGTCCTCAAGGGTCTGCTCGACACGGGCGACCAGGACGCGATGGCGGCCGCGATCTCAGAGCGGCGCTTCCTCGCGGAGATCGAGCACGCCAACATCGTGCGGATCTACAACTTCGTCGAGCACCTCGACCAGCGGACGGGTTCGCTGGACGGGTACATCGTCATGGAGTACGTGGGCGGCAAGTCGCTGAAGGAGCTCGCCAACGGACGCCGTACCCCGGACGGCAAGCGTGATCCGCTGCCGGTGGAGCAGGCCTGCGCGTACGGCATCGAGGCGCTGGAGGCCCTCGGCCACCTGCACAGCCGCAACCTGCTGTACTGCGACTTCAAGGTCGACAACGCGATCCAGACCGAGGACCAGCTCAAGCTGATCGACATGGGCGCGGTGCGCAGGATGGACGACGACGAGTCGGCCATCTACGGCACGGTGGGCTACCAGGCCCCCGAGGTGGCCGAGGTGGGCCCCTCGGTCGCCTCCGACCTCTACACCGTCGCGCGGACGCTCGCCGTCCTCGCCTTCGACTTCCAGGGCTACACCAACGTCTTCGTGGACTCCCTGCCCGACCCGGACAACATCGAGGTCTTCCGGCAGTACGAGTCGTTCTACCGGCTGCTCGTCCGGGCCACCGACCCCGACCCGGCCCGCCGGTTCGCCTCGGCGCAGGAGATGTCCGAGCAGCTCACGGGCGTGCTGCGCGAGGTCGTCTCGCTCCAGACGGGGCGGGCGCGGCCCGCGCTGTCGACGCTGTTCGGACCCGAGACCAGGGTCACGGACACCGAGCTGTTCGGGAAGGCCGCCGAGGACGTGTCGCGGCTGGGGGCCCGCGTGGTCCCCGTACGCGGGAGGAAGGGCGCGTCCCGGCCGCCCGCCGGGGCGAACGGCGGCCGGCCGCTGCCGCCCGGCCCGCAGGCCTCCGCCGCCCTGGTCAGATCCGTCCAGGCGGCGGCCACGGCGCTCGCCCTGCCGGTGCCGCGGGTGGACCCGGGCGACCCGAACGCCGGTTTCCTCGCCGGGCTCATCGCGTCCGCGCCCGCGGAGCTGATCGCCGCGCTGCGGGCCGCGCCCGCCGCTTCGCCCGAGCTGCGGCTGCGGGAGCTGCGGGCCCGCCTGGAGATGGGTGAACTCGGCGGCGCCGGCTCGGCCGTCGACGCGCTGGAGGCCGATCACCCGGACGACTGGCGGGTGGTCTGGTACCGCGGTGTCACGGCGCTGGCGACCGGCGAGAACGAGATCGCGGCGCTGTCCTTCGACGCGGTCTACGACGCCTTCCCCGGCGAGCCCGCGCCCAAGCTGGCCCTCGGCGTGTGCGCGGAGGTGCTCGGCCAGCTCGACAACGCCGCCGAGTACTACCGGCTGGTGTGGACGACCGACCCCAGCTATGTGAGCGCGGCGTTCGGGCTGGCCAGGGTGCAGCTCGCGGCGGGGGACCGCCGTGGTGCCGTACGCACCCTGGAATCCGTTCCGGAGTCGTCGATCCACTACACGGCGGCGCGTGTCGCGGCCGTGCGGGCGCGGCTGCGGCAGCGGCCGGTCACGGACACGGCGGCGCCGTTCCTCGACGATCTGACGGCCGCGGCCGGGCAGGTGGAGGCGCTCGACGGATTCGGTCTGGACGCGGTGCGCCGCGAGCAGTTGTCGACGGAGGTCCTCGGCTGCGCGCTGGACTGGGTACTCTCCGGTAGCCAGGGTTCCGCTCCGGCCACCGGAGGCGGAACCGCGCTGCTCGGCAGTGAGTTGGACGAACGTGGCCTCCGTTTCGGCCTCGAACGTTCGTACCGGACGCTGGCCCGGCTCGCGCGGGGCGGCGAGGAGAGGATCGACCTGGTGGAACGTGCAAACCGTTACCGCCCCCGGACGTGGGTGTGATTGATGTCCCAGATGCCCCAGCCGACGGCCCTTTCGCGGTGCCCCAGTTGCGAGGAGCCGCTGGACGCGGCCGACCGTTTCTGCGGCGCGTGCGGCTACGACCTGTCGACGGTGGCCGCACCGCCGCAGGACCACCCCACGATCGCCATGAACGGCACGTCGCCCGACCTGCCGCCGGCCGCCCCGTCCGTGGACTGGCCACGGGCGCAGCAGACCGGCAGTACGGACACGCCCGCGCCGGTGCACCGCGCCGCCGACATCCCGGGCACCGATTCGGGCGGCTCCGAACTGCCCCATCCTGAACACCCCGAACACCCCGAGCACGCCGAGCACCCGCAGGGGGACCCGGCGGCCGTCCGGCCCGCCCCCTCCAGGCGGCCCGCGGGGCAGCCCTCGGGCGTACGGTTCGACAGGCCCTCGGAGCCCGACGAGTACCCGCTCGCCCCTCCGGCCGGCGGCCCGGACCGCGAGGTCCCCGCCGATCCGCGCACCGGCGACCTCCCGGTTCCTCCCGCGGGCGGCAAGCTGTGCGTCGCCTGCCGTGCGGGCCAGGTGGACACCGACGGCTACTGCGAGAACTGCGGGCACGCGCAGCCACGGGAACGGGACCACATGGAACAGGAGCTGGGCGCGGTCGCCGCGGTCAGCGACCGGGGTCTGCGCCACCACCGCAACGAGGACGCGTTCGCCGTCTCCTCGACCGCGCTGCCCGACGGCTCCCCCGCGGTCGTCGCGATCGTCTGCGACGGAGTGTCCTCCGCGACCCGCCCGGACGAGGCCTCGCTCGCCGCCGCCCAGGCCGCCAACGAGGCGCTCCTCGCGGCTCTTCCGCTGGGCACCCATCCGCAGGCGGCCATGCACGAGGCGATCGTCGCGGCCTCGGAGGCCGTCAACGCGCTGGCCGACCCGTCCACCGCCCAGGGTGAGCACGCGCCGCACGTGAACGCGCCCGCCTGCACCATCGTCGGCGCCCTCGTGACCCCCACCCTGCTGATCGTCGGCTGGGTCGGCGACAGTCGCGTCTACTGGGTTCCCGTGGACCGCTCCTCGGCGCCCGCCCGGCTCACCGAGGACGACTCGTGGGCGGCCCAGATGGTCGCCGCGGGCCTGATGAACGAGGCGGAGGCCTACGCCGACGAGCGCGCCCACGCGATCACGGGCTGGCTCGGCGCCGACGCCTACGAACTGGAGCCGCACACCGTCTCGTTCAAGCCGGACCGGCCCGGTGTGGTCGTGGTGTGCACCGACGGACTGTGGAACTACGCGGAGACGGCGGAGGAGATGGCCGAGGCCGTCCCCCTCGACGCCGCCGAGAGGCCGCTGCACAGCGCCCGGGTCCTGGTGGGTCACGCCCTGGACGGCGGGGGCCACGACAACGTAACAGTGGCCGTCCTGCCGTTCCCCGCCCCCTCCCAGGGGGCAGGATCGGCCTGAGGCCGCGATACGAACGGGGGCGGCCGCGGACCGGAGGGGACCGGTCCGCACACAGTCAGCACCTCCGCAGGGGGCGGAGGCCCGAGGGGGACAGAGAAGGCATGGCCAATTTCTCGAAGTCGAACGTGCCGCAGTTCTCGGTCGACGTGTACCAGAACGAATTCCTGCCGGAGGGCGGCCGCGAGGTCAACGCGATCGTCACGGTGAGCGCGACCGGCGGCGGCACCATCGGAACCGCGGTCAGCGCGCCGCACCTGTACACGGCGGGGCAGGGACCGGACGCCGCCGTGGCGATCATGGTCGACTGTTCGGGCTCGATGGACTACCCGCCGGCCAAGATGCGCAACGCCCGCGACGCGACGGCCGCCGCGATCGACACCCTGCGCGACGGGGTCCACTTCGCCGTGATCGGCGGCACACACGTCGCCAAGGAGGTCTACCCGGGCAACGGACGGCTCGCCGTGGCGGACGCGTCCACCCGCGACCAGGCCAAGCAGGCGCTGCGCAGGCTGAGCGCGGGCGGCGGCACGGCGATCGGCACCTGGCTGCGGCTGGCCGACCGGCTGCTGTCCTCGGCCGAGGTGGCGATCCGGCACGGCATCCTGCTGACCGACGGCCGCAACGAACACGAGTCGCCCGAGGACCTGCGGGCGGCGCTGGACTCCTGTGCCGGACGCTTCACCTGCGACGCGCGCGGGGTGGGCACCGACTGGGAGGTCAAGGAGGTCACCGGGATCGCCTCGGCGCTGCTCGGCACCGCGGACATCGTCGCCGACCCCGCGGCCCTCGCCGCCGACTTCACGCACATGATGGAGACGGCGATGGGCAAGGAGGTCGCCGACGTGGCCCTGCGGGTGTGGACCCCGGTCGGCACCGAGATCAAGTTCGTGAAGCAAGTGGCGCCCACGGTCGAGGAACTGACGGACCGCCGCACCGACGCGGGACCCCGCGCGGGCGACTACCCGACCGGCTCCTGGGGCGACGAGTCCCGCGACTACCACGTGTGCGTCCAGGTCCCGACGGCCGGCGTCGGCCAGGAGATGCTCGCCGCCCGCGTGTCGCTGGCGATCCCGCACAGCGACGGCAGTGTGCAGAACCTCGGCGCGCAGGGGCTCGTACGGGCCGTGTGGACCGACGACATGGCCGCCTCGACGAGCATCAATCCGCAGGTCGCGCACTACACGGGTCAGGCCGAACTGGCACAAGTCATCCAACAGGGTCTCGATCTCCGCAAAGCGGGAGATGTCGACGGAGCAACGGCCAAGCTGGGACGTGCCGTTCAACTCGCCGGAGCCTCCGGAAACGCCGATACTGCGAAACTGCTCGCGAAGGTGGTGGACGTCGTCGACGTCGCGGCAGGTACTGTGCGATTGAAAGCGCGTGTCGCGGAGGCCGACGAGATGACCCTCGAGACACGGTCCACAAAGACTGTTCGTGTAAAGAAGTAGTGGGAAGCAGCGAGCCCGGTTCCCGCTGGGATCCGGAGAAACCCGGTCATGACGACCGGAAAAGGGAAGGGGGAAGGACCGACATGCCGACATGCCCGAACGGACACCAGTCGAATTCCGACGATTGGTGCGAGGTCTGCGGTCACCGCATGGCCGGTGTTCCCCCGCTCCCTCCCCCGCCGCCGCCCGGCGGCGGTTACAGCTACCCGGCGCCCGGTTCGCCGCCGCCCCCGCCCGGCGGCCGTTCCGGTGTGCCGGACCCGGGTGCCGAGCTCTGCCCGCAGTGCCGCACGCCCCGTGAGGGGGCGGCGCCGTTCTGCGAGGAGTGCCGGTGGAACTTCCTGACGAACACCGCGACCTCGTACACACCGGCGGCACCGCGTCCGCCGGCCGGCGCCGCGGGTGGTCCCGGCGGTCCCGGTGTTCCCGGCCCGCAGTCGCCGTACGGCGCTCCTGGCGGTCCCGGCGGTCCCGGCGGCCAGAATCCGGGGCCGCGCTTCCCGCAGCCCGGGCAGGGACAGCCGGGCGGTCCGGGTCCCGGTGGCCCCGGTCACGACCCGTTCGAGTACCAGAGCTCGCGGCCCTCGCAGATGAACCGGCCCGCGGAACCGATCCCGCCCGGCCCGGGGGCCCAGCCCTACGGCGGCCCCCAGGGCTTCGGCGACCAGGGCTTCGGCGACCCCTCGCGGCAGGCGGCACCGTCCGCGCCCGGCGGTCCCGGCGGTCCCGGTGCCCCGCAGCAGGCCTACACCCAGCAGCCCTCCCCGTCGCCGTACACGCAGGGCGGACCGCCGCGACAGGGCGGCCCGCAGCCCGGCGGACCGCAGCCGGGCGGACCGGCCTTCGGCAACGGTGAGGACGACTGGGTGATCCCCCCGCCGTCGTCCGGCTCGCCCGGCGGCCAGGGCGGTCCCGGCGGCCACAGCGCCCAGGCCGGCCAGGCCCAGGGCGGCTACGGCTACCCGCAGCCCGGCGCCACCCAGGCTCCGCCCGGTCCCGGCTACCAGCAGCAGCCGCCGCAGCAGCAGTCGCTGTCCTGGAGCGCGACCATCGCGCCGGACCGCGAGTACTTCATGGCGATGATGCAGCGCTCCGGCCCCGAGGCCGCGGGCCTGAACCTGCCCGCGTACTCGCCGGAGCTGCAGCGCCCGCTCCTCGGCAACCAGATCACCATCGGCCGCCGCCGGCACTCCACCGGCGACACCCCGGACATCGACCTGTCGGTGCCGCCGGAGGACCCGGGTGTCTCGCACCAGCACGCGGTCCTGGTCCAGCAGCCGGACAGCACCTGGGCGGTCGTCGACCAGAACTCGACGAACGGGACCACGGTCAACAACGGCGAGGAGCCCATCCAGCCGTTCGTGCCGGTACCGCTGCAGGACGGCGACCGGGTGCACGTGGGCGCCTGGACGACGATCACGATCCGGCGCGGCTGAGTTCCGGCACGGGACGGGCCCGGCGGTCCGGAGCAGCTTGTTCCGGCACGGGACGCGCCCGACTGCCCTGAGCGCTCAGGGCAGCGGCCAGGTGTACGGCCCCTCGGGGTCGTCCAGCCAGGCCCAGACGCCGCCCTCGCCGACCGTGACCCCGTAGCGCTCGCGCTGCGGCTGTCCCTCGCGCTCCCACAGCGCGTAGGCGTCCTGCGGGTCCAGGCGGCCCGCCGTCAGGGCGAGCAGGAAACGGAACAGGTCGTGGCCGCGGGCCCGGCGCGGCACCCCGACGACCGCCGGCTCCGGCTCCGGTCCGGGCCGGGTGGCGCCGCGCAGCGGCACGAAGAAGGCCGACGTGTGCAGGAAGCGTCCCTCGGCGTGACCGGAGTCCCGTACCTCCAGCGTGATCAGGCCGGTGGCCAGCGGCGCGAGGACACGGGCTCCGGGACGTGACTGGACCAGCCAGGAGCGCGGGATCGTGGTCAGCGTGCAGGTGGCGACGATCCGGTCGAAGGGAGCGCGCCCGGGGACCCCGCGCGCTCCGTCCCCGGTGACGACGGTCGGGTGGTACCCGGCGAGGTCCAGATGCCGCCGCGCCGCCTCCGTGATCTCCACGTCGAGGTCGACCGTGGTGACCAGGCCGTCGCCGAGACGGTACGAGAGCAGGGCCGCGTTGTAGCCGGTGCCGGCGCCGATCTCCAGGACGGCGTCCCCGTCGCGTACCTCCAGTTCAGCCAGCATCTTCGCCATCAGCGACGGCTGGCTGCTGGAGGAGACCAGTTCCCCGTCCCGTACCCGGGTGGCCAGCGGGGCGTCCGCGTACGCGCCGCGCAGCCAGCGGTCCCGGACCCGCGGGTCCGGGTCCTCGCCCCACAGCCGCTCGTAGCCGCCGACCGCGCCGAGGTAGTAGTACGGCACGAACAGATGGCGCGGTACGGCCTCGAAGGCCCCGCGCCAGACGGGATCGCTCTCCCAGGCCCCGCTCCGCTCGATCTCGCGCACCAGGGACGCCCGCGCCGAGGCGGCGAGATCATCGGGGCCGGGGCCGGGTTCGTCGAGAGCGTGCGCGCCCATACCTCCACTGTGCTGCCGAACGGCCCGCGGGGCGAGCGCCGTCCCGGACCGTCCTCTCTCCTCGCGGGACGGGAGTGGTCCTAAGCCCGGAGTCCTCGGTCGCCCCGTCTGAGAACATGGGGGCGTGAAAGAGATTCGGCGCGGCACGCTTCAGGAGCAGACCTTCTACGAGCAGGTCGGCGGCGAGGAGACCTTCCGGCGCCTCGTGCACCGCTTCTACGAGGGTGTCGCCGGGGACCCGCTGCTGAAGCCCATGTATCCCGAGGAGGACCTGGGCCCGGCCGAGGAGCGCCTCACGCTGTTCCTGATCCAGTACTGGGGCGGCCCGACGACGTACAGCGACAACCGCGGCCACCCCCGGCTGCGGATGCGGCACGCCCCGTTCCAGGTCGACCAGGCGGCGCACGACGCGTGGCTGAAGCACATGCGGGTGGCCGTGGACGAACTCGGCCTCTCCGAGGAGCACGAGCACACGCTGTGGAACTACCTGACGTACGCGGCGGCGTCGATGGTGAACACGGCGAGCTGACCGCCGGGCGGCAGGCGTGGGTGGAGCGCGGGTCCGGTGAACCGGGGGTCAGCGGAGCGCGGGTCCGGTGAACCGGGGGCCGGTGGGCCGGTGGGCCGTGGAGGTTCGGGGTTCGTCGGGTCAGTGGACGCTGACGCTCAGCGAGCCGAGTCCCGCCCGGCGGACGGCGACCGACCCGAACGGCGTCCGCAGACGCAGCCACGCGCCAGACGAGTACAGCGCCAACGGACTGCCACCCGGCGCGAACCGACCCTCGGCGGAGCCGGCCGCGGGCGCGACGGATCCCTCCGCCGCCCCGGGCGCGGGCGGCGCGGGTCGCAGGAATCCCAGGGCCTGCGCGGCGTGCGCGGCCCGCACCGGAAGCCCGGTGTCCCCGATCGGCCGGGACCATATCTCCCGCCCGACCCGGTCGAGTTCGGCACGGGTCCGCAGCTCGGGGGCCAACTCCTCGGTGCGCGACCGGAATTCGGCCACCGCCTCGGCGACCATGGCCCGCACGGCGTCCGGTCCCGGCAGCCCCGGTTCCGGCCGCCAGCCGCCGCGCGGCGGCAGCACCCCGGCCCACGGGGGCCCGGTGACGGCGGCGGGGACAGCGGCGGTGGCCGCCGACTCCTCGACGGACTCGAGGAGTTCACCGGCGGAGACGGTCACGTCGAGGGTGACGTCGAGCCCGTGCTCGTACGGCTTGGCGAGCCGTGCCGTGCGGATCGCGAGGACCTCGAACGACGGCGGCCGGCCGAAGACCGCGAGCGTGGTGCCGTGCGCCTGAAGGCGCACGGCGGCCGCACGGTCGTAGTGGACGAGCCGGGAGAGGAAGGCGGCGAGATCCGCCGCCTCCCCCGCGTCGGCGAGGTGCAGGACCGTCATGCCGCGACGGCCTCGTCCTCGTCGTCGCGGTACGACTCCAGGAAGTCGCGCTCCTCGGCGGTGATCCGCCGCGGGCGCTGCCGCTCGAAGTCGAACGGCACGATCACCGTCGAGGCGGTGACGTAGACCTGGTCGGGGTCCTTGACCTCGTAGGCGATGGTGAAGGACGCCGCCCGGATCTGCGTCACCCAGAGCTCGATGTCCACCGGTGCGTGCCGGTGGACGAGCTGCCGCTTGTAGTCGATCTCGTGGCGCGCCACCACGGACCCCTGCTTGAAGTCCTTCTCCGGGCGGAACAGGAAGTCGATACGGGCTTCCTCCAGGTAGCGGAGGAACACCACGTTGTTGACGTGGCCGTACGCGTCCATGTCCGCCCAGCGCAGCGGGCAGCGGTAGATGTGCCGCAAGATCAGCCCCGGGTCAGCTTCTTGTAGGTGGCACGGTGCGGGCGCGCGGCGTCGGCGCCGAGCCGCTCGATCTTGTTCTTCTCGTACGACTCGAAGTTGCCCTCGAACCAGAACCACTTGGACTCACCCTCGTACGCGAGGATGTGGGTGGCGACCCGGTCCAGGAACCAGCGGTCGTGGGAGACGACCACGGCCGCACCCGGGAACTCCAGCAGCGCGTTCTCGAGCGAGGACAGCGTCTCGACGTCGAGGTCGTTGGTGGGCTCGTCGAGGAGCAGCAGGTTGCCGCCCTGCTTGAGGGTCAGCGCGAGGTTGAGGCGGTTGCGCTCACCACCGGAGAGGACACCGGCCGGCTTCTGCTGGTCGGGGCCCTTGAAGCCGAACGCGGAGACGTAGGCGCGGGAGGGCATCTCGACCTGGCCGACGTTGATGTAGTCGAGCTCGTCCGAGACGACGGCCCACAGCGTCTTCTTCGGGTCGATGTTCTCGCGGCTCTGGTCGACGTACGAGATCTTGACGGTCTCGCCGACCTTGATCGTGCCGGAGTCCGGGGTCTCCAGACCCTGGATCATCTTGAAGAGCGTGGTCTTGCCGGCGCCGTTCGGGCCGATGACGCCGACGATGCCGTTGCGCGGCAGCGTGAAGCTGAGGTCGTCGATGAGGACCTTGTCGCCGAAGGCCTTGGAGAGGTTGTTGACCTCGACGACGATGGAGCCCAGGCGCGGGCCCGGCGGGATCTGGATCTCCTCGAAGTCCAGCTTCCGCATCTTGTCGGCCTCGGCCGCCATCTCCTCGTAGCGGGACAGACGCGCCTTGGACTTGGCCTGACGCCCCTTGGCGTTGGACCGCACCCACTCCAGCTCTTCCTTGAGCCGCTTGGCGCGCTTGGCGTCCTTCTGGCCCTCGACCTTCAGGCGGGAGGCCTTGTTGTCGAGGTACGTGGAGTAGTTGCCCTCGTACGGGATGGCGCGGCCGCGGTCCAGCTCCAGGATCCACTGGGCGACGTTGTCCAGGAAGTACCGGTCGTGGGTGACGGCGACGACGGTGCCGGGGTACTTCGCGAGGTGCTGCTCCAGCCACTGCACGGACTCGGCGTCCAGGTGGTTGGTGGGCTCGTCGAGCAGCAGCAGGTCGGGGGCTTCCAGCAGCAGCTTGCACAGCGCGACGCGGCGGCGCTCACCACCGGAGAGGTTGGTGACGGGCCAGTCGCCGGGCGGGCAGCCGAGGGCGTCCATGGCCTGCTCGAGCTGGGTGTCCAGGTCCCACGCGTTGGCGTGGTCGAGGTCGTCCTGGAGCTTGCCCATCTCCTCCATGAGAGCGTCGGAGTAGTCGGTCGCCATGAGCTCGGCGACCTCGTTGAAGCGGTGCAGCTTGCCCATGATCTCGGCGGCGCCGTCCTGGACGTTCTGCAGGACGGTCTTGGACTCGTCGAGCGGGGGCTCCTGGAGCAGCATGCCGACGCTGAAGCCGGGCGACAGGAACGCGTCACCGTTGGACGGCTGCTCGAGGCCCGCCATGATCTTGAGAACGGTGGACTTACCGGCACCGTTGGGACCGACCACACCGATCTTCGCACCCGGCAGGAAGCTCAAGGTGACGTCGTCGAGGATCACCTTGTCGCCGTGCGCCTTGCGTGTCTTGCGCATGGTGTAAATGAACTCAGCCAAGAGAAACCGTCCGGACGCTTGAAATCGGCAGTGGGCAGATACACCCCATCTTGCCTGACGGCTAGCCCCTGGGGGAAACCCGTTCCGCGGGGGCGCCCTGACCTGGGGTTCCGTCGCAGAGGTCTGTGGCATGTCTGTCACTGTCGGTCGCCATCGGTCGGTCTCGGCGGCCCTCGGACGGCCCAGCCCTGGCCCACCGACTGACGGCGGCGCCTTCGCCCCACCCCGTCTGGACCTCAGCCGACGGCAGTCAGCCAGGACGGCGGGTGCGCCGACCGATCACGCACGCGTATGCCTCGCTCCGCCCCCACGGGCATGCGCCACGCTGCCGTTGCCGTCGAGCAGAGCGAGCCGCGACGGCCGGCCCGTGACGACAGGGCTCTCGACGTGTTGCGGCCAAAGGGCTCGCATACCTTCAGATCATGGACTTCAACATCACCGCGGGGGAGGAAGCCGTCATGCTCCATGTGGCGAGCCTCGTCCAGGATGGCCTCTCCCCCACGGATGACGACCTGGCGAAGGAGCTGGGTGAAGAGATTCGCCCAGTGCTGCAATCGCTCCTGGACAAGGGTTGGCTAGTGGTCGACGACGATCGCGAGCTGGCCTTGTCCACGATCGCCCGGCATGTCGTGTCCAGCTGCAGGCATGCCGAGGGGCCGCAGGCGTCCCAATAGATATGAGCTGTCCAAACCGTTGAGTCATCAGCTTGGGAAGCTGCGAACATGAGCGGGCCGTACTTGCGCTGCCCTGGGCGAACGTTCTGAGCCCTGCCCCGTTACTCTCGGCGGAAATCACCGGCGGTCCCCGCTGCTCCTCGCCAGATCTGGTGCGCTTGTGATGCGCGCCAAGTCACGCTTAAGGGGTGTGACTCAAGAGCTCTCGTAGCTGCAGAGCTCTTTCAAGCTCTCCCCCGAACATGCCGGGTCGTTGGTCGGCCAGAGCCTGGTAGGCGTCGACGGCGCGGGTGATGGCGGTGAGGGCCTCTTCCCTGCGCCCCAGCTCCGCCAGACGGACGGACTGGTTGTTCAGCGAGGCGGCGAGGTCGGAGAGGAAGGCGTCCGGTCGCTGGTCTGCCAGGGGTTCGCGGATCTCGACGGCGCGGGTGATGGCGGTGAGGGCCTCTTCCCTGCGCCCCAGGTCCGCCAGATGGTTGGACTGGTTGTTCAGCGACATGGCGAGGTCGGGGAGGAAGGCATCCGGCCGCTGCTCGGCCAGAGCCTGGTAGGTGTCCACGGCACGGGTGACGGCGGTGAGGGCCACTTCCCTGCGCCCCAGGTCCGCCAGACGGTTGGACTGGTTGTTCAGCGAGGCGGCGAGGTTGGGGAGGAAGGCGTCCGGTCGCTGGTCGGCCAGAGCCTGGTAGGCGTCCACGGCACGGGTGACGGCGGTGAGGGCGTCCTCCCTGCGCCCCAGGGCCGCCAGACAGCCGGACTGGTTGTTCAGCGAGCTGGCGAGGTCGGGGAGGAAGGCGTCCGGCCGCTGGTCGGCCAGGGTTTCGCGGATCTCGACGGCGCGGGTGATGGCGGTGAGGGCCTCTTCCCTGCGCCCCAGGGCCGCCAGACAGCCGGACTGGTTGTTCAGCGAGCTGGCGAGGTCGGGGAGGAAGGCGTCCGGCCGCTGGTCGGCCAGAGCCTGGTAGGCGTCCACGGCACGGGTGACGGCGGTGAGGGCGTCTTCCCTGCGCCCCAGCT
>NZ_JBHTZF010000004.1:0-74008 GCF_042790435.1 Streptomyces sp. NPDC056738
GGGCCCCAATCGAATTGAATTCGGGCACACCGAATTCACCCCGGCTGGGATCGAGCTGAAGATTTGAGTGCCGCATCAGCGGCGGAGGTGCCGTCGCGGAACCAGACCGGCTCCGTGACAACTCGAAGAACTTTACGCATCCGGCAGGGCAGTGTCAACACCCACCTGTCAAGATCTTTAATCCAGGTCGCTGAGCCGGCCGCCCGCGTCCGGCTGGGCGTCCTCCACCCGCCGGAGCAGGCGGGTCAGGACCTCGCCCAGGACGCCTCGGTCCTCGGTGGAGAGGTCCTGGAGCAGGTCCTCCTCGAAGACCGTGGCGAGGCGCATGGCCTCCAGCCACTTCTCCCGGCCCTCGTCGGTCAGCTCGACGATGACGCGCACACGGTTCGACTCGTCGCGCTCCCGGGTGACCAGCCCCTCCGCGACCATGCGGTCGATGCGGTGGGTCATGGCGGCCGGGGTGAGGCCGAGGCGCTTGGCGAGCTCGCTCGGGCCGAGGCGGTACGGGGCGCCGGCGAGGACGAGCGCCTTCAGGACCTCCCACTCGGCGTTGCTGATGCCGAGGGCGGCGGTCTGGCGGCCGTAGGCGACGTTCATCCGCCGGTTGAGGCGGGACAGCGCCGACACGATCTTCTCGACCTGGGGGTCGAGGTCCTGGAACTCGCGCTGGTAGGCGGCGATCTGTTCTTCGAGTGTCGGCTCGCTGACGCCGGGGGTGTCGCCCATGGCCCGAGTATCGCATGAGGTCGCTTGGTGTCGAAGTCCTTCAAGGTGTAGAGTTCAACCTCGAACTTTAGCTTTGAAGTCTTCAGGCTTGCATCCATGCGTAGGGAACCGTTCACGGAGACGGTGCCCGGCGGGCGGGCCCAGTACGGCTTCACGACCAAGGCAGGTGAAAGTGACCAGGGCGATGGGCGCAGCGATGCGCCGGATCCACGTGGGCAACGCGCTCAGCGCGTTCGGGCTCGGCTTTACCGTCCCCTTCCTCTACGTCTATGTGGCGCAGGTGCGGGGACTCGGCTCCATGACGGCGGGCGTCGTGCTCGCCGTCTTCGCCGTGGCCGCTCTCGTCGTGCTGCCGTTCGCCGGAAGGGCGATCGTCCGGCGCGGTCCTCTGCCGGTCCTGCTCGCCGCCCTGGTCACCGCCGCGCTCGGTGCGCTGAGCCTCGGGCTGGCGAGCGGCGCGACGGCCGTGGTGCTGTCGGCGGCGGCGCTCGGTGCCGGGCAGGCCGTGATGCAGCCGTCGCTCGCGACGATGATCGTGGACTGCTCCTCGGCGGACACCCGGTCGCGCGCCTTCGCGACGCAGTTCTTCCTGCAGAACCTGGGCCTCGGTGTCGGTGGTCTCATCGGGGGTCACATCGTCGACCCGGACCGGGCGAGCTCGTTCACGCTGCTGTTCGCGATCGAGGCGACGATGTTCCTGGTGCTGGTCGTGATCATGGCGACGGTGCGGATGCCGCGCGCGCCGCGCATCGACGACGACGCGCCCCGGTCCAGGGGCGGAAGCTGGAAGCAGCTCCTGGGCAACCGGGCCATGGTGCAGCTCTCGGTGCTGGGCTTCGTGCTGTTCTTCGCCTGTTACGGGCAGTTCGAGTCGGGGCTCTCCGCGTACGGCGTCGAGGCGGCCGGGATCTCCACGTCCGCGCTCGGTACGGCGATGGCGGCGAACACGGCGATGATCGTGGTCGCGCAGTTCGCGGTGCTGAAGTTCGTCGAGCGCCGCAAGCGGTCCCGGGTGATCGCCGCGGTCGGGCTGATCTGGGCCGTCGCCTGGCTGGCGGCCGGGTACGCGGGTCTCGGGCACGGCAGCCAGACCATGGCCACGGCGGCCTTCGTGTCGACGTACGCGCTCTTCGGGCTCGGTGAGGCGATGCTGTCGCCGACCGTCGCTCCGCTGGTCGCCGATCTGGCGCCGTCCGGGATGGCGGGTCAGTACAACTCCGCCTTCGCCCTGGTGAAGCAGCTCGCGCTGGCGATCGGCCCGGCGGTGGGCGGCCCGATGGGGGCCTCGCTGCACGGCCCGTACGTCGTGACGTTCCTGCTGTTCTCGCTCGGTATCACCGTCCTGGCCGTGCGGCTCGGACGGCAGCTCACCCCCGTACAGAATCAGCCGTGGCTCGCGCGGAGCCGGGTGGTCGCGCAGGGCGGGGCTCCGGTCGAGCCGGTGCCCGCCGGCGCCTGACCACGGAGGCCTCGGGACGGGCGCGGATCATGACGGCCGCCATCACGCAGTGACGTGGTGGCGGCCGTTTCGTGTGCGCGGCGCGAATCTCAGCGGATGCCGGTCAGCAGGTTGGCGGTGAAGGGGAGGGTGGCGGTGCCGTCGGGGGCGGTGTGGTTGGCGAGCCGGTCGCAAACGGTCCGCCCGGCGCGCAGGAGTGCGTCCTCGCCCGCGGTGTCGACGATCGCCTGTCCCCAGGATGTGGAGGAGAGCTGGCCGGGGGCGTACGTGTCGAGGGGTGGGAAGGGGATGCCGAAGGTGACCTGGCGGACGGCGACGTCGTGGAACCCGGCGCCTCGCAGGGCGGTGGAGAGCCGGTCGGGGGTGCCGGAGAACGCGCCCTCGTAGTCCGTCGCGAGTTCCTTGCCGCCGTACTCCTCCACCGCCTCGTACTGGGCGACGAAGTACGGGATGAGGTCTCTGGCGGCCCACGCGGTGGCGGCGAAGCGGCCGTCGGGGCGGGTCACGCGGGCCGCCTCGGCGAAGGCCGCGTCGAGGTCGGGGAAGAACTGGACGCCCTGCTGGCACACGACCGCGTCGAAGGCCGCGTCCTCGTAGGGGAGTCTTTCGGCGGGGGCGACGGTGAAACCGATGTCCGGGTACATACGGGGCGCGCGTTCCACGGCGACGCCGATCATGCCCGCGTTGACGTCCGCCCCTGAGACCCGGCCGGCGGGACCGACCCGGGCCGCCGCCGCGCGGGCCGCGAAGCCGGTGCCGCAGGCCAGGTCGAGCACCTTGGCGCCGGGGTACAGGTCGACCGCGTCCAGGACCGCTTCCACGAAGGGCGCCATGAACGGTGCCGCGTACCGCTCGTAGCGCTCGGGGCCACTTCCTTTGAGCTGAAAGCCCGATTCGTCTGCCATGGGGAGCTCTTAGCACCGGCCGGGCCTCTCGGCCAGGGGACGCGCGGCACGTGTCCGGTCCGCGGTCCGGTGCCAGGCGTACGGGACCGGCCTCCCGGGGCGGGGACGCGCTACCCGGCGCGCGGGTTCAGTTCGCCGCGCGCGGGAGTGCGAACTCGCACCACACCGCCTTGCCGCCGCCCGGTGTGCGGCGCGAGCCCCAGCCGGAGGCGATCGTGGCCACGATGGCGATGCCGCGGCCGGCTTCGTCGCCGGGCTCCGCGCGGCGGCGGCGCGGCAGGTGGTCGTCTCCGTCGGTGACCTCGATGATCAGGCGGCGGTCGGTGCGGCGCAGGCGCAGACGCATGGGCGGGGTGCCGTGCTGGAGCGAGTTGGCGACGAGTTCGCTGGCAGCCAGGACGCCGAGGTCGTGCAGTTCGTTGGGGAAGCGCCAGCTCGCCAGCACGCCGGAGGCGAAGGCACGCGCGCGGGGGGCCGCTTCCATGCCGCCGAGCAGTTCCAGGGCGGCGTTGCGGAAGAGCTCGCCGTCGGAGCCCGTGCGGGACGGGTGCTGGAGGACCAGGACGGCGACGTCGTCGTCGTGGTCGGCGGTGACGCCGGCCGCGCGGACCAGGCGGTCGCAGATCACCTGGGGGCTGCCGGTGGCGCCGGCGAGGGCGCGCTCCAGGGAGGCGATGCCCTCGTCGAGGTCCTCGTCGCGGCGTTCCACCAGGCCGTCCGTGTACAGGACGGCGGTGGAGCCGGGGCCGAGCGGCACCGAGCCGGAGGCGTGCAGCCAGCCGCCGGTGCCGAGCGGAGGTCCGGTGGGTTCGTCGGCGCGGTGGATGACGCCGTTCTCGTCGCGGACGAGGATGGGCAGGTGGCCGGCTGAGGCGTACACCAGCCGGCCCTCGTTCGGGTCGTGGATCGCGTACACGCAGGTGGCGATCTGGTTGGCGTCGATCTCGGTGGCGAGGCCGTCGAGGAGTTGCAGGACCTCGTGCGGCGGCAGGTCGAGGCGGGCGTACGCGCGCACGGCGGTGCGGAGCTGGCCCATGACGGCGGCGGCGCGGACCCCGCGGCCCATGACGTCGCCGATGACGAGCGCGGTGCGGCCGCCGCCGAGGGTGATGACGTCGTACCAGTCGCCGCCGACCGCCGCTTCCGTGCCGCCGGGCAGGTAGGTGGCGGCGATGCGCAGGTCGTCGGGCTCCTCCAGTTCCTGCGGGAGCAGGGAGCGCTGGAGGGTGACGGCGGTCTCGCGCTGACGGCGTTCGCTGGCGCGCAGCCGTTCGGCCGCCTCGGCGTGGTCGGTGACGTCGGTGGCGAAGACGAGGACGCCGCGGCCGTCGCTCTCGGCGGAGGTGTCGACGGGGGTGCAGGTGAACGTGTAGGAGCGGCCGGTCGAGACCTTGCGGGACTTGACCGTGCGGGGCTTGGCGCTGCGCAGGACCTGGTCGAGGAGGGGCAGCAGGCCGAGTTCGTCCAGTTCGGGCAGGGCCTCGCGCGCGGGTGCGCCGGCGGGACGCGCGCCGAAGGCCGCGGCGTAGGCGTCGTTGACGTACGAGACGCGGTGCTCGGGTCCGTGGACGAGGGCGACGAGGGCGGGGACGCGGTCGAGGACGGCGCGCGCCGGGAGTTCGTCGACGGCGAGCCCGGGAGGGGTGTCGTCGGTGAGCTGCTCGGCGCGGGCCGCCGGCACGGAGCCTTCCCCGCGCCGGTCCGGTGCGGCCGTGTGCGGGGCCGTGGGCTCGGTCCGCGCTGCGGCGCGGCGCTGCGTTCCGGGGAGCCGGGCGCTCCAGCGCGTGAAGTTCACAGTGGGGAAAGCCTCGTGTTAGAAGGGCGAGCGGTTCACCCGCCCAGAGTCGTGGACCTGTCTGGCAGTCTGACCGACCTGGTCTGCATCCGTCAGACGCCGTCCCTGCCGGTGGAGTTCCTCGGTCCGGTCAGGACGACCCCTTCGGGTCGGTCGGAGGCTTTCCCCCGGCCGCCAGTTCGAACTCCGCACGGGGGTGTTCGAGCGAACCGAGGGACACGATCTCCCGTTTGAAGAGACCCGCCAGGGTCCATTCGGCGAGCACACGGGCCTTGCGGTTGAAGGTCGGCACCCTGCTGAGGTGGTAGACGCGGTGCATGAACCAGGCAGGATAGCCCCTCAGCTTGCGCCCGTAGACGTACGCGACTCCCTTGTGCAGTCCCAGAGATGCGACCGAACCGACGTATTTGTGCGCATACGTCTCCAGGGGCTCGCCCCGCAGGGTGTGCGCGAGGTTGTCGCCGAGGACCTTCGCCTGCCGTACGGCGTGCTGGGCGTTGGGCGCGGTCTCCTTGCCGGGTTCCGCGGTCACGTCGGGCACCGCCGCCGCGTCTCCCGCGGCCCACGCGTGCGTGACGCCGTCGACGGCGAGCTGGGGGGTGCACTTGAGCCGGCCCCGCTCGTTCAGGGGGAGGTCGGTCGCGGCGAGGACGGGGTGCGGTTTGACGCCCGCGGTCCACACGACGGTGCGGGTCGGGAAGCGCGCGCCGTCGCTGAGGACGGCGATCCGGTCAGCGCAGCTGTTGAGGCGGGTCTCCAGGCGTACCTCGATGTTGCGCCTGCGCAACTGGCTGACGGTGTACCGGCCCATCTCCTCGCCGACCTCGGGCAGGATGCGGTCCGAGGCCTCGACGAGGATCCACTTCATGTCCTCGGGCTTGATGTTGGGGTAGTACCGCGCGGTGTAGCGGGCCATGTCCTCCAGCTCGCCGAGCGCCTCGACGCCGGCGTATCCGCCTCCCACGAAGACGAAGGTCAGGGCCGCGTCGCGGATCCCGGGGTCGCGGGTGGAGGAGGCGATGTCCATCTGCTCGATGACGTGGTTGCGCAGGCCGATGGCCTCTTCGACCGTCTTGAAACCGATGGCGAAGTCGGCGAGTCCGGGGATCGGCAGGGTGCGGGAGACGGAGCCGGGGGCGAGCACGAGTTCGTCGTACGTGATCTGCTCGGCGCCCGCTCCCTCCTCCTCGGTGGCGAGGGTGCTGAGCGTCGCGGTGCGTTTGGCGTGGTCGATCGAGCGGACCTCGCCGATGACGATCCGGCAGCGGTCGAGGACCCGGCGCAGCGGAACGACCACGTGACGCGGCGAGATGGAGCCCGCGGCGGCTTCGGGAAGGAACGGCTGATAGGTCATGTACGGGTCGGGCGACACGACCGTGATCTCGACCTCGCCCCGCTTCAGTTCGGGCTTGAGCTGCCGCTGGAGGCGCAGGGCGGTGTACATCCCGACGTAGCCGCCGCCGACGATGAGAATGCGCGCACGTTCCTTCACCATCCCATGACGCACCCCTCTTCGGAGTTTGTCCACAGCCCCGGCAATTTGTGTGACCGGTCGCCGACAACGTGCAGAGTTGGCCGATTTGCCGGAGTCTAGGGAAAACCCGCAGGTCATGGTGGGTGAGGGGGGTACTCGGACAGGGCGCAACCGGGACGTAAAGGGGCCGTACTCCGATCGGGGGGCGCTCCGTGCGGAACCTGCCCCTTCTGAATTGACCCCCGCTCAACTATGTTCGTGTGTCGACGGGGTGTAGGGGGATGCGCTCGGCGAGTTCGTACGACGGCTCGCGTTCCAGCTTGTTCCACGCGCTCCGGTCTGTCGATGGCGGGGAGAGTCTCCGGGGGGAGACGTCATTACCGGGGGAACGCTTATGCACATTCAGGACTCTCATTGGTCTTCCGCGTCAGCCATCGCACCGAGTGGTGCGATCGGCGCGGCGACGGGCGGCAACGGCCGCGGTCCGAGTGACGGACCGCGTACGACGCCGCTGCGTGTGGACGCACAGCGCAATCTTGAACATGTACTGCGGGCGGCGCGCGAGGTCTTCGGCGAGCTGGGGTACGGCGCGCCGATGGAGGACGTCGCCCGGCGGGCCCGGGTCGGTGTCGGCACGGTGTACCGCCGCTTCCCGAGCAAGGACGTCCTGGTGCGCCGGATAGCCGAGGAGGAGACCTCCCGGCTGACCGACCAGGCCCGTGCCGCGCTCGGTCAGGAGGACGAGCCGTGGTCGGCGCTCTCGCGCTTCCTGCGGACGTCGGTGGCCTCGGGTGCCGGGCGGCTGCTGCCGCCGCAGGTGCTGCGGGTCGGCGTGGCCGAGGACGGTCCCGAGCAGGACGAGGCGCGGGTGCCGCAGCAGCGGTCCCAGCCCGCGCCGGAGTTGCGGCTCGTCGAGCCGCGGACGGCTCCCGATGACGAGCAGGTCGTCGCCGAGGTGGACGACGCCGGTGCGGCGGCGCTGCTGGAGGTGGTCGGGCGGCTCGTCGACCGGGCGCGCGCGGCGGGCGAGTTGCGCGCCGACGTGACCGTGGCGGACGTCCTGCTGGTCATCGCGACGGCGGCTCCTTCGCTGCCGGACGCGGCGCAGCAGGCGGCGGCCTCGGCCCGGCTGCTCGACATCCTGCTGGAGGGTCTGCGCTCGCGCCCCGCGTGAGCCGGACCGAAGGGACCGCGGCGCGGGCGGATTACGACCCGCGCGGGCGTACGGGAGCACGAAGGCACCGCGGGGCACGAGGAAGTCCGCGTGCGCGGGGCCGGTGTTCGTGAGCACGTGAATGCTCCCGGGGCGAGTGAGTTCACTCGCCCCGGGAGCATCGTGCTTCCTGCATCGTGCTTCCTGCACCGTGCTTCCTGCACCGCGCCTGTACGGAACGCCCACTTCCGCGCGTACGACGACTGTTGACCATTCCCCGATCGGGTGATGGTTAGTACTCCAGAGCGACAAGTCCCCTCGGACGAGTGGTTGGTCCGTACGAGCACGTTCCGGCCACGGAGCCTGTGGCACTCTGGCCCGGTATTCGGGTCCGAGTGTGCAGGCGGGGGCTTTCCGCGATGAGTGTGGACGGGCGAGACGAGTCGCCCGGCGACGGTGGCGCCGACGGCGGCACGGAAACGGGCGGTTCACCGTCACGGCAGGTGCCGAGCCAGGGCGGCCCGCACGGCGAACGCCCGCGTGCCGGAAGCCCGTACGGCGAAGACCGGCACCCTGCCGGCAGGGCACCCCACGGCGACGCACGGGACCGCGAGGCCCCGGACCGCGACGCACGGGCCCCCGAGGAGCCGGCCCCCGACGCGCGGGACCGCGACGAGCGGGACCGCGCCGCACAGGACCGCGACGAACGGGACCCCGACACCCCGAACCGCGACCTTTTAGACGCTGATCCCCTGGACGCCGATCCCCTGGACGCCGATCCTCTGGACGCCGATCCTCTGGACCTCGAGGACGACGCGCCGCCCCACGACACCCTCGGCCCCGGCCCTTCCCCCGACCCCGACGCCCACCCCGGAGCGCCCGAGGTCGGTGTGCCCTCGCAGCGTGACCGGTGGGACGTGCGCGAGAGCGGGATCCTGCCGCCCCCGCGGGAGCCGGTGTCCCCGGTGGCCCCGCCCCCCGACGCCGGTCTGATCGAGCGGATGCGCGCGGGCGACGACACGGCGTACGAGGAGCTGTACCGCCGCCATGCCGAGGCCGTCCGCCGTTACGCCCGCACCTGCTGCCGCGACGCGCACACCGCCGACGACCTCACGGCCGAGGTGTTCGCCCGCATGCTCCAGGCCGTACGCGGCGGCAGCGGCCCCGAGCACGCCGTGCGCGCGTATCTCCTCACCACCGTCCGCCGGGTCGCCGCGCACTGGACGAAGACGGCCAGGCGGGAGCAACTCGTCGACGACTTCGCGGTGTTCGCGGCACAGGCCGCCCGCGGGTCCGAAGTCTCGGACGACGACACCCTCGACCTCGGCGCGGACGTGCGCGCGATGCACGAGGCGGAACAGTCCATGGCCATGCGGGCCTTCCGCTCGCTGCCGGAACGCTGGCAGGCCGTGCTGTGGCACACCGAGGTCGAGGACGAGTCCCCGAGCGAGGTCGCCACGCTCTTCGGTCTCGACGCGAACGGCACCCGCGTGCTCGCCAGTCGCGCCCGCGAGGGACTCAGGCAGGCCTACCTCCAGGCGCATGTGAGCACCACGCTCACCCGGGACGAGGAGTGCGCGCGCTACGCGGACCGGCTCGGCGCCTACGCGCGCGGCGGCCTGCGCACCCGTGCCGAACGGGGTCTGCGCAAGCATCTGGAGGAGTGCGCGAGATGCCGCCTGGCCGCCGGCCAGATCAAGGAGGTGGCGGGCGGCATCCCCGCGGTCGTGCCGGTCGCGGTCATCGGCTGGTTCGGTGCCGCCGGGTACGCGAAGGCGGTCGCGCTCGTCGCCGGGGGCGCCGGGGCGGGGGCGGCCGGGGCCGCGGGCGCGGCGGCCGTGGCGGGCGGCGGGTCGGGAGGCGCGGGCGCCGGAGGTGGCGCCGCGGTCTCCGAGGGACTCGGCGCTCCGGTCAAGGCCGGTATCGCGGCGGGTGTCGTCGCGGTGGCCGCGGCGGCGGTGGCACTGTCCCTGGTCGGCAACGGCGGCCCCGCCGCCCGGCGGCCCGAGGCGGGACCGGCCGCCTCGCCCGCGGTCGAAGCGCCGGTGGCCCCGCCGACGCCGTCCGAGAAGCCCCCCGCGCCGAAGCCTCCGCCGGCGGCGCACGGCCCGGCGCCCGCCCAGCCTCCCTCGACCAAACCGGAGCCGGCCCCGAAGCCGACACCGGAAGCGGCCCCGAGCCCGAGTCCGCGCCCCACGCCGCCCCCGGCCCCCACCCCGACGCCGCTGCCGACGCCACCCCCGCCGGAGCCGGACCCGGAGCCCACGCCGACGCCTCCCCCGCCGGCCCCCGTCGTCTACCGGTGGAGCGACCTGGACTACGACGTCGTCGGTGACCACACCGAGCCGGAGATGCGGATCGGGGAGAGCAGCTGGGTCTGGCAGCGCGCCAGGATGAGCATCGGCGACACCCGGTACGCGTACGGGGTGACCGTCCACGGCCGGTCCTCGGTCACCGTCGACCTCAACCGCGACTGCAGCTCGTACGACGCCCTGGCCGGTGTCGACGATCTGATGCTGGGTCTGGGCAAGGTGCGCTTCTCCGTCTACGCGGACGGGTCGCGGCTGTGGCGCTCACCACTGATCGAGGGCGGCGACCCGGCGGTCCCGGTCCATGTGAACCTCACCGGCCACCGGACGGTCCGCTTCGTCGTCGAACCCCACAGCGCGTTCGACTCGACGACACTGGGCGACTGGGCGGAGTCGAAGTTCGTCTGCCGGTGAGCCCGTGCTCCGCAGGGGGCGCGTGCCGGTGAGCGCCTACTCCGCGGGGAACTCCTCCAGCGCGCGGGCCAGTTCGACGAGCGCCTCTTCCTGGGTGCGGCCGGAGCCGCGGGCGCGCTCGGACTCGTAGCGCTCCGGGCCGAGGGCCGCGAGGGCCGCGGCCTCGGTGCGCCGCACGTCGGCGCTCTCCCGGACGGGCCGCAGATCGCCGCCGCGCCAGCGGGTGCCCGCGGCCAGCAGCCGCACGGCCACCTCGTGGGCGCCCAGTTCGCCGAAGAGACGCGCGGCGCCCTCGACGACGGCGGACGCCACGACGTCCGCGCACCGGGTGTCGATCGCGTGCCGCAGCGTGGCACTCAGCTTCCGCAGACCCGCGACGGGCCCGGACTCGGCGGCCGTGACCATGGCGTCGATGCCGTTCAGACCGACCGTGAACTGCGGTGGCGGGGTGCCGCGGAGACTCTCCTCGCGGGATCTCTCGCACAGTTCGCGCGCGAGGGCGACCTCCCCGTCGTCCAGGACCACCTGGGCGCGCAGCAGATGGACGAACGCCCGGGAATCCGTCACCCCGTACAGATCGGCGGCGGCGCTCGCCTCGTCCAGCTTGGCCAGGGCCACGGAGCGCTCGCCCGCGCGGTAGGCGATCTCGGCCAGCCGGGCCATGAGGAACGGCACCTCCGCGTAGGCCCCCACCTCGTAGGCGAGCCGCAGCCCCTCCTCGTACTCGGCCTTCGCGTCGTCGTACAGGCCGCGCGCCATGGCGGCCTCGCCGGCCGCGCTGCACACCTGGGCGCGCATCCAGCGGTCTCCGACCCGTCGGCTGAGCACGCGCAGTTCCGCCAGGTCCTCGTCCACTCCCGGCATTCCGCCGGGGGCGTCGACGACCATGTGCGTACGGAACATCAGGGCGACGCCGATCTCCCATTCGCCGCCGAACTCACGGCAGTTGGCGACCGCCGCGTCCATCGCGGGGCCCACGTCGTCCGGCTCGCCCAGGAAGTGCGAGGCCATGGGCCAGATGATCCCCGGCATGCGCGCGGCGTCCGGGCCGCCCCGCTCGAAGGCGCCCCGTACCCGCTCCACGTACTCCCGCAGCCGCTTCTCCCCCCACTCGTCCAGGGGAACGACGTCCACCTTCATGAACAGATGGAGCATGCGCACCCGCATCCGCGTGGCGCGCAGCGGGTGGTTCTCCTTCCGCTCGGGATGGTCGAGGAAGGCGGCCACCGGGTCGACGCCTTCGAGCTCGGCGGAGAGGGCGTCGCCGCAGGCGGACACGGAACCGGCGGTCCCCGCCGGACGGCTGCCTGACGGCAGGTCGAGCCATGTGCCCAGTCTCAGGACGAGTTCGGTCCAGGCGATGGCTTCGTACCGGAAGTTGCGCAGCCACCAGAACCAGCCCATGTCGAGGACGAGAGCAGCGGCCTCTTCCTCGTCGTGGGCGGCGAGCGCGCGCTGGAGGGCCGCCCGGATGTTGTCGTGCTCGTTCTCCAGGCGCCGGATCCACGGGAGTTGTCCGGCCGAACGCAACCGGGGTTCGGCCTCCTCGGTCAGGGCGCGCACCCACGCACGGTGGCGCCGCTCGGCTGCGGCGCGCAGTTCGGGGGCCTCGGCGGCGCGTTCGCTGGCGTATTCGTGGATGGTCTCCAGCATGCGATAACGCATGCCGCCGCCCGTGTCGTCGCCGTGGCTCCAGGCGTCACGAGGACCGTCGTCGGTTCCGTACGGAGGACTGGCGTCGCCCGTGCCGGCGGGGGTGGCGACGAGGAGGGACTTGTCGACGAGGGCGCCGATGAGGTCCGCGGCGGGTCCGGTGCACACGGCCTCCGCGGCGGCCAGGTCCCAGCCGCCCGCGAACACGGAGGCCTCGCGCAGCACGGTCCGCTCCCGTTCGTCGAGCAGATCCCAGGACCAGTCGACGACGGCACGCAGGGTCTGCTGGCGGGGGAGCACCGTGCGGCTGCCGGAGGTGAGCAGCCGGAAGCGGTCGTCGAGGCGGTCGGCGATCTGCCGGGGGGTGAGCAGCCGCAGCCGGGCCGCGGCCAGTTCGATGGCCAGGGGCAGGCCGTCCAGGCGTCGGCAGATCTCGTCCATGGCGGCGGAGTCGTGGAGCGCGCCGGCGGCGTCCGGGCGCACCACGGAGGCGCGCTCCATGAAGAGGCGGCGCGCGGGGTCGGGCGGGAGCGGCTCGACGGGGCGCACCAACTCGCCGGGGATGCCGAGGGGTTCGCGGCTGGTGGCGAGGATCGTGAGTCCCGGGCAGCGGGTCAGCAGGGTCTCGGCGAGTTCGGCCGCCGCGTCGATCACGTGCTCGCAGTTGTCGAGGACGAGGAGCTGGCTGCGCGGGGCGCAGTACGCGACGAGCAGGGCGACCGGGTCGTCCTGGGCGACCGCCATCTCGTTCGTGATCAGAGCGGTCTCGCGCAGACCGAGGGCGCTGACCACCGCGCCCGGGACGGCCTCGGGCCGGTCGAGCGGGGCCAGCTCGACGAGCCATGCCTGGTCGAGGCCGGCGGCGGCTTCCTCGGCGAGGCGGGTCTTGCCCGAACCGCCGGGTCCGGTCAGCGTGACCAGCCGGGCCCCGCGCACATCCGAACGGATGGCCCCGACCTCGCGTTCCCGTCCCACGAACGAGTTCAGCCGGGGACGGATGTTCCCGGTCCGCTGGGCACGGGAGGGGTCCCCGGGGCGGGGGCCGGCGGCTTCGGTGCCGGGTACCGGCTCCCGCGGTCCGCCGCGCGTGTCCCGTGGGTCGAGCAACGCGGCGTGCAGATCCTGGAGCTCGGGCCCGGGGTCCGCGCCCAGACCGTCCAGGAGGGCACGGCGTACGTCCTCGTAGGCGGCCAGCGCGTCGGCGCTCCGGCCGGCCTCGCGCAGGGCGCGGATGAGCAGGGCGTGCAGCGCCTCGTCGTACGGGTGAGCCGTCGTCAGCTCCTTCAACTCCGGTACGACGTCGGCGGCACGGCCGAGCAGCAGGTCCGCCTCGACGCGGCTGCGGGTCGCCTCCAGACGCAGGGCCTCCGGGCGGGTGGCGGCGGTGCGGTCGGGGAGGTCCGCGAGGGCGGGGCCGCGCCACAGGGCGAGGGCTTCGCGCAGGCGGGTGGCGGCCGTGTGGGGGTCGCCCTCCTCGAGTGCGGTCCTGCCCTCCGTGACGAGTCGCTCGAACACGAACAGGTCCACGTCGTCGCGGGTGGCGTGGAGGCGGTAGCCGCCGGGTTCTGAGGTGACCGTGTCCTTGCCGATGGCTCGGCGGAGGCGGCCGATGAGTGCCTGTAGTGCCGCTGGGGCGTCCTGGGGTGGGGTGTCCGCCCACACCTCGTCGATGAGGGTGTCCGGGGAGAGGGTTCTGGTGGGGTGCTGGGCCAGGGCTGTGAGCAGCGTGCGGACCCGGGGGCCGCCCACCGCGACGAGGGTTCCCCGGTCGTCCTCCGCCTGGGCAACCCCCAGAATCCTGTACCGCACGCCCCCATTCTCACCGCCCCCCGCCCCGGGGTCACAGGGTTACCCCGCCGGGGCCTGTCGCGGCGCCCCCTCCCGGCGCCCTTGGGCACCCCCCAAACCTTCTCTCGCCCCCTCCGCCCCTACCCGTCCCACCCCTGGGGCTCCGCCCCAGACCCCGCTCCTCAAACGCCGGAGGGGCTGAAAATCTCGCCGGCCGGGGCTGAAGGCTTGGAGCGGACGGGGTTGGAAGCTTGGACCGGACGGGGCTGAATCCTGCTGGAACCGTCTGGACCACGCACCCGCAGCCGGAATACGACGGCAGGGGCCGTGCCGGTACATCAATGGCCGTCGCCACCGACGGTCACATCTCCGCCCAACGGCGACGGGCTGATGCACCGGCACGGCCCCGACCCCCCACCGGACGGGAACCGCACCCACCGGCCGAACCCACCCACCGAGCGGGAACCGCGACCGGTACCGGTCCCGGCCCCCGTTCAGGCCTGTCGCGCCGCCCCCAGCGCCCGCCCCTGCGGCACTATCCCCGCGGGAACCGCGCGTTGACGGGCCGGTGTGCCCGTCCAGCAGGTGCCGCGACGTGCCAGCAGCCGCCGCAGCCACAGTTCGAGCGACACCAGGTCCGCCAGCCCGTCGAGCGGCAGCGGCGCCCCCTCCGCCGCCGAGCGCAGCGCCTTGCGGACGACCCGCGCCTCCACGAGCCCCGCCTGCGCGAGCAACGGCGTGTCGAACAGGGAGACCAGGGAATCCGCGGCCACCCGCACCCCCGTCCGGGCCGCCGCGTCCGAGGACGCCTGGGACGGAGTCCCCCACCCGGGCGGCAGATCGGCCACCCCGGCCCCCTCCAGCACCGTACGGAGAATCGCCGCCCGCGCCCCGGGCTGCACCCGCAGCGCCTCCGGCAGTTCACGACAGGCCCGGACGACCTGGTTGTCCAGGAACGGCGTGTGCAGCCGCTGGAAGCGGATCTCGGCGGCCTGCTCCAGGACGCGGACGTCGGCGGCGTGGCGGGCGAGCGCCGCGCGGGCGCGGAAGTCCCCGGGCCGCTGCCCGGGGGAGACGTTCGGCCGCCCGCCGCCCCCTTGAAGGCGAACCGATACTTCAGCCAGTGCCTCCCCGGTCAGCCAGCGCGCCGCCGGCCCGGGTCTCGCCCAGCTCAGCGCGGCGAGCGAGGCACCGACCGCGCCTTCGAGGTCGTCGAACCGCCGCTGCAGCAACTGCTCGGCGAGGACGTCGACCCCGGTGCGGTACGGCGTACGGGCGAGCTTGCGCGCGGCACCGTACACGCGCGCGGGAACCATCACGGAGCCGTCGGCCTTCGTCAACGCGGCGACGGGCCGCACGAGATGGCGTCGTTTGCGGTCCATGAGGAGGTCGGCGAGCCGGGCCGGGTGGGCGTCGAGCACCTGCCGCGCGCCGTAGCCCGTGAAGTGGTCGGCGCTGCCGGAGGCGAGTCGCGCGCGGTGGCGTGCCGCGGTCACCAGGGAGGGCCCCGGCTCGTCGGTCAGCGGCCCTTCGAGGTCGGCGTAGGGGAGCGTCTCCTCTCCGCCGGTGACGACCACGTGGTGCAGCCGGGGGTTCGCGGCCAGCGTCCCGGCCCGCTCCAGTTCGGCCTCGCGCCCGCGCACGGCGAGGTCGTTGAAGGTGACCGCGAGGAGCCGTTCCCCGGCGCCGGTGCCGTGTCCGAGGACCGTGCCGGGCGCCCCGGGAAGGCCGGCGGCGAGGAGGGCGAGGGTTCCCGAGGCGAGCCCTCCGGAGAGGTCGGCCCCGATGCCGGGCACCGGCGTCCCCCGGGCGGCGCGCCGCTCGGCGGGTCCCATGCCGGGCACGGGCCCGGGGTCCACGTCGGTGCCGGGCACGTGGCGGGGAGCGGAGAGGCGGGCGCGGACGGCCTCCACGAGGGCGTCCCGTACGGCGTCCACGGCGACGGCGGGATCGGTGGGGGGCGCGGCGACGGCCAGGGAGGCGACGGGTTCGTACCCGGCGATCTCGCGCGCCCCGGCCCGCAGGATGAGGGTGTGTCCCGGCGGGATGCGGCGTACGCCTTCGTACGGCGTGGAGTCGTGCACAGCGGCCGGTACGTCGGGGGCGGCGAGCATCGCCGCGAGGTGCCCGAAGTCGAGGTTGGCCTCGATGAGGTCGGCGAGCGGGAGGGCGGCGGTGGCGTAGGCCGTGCCGCCGGCCCAGGGGGTGTAGAAGACGGGCCGGGCGCCGGCGAGGTCGCCGCAGACGGTCACGCGGCGGGCGACCTGGACGACGACGGTGTAGCTGCCGGACCAGTTGGTGAGGTGGCGGAGCGCTCCGCCGCGAGCGGCGAACAGTCCGACGCGCAGTTCGTCGTCGGAGGCTCCGCAGATGCCGAGGACGGCGATGCGGTTCTCCGCGTCGGCCTTGACCACGCGCACCTCGTCGGGCCGCCAGTCGCCGACGGCCCAGAGCGGATCAGGGTCGCCCCACAGGAGTTGGGAGCCGACGGGGTGAACGGTCTCACCGTCGTTTCCGGTGGCGCCCGCCGAGCCGATCGCGGACGCTCTGGCGACGGTGCTGCTCCACCCCACCAACCATCGCATCGCCGCCTCCACAGGCTGTGGACAACCAGTGCACCGTACGAACTCGGCACCATGCTGCCACGAAGGAGGCGTACGGGAGGGCCCCTGCGGCGGCTTGCGCTCCCCGGAGTGCGCCCCCACGTGACCACCCACGCCACCGCACACGGGGCGGTGACCGGCAAATGCCCTTCCTGCAGGGCCTGTTGAGGGAAACGGCGGGCGCCGCACGGCACCGAGGGAAAATCCACTCCGGACACCGAACGGGCCCGATCCACGGGCCGCCTCCCGCGCGGCAGTCGACCCGCACCGCCCCAGCAGCACCCCGACCGCGAGTCCACCCGGCGAACCCCGCACCCCCACACCCCCGCGAGGCACACCTCGCCCACCGCCACCCCCGGCGGTTCGACGCGAATGCGCCCCCGATACGCTCCCTCAGGACGCCCTTCGCGCCCTCAACTCGTATGGTGGGAGCCCTGATTGCCCTCAGGAGGGGCCATCGGTTTTCGGCCAAATCGGCGAGCGGCCGACGGGCGCGGACACGCTCCGTACAGGCCTTGCGCACCACTTCGGCAACGCACAGTCCGGGAGGCGGAGTTCGCCCCCCGGACCGGTCCGCCGCCCGCGGGGATGTAGGCGGCGGTGTCCCCCAGCCCACTGGATCCAGTACAGCGGGCCGACCCACGCATGTTCCATGGAAGCGCTCCCGGCCATGGCCGGAGAAGAGCGCACGGACGGGCGCACAGCCACACAACAGGAGCACGCCGCGACAGTCCGTACAGTCGTACGGACCACAATCCCGCCAACCGGACGTACGCCCCTTAACGCTGGGGATCGGGCGAACTACGCTGGGTTTACGAATGCCGCGTGGTTATGCCATCGCGGCAGCCGTCTGTGTCGAGGGGTGGCGCATGTCCAGGGAGCAACGCGGGCCGAACGAAAAACTCGGCGCCGTTCTCGCCCTCGCGGGAATCAGCAACGCAGGACTCGCGCGTCGCGTCAACGATCTTGGCGCTCAACGCGGGTTGACTCTTCGCTACGACAAGACGTCGGTGGCGCGCTGGGTGTCGAAGGGCATGGTGCCGCAGGGCGCCGCGCCGCACCTCATCGCGGCCGCCATCGGCCAGAAGCTGGGCCGTCCCGTGCCGCTCCACGAGATCGGCCTGGCGGACGCGGATCCCGCGCCGGAAGTGGGCCTCGCCTTCCCCCGTGACGTCGGGCAGGCGGTGCGGTCGGCGACGGAGCTGTACCGCCTCGATCTCGCCGGGCGGCGGGCCGGCGGCGGCATCTGGCAGTCACTGGCCGGTTCCTTCGCCGTGAGCGCCTACGCGACTCCCGCGTCCCGTTGGCTGATAACCCCGGCCGACAGTTCGGTGGCGCGCGAGGTGAGTCCGGGCGAGGGCTCCGGAGCGCCGCTGAAGGTCGGCCACAGCGATGTGCTGAAGCTCCGCGAGGCGGCCGAGGACGCGAGGCGCTGGGACTCCAAGTACGGGGGCGGCGACTGGCGTTCGTCGATGGTGCCCGAGTGTCTGCGGGTCGAGGCGGCACCCCTGCTGCTCGGTTCCTACTCGGACGAGGTCGGCAGGGCGCTGTTCGGCGCGTCGGCGGAGCTCACCCGGCTCGCGGGCTGGATGGCCTTC
This sequence comes from Streptomyces sp. NPDC056738, assembly GCF_042790435.1. Taxonomy (NCBI): domain Bacteria; kingdom Bacillati; phylum Actinomycetota; class Actinomycetes; order Kitasatosporales; family Streptomycetaceae; genus Streptomyces; species Streptomyces sp. NPDC056738. The sequence goes on from NZ_JBHTZF010000004.1 coordinate 17,878, forward strand.
GACACGGGCCAGCAGGAGGCCGCCCAGCGGTACTACATCCAGGCGCTGCGGCTGGCCCGGGCGGCCGCCGACGTGCCCCTCGGGGGCTACGTCCTGGCCTCCATGTCCCTCCAGGCGACCTACCGGGGCTTCGGCGACGAGGGCGTCGACCTCGCCCAGGCCGCGCTGGAGCGCAACCGCGGTCTCGCCACGGCCCGCACCATGAGCTTCTTCCGGCTCGTGGAGGCACGGGCCCACGCGCGCGCGGGTGACGCCCAGGCGGCCGGCGCGGCGCTGAAGGCGGCGGAGGGCTGGCTGGAGCGTGCCCGCGACGGCGACAACGACCCGTCCTGGCTCGGCTTCTACGGATACGACCGCTTCGCGGCCGACGCCGCCGAGTGCTACCGGGATCTGAAGGCCCCGCGTCAGGTGCGCCGGTTCACCGAGCAGGCGCTGTCGAAGCCCACGGAGGAGTTCGTGCGCTCGCACGGGCTGCGCCTGGTGGTGTCGGCGGTCGCCGAGCTGGAGTCCGGCAATCTGGACGCGGCGTGCGAGCAGGGCGTGCGGGCGGTGGAGGTCGCGGGGCGCATCTCCTCCGCGCGCACCACCGAGTACGTGAAGGACCTGCTGCACCGGCTGGAGCCCTACGGCGACGAACCGCGTGTGGTGGAGCTGCGGGAGCGGGCCCGTCCGCTTCTGATGGCACCGGCCTAGGCCGCCGACGGCCCGGGTCGAGGGGGGAGCGCCCGGCAGCACGGGCGCGGTCAGGGCGCCGCGGTCCCGCGGCGCGAAGGAAACACGGGGCACTGTCCCGGGGTTTGAGGGCATTGTCAGTGGCGCAGTGCACTATCGAGGCCGGGAGGTGGTGCGGATGCGGAGCGCGTACGACTGCGATGTGCTGGTGATCGGCGGGGGGATCGTCGGTCTGTCGACGGCGTATGCCATCACACGGGCGGCACCGGGCACGCGGGTGACGGTGCTGGAGAAGGAGCCGGGACCCGCCCGGCACCAGACCGGGCGCAACAGCGGGGTGATCCACAGCGGGATCTACTACCGCCCCGGATCCCTGAAGGCGCGGTACGCGGTCAAGGGTGCCGCCGAGATGGTCAAGTTCTGCGCGGAGTACGACATCGCGCACGCCGTCACCGGCAAGCTGATCGTCGCGACGGAGAAGTCGGAGCTCCCCCGCCTGCACGGCCTGGTGCAGCGCGGCCGGGAGAACGGCATCCCGGTCAAGGAGCTGGGCCCGGCCCAGCTCACCGATTACGAACCGGAGGTCCGCGGCCTCGCCGCCATCCACGTCGGCACGACGGGCATCTGCGACTACGTGGCGGTGGCCCGCCGGCTCGCGGAGGCCTCCGGCGCGGAGATCAGGTACGGGGCGCAGGTCGTGCGCGCCGACCGCCGCCCCCACCTCGGTGTCGCCGTACGCACGGCCGACGGGACGATCGTCCGCGGCCGGGTGCTCGTCAACTGCGCGGGGCTGCACTGCGACGAGACGGCCCGGCTCACGGGCGACGACCCCGGGATGCGGATCGTCCCCTTCCGTGGCGAGTACTACACGCTCGCGCGGCCGGAGCTGGTGCGCGGCCTGGTGTATCCGGTTCCTGACCCGGCGTTCCCGTTCCTCGGTGTCCATCTCACCCGGGGTATCGACGGCGGGGTCCACATCGGCCCGAACGCGGTGCCCGCGCTCGCCCGTGAGGGGTACGGCTGGGGAGTCGTCCGGCCCCGTGAACTGGGCGGGACCCTGGCCTGGCCGGGCTCCTGGCGGATAGCCCGGCGGCACTGGCGCTACGGAGCCGGGGAGCTGCGCCGGTCGGTGTCGAAGGCGGCGTTCACGGAGGCCGTGCGGCGGCTGCTGCCCGCGGTGAACCCGGAGGACCTGGTTCCGGCCGCGGCCGGTGTCCGCGCCCAGGCGGTCCTGCGGGACGGCACCCTGGTCGACGACTTCCTGATCAAGGAGGGCCCGAGGACCGTGCACGTGCTGAACGCGCCGTCCCCCGCGGCCACCGCGTCGCTCCCGATCGGCCGGGAGGTCGCCCGCCGGGCCCTGGCATCACTGGCCTCGGCCTGACCGACCCACCCCACCGACCCGGGCGCCCCGCCCACGAGCCCGGCGACCCACGAGCCCGGCCCACCGAGCCCCGGCGCCCCGCCCACCGGGCCCCGGCGCCCCGCCCGCCCCGGCCGCGCCCCGGCACGGGCCGTCCCGCGCCGGGGCGCATCAGCCCCCGCGACCGGCCCCCGGGTGCCGGACGGGCCGGTCCCCCGGTGCCGCGCCCGTAAAATCGACCCCACTGTGTCTGAATTCCTCGACTCCACCGAAGAGACCCGGCCCGCCTCCGCCGAGGACGGCTCGCCGCGTCACCACCGTGCCCAGGGCGAGCCCCGCTTCCCCGACGGTCCGCAGGCGGATCCCGCCGGCTCGCACTTCGAGCGGCGGATCCGGAGTTTCCAGCCGCGCCGGAGCCGGGTGACGACCGGACAGGCCGACGCGCTGCAGCGGCTGTGGCCGAAGTGGGGTCTGGACATCGACGGACAGCGCACGCTCGACCTGGCGGAGCTGTTCGGGGCGGACATCCCCGTCGTGCTGGAGATCGGCTTCGGCATGGGCGAGGCCACCGCGCAGATGGCGGCCGACGACCAGGGCACCGGGATCCTCGCCGTGGACGTGCACACCCCGGGGCAGGGCAACCTGCTCAACCTCGCCGAGCGGAACAGCCTGACCAACGTCCGCGTGGCCAACGGCGACGCGATCATCCTGCTCCGCGAGATGCTGCCGCCCGCCTCGCTGAACGGCCTGCGCGTCTATTTCCCCGACCCCTGGCCCAAGAAGCGGCACCACAAGCGGCGGCTGATCCAGCCGGAGTTCCTGGACCTCGCCGCGACCCGTCTCGCGCCGGGCGCGCTCGTGCACTGCGCGACGGACTGGGAACCGTACGCCGAACAGATGCTCGACGTGCTCGACGCGCACCCGGACTTCGAGAACACCGTGCCCGACGGCGGTTTCGCGCCCCGTCCGGAGTTCCGCCCGCTGACCCGTTTCGAGGGCCAGGGACTGGACAAGGGTCATGTGGTGAACGACCTCCTCTTCCGGCGCGTACAGCATCGAGACCAGCACACCCCGGGCGTCTGACCCGCACACACCTGCCGGCGTCCACCGGGACTTCCCGGGGACCCGGTTGCCGTCGCGGGCCACGCCCTCCCTCGTTAGGGTCAATGCCGTGGCCATCCATCCGCCGTACCCGAACCGGCCCGGTGCCCCCACCGGACCCGCGCCAAGACATCCGCACTGGTGGCAGCGCAGTTGGGTGCGGTACGGAGCACTGATCACCCTGCTCGCGATGTCGGGTCTGGTGATCCTCGCCCTCGTCCGCGAGCAGACCGGGACCGAGGGCTTCCTGGTCGGGCTCGGACTGGCCGTGTTCCCCGTGCCGCTGCTCATAGCCGCCTTCCGGTGGCTGGACCGGGTCGAACCGGGCCCGTGGCGCAACCTGTTCTTCTCCTTCGCCTGGGGCGCCTGCGCGGCCGCGCTCATAGCGATCGTCGCCAACAGCTTCGCGACCCGCTGGATCGCCGTGACGACCGCGGATCCCTCGGGCGCCGACACGCTCGGCGCGACCGTCATAGCGCCCGTCGTCGAGGAGTCGGCGAAGGCGGCGGCCGTCCTGCTCGTCTTCCTGTTCCGCAGACGGGACTTCACCGGGATCGTCGACGGTGTCGTCATCGCCGGGGTCACCGCCACCGGTTTCGCGTTCACCGAGAACATCCTCTATCTCGGCACCGCGTTCGGCACCGACCAGCTCAGCGGGGAGAGCGGGCTCGCCTCCGTCACCGCGGCGACGTTCTTCGTCCGGGTGGTGATGTCGCCCTTCGCGCATCCCCTGTTCACCGTGCTGACCGGCATCGGCTTCGGCGTCGCGGCCCTGTCCGCCGAACGCCAGCACGCGCGCCGGATCCTGCTCCCCCTGACCGGTCTGCTGCTCGCGATGGGCATGCACGCGGTCTGGAACGGCTCATCGGGCTTCGGCCGCTTCGGGTTCTTCGGGGTGTACGCGGCGTTCATGGTGCCCGCGTTCGGGCTGCTGACCTGGCTCGTCGTCTGGACGCGGCAGCGCGAGCTGCGGACCGTCCGCGCCGAACTGCCCGTGTACACGGCCGCGGGCTGGCTGGGCGCGGCCGAGCCGTGGGCGCTCGGCTCGATGCGGGCGCGGCAGCTCGCGCGCGAGTACGCCGGACACCACTTCGGGAAGGGCGCGGCCCGCTCGGTGGCGGAGTACGAGGCGTACGCGACCTCGCTGGCGTTCCTGCGCCACCGGGGGCGCCGGGGCCGTGCGGGCGCCGACTTCGTCGTACGGGAGCGCGAGTTGCTGGAGGAGCTGTGGCGCCGCCGGGAGATCGCCCGTCCGGCTCTCGCCTACGCGGCCCGCGCCATGGCTCCGCTGCCCGTGCCACCGCCCTGGCCGCCCCAGGGGTACGGGTACGTTCCCCAGCCCGCGCGGCCGTACGGGTGGCCGGCCCAGGCGTCCGCGCCGGCCCCGTACCCGGCGTACAACCCGTACGGCTCGTAGCGCGGGACGGTCACGGCGCGGGGCCCCGGTGGACGTCACCGGGGCCCCGCGCCGACGGTCCGGCTGTCAGGCCGAGGCCTGCGACAGGCGCGTCAGTTCGTCGTCCGTGAGCGCCAGGTCCGCGACGCCGAGCAGGGCGGGAAGCTGCTCCACCGTGCGGGCGGAGGCGATCGGCGCGGCGACCGTCGGCTGTGCGGCCAGCCAGGCGAGGGCGACGGTCGGGACGGCGACGTAGTGGGCGGCCGCGATCTCGTCGAGGGCGGCGAGGACCCGCGGCCCGCGTTCCGTGCCGAGATGCTTGGCCGCGCCGGCCGCCCGGGGCGAGTCGACGGTGTTGCCGGGGCGGTACTTGCCGGTGAGGAAGCCGGCCGCGAGCGCGAAGTACGGGACGGCCGCCAGCCCGGCCTGGGAGGCGACCTCCTGGAGGGCGCCCTCGTAGGTGTCGCGCGAGACCAGGTTGTAGTGGGGCTGGAGCGCGACGTACCGGGCGAGGCCCTCGCGGTCGGAGAACTCCAGGGACTCCCGAAGCCGCTCCGGGGAGATGTTGGAGGCGGCGATGTGCCGCACCTTCCCGGCCTTCACCAGCTCGTCGAGGGCGCCGATGATCTCCTCGACGGGCACTTCCGGCTTGTCGAAGTGCGTGTAGTAGAGGTCGATGTGGTCGGTGCCCAGGCGGCGCAGCGACGCGTCGGCCGCGGCCTTGATGTTGGCACCGGACAGTCCCGGGTACGCGGGGTGCTGGCTGACCTTGGTGGCGACCACGATGTCGGCGCGGTTGCCGCGGCTCTTCAGCCACTTGCCGATGACGGTCTCGGACTCGCCGCCCTCGTTGCCCTCGACCCAGGCGGAGTAGGAGTCGGCCGTGTCGAGGAAGTTGCCTCCGGCGGCGGCGTAGGCGTCGAGCACGGCGAAGGACCGGGTCTCGTCGGCCGTCCAGCCGAAGACGTTGCCCCCGAGGGAGAGCGGGAAGACCTCGAGGTCGGACGAACCGAGCTTGCGAAGGGAAGTCATGTAAGGCGACAACGCCCGTACCGGATGCGTGTATTCCACACTCACCGTTCCGGTGCGTGCCGCCGTCCGCGTCCGGACGGCCGACAGCCCTGACGCCGGGGGGGTTGACGTCAGGGCTGCCGGAGATCGGGGATCAGGGGTTGAGGCCCTTGCTCTGGAGCCAGGCCATCGGGTCGATGCCGGTGGCGGCGCCGCCGGGGTGCACTTCGAGGTGCAGGTGCGGCCCGGTGACGTTGCCCGTCGCGCCCACGCGTCCGATGACGTCACCGGTGGCGACCTTCTGGCCGACGGTGACGCTGATCGACGACTGGTGGCAGAACCAGAGTTCCGTGCCGTCGTCGAGGGTGAGGATCGTGCGGTAGCCGTACGCGCCGGCCCAGCCGGCCTCGGTGATGGTGCCGCTGTGGATCGCCTTGATCAGCGTGCCGGTGGGCGCCGCGAAGTCGAGTCCGGTGTGGTAGCCGGAGGACCACATGGAGCCGGCCTCACCGAAGCGCGAGGTCAGCGTGTACGAGGAGGTCGGCAGCGAGTAGCTCTTGGCGAGCTCGGCGAGGCGCTCGGCCTCGGCCTTCTGCTTGGCCGCCTCCTCCGCCTTCTTCTTCGCGGCGGCTTCCTTGGCCTCGGCCTCGTCCTGCTGCTTGGCGGCGGCCTGTACGGCCTTCTGCGCGGCGGCGGTCTGGGCGGCCTTCTGCGTGGCGGTGTCGGCCTGGTTCTGCTGCGACTGGGCCTGCGCCATGATGCGGTCGCGCAGCGCCTCACCGGCGTCGGAGCTTCCCTGCGCCGTGTCGGCGCTGGTCAGGCCGGCGCTGGTGAGCGGAGTCGTGGAACCCTTGGGGGTGGCGCTGGATCCGCCGTCCGAGATCAGGGCCTTGGCCGACGCGGTGACCGACGACAGGTCGGGCAGTGAGATCGAGACGGGCGCCTTGCCCGGAGCGGCGCTGGCGATGCCGCCACCGCCGACGGCGGCTATGACTCCGACGCCGAGAACCGTGGAGCTGCGGGCGAGTCCTCCGCCGCGCTGCTTGCCCGTGCGGTGCCGGCCGCGGACGGGAGCGAGGGAATCCTCGGTGGGGTTCCACTCCTCCCAGGGACCGTCGTCCTTGCCGTAGCCGAAGGTGTGGGCTTCGTTCGGCGCGAACGAGGTTGGCTGAGCGGGCCGGTTGGACGCCACGTGGGCGCACTCCTTTCCTTCCTTGCCGCCTACCGGGTTAGCTGACGGGTTCGGAGCAGGAAGGTCTCCTACGCGCGTACGGCCACCGTGCATCGACGGCGGAATACGCTCGATTCACCCCACGAGTTGGTTCCCCGGTTCCCTTGCGGGATTCGGCGCGTGCGCACGGAGCCGCCTCTTGTGACGGTTGTGACGACCGCGCTGCGTTATCGAACGTTAATAGACCCGGCCACCGAATTCCAAGCCGTTCCGACTGATCATTAACGCCTCTTGGCCAGGACTTTGGGGTCATGAACGATGAAAAACGGGCGAGTTGACCGCGTGCCGCTTGCACGGATTTCCCTGACGGTATGTCAGTCGTTATGCGGAGGGAGACAGTCCCGTCACTTTTCGTGACGCCGGACGGCGAGCAGCGCCAAGTCGTCCGTCAGCGGGCCGCCCGTGTGCTCGCGGGCCGCGTCGAAGAGGGCGGTCAGCAGCGCGTCGGGACCGGGAAAGACCCGTCCGGCCAGCCAGGCGGCCGGATCGAAGAACCTCCCCCGCGCGTCGCGGGCCTCGGACAGTCCGTCGGTGTGCAGGAGCAGCGTCGCCCCGCGCGGAAACCCCTCCCGCAGCGTCGGGGCGGGCAGGCTCCCCAGTTCACTCATCCCCAGGGGCAGCGCGAAGGACTCGGCGGAGAGGGTGCGGAGCGTGCCGTCGGCATGCAGCAGCAGGGGCGGCGGATGGCCGCGGTTGACGACGCGTACGACGTCCTCGCCCGGCGGGATCTCGGCGAGGACGGCGGTCGTGAACCCCTCGACCGCGTCGACGCTGTCGCGCCGGGTGCCCGCCCGCGTCAGCGCCCGCTCCAGGCGCTCCGCGACGCCCTCCAGGGCCGTCTCCCGCTCGGCCGCCTCACCGAACGCACCGACCACCGTCGCGACGGTGGCCACCGCGGTCATCCCCTTGCCGCGCACGTCCCCGACGATCAGCCGCACGCCGTACGGGGAGTCCTGTACGGCGTACAGGTCCCCGCCGATGAACGCGTCCTCCTGCGCCGCCTCGTACCGGGCCGCCACCTCGAGACCGGCGATCAGCGCCTCGGGTTCGGGCAGCACGGCGCGCTGCGCGAACTCGGCGATCTCCCGGACGGAGGCGAGCCGCTCGTCGCCGCGCCGGACGACGCTGTTGATGAGCACGGCGAGGACGGCGGCCATCGCGACGGTGACCACCTCGGTGACCGCGTCGACCTGGAGGACGATGTCGAGCACACAGTGCGTCACGAGCACCGCGCCCACGGCGAGGACGCCGGCGAGAACGGTCCCGCGCAGCGAGAAGAGGGGCGCGGCGACCAGGGGCGCGGCCGCGAACAGGGGGGTCGCGGTGAATTCCGACGGGGTGAAGTAGTCGTAGACGATCCCGGCGGCGACGAGCAGGACGGGCAGGGCCCGGACGAAGGAGCGTGTCCACACGATCCGGCGCGGGTCCACTCCCGCCGGACCGGGCGACGGGACGCCGCCGGGCTCGTGGGCGCCGCGGGAGGGCCGGCCGGCCCGGTCATGGAACTGTCCGGTCCGCCGCTCACCTCCTGGCTGCCCCACCCGTCCAGAAGAACCGGTGCGGGGGCGGCGGGCGACCCCTGTGGCCCGACCGGGGGAGCAAGGCTCCGCCGGCCGGAACGGAACCGGACGGGGAATTCGGCGGGACGAAGAACGAGAAAGAGAGAAGGACGAAACACCAAGGGCCGGAACTCGTGAATCCGAGTTCCGGCCCTTGGCCTTCAGTAGCGGGGACAGGATTTGAACCTGCGACCTCTGGGTTATGAGCCCAGCGAGCTACCGAGCTGCTCCACCCCGCGTCGTTAAGACCAGTGTACGCCATCCGCGGGACCCGAAGCACACCCGTTTAAACCAGCCCCTCGCGCGGCGCGGGAGGTGCTCCCTACCCCCCCGCCAGATGCCGGTTGGGGGCCTCGGCGCGGTCCGCGTACTCGGGCAGGACGACGACCTCGGCGCCCGCTGCGGCGAGGAGCCCGTTCCCGTCGGCGTCCGTGACGAAGGTGTCGGGCTCGCGCCAGGCGGTGACGACCCGCCGCACACCGGCGTCGAGGATGAGCCGGGCACAGGGGGCGGGCCGGGAGGCCCGGTGGGCGCACGGTTCCAGGCTGCTGTAGACGGTGGCGCCGGCCAGCCGGGGATCGACCGGGTCGATCTTGGCGAGGGCGGCCTCCTCGGCGTGCACGACGGGGTCCCCGCCCTCGCGGGAGTGGCCGCGGGCCAGCTCGGTGCCGTCGGCGGCGACCACCACGGCGCCCACGCTGAACGCCGTCTTGGAGGGCGGGCACAGTTCCGCCAGCTCGCAGGCGAGCTCCAGCCATCGGCGGTCGGCGGCGGAGGCGAGCGAGCCGGTGCCGGGCGCGGTGGGGACGTACCGGATGAGGACGACGTCGCCGACGGGCCGGGTCTCCACCAGCCGCATCCGGCCCGGCGGGTACGCCCCGGTCCCGAACAGCCGCGGCGCGTCCGGCTGCCCGACGAAGAGGGGGGCGACGGCGAGCTGCAGTTCGTCGGCGAGCTGCTCGCCCACGAGCTGGGTGTGGACCTTGCCGCCCCCTTCGATCATGAGGCGGCGCACCCCCCGTACGTCGTGAAGGTGTTCCAGCAGCACCCGCCAGTCCAGTGCGGGGCCGGTCGGGACGACGTCGACGCCGACGAGCCCGTCGAGCGCGGCGGCCGCGCGCGTCGCGCCCTCGTCCGTGGTGTAGACGACCTTCTCGCCGCCCGTGTGCCAGAACTGCGCCCGCGGGTCGAGCTCTCCGGAACCGCTGACGGTGACCTTCAGCGGGTACTCGGGACGGCCGCCGGCGACCCGGGCGGCCCGCCGTTCGGCGGAGTTGACCAGGAGCCGCGGGTTGTCCGTGCGCAGCGTGCCGGCGCCCACCAGGATCGCGTCGCTGGACGCCCGCACCTCGTCGACCCGGTCGAAGTCGGCCGGTCCCGAGAGCAGCAGCCGGTCGGGGCCGGTGTCGTCCAGGAAGCCGTCGAGGGAGACGGCGGCGGACAGCAGGACGTAGGGACGGGGCATCGGGACGCTTCCTCCGGTCGCACGCGCACAGGAATCCGGGCGCAGTGGTTCAAGTTTTAAACAATACCTAGACTGGTCTCATGACGACCCGCTGGCTCTCCGCCGCAGAACAGCGCGCCTGGCGCTCGTACATCTCCGCGACCTCCCTCCTGGCGGACGCCATCGACCGCCGGTTGCAGGCGGAGGCGGGGATGCCCCACCTTTACTACTCCATCCTGTCCCGGCTGTCCGAGGCTCCGGACCGGCGGCTGCGGATGACCGACCTCGCCGAGGCCCTGAAGATCACCCGCAGCCGGCTGACGTACGCGGTGGCGCGGCTGGAGAAGGACGGCACGGTACGCCGCGAGGGCTGCCCCACCGACAAGCGCGGGCACATGGCCGTCCTCACGGACGAGGGCATGACCCTCCTGGAGCGGGTGGCGCCCGCGCACGTCGAGACGGTACGGACGGCGGTCTTCGACCATCTGACCCCGGAGCAGGTGGGTCAACTGGAGGAGATCTGCGGGACCATCACCCGGGCCATCCAGAGCGGGGATCCCGGGGCCCCCGGGGAAGATCTGCCGTGGCGGCGGCGTTCCTGCTCCTCACAGGGCACGCAGGACGCGTAGGAAACGCAGGACGCGCGGGACACCCGACGGGGACACGAACCCCGTTGCTTGAAGTTTTAAGCAGATGTAGGGTCTGTCCCGAGGTTGTGCTTCAAATCTGAAGCAGAACCCGTACGGACCCGCCGGACGGAGAGACACCATGCGCGACCACCCCACCGCCACCGTGCGCACCCGCGTCCGCGTACCCCTGCGCTTCGGCGACGGCTACTCCGTCGACGCCGAACTCGTCACCTTCCACGGCCTCGACGACGGCAAGGAACACCTGGCCGTCGTCCTCGGCGAGCCCGGCGCGAACCCGCTGGTGCGGCTGCACTCCGAGTGCCTGACCGGCGACGTGTTCGGCTCGGCCCGCTGCGACTGCGGACCCCAGTTGCGCGAGGCGGTGGAGCAGATCGCGGACCGCGGCGGCGTCCTGCTGTACCTGCGCCAGGAGGGCCGCGGCATCGGCCTCTACAACAAGCTCGACGCGTACGCCCTCCAGGACCAGGGCCTCGACACCTACGCCGCCAACGCGGCCCTCGGCCTGCCCGAGGACGACCGCGACTACACGGCGGCCGCCCAGATGCTCCGGGCCCTCGGCATCGGCTCCCTCGACCTGCTGTCCAACAACCCGGACAAGGCCGAACAGCTCCGCGATCTGGGCATCACGGTCTCCCACCGCGTCCCCACGGGCGTCTTCACCACCGCCCACAACGTCCGCTACCTGCGCGCCAAGGTCCTCCAGACCCAGCACACCCTGCCGCTGCCGGAACTCACGGAGCGCGCGGGGCTCTCCGCCGGCTGACACCCCGGGACTCAGCTCCGGGAGCCGTCCGGCACCCCGCGAGACGAAGCGAGCCCCCGGCTCAGATCACCTCTGAACCGGGGGCTCTTTCCGTAGACCCTGTGGGACTCGAACCCACAACCAATGGATTAAAAGTCCACTGCTCTGCCAATTGAGCTAAGGGTCCCCGCACCGGAAAGCACCGGCACGACGCACCGGCCCGCGCCGATGCATCCCCGAGCATAGCGGGACGTGGCCGGGACTCCGATCGGGTATCGGTGACCCGGCCACGCCGGAGGCCCGCAAGGTCAGGGATCGACCGGTTCGGGTGCACCCTTGCGGGCGGCCTCACGGGCGATCGTGCGCTGGTGCTCGGGGTTGAGGAACCAGTGACGGGCCGAGGCCAGCCACCAGGCCGCGGCGAAGCCCAGGACGACGAGCACGGCGACCGGGGCGTAGTTGAAGGTCTCCCAGGTGACCGGGGAGACCTGGGGCAGCATGAACAGGATCGTGATGACGGCCACCCAGCCGACCGCGACCACTCCCACCGGCCGGGACCAGCGGCCCAGATGCCAGGGCCCGCGCTCGAAGGCGTCCCCCTTGCGCACCCGCAGCAGCGTCGGGATGACGTACGCGACGTAGAGGCCGATCACCGCGATCGACGTCACGGCCGCGTAGGCCGCGTAGTTGATCAGGTACGGCAGGCCGAGCAGGAGGGCGCCTCCCGCGGCCAGCCACACCGCCGCCACGGGGGTCCGCGTGCGCGGGTGCACCGTGTGCCACACCGAGGAGAACGGCAGCGCGCCGTCCCGCGAAAAGGCGTAGATCATACGGCTGTTGGCCGTCACGGACGCCATGCCGCAGAAGAGCTGTGCGCCGATCACGACGAGCAGCAGGAGCTTGCCGGCCGTCGCGCCCAGCGCGTCCAGCAGGATCTGCGCCGGCGGCGCGCCGGTCGCCGAGCCCAGCTCCTTGTCGTAGGACTGGATGGCGAAGGTGAAGCCGAGGAGCAGGACGAAGCCGGCGATCCACGAGGTCCAGATGGAGCGCACGATGCCCTTCGGCCCGGCCGTGGAGGCGTCGTGGGTCTCCTCCGTCATATGGGCGGAGGCGTCGTACCCGGTGAACGTGTACTGGGCCATGAGCAGTCCGATCAGGACGACGTAGACCCCGCTGCCCCAGCCGGTGTTGTTGACGAACTTCGTGAACACGAAGTCCGCCGACTGGTGGTGGTCCGGCGCGAAGGTCAGCGCGCCCACGATGACGGCGACGCCGACGACGTGCCACCACACGCTGATGCTGTTGAGCAGGGCGACGATCCCCACGCCGAAGGTGTTGAGGAGACCGTGCAGGATCAGGATCGCGGTGAACAGCAGGATCGTGCGGCCCGGCGTCACCTCGAAGTCGAACTGGAGGTTCAGGTAGGCGCCGAGGAACAGCGCCGCTCCGAAGTCGATGCCGGCGGTCACCGCGACCTGGCCGAGGACGTTGAACCAGCCCGTGAACCACGCCCAGGCGGCCCTGCTGCGTTCCGGGGCGAGCCGGTGGGCCCAGAAGTACAGCCCGGCGGACGTCGGATAGGCCGAACAGATCTCGGCCATGGCGAGCCCGACGAACAGGGTCATCAGCCCGACCGCGACCCAGCCCCAGGTGATGACGGCGGGACCGCCGGTGTTCATGCCGAACTGATACAGCGTCAGGCAGCCCGACAGGACCGAGATGATCGTGAAGGAGACCGCGTAGTTGGAGAACGCCGACATGCGGCGAGCGAGAACCTGCGTGTAGCCGAGCTGGGCCAGCCGCTCTTCGTCCGACAGCCCAGTCGCTCTGGCGTCATCTGTCATGCACCCAGCGATTCCCTCGCCGGGTGCACGACATGCGCTGCGCCGATGGGAAATGTGGCTAGAAAAGGCCCTTGTAGCCCTGCCAGCCGCCGACGATCTTCACGCGCGGGCCGAACGAGCCGGTTCCCGTACCGGCGTTGCGGTAGACGTTCCCCGAGCTGTCGCGCTCGACCAGGTCGTTCTTCCCGTCTCCGGTGATGTCGCCGACCCCCACGATCGCGTTGTAGGAGCCGCCCCAGCCGGAGAAGACCTTCACCCGGTCCTTCAGCAGACCGGTCCCGGTGCCGGCGTAGCGGTACAGCGTGCCCGCCTTGTCCCGTGCGAGGACGTCGCCGATCCCGTCGCCGTTCAGGTCCCCCGCGCCGACGATCTTCGTGTATCCCGTCCACGCCGTACGGATCTTCTTGCCCGCGGCCAGAGTTCCGTCGCTCTTCGCGGCGAACAGATGGATGTCGGCGGTCGAGGCCTTCCGCGCGAGCAGGTCCGGACGCCCGTCACCGGTCAGGTCGCCGGGCGAGGTCAGGACGTCGTACGCGTTCCAGCCGGTGCCGAGCGCCTTGTACGCGGTCGACGGGGTCGGCGCCGTGCCGCACGCGGGCCGGTATCCGCGCAGGGACCCGTCGCTCATCCGCACCAGGACGTCGTTGCAGCGGTCGCCGTTCAGATCGCCGAACGGCACCGCGACCGTCTTGGTGGACCAGCCGGTTCCGGTGACCTTCCCGGCGAACGCGCCCTTCCCGTCGCCCTGCTGGAAGGTCAGTCCGCCCGAGGAGTTGAGGGTGAGCAGGTCGCCGGTGCCGTCCGGGTCCCCCTCGGACCCGACGTGGTCGTGGCGCACCGGGCTGCCGCCCTTCAGCCGGACCGTGCCGCGCACCTGGAGCGGGGCGCCGACGCCGTCCGCGGGGGTGACGGTGACGGTCCAGTCGTAGGAGCCGTCCGGAGCGAAGGCGTCGCCGGGGAGCGCCGGGTCGTCGCCGAACCAGCCGACGTTCACTTCACCGCGCGCGGGACCGTCGTCGCGGTTGTCCTGGTAGGTCTTGCCGGTGGCGCGGTTGCGCGCGGTCACCGTCCAGTTCGCGGCCGGCTTCGACAGCAGCAGGGTGGTCAGGGTGTCCGGGACGGTGTCGATCGTGTGCGGGCGGACGGACGGCACGTTCTCGGCGGGCGCCAGCAGCCGCAGCGGCTGCTGGGCCACCCCGGACGGTACGAGGTGCACGCGCTCCTGGTCGTCCACGTAGGCGGCGTTCGCGCCGGACTCGTCGACCGTCCAGCGCACGTCCCGCTGCGAGACCCCGGTGTCGGGCAGGTCGCCGATCACCCGGCTCTCGGCGCTGCCGCCCGCGACCGTCGTGAGCGTCAGCTTCCCGGCCGCCTTGTCGTGGGTGACGACGTATCCGTCGCCGAGCTTCGCCTCGCCGGCGGGCACGGCGACGGACTTCTTCGCCGTGCGGTCGAAGACACCGGCCCTGCCGTCACAGGTCCAGTAGATCCAGCGGCCCAGGGCCTGCAGTTCGGTGGGGGCGCAGCCCGCGTCGGTGGTGAGGGTCTCGACGGTCTTCTTCGCGGTGAGGTCGTACGCGGTGAGGGTGCCGGGCGTCGATCCGGCCGTCCAGAGGACGTCACCGGAGAGAGCGGCGGCACCGGGGGCACGGGTGAGGTCCGGGGCGCCTCCGCCGATTTTCATGACGGTCTGCGTGGTCGCGCTCGTGTGGATCAGGTACCGGCCGGAGACATCGGTGATGCGGCCCCCGGCGGGAACCTCACGCTCCCAGAGGCCGTACGTCGTCGGCCCGTTGACCCGCAGGCGGTCGGAGGTCGCCGTGTCCTTCGCCAGCCAGACGGCCCGGTTGTCCGCCGTGGCGTGGAGCTGGGAACAGCCGACGTCCGTCGCCGCGCAGCCGTAGAGCTTCAGCACGGTCCCGTCGTACGAGCTGCGCTCACCGAACGTGGGCGTTCCGGTCGCGGCGACGGTGCGCACGTAGTCGTCCCGGTACCCGCCCGAGCTCTCGTCGGCCACCAGGAGCCGGCCCTGGTCCAGGGACAGCCCCTGGACCTTGTAGGGCGGCCTGGGCAGGGCCTTGGCCATCCGGACCGTGGGCCTGCCGTCGTCGCCCGCGCTGATCCGCTGGACCCCCCAGTCGTCGGCACCGGTGCGGCCGATGACGACCGCGCTGCCGTCCGGGGCGGCGGAGACACCCGAGTTGGAGGCGGTGAACAGGGTCACCGGCTCTCCGCCCGCCATCGGAACGGCCGTCACCTTCGCGCCGCTGCCCGGACGGTGGACGAGCCAGTCGCCGACCACCGCGAGGTCGTCCGCGGCACGGGAGCCGGTGCTGTCGAGCGTGACCTCGACGGGTGCCGCCGACAGGTCGGAGCGGGAGTACACGTACGCCTTCGTGCTCTCGACGCCGCCGAACACGACGAGGTGTTCAGGGGAGAGCTTGGTGTACGTGGACCCGGTCGAGGTGGGCAGGGTCGCCGTCCGGGCCCGGATCCGGCCGGTCTCCGGGTCGACGTCGACCAGCGTGGCGGCGCCGTCCACTCTGGCGAAGAACACGAGCCCCGCCGCGTCACCGCGCACGGGCCCCCCGAGGACCATGCCCGGGGGCACTTCACCGACGGGCACATCGCGTGTGGTCCCGTCGGGCCCGGCGGTGAGCAGGTGCTTGAGCCGGCTGGTCGTGCCGTCCTCGGCCGTGACGTCCTCATAGCTGACGGCCAAGGCGCCGAAGACGTTGTACAGCGTCTGCCCGGCGGGCACGTGGAGCGTGGTGGTCGTGCCGTCGACGGCGTTCCACAGGTCCACGTGGCCGTCGTCGTAGCGGTAGGCGAGGACGTCGCTGCCCGTCCCGAGGCTGACCAGGGCGCCGTCGGTCGACGGGGCGTCGAAGGACCTGCCGTCCGCGTAACGCGTCCACACCACTCCCGGGTGACCCTCGAGTCGGTGGAAGACGCCCAGGACGCCCGCGGCGTCGCCGCCCGCGGCGGTGTCGGGATTGACCAGCGTCGCCGCCGTGTACGACGAGCGGTACGCGGGCGGAACCACCGTCTCCTGAGCGGATCCCACCGCGGACGCGGACGTCGGCAGCAAGGGGATCGCGGCGCCCGCGAGCAGCGCGGAAGCGGCCGCGGCGACAGCGGCACGTCTCGCTCGCGGACGACGGACGAAGGCATGACGAAGCAAAGGGTTCCCTCCCGGAACAGTGGAAGAGCGCCTGCCGTCCCAGGCGTCGGCCTGGCCCCCAGCCGCACATCCTCCACAGAAGTCGGCTGATCCTACAGAACGATCACCGAGGAGGGGGACCGCGTTTCCGTAGGGGTCGCCCCCCCCGGAAACGACGATGTGGCCCCCACCCGGTCCGG
The DNA here is from genome assembly GCF_042790435.1 of Streptomyces sp. NPDC056738. Lineage (NCBI taxonomy): Bacteria > Bacillati > Actinomycetota > Actinomycetes > Kitasatosporales > Streptomycetaceae > Streptomyces > Streptomyces sp. NPDC056738. Next base: position 34,254 of record NZ_JBHTZF010000004.1, read on the forward strand.
GTGGGGGCCACATCAGGTCACTTCGTCGTCAGGCGTCAGCCGTTGCGCTTCCAGCGCGGCTTCTCGTCGCGGCGGAACGAACCGGCACCCGTGGCGCGGTGGTCGTCGCGACGGCCGGTCGGGCGGTCGTGGCCCGAGCGGAAGCCGCCGCCCGCGGGACGGTCGCCCTGGCGGTCACGGTTGAAGGGGCGGTCGCTGCCCCGGTGGCCGCCCCGCTCGTCACGACGCTCGAAAGAACGGCCGCCACGGTCGTCACGGTTGAAGCCACCACCACGGTTGTCGTCACGACGCTCGAAAGAACGGCCGCCACGGTCATCGCGGTTGAAGCCACCACCACGGTTGTCATCGCGACGGAAGCCACCACCACGGTTGTCGTCACGACGCTCGAAAGAACGGCCGCCACGGTCATCGCGGTTGAAACCGCCACCACGGTTGTCATCGCGACGGAAGCCACCACCACGGTTGTCGTCACGACGCTCGAAAGAACGGCCGCCACGGTCATCGCGGTTGAAACCGCCACCACGGTTGTCGTCACGACGGAAGCCACCACGGTCGTTGTCACGACGCTCGTAGTTGCCCCGCTCGTCACGGCGCTGACGCGGCTCCTCGTACGCGGGACGCTCGGCCGGGGCCTCCGCGGCCGGCGCCTCGGCGACGACGGCCTGCTCGGCGGCCTCGGCGGCGGCCGCGACGGCCACCTCCGGGTCCTCGCCACGCTCACGGGCGGCACGGGCGACCAGACGGTCGGCCTCACCGCGGAGCTCGGCGGCACGACGCTGCGCGCGCTCCAGCTCCTTGGTGAGCTGCGTGACCTCACGCTCGGCCTGCTGGGCGGCGTCGCCCGCGGACTGGGCCTGGACCTCGGTCATCGACCGGGCGCCGGTGATCTCGGCGACCTCGGGCTCGAAGGCCGTACCGGAGTTGATGATGTGACGCGCGGCGTCGACGCCCGCGTCCTCCATCAGCCGGAAGATCTGGCGGCGCTGGTGCGGGAGCGACAGCGACACGACGGTGCCGGAGCGACCCGCGCGAGCGGTACGGCCGGAGCGGTGCAGGTAGTCCTTGTGGTCGCCGGCCGGGTCCACGTTCAGGACCAGGTCGATGCCGTCGACGTGGATACCGCGGGCGGCGACGTCGGTGGCGACGAGCGCGTTGACGTAACCGTCCTTGAAGTCCGCCAGCGTCCGCGTACGGGCGCCCTGCGTCATGCCGCCGTGCAGCGCGTCGGCCTTCACACCGGCGTCGCGGAGCTGCTCCGCGATGCGGTCGGCGCCGAGCTGGGTGCGGACGAAGATGATCGTGCGGCCCTTGCGGGAGGCGATCGCGGCGGTGACCGGCGCCTTGTCCTTGGGCTTCACGATGAGGATGTGGTGCGACATCGTCGTGACGTTGCCCTGGGCGCTGTCGACCTCGTGCGTCACCGGGTTGGTCAGGTAGCGCTTGACCAGCGTGGAGATCTCGTTCTCCATCGTGGCGGAGAACAGCATGCGCTGGCCGCCGGCCGGGATCTGGTCGAGCAGCTCGGTGACCTCGGGCAGGAAGCCCAGGTCCGACATCTGGTCGGCCTCGTCGAGGACGGCGATCTGGGTGTTCTCCAGCGAGCAGGCGCCGCGGTTGATGATGTCGCGCAGACGGCCCGGGGTGGCGACGAGGACGTCGACGCCGCGCTCCAGGGCGTAGATCTGGTTGCCCATCGACGTACCGCCGCAGACGACCTTCATCTTCAGGCCGAGGACGTCGCCGTAGGGCTGCAGCGCGTCGGCGACCTGCATGGCCAGCTCACGGGTCGGCGTCAGGATGACGGCGCGCGGCTTCTTCTTCTCGGTGTGGCCGCCGGCGAGCTGCGCCAGGGTCGGCAGACCGAAGGAGAGGGTCTTGCCGGAGCCGGTGCGGCCGCGGCCGAGGATGTCCTTGCCGGCCAGGGCGTCCGGGATGGTCGCGGCCTGGATCGGGAAGGGGGAGGTCACGCCGTTCTGCGCGAGCTTGCGGACGACGCCCTCGGGGAGGCCGAGGTCGGCGAAGGTCAGCTCGGGGGCGGACTCGGTGGTCTCGACGGCCTCGATCGCCTCGATCGTGGCCTCGACCACGTCGTTGTTCTCGCTGTTCTCGGGCACGACGACGTGATCAGTACTGGAAACAGACATGCGAAATGCGAACCTTCCGGAGTTTCTTCGGCACGCGCCCAAACTCCGTGAAGTCGCAAACGACCGCCTCTATGCGGTCCGGCCACGGCAAGGGAGAGTACGCGCCACGCGGCGCTCTCTGCGGCGGCGCCGGGCAAATGGGATCAAACGATCTACTACCATACGCACCCTTCCCCCATGAAGGCAAACTGAGCCCCATACGACCAGGTGAGGGTGCATTCCAAGCCACCTGCTCGCGTCCTCCACGCTACCCCGCCCGCGCCGACGGCGCTGTTGAACAGGCCACATCCACGCCTTCGGTACCCGTGAACCCCGCCACATCCCCGCCGCACCGGGCCCGCGTCGGGCCCCGGTGCGGGCCCGAGGGGCGGGACCCGCGCCCGCCCCGCTCCCCGCGCCGACCGCGCCGGCGGGCACGCGCCGGCTACACCGGTGAGCCGGCCTCGGGCGCCGGTTCCCGTTGGATCAACTGGGTCACCGGCTGTTCGTGCGCCGACGACGAGGGCTCCGGGGTCCCGGGGTCGGGCGGCGACGGCGGGGAGGCCGGCGGGGGCTCGGGCGAGGGTTCCGCCGACGTACGGGTGGGAGTCGGCTCGCCCCCGGGCGGCGCGGAGGCCTTGGAGGGGGTCCCGTCCTTCTGCGTCGCCTTCGCGGACGGCTTCGCGCCCGGGGACGCCGACGCGTCGCCGGACGCGGACTCCCCCGGCTTCGCGGAGGCCTTTCCGTGCCTGCCGCCCTTTCCGCCCTTCCCGCCCTTCCCGCTGTACGACCCGACCCCGCCGCCGCCCACGGCGGACCCGTCGCCGGGCACCCCGTCGGCGCGTCTGTCCGCCGAGTGGGAGGGCCCCGGCCGCCCCGCGTCGTCGCCGACGCTCATGCAGCCGGCGGTGGCGGCCACGGCCAGGACCGCGGCGGCCAGACGGACGGGTACGTACAAGGCGCGCACGGGCGGCCACCTCCGAACGGGGTGTCCCCCGCTCGGAAGGAGCCGGGAGCGTGGGGAGAGACGGGAGTTCTCCCCGTCCAACTCCCGCCGCCCACGCAAGGACACGCGCCCCCGGGGCCCAACCGGGCCCGGAGGGCGCCTCCGTGAGGCCCGCGCCCCGCGCGGAGGGCGCGGCCGGGCGGGCGGACCCGGCGGGTCAGCCGATGGCCAGCGGGGCCTGCGGGGCCAGCGCCGCCGCGATGCGCTCGGCGACCACCTCGGCCTGGTTGCCGTCGGGAGTGTCCTTGGTCTTGGTCGCGTTGACCGCGATGGCGAGACGCTCGGACGGGAGATACGCCTGGATCGCCGCGTATCCCGAGAACGACGGGTTCTGCAGGATCCATCCGTTGATCACGATGACGCCGAGTCCGAAGTGCTTGGCCTCGGTCTGCTCCAGGCAGACGGTGGCGGGGCACTTGGCGGTCGGGTGGCCGAGACCGACCGTGCCCGGATCGAGCAGGGTGCGGTAGGAGCTGCGCGAGATGAGCGCGCCGCTGCCGATGCCGGCCGCCGAACGGGCCAGGTCACAGACGTGCGTGGTGATCACGGCACCGGGCGCCGTGGTCCACGAGGGGTTCCAGAAGGTGGACTCCTCGTACAGGCCGCGTTCGGACGTGAAGGCGTGCACGACCGGCCGCGGGATGTCGGGGGTGAAGTTGTTCCGGGTGTTGTCGAGACCCAGCGGACCGGTGACCCGCTCCCGCAGGAGCTTGTCGATGCGCGTGCCGGTGATCTTCTCCAGCGCCTGGATCAGCAGCAGGTAATTGGCGTGCGAATAGCTCCAGTTGGTGCCCGGCTTGTACCAGAACGAATGGCTGTAGGGGTACGCGAGCAACTGCTGCGGGGTCCAGTGCCGGAAGGGGTGCGCCTCCAGCTCGGCCAGGAAGGCCGGGTCGGTGACGTAGTCGTGCAGCCCGGTGGTGTTGCTGGCCAGCATCCGCAGGGTGATCTGGTTCGCCTTGGGCAAGCCGGGCAGCCAGCGCTCCACGGTGTCGTCCAGGCCGACCTTGCCCTCCTGGACGAGCTGCAGCAGGGCCGTGCCGACGTAGGAGAAGGCCACGGAACCGGCGCGGAAGTGCATGTCCGGCTCGGCCGGGACACCGGTCATGGACTCGCCGAGCGCGTCGGTCAGGACCTCGCGCCCGTGGCTGGTGACCTTCAGCTCCACCGACTTCAGATGCAGGTCGGCCTTGGCCTTCCGGGCGATGGCGAGGACCTCGCGGGCCTCGCCGCCCAGTGGTCTCCCGGTCCTCACACAGTCGTTCTCGCCGTAGCGGGCGGGAGCCCGGACGAACGCCGGCGCGGCGGCGGTCGTCTGGATGGTGACGGCGAGCAGGGCGGCGCACAGGAGGGCCGCGCGGGCCCGGACGCGGGCGCCCGGACGGGCGAGGGAAAGGGTGCGTGTCATGCCCGCACTATCACCGGACGGATCATCCCAATTCGTCAGAACACTCCGAAAATGGTATGAGACACCCCATGTGGGCCAGGTATCGCGCCCCCTCCCCGGATCCGGCCCTCTCCGGGTCTCCGTCGTACGCCGCCACCGGGGCGCCATCCCCGACAATGGCCAGGTGCTGGAGATGACGCGCGAAACCTTCGAAGAGCTCGTGAGCCAGGCGCTGGACCGGATCCCGCCCGAGCTGACCCGGGTCATGGACAACGTCGCCGTGTTCGTCGAGGACGAGCCTCCCGCCGACGATCCCGAACTGCTGGGCCTCTACGAGGGCACCCCGCTCACCGACCGCGGCGAGTGGTACGCCGGAGTGCTCCCCGACCGCATCTCGATCTACATGGGCCCCACCCTGCGCCGGTGCGAGACCACGGACGAGGTGGTGCACGAGGTCGCCGTGACCGTGATCCACGAGATCGCCCACCACTTCGGCATCGACGACGACCGCCTGCACGAACTCGGCTGGGGCTGACCGGGCCGCCCGCACGCGCCTCCGGCGAGGGTGACGGAACCCCGCATACCCGCACCGCCCTTTGGGCAGACGGGACAAATGGCCCGCGCCCCCGTCCCCGTCGCCGCAACCGCCACCGCCACCGCCCGCCGCACGGCCGACCGCGCCGGACGGGCGCTCCGCGCGCTCGTCCGCCGCCGCCCCGGCCACCGCGGGGGCCCGGTGCTCGAACTCGCCCCCCGGCAGAACCCGTACACCCGCGCCCTCGGACTGCTGTGCGTGGTGCTGCTCGGCGCCTGGCTGGGACTGCTGGTCGTGGGCGACGTCCGTGTCCCGGTCGGCCCCATGAACACGACCATGACCCTGCGCCCGTCCCTCACCGGCGGCACGAAGATCAACATCTCTCCGCTCGGCGCGCTGGAGCTGCGCAGCCACGAGGCCCCGCTGCGCCTGGACGTGGACGTGGACCGGCTCGACCCGGAACGCTCCCAGGCCCTCGTCGAACACCCCGAACGCCTCGCCGGACTCCAGGACGAGGTCGTACGGGACGTCGAGCACGGCACCCTCGACCTGGCCGTCCGCTCCTGCACGGCCGTCGGCGCCGGCGCGGCCGCCCTCGGCCTCGCGGTCTACCGCCGCCCGCGCCGCGCCCTGGCCGCCGGCGGTCTCGCCCTCGGCCTCCTGGCCGCCTCAGGAGCGACCGCCGCCGCCACCTGGAACCCCGAGTCGGTCCTGGAGCCGAAGTACTCCGGCCTGCTCGCCTCCGCACCGTCCCTGGTCGGCGACGCCCGCAGCATCGTCAGCGAGTTCGACGTCTACCAGAAGGAGTTGGCGCGCCTGGTGACGAACGTGACGAAGCTGTACGACGTCACGTCCACCCTCCCCGTCTACGAACCCGACCCGACCACGATCCGGGTGCTCCACGTCTCCGACATCCATCTGAACCCGGCGAGCTGGAAGATCATCGCCTCGCTCGTGAAGCAGTACGCGGTCGACGTGATCGTCGATTCCGGCGACACGATGGACCACGGCTCGGCGGCCGAGAACGGCTTCCTCGACCCGATACCCGACCTCGGCGCCCCGTACGTCTGGGTCCGCGGCAACCACGACTCGCGCGAGACCCAGCGCTACCTCGAACACCTGAAGAACGTGCGCGTCCTCGACGACGGCCGCGCGGTCACGGTCGCGGGCCTGCGCTTCGCCGGCATCGGCGACCCCCAGTTCACCCCCGACCGCTCCACCGCTCCGGGCGGCGACGCGGCCGAGGACCTCGCGGGGGCCCGGCTGGCCTCCGCCCTGCGCGACCAGCGCGCCGCGGGCACCCCGGTCGACATCGCCGTCGCCCACGAACCGCAGGCGGCCCGCGGGACGGACGGGCAGGTGCCCCTGGTGCTCGCCGGGCATCTGCACCACGAGGAGATGGAGGTCATGAAGTACGGGACGCGGCTGCGCGTCGAGGGCTCGACGGGCGGGAGCGGGCTGCGGGCCGTCGAGCGCCAGTACCCGGCCCCGATCGAGGCCTCGGTCCTCTACCTGGACCGGGACACCCGCCGGCTCCAGGCCTGGGACGAGATCAGGCTGGGCGGTCTCGGCCTCACGACGGCCGAGGTCAGCCGCCATCTGGCACAGGAGAACCGGCCCGGCGCGACCCCCTCGCCGACGCCCTCGGGAACCCCCTCCACGACCTCCCCGTAAACCGTTTTGGCGATACCTCCCGCCATCCCATATGCTTCTCACGTCCCCGACGCGCTGAGAAGCGCGCAGGCGGGCCGATAGCCCTCATCGTCTAGCGGCCTAGGACGCCGCCCTTTCAAGGCGGTAGCACGGGTTCGAATCCCGTTGGGGGCACGCAACACCGTGTGCGACACTTGCTTAGCCTGTTTCGCACACAACAGCTTGGTCCTGTGGAGCAGTTTGGAGTGCTCGCCACCCTGTCAAGGTGGAGGCCGCGGGTTCAAATCCCGTCAGGACCGCTGAGGTTTCTCCGGAAGCCTCGTGGCTGGGTAGCTCAGTTGGTACGAGCGATCGCCTGAAAAGCGATAGGTCGCCGGTTCGACCCCGGCCCCAGCCACCAGAACGAAACCCCCTCCGGTTCGCCCGGAGGGGGTTTCGTCGTTCGCGGAACCTCGCGGTGGACCCGGGCCGGCCAGGATCGCGATTCCCCTGGCACCACGCCCGGCCCGGCGCTAACTTCTGGGTGATCGATCGGGTTCCTTCGGGGGGATGGACATGAGCCGGGACGAGGGCGCGGCGGCGCGGGACACCGAGCTGGAGAAGGACCGGGCGCGGTACGGGCTGATCGCGGTCGTCATGAGCAATCTCGCCATCGTCGCCGTCGCGGCCCTCGGGGTCTGGCGGCTCGACGGCGACAAGTCCGTGATCGTCGGCGTGCTCACCGCCGCCTTCACCGCCGTGAGCAGCATGACCACCGCCTACCTGGGCATCAAGGCCATCTCCAACACCGCCCGGTCCATCGCCCTGGGATCGGCGCCGCGGCGCGAGTCCGGGCACGCCCCCGCGAAAACCCCCGCTCCCGACGCCGGGACCCCCGCGCCCGCCGGCCCCGCCGCCGAGGCCCCCGCGCCGCCCCCGCAGCGCGCCCCCTGACCCCGCTCGCGGCGGCGCGGCAAAAGGGTTCGCCAGGGATTTCCCCGGGATGAGATCCTGGATCGCGTATGTCTACGCACCCTGCCCCCGCCCTCGGCGATCTCGCCGCCCGCCTGGCCGAGCTGTCCCTGCGCGACGCGCACCGGCTCGGGCGCAGGCTCGAAGGCGCGCGCAAGATCCGCAAGCCCGAGGCCCGCTCCGCCGTGTTCGCCGAGATCGAGGCGGAGGTGGCCGGGGGCGAGGCCCGGATGGCCGAGCGCCGCGCCCGTGTCCCGGCGATCACCTATCCCGAGCAGCTTCCGGTCAGCCAGAAGAAGGACGTGATCGCGGAGGCCATCCGCGATCACCAGGTCGTGATCGTCGCCGGTGAGACCGGCTCCGGCAAGACCACCCAGATCCCGAAGATCTGCATGGAGCTGGGCCGTGGCGTGCGCGGCATGATCGGGCACACCCAGCCCCGCCGTATCGCCGCCCGTACGGTGGCCGAGCGCGTCGCCGACGAGCTGGCCACCCCGCTGGGCGAGGCGGTCGGCTGGAAGGTCCGCTTCACCGACCAGGTGAACCCGGACGCCACCTTCGTCAAGCTGATGACGGACGGCATCCTGCTCGCCGAGATCCAGACGGACCGCGAGCTGCGCGCGTACGACACGATCATCATCGACGAGGCGCACGAGCGGTCCCTCAACATCGACTTCCTGCTCGGCTATCTCGCCCAGCTCCTGCCCAAGCGGCCCGACCTCAAGGTCGTGATCACCTCCGCGACCATCGACCCGGAGCGGTTCTCCCGGCACTTCGGCGACGCCCCGATCGTCGAGGTCAGCGGCCGGACGTACCCCGTCGAGGTGCGCTACCGCCCGCTCCTCGAAGAGGACTCCGAGGACGCGGACCGCGACCAGATCACCGCGATCTGCGACGCCGTCGAGGAGCTCCAGGCCGAGGGCAAGGGCGACATCCTCGTCTTCCTGTCGGGCGAGCGCGAGATCCGCGACACGGCCGACGCCATCACCAAGAAGAACTACCGCTTCACCGAGGTCCTGCCCCTGTACGCCCGGCTCTCGCACGCCGAGCAGCACCGCGTGTTCCAGCCGCACACCGGGCGCAGGATCGTTCTGGCGACCAACGTCGCCGAGACCTCCCTGACCGTCCCCGGCATCAAGTACGTGATCGACCCGGGCACCGCGCGCATCTCGCGCTACAGCCACCGCACGAAGGTGCAGCGGCTGCCCATCGAGCCGGTCTCGCAGGCCAGCGCCAACCAGCGCAAGGGCCGCTGCGGCCGTACGTCCGACGGCATCTGCATCCGGCTGTACTCCGAGGACGACTTCCTCGCCCGGCCGGAGTTCACCGACGCCGAGATTCTCCGTACGAACCTCGCCTCCGTCATCCTCCAGATGACCGCGGCCGGCCTCGGCGACATCGAGAAGTTCCCCTTCATCGACCCGCCGGACCACCGCAACATCCGCGACGGCGTCCAGCTCCTCCAGGAGCTGAACGCGCTGGACCCGGCGGAGAAGGACGCACGCAAGCGGCTCACCCAGACCGGCCGCAAGCTCGCCCAGCTCCCCGTCGACCCCCGGCTCGCCCGGATGGTCCTGGAGGCCGACAAGAACGGCTGCGCGCGCGAGGTCATGGTGATCGCTGCGGCGCTCTCCATCCAGGACCCGCGCGAGCGGCCGTCCGAGAAGCAGGCGCAGGCCGACCAGCAGCACGCCCGCTTCAAGGACGAGACCTCCGACTTCCTGGCCTTCCTCAACCTGTGGCGCTACATCCGTGAGCAGCAGAAGGAGCGGGGCTCGTCCGCGTTCCGCCGGATGTGCAAGCAGGAGTACCTGAACTTCCTGCGCATCCGCGAATGGCAGGACATCTACAGCCAGCTCCGCACCGTCGCCAAGCAGATGGGCATCCATCTGAACGAGGAGGACGCGCCCGAGCAGAGCGTCCACGTGTCCCTGCTCGCCGGTCTGCTCTCGCACATCGGCATGAAGGACGTGAAGGACGCCGGCGCGGAGAGCGGCCGGAGCACGGGGAAGCCGGAGAGCGGCCGGAGCACCGGGAAGAACGAGTACCTGGGCGCGCGCAACGCCAAGTTCGCGATCTTCCCGGGCTCGGCGCTGTTCAAGAAGCCCCCGCGGTTCGTGATGTCCGCCGAACTCGTCGAGACCTCGCGGCTCTGGGCCCGCGTGAACGCCCGCATCGAGCCGGAGTGGGTGGAACCGCTGGCCGGCCATCTCCTCAAGCGGACGTACAGCGAGCCGCACTGGGAGAAGGACCAGGCCGCGGTGATGGCGTACGAGAAGGTCACGCTGTACGGCGTACCGCTCGTCGCGCAGCGGAAGGTGAACTACGGCCGGATCGACCCCGAGGTCAGCCGCGAACTGTTCATCCGCAACGCCCTCGTCGAGGGCGACTGGCGCACGCACCACAAGTTCTTCGCCGACAACCGCAAGCTGCTCACCGAGGTCGAGGAGCTGGAGCACCGGGCCCGTCGCCGCGACATCCTGGTCGACGACGAGACCCTGTACGACTTCTACGACCAGCGGGTGCCCGAACACGTCGTGTCCGGGGCGCACTTCGACTCCTGGTGGAAGCGCAAGCGGAACGAGGAGCCCGAACTCCTCGACTTCGAGCGCTCGATGCTCATCAACGACCGGGCCGGCGCGGTCTCGAAGGACGACTATCCCGACTCCTGGCTCCAGGGGCGGCTGAAGTTCCGGGTGACCTACCAGTTCGAGCCGGGCGCGGACGCGGACGGCGTGACCGTCCACATCCCGCTCCAGGTGCTGAACCAGGTCACGGACGAAGGGTTCGACTGGCAGATCCCGGGGCTGCGCGAGGAAGTGGTGACGGAGCTGATCCGTTCGCTCCCCAAGCCGATCCGGCGGAACTACGTCCCCGCCCCGAACTTCGCCCAGAAGTTCCTGGAGCGGGCCGTACCGCTCCAGGAGCCGCTGACGCTGACCATGGCGCGCGAGCTCAAGCGCATGGTCGGTGTGCCGCTGAGCGCCGACGACTTCGACTGGTCACGGCTCCCCGACCATCTGAAGGTCACCTTCCGGATCGTCGACGAGCGGCGCCGCAAGCTGGCCGAGGACAAGGACCTGGAGGCCCTCAAGCTCCGGCTGAAGCCGAAGGCGCGCCAGGCGATCTCGCAGGCCGCCGCAGCGACGGCGGAACGCGAGGGCGGGGAGTCTCTGGAACGCTCGGGGCTGACGGACTGGACGATCGGCTCGCTCCGGCGGGTCTTCGAGACGCGCCGGGCCGGCCAGCCGGTGAAGGCGTACCCGGCGCTGGTCGACGACGGCCCCGCGGCGAACACCGTCTCCGTGCGGCTCTTCGACACGGAGGCCGAGCAGGCCGAGGCCATGTGGAAGGGCACCCGCCGCCTGATCCTGCGCAACATCCCGGTGAACCCGGGCAAGTTCGCCTCGGACAAGCTCACCAACGCCCAGAAGCTCGCGCTGTCGGCGAACCCGCACGGCTCGGTGCAGGCGCTCTTCGACGACTGCGCTATGGCGGCGGCGGACAAGCTGATGGCGGACTTCGGCGGCCCGGCGTGGGACGAGGAGTCCTACCGCAAGCTGTACGACAAGGTGCGCGCGGAGATCGTCGACACGACCGTGCGCACGGTCGGACAGGTGCAGCAGGTGCTCGCCGCCTGGCAGGCCTGTGAGCGCCGTCTGAAGGGCGTCAGGAGCCCGACCCTGCTCGCGAACCTCGCGGACGTGCGCAAGCAGCTCGACGCCCTCGTGAAGCCCGGCTTCGTCACGGCGACGGGACTGCGGCGGCTGCCGGACCTGATGCGCTATCTGGTCGCCGCGGACCGCCGCCTCCAGCAGATGCCGACCGGTGCCCAGCGGGACACCAGCCGCATGGAGAAGGTCCACGAGATGCAGGACGAGTACGCCTGGCTCCTGGAACAGCTCCCGCAGGGCCGCCCGGTGCCCGCGTCGGTCCTGGACATCCGCTGGATGATCGAGGAGCTCCGGGTCAGCTATTTCGCCCACGCGCTCGGCACGGCGTACCCGGTCTCCGACAAGCGGATCGTGAAGGCGATCGACGCCGCCGTCCCGTGACGGCGCCCGCACGGGCGGTGAGTTCGACCCCGGGGTCTGACCTCATGTACAGTCTGTTTCGCAGCACGGCGCAAGAACAAGTCGCTGCGAATCAAGGTCCTGTGGAGCAGTTTGGAGTGCTCGCCACCCTGTCAAGGTGGAGGCCGCGGGTTCAAATCCCGTCAGGACCGCACACGGAAAAGGCCCGGAGCTTCGGCTCCGGGCCTTTTCGCGTGTCCGCACCCGACCCGGGTCCGGGACGAAGCGGTCCTGGTCCGGGGGCCCCGCGCTCCTGCTCCCGGGGCCACGCAAGGCCGTTCGCGTGTGCGCGCCTGTCCGCGTACGGGCCTTCGGGCCTCCGGAGCCGTCTCCGTGGCCCGCTCCCGTCCCTTGACGGCGTCACATTCCGCCGGTACCCCGGAATCCAGGGCCACTCGCCCTGCCGGCCCCCTGGAGGTGCGTATGGCGGTGTCCGCCCGGCACGAGACCCGGGCTCTGCTCCGAGCCCACCTGGCGGCCGCGTCCGGGTACCGCCATCTGACGCGGCACTGTCCGATCTGCCATCAGCTCGCCCGGCTGGCCATGGAAGCCGCCCCGAACGACGAGCAGGAGCCCGAGAACACCCCCGAGGACGAAAGACCCTCGACAGCGTGACCCGGAACCGCCCCGACGGCCTTCGCCGGGCCCTCGTCCCCCCGCGCGACCAGGCGTGACGCGACCCCTCACCGGCCCAACTCCCCTAGCGCAGAAGGCTCTCGGGGGACAAGGACTGTGGCATGTGACGGGAGTCACCGCATATGTTTTCAGAAGTGTGGAACTTACCCCCCTCCTACAACCAGTCAATTTAATATGTGCAATTGCACCGTGGATCGAGGGCTTCCGCAGCCGATCCGACACCCGCCCCCAGACTCCGACAAGGCCGCTCACAGGCCGCCCGCCGGGGCCGGTGGAACGCACAAAAAAAATCGCGCTGGACCCGGCGGAGTCCAGCGCGATCTACGACGCACCCTGTTCATGTGGCAAAAACGCCTGGGCGTGAGCTCTGTTGGGGCAGAACCCGCGTCGCTTGGAGCTGTGGTGTGGACGCCTCGACGGGTTGGGGGATCCGTCGACTTGTCCGGTTATGCGGTGACTCAGGCTTCGCTGCGCTGCTGCGGGATACCCGCGAGCAGTGCGCGGACCTCAGCCTCGCGGTAACGGCGGTGCCCTCCGAGCGTGCGGATGGACGTGAGCTTGCCGGCCTTCGCCCACCGCGTGACCGTCTTGGGGTCGACGCGGAACATCGTGGCGACCTCAGCGGGGGTCAGCAGCGGCTCGGCATCAGGGGTGCGAGCGGTCATGAGCGGCCTCCTCGGGAGAACCGAACCTTCTCGGTTCTTTCCTCTAAATTCTGCACCTTGACCCGCGTTGCCCGAAATGGCGGACGCGAGTCGAGTCGGTTATAGGACGAACGGCTTGTCCTCGGCACTACAACTACACCATCCGTCCAGCCGCGTCGGCCAAACCGATGGAATTGCCCTCCCAGGTGTTCATCAGCGACGGAAGCCGATGGACCATGCCATAGCGGACAGTCACGCCACTGTGACGATCAGTCACAGGGCGATCAGGAGTCACCAGACGTCCTAAAAGCGTGCAATGCCGAGATTCCCCCCCAAAAGCGGGCGGAGGGAGCCCTCCCCCGGGCTCCTTGTCCTATTTTGACACGAGGAGGGGGAAGCGATGCAAGAGCCGGGTAAGTGCCGTCCGTCACGCTTGACACCCGTTGACGTATACGCCCGGATCGGGGCCTACGTCCTGGACGTGAGGGTTCTTCAGCGTGTGAGGACCATACGCGAGTTCGACCCGGAACCTGTGAGAGCCAGATCACAACCGGACGGGATGATTTCAGTTGGACGAACGCCGGTCCCTGACCGACCGCCAGCGCTCCACCAGCCGGCCGTACGCCTCGCCCGCCGTCGCCCCGTCTCCGGTGCGCAGCGCCTCGATGCCCTCGGCCACGTCCTTCGCCGAGTGGTCGCCCTCCAGTTGGCCCGCCGGCAGCGTGTGCACGAGCCCGCCGTAGTCCAGCTCGACCAGCGAGCGCGGATGGAACTCCTCCAGCCAGCGACCGACGTCCACCAGGCCCTCGATGAGCGGCCCTTCGTCCAGCGCGTCCCGGAGCGTGCGCAGGGCCCGGGCCGTTCGGCGCCGCGCCTGGACCATCGGCGTCCGGTAGCGCAGCAGCGGCGCGGCTCCGGCCGGGCCCGTCCCCTTCTCGTACTCCCGCTCCTCGTCCGTGACGAGCACGAACCAGTTCAGCGGCACCTGCCAGGTCGAGGTGCGGATCCACGGACGGGCGTCGGGGTTGCGCGCCAGCCAGCGCTCGTAGTCGAGGGCGGCCTGACGGCGCACCAGCGGCGGCAGCACCGCGTCCAGGACCGACGCGGGCAGTTCCTCGCCCAGGTCGTCCAGGGCCTGCCAGCCGCGCAGCCGGGTGCGCCAGGGGCAGACGCACACCACCCCGTCGACCTCGGCGACGAACGCGTCACCGCTCTCGTGCACCGGGACGGGGACCGGCGGGGTGGGCAGCAGATCGGCCAGCGAGCGGCGCAGTTCGTCCTGGTACGAGGGGCGCTCGGTGCGCTCGGCGTAGCGCGTCCAGTGGGCGCGCTCGGACTCGGGGAACGCGGCCAGAGGCTCGTACACCCGCAGGTACGACGTGTACGGGACGATCACCGCGGACACCTTGGGCACGCCTGCTCCCTCCCCCGTCGAGCACCGGGAAAACCAGCGAGAACCGATCGGAAACTGAAGAGAAATCTATGCAAATCGAACCACGGCCGTGCCCCGCCCGTAGGTGATCCTGACCACTGCGCCGAGGGCGGGTCGGCACAGGCTCTAGTCTCATTCCCACCGGAGCCCGCCATCCGCACGGGCACCGCACCCAACCGCCGCTTTTTACCTGGGAGTCACCACAGTGACCGACGTAACCGGCGCGCCTGCTGATGTACTGCACACCCTGTTCCACTCGGATCAGGGGGGTCATGAGCAAGTCGTGCTCTGCCAGGACCGCGCCAGCGGCCTGAAGGCCGTCATCGCCATCCACTCCACCGCCCTGGGCCCCGCCCTCGGCGGAACGCGCTTCTACCCGTACGCGAGCGAGCAGGAGGCCGTCGCCGACGCCCTCAACCTCGCGCGCGGGATGTCGTACAAGAACGCCCTGGCCGGGCTCGACCACGGCGGCGGCAAGGCCGTCATCATCGGCGATCCGGAGCAGATCAAGTCCGAGGAGCTGCTCCTCGCCTACGGCCGGTTCGTCGCCTCGCTCGGCGGCCGGTACGTCACCGCGTGCGACGTCGGCACCTACGTCGCCGACATGGACGTCGTGGCGCGCGAGTGCCGCTGGACGACCGGACGCTCCCCGGAGAACGGCGGCGCGGGCGACTCGTCGGTCCTGACCGCCTTCGGCGTCTTCCAGGGCATGCGGGCCTCCGCTCAGCACCTGTGGGGCGACCCCACGCTGCGCGGCCGCAAGGTCGGCGTCTCGGGCGTCGGCAAGGTGGGCCACCACCTGGTCGACCACCTGCGCGCGGACGGCGCCGAGGTCGTGATCACGGACGTGCGGGCCGAGTCCGTGCGGCGGATCCTGGACCGGCACCCCTCCGGCGTCACGGCCGTCGCGGACACCGAGACGCTCATCCGCACCGAGGGCCTCGACATCTACGCGCCCTGCGCGCTGGGCGGGGCGCTGAACGACGACACCGTGCCGGTGCTCACGGCCCGGATCGTGTGCGGCGCGGCCAACAACCAGCTCGCGCACCCGGGCGTGGAGAAGGACCTCGCGGACCGCGGGATCCTGTACGCGCCCGACTACGTCGTGAACGCGGGCGGTGTCATCCAGGTCGCCGACGAGCTCCACGGCTTCGACTTCGACCGGTGCAAGGCGAAGGCCACGAAGATCTTCGACACCACGCTGGCCATATTCGCACGTGCGAAGCAGGACGGGATCCCGCCGGCCGCGGCGGCCGACCGGATCGCCGAGCAGCGGATGGCGGAGGCCCGGGGGCACTGACCCCGGCCGAGGCCTTCGGCGCTTGTCAGGGACCCGCCGACGGGCGGTTGGGAGAGAACTCTCACGTCTGTCGGCGGGTCGGGCGCCGAGAAGAGGTTAAAATCGCGGTTGACCAGCGAGGACAGGGCACCTCGCGGGTGCTGGGCGAAGGCGCGTGCTGCGGGCGACGTACCGTATGGGCGCGGGCTCAGGTACCGTGGAAGCCCTACGGACCGGTCTCTCCACGGAGAGTCCGTTCCAGATCATGAACGCGTGTCAAGACTCTGGGGCCGTCGAGCCCCGTATCCGAGGGGGTCGAGCCATGGGGCGCGGCCGGGCAAAGGCCAAGCAGACGAAGGTCGCCCGCCAGCTGAAGTACAGCAGCGGCGGGACTGACCTCTCGCGTCTGGCCAATGAGCTGGGCGCTTCGACTTCGAGCCAGCCGCCGAATGGCGAGCCGTTCGAGGACGACGACGAGGAAGACGACCCGTACGCACAGTACGCGGATC
The DNA here is from genome assembly GCF_042790435.1 of Streptomyces sp. NPDC056738. NCBI lineage: Bacteria > Bacillati > Actinomycetota > Actinomycetes > Kitasatosporales > Streptomycetaceae > Streptomyces > Streptomyces sp. NPDC056738. The sequence continues at coordinate 50,482 of NZ_JBHTZF010000004.1, forward strand.
TCTACAACGACGACGACGAGGACGAGGACGACCAGTCCGGTCCTCAGTCTCAACGTCGCGGCGCTTGACGCAACAGCGTCCCTCGCAGTTTCCGCGATCTCTTCGGGTGGCGGATCTCCTGGCGTGGGTTTCTGGCAGATCCCGCCTGGCGGTTTTCTCGTAGCGACTGCACTTCACCCGGTCCGGGGCTTCAACGCCGGACCGGGTTTCGTGCTGCTCCGGGAGCTTCGGCCCGCGTGACCGCGGGCCTCGGCTCCCGTCACCCGTCTCAGCTCGCGTAGTCGCCGACGAGCTCCGCGCCCGTCGTGCGGTCCCCGCGCTCGGTGATCTCACCGGCGACCCAGGCTTCCACCCCGCGGTCCGCGAGGACGGCGAGGGCGACCTCTGCGGACTCCTCGGGCACGATCGCCATCATGCCGACGCCCATGTTCAGCGTCTTCTCCAGCTCCAGGCGCTCGACCCCGCCGGTCCTGCCGACCAGGTCGAAGACCGGCGCCGGCGTCCACGTGCCGCGGTCGACGACCGCGTGCAGGCCGTCGGGGATCACCCGCGCCAGGTTGGCCGCGAGACCGCCGCCGGTGATGTGGCTGAACGCGTGCACCTCGGTGCTCTTCGTCAGCGTCAGGCAGTCCAGCGAGTAGATCTTGGTGGGCTCCAGGAGCTCTTCGCCGAGCGTGCGGCCGAACTCCTCGACGTGCTGGTCCAGGCGCAGGTTCGCCCGGTCGAAGAGCACGTGCCGGACGAGCGAGTACCCGTTCGAGTGAAGACCGGAGGCCGCCATGGCGATCACCGCGTCACCCGTACGGATGCGATCCGGGCCGAGCAGCTCGGCGGCCTCCACGACGCCGGTGCCGGCGCCCGCGACGTCGAAGTCGTCCGGACCGAGCAGACCGGGGTGCTCGGCCGTCTCGCCGCCCACCAGGGCGCAGCCGGCCAGGACACAGCCCTCGGCGATGCCCTTCACGATGGCCGCGACCCGCTCCGGGTGGACCTTGCCCACACAGATGTAGTCGGTCATGAAGAGCGGCTCCGCGCCGCACACCACGATGTCGTCCATGACCATCGCCACGAGGTCGTGGCCGATGGTGTCGTACACGCCGAGCTGCCGGGCGATGTCGACCTTGGTGCCCACGCCGTCGGTGGCGGAGGCGAGCAGCGGACGCTCGAAGCGCTTGAGGGCGGAGGCGTCGAAGAGACCGGCGAAGCCGCCGAGGCCGCCGAGGACCTCGGGGCGCTGCGTCTTCTTCACCCACTCCTTCATCAGCTCGACGGCGCGGTCGCCCGCCTCGATGTCGACTCCGGCAGCCGCGTAGGACGCGCCGGAAGCGGTGCCCGTCGACGAAGTCGACTGATCAGATACAGCAGACATTGCCTGGGATCTTTCGGGTTGGTGAAACGGGGCTCTGCGGCGCTACGGGCGACGGATGGCGTCAGCCGCGGCCGTGGCTGCGGGACCCGCGGCCAGCTCGGTCTCCAGGAGCTGCTTGCCGAGCAGTTCGGGGTCCGGAAGCTCCATCGGGTACTCGCCGTCGAAGCAGGCGCGGCACAGGTTCGGCTTGTCGATCGTCGTCGCCTCGATCATCCCGTCCAGGGAGATGTACGAGAGCGAGTCGGCGCCGAGCGAGGTGCCGATCTCCTCGATCGTCATGCCGTTCGCGATCAGCTCGGCGCGGGTCGCGAAGTCGATGCCGAAGAAGCAGGGCCACTTCACGGGCGGGGAGGAGATCCGGATGTGGACCTCGGCCGCACCCGCCTCGCGGAGCATCCGGACCAGCGCGCGCTGGGTGTTGCCGCGCACGATGGAGTCGTCGACGACGACCAGGCGCTTGCCCTTGATGACTTCCTTGAGCGGATTCAGCTTCAGGCGGATTCCGAGCTGGCGGATCGTCTGCGAGGGCTGGATGAAGGTCCGGCCGACATAGGCGTTCTTGACCAGGCCGGCTCCGAAGGGGATGCCGGAGGCCTCGGCGTAACCGATCGCGGCGGGCGTCCCGGACTCCGGGGTCGCTATCACCAGGTCGGCCTCGACAGGAGCTTCCTTGGCGAGTTTGCGGCCCATCTCGACACGCGAGAGGTACACGTTCCGGCCGGCGATGTCCGTGTCGGGACGGGCCAGGTAGACGTACTCGAAGACACAGCCCTTGGGCTTCGCTTCCGCGAATCGCGAGGTCCGCAGACCGTTCTCGTCGATGGCGACGAACTCGCCCGGCTCGATCTCGCGCACATAGCTGGCGCCGCAGATGTCGAGGGCCGCGGACTCGGAGGCGACCACCCAGCCGCGCTCCAGGCGGCCGAGGACCAGCGGGCGGATGCCCTGCGGGTCACGGGCGGCGTACAGGGTGTGCTCGTTCATGAAGACGAGCGAGAAGGCGCCCTTGACCTGCGGGAGGATCTTGGCGGAAGCCTCTTCTATGGTCAGCGGCTTGCCGTCGTCGTCGACCTGGGCCGCGAGGAGCGCGGTGAGCAGGTCGGTGTCGTTGGTGGCCGCCACGCGAGTGGTGCGGCCCTCCTGCTTGGGCAGGTCGGCGACCATCTCGGCGAGCTGCGCCGTGTTGACGAGGTTGCCGTTGTGGCCGAGCGCGATGGAGCCGTGCGCGGTGGCACGGAACGTCGGCTGGGCGTTCTCCCACACGGAGGCGCCGGTGGTCGAGTAGCGGGCGTGACCGACCGCGATATGACCCTGGAGCGAACCGAGAGAGGTCTCGTCGAAGACCTGGGACACGAGGCCCATGTCCTTGAAGACGAGGATCTGGGAGCCGTTGCTGACCGCGATTCCCGCGGATTCCTGACCCCGATGCTGGAGGGCGTAGAGCCCGAAGTAAGTGAGCTTGGCGACCTCTTCGCCCGGAGCCCAGACACCGAAGACGCCGCAAGCGTCCTGGGGGCCTTTCTCACCGGGGAGCAGATCATGATTGAGTCGACCGTCACCACGTGGCACGGCACCGAGTGTAGGCGAGATCGACCACTGGTCCGAATTGGGGATACGGGCCCCGAGTGGATCACTCGTCGGCCACCGCACTGACGACCGTGCCGTTTTTGCTGGTCAGCGCGATGCTTCGATGATCCAACGTGTAGGCGACCGTGCCGTCGAACACCCCCAGGAGCGTGTTCTCGGTCCGCATGAGTGAGTCTTGGCACATCATGCGGGTCGTCCGGGCCCGGCCGAGGGTGATATGTCCGTCGCCGACGGTGGCCCGGCCGGACGCGTGGTTGCAGCCGAGACGGCCTTCGAAGGTGCCGTCCTCACGCAGGACGAAGTACGCCTTCGCCCCCTTCGGGAGCGGCCGGGAGACGTCGCCGTCACCCAGTGCCGTGATCGTCCACGTCGTCCCCCGCAGCGGGGCGTCCTTCTCCCGGGTGAGGCCGATCCGGTCGCCGTTGTCGGCGGTGAGCGTCAGCCGGCCGTCGTGGGCCTTCGCCGTGAGCGGTCCCCGGTCCGCGATGGCACGGCTCAGACTCCGCTCGAAGTCCATCGGGCCCTTCGCGCAGGCCATGTCGGTCGTGCGGAGCTCGCCGAAGTCGACCCGGTCTCCGGTGAAGGTGACCTTCGAGCCGAAGCCGTTGCAGCCGAGGTTGCCGCCGGCGCGACCGTCGCCGCCGATCCGCAGGTACGCCCCCGAGGGCGCCCGCGTGGTCCTCCCGTCCGCGGTGAGGCTGTCGACGCTCCAGTGGACGCCGGTCAGCGGCGCGGTCTCCGTCCGGGCGGAGCCGTTCCCCGCCTGGGTGCCGCCGCACGCGGCGGCGAGGGGCAGCAGGGCCAGGACACCGAGGGTCATTCGCTGCTTGTCCATGCCGATGGGACGGGAGGGTCACGCGACCGGTTCCCTCCGGGCGGGCTAGCCCATCAGCGGGAGCAGGCCGCCGAGGTCGGCGCGCTCGCCGCTCGCGCTGACCTTCGCCTCGTCCAGCGCCGCCTTCCACTCCGCGCGTCCCGTGGCGAGCCGGATCCAGGTCAGCGGGTCGGTCTCGACGACGTTCGGCGGGGTGCCGCGGGTGTGCCGGGGCCCTTCCACGCACTGCACGACGGCGTACGGCGGGATCCTGACCTCGGTCGACGCGCCGGGCGCCTTCACCGCGAGGGCGTCGGCGAGCAGCCGGGTGCAGGCGGCGAGGGCCTGGCGGTCGAACGGGACGTCCGTACCGGCGGCGCGGTTCAGGTCGTCGGTGTGGACGACGAGTTCGACGGTACGGGTGACGAGGAAGTCGGCGAGGGTCATCGCCCCGGCGGGCACGCCGAGCAGCCGGTCGCCGGGGGCCGTGGCCAGGTCCTCGGTGGCACGGGCCTCGACGGCGGCGTAGAGCGCGTCGAGGTCGGGGTGGGCGGCGGCGAGCGCGCGAGTGCCGTCGGCGATGGCTCCGGCACGGGCGGCCGTCCCGAACGGCCAGTCCAGCAGGGCCAGTTCCTTCGCGGGGGGCTCGGGCAGGCCGAGCTGGCGGCTCACGACGTCGAGAGACATCGTGATGTGCGCGGCCAACTCCCGTACGGTCCAGTCCCCGAGCCCGGCAGGCCGCGCCAACCGCTCCTCGTCCAGGGCGCGTACACCCTCGCGCACGTGCCCGAACTGGGCGAGCAGCGCCGCACGGATCTTGGCCGGGTCATAGGTGCGCGCACGCTTCCGGGACGAGGTCATACGGGGAGCCTACTCACGCCGGCCGAGGGGGCGCGGCTGTCCACCCGTTCCAGGAACTGCCGGCGCACGGCGTCCACCGCGGAGTCGCCGGGCCGCCGTTCGCGCACCGCGCGGACTAGGTCGCCGGGCCGCCGCTCGCGCACGGGGCGGGCGAGGGTCGCGGAGGGAGCGGCGCTGATGGCCGTGGCCGCTGTGCTCGCGCTGCGGCTGTCCGGGGCCGGCGGGGCGAAGGGCTCCCCGGCCCCGCCCCGGGAGAGCGAGCCGGTTCCGGCATGACGAAGGCCCCGCCCGTCGGAACGGGCGGGGCCTTCACACGAGCGGGCGGGTTACGCCAGCAGCGCCGGGATGGTGCCCTCGTGGGCGGTGCGCAGCTCGTCCAGCGAGAGCGCGAACTCGCCCTGGACGTCCACCGCGTCACCGTCGACGACACCGATGCGGGTGACGGGCAGACCCCGGGCACCGCACATGTCGTTGAAGCGGAGCTCCTCCGAACGCGGGACGGCGACGACCGCGCGGCCCGCCGACTCCGAGAACAGGAAGGTGAACGCGTCGAGACCGTCGGGCACGACCAGCCGCGCGCCCTTGCCGCCCTGCAGCGCCGACTCGACGACCGCCTGGACCAGACCGCCGTCGGACAGGTCGTGCGCGGAGTCGATCATGCCGTCGCGGGAGGCCGAGATGAGGATCTCGGCCAGCAGCCGCTCGCGCTCCAGGTCGACCTTCGGGGGCAGACCGCCGAGGTGGTCGTGGACGACCTGCGACCAGGCCGAACCGCCGAACTCCTCGTGGGTGTCGCCGAGCAGGTAGAGGAGCTGGCCCTCCTCCTGGAAGGCGACCGGGGTGCGGCGGGCGACGTCGTCGATGACGCCCAGCACGGCCACGACCGGGGTCGGGTGGATGGCGACGTCGCCGGTCTGGTTGTACAGCGAGACGTTGCCGCCGGTCACCGGGGTGCCGAGCTGCTGGCAGGCGTCGGCCAGACCGCGGATCGCCTCGGCGAACTGCCACATGACGGCCGGGTCCTCGGGCGAGCCGAAGTTCAGGCAGTCGGACACGGCGAGCGGCTTGGCACCGGTCGTCGCGACGTTGCGGTAGGCCTCGGCGAGGGCGAGCTGCGCGCCCGTGTACGGGTCGAGCTTGGCGTAGCGGCCGTTGCCGTCGGTGGCGATGGCGACGCCGAGTCCGGACTCCTCGTCGATGCGGATCATGCCCGAGTCCTCGGGCTGCGCCAGCACCGTGTTGCCCTGCACGAAGTGGTCGTACTGGGAGGTGATCCAGGACTTGGAGGCCTGGTTCGGCGAGGAGACCAGCTTGAGGACCTGGTCCTTCAGCTCGTCGCCGGTCGCCGGGCGGGGCAGCTTGTTCGCGTCGTCCGCCTGGAGCGCGTCCTGCCACGACGGGCGGGCGTAGGGGCGCTCGTAGACCGGGCCGTCGTGCGCGACCGTGCGCGGGTCGACGTCGACGATCTTGCCGCCGTGCCAGAAGATCTCCAGCCGGTCGCCGTCGGTGACCTCACCGATGACGGTGGCGATGACGTCCCACTTGTCGCAGATCTCCAGGAAGCGGTCGACCTTCTCCGGCTCCACGACCGCGCACATGCGTTCCTGCGACTCGCTCATGAGGATCTCCTCGGGCGAGAGCGTGGAGTCGCGCAGCGGTACGTCGTCCAGGGTGACCCGCATACCGCCGGAGCCGTTGGACGCGAGCTCGCTGGTGGCGCAGGACAGACCGGCCGCGCCGAGGTCCTGGATGCCGACGACCAGCTTCTCGGCGAAGGCCTCCAGGGTGCACTCGATGAGGAGCTTCTCCTGGAAGGGGTCGCCGACCTGGACGGCCGGACGCTTCGACGGCTTGGCGTCGTCGAAGGTCTCCGAGGCGAGGATCGACGCGCCGCCGATGCCGTCGCCGCCCGTGCGGGCCCCGTACAGGATGACCTTGTTGCCGGTGCCGGACGCCTTCGCGAGGTGGATGTCCTCGTGCCGCATGACACCGATGGCACCGGCGTTGACCAGCGGGTTGCCCTGGTAGCAGGCGTCGAAGACGACCTCGCCGCCGATGTTCGGCAGGCCCAGGCAGTTGCCGTAGCCGCCGATGCCCGCGACGACGCCCGGGAGGACGCGCTTGGTGTCGGGGTGGTCGGCCGCGCCGAAGCGCAGCGGGTCCACGACCGCGACCGGGCGGGCGCCCATGGCGATGATGTCGCGCACGATGCCGCCGACGCCGGTGGCCGCGCCCTGGTAGGGCTCGACGTACGACGGGTGGTTGTGCGACTCGACCTTGAAGGTGACCGCGTAGCCCTGGCCGACGTCGACGACACCGGCGTTCTCGCCGATGCCGACGAGTAGGGCGTCCGACTGCGGGGCCTTCTCGCCGAACTGGCGGAGGTGGACCTTCGAGGACTTGTACGAGCAGTGCTCGGACCACATGACGGAGTACATGGCGAGCTCGGCGCCGGTGGGCCGGCGGCCGAGGATCTCGACGACCCGCTCGTACTCGTCCTTCTTCAGGCCGAGTTCGGCCCAGGGCAGCTCGACGTCGGGGGTCGCGGCCGCGTGTTCGACCGTGTCCAGAGGCGTCCGGCTCATGCGTTGACCAGCTTCTTGAGGATCGAGGTGAAGAAGGGGAGTCCGTCCGTGCGGCCGGACCCGACCAGGGGCTCGACGGCGTGCTCGGGGTGCGGCATGAGACCGACCACGTTCCCGGCCTCGTTCGTGATGCCGGCGATGTCCCGCAGCGAGCCGTTCGGGTTGACGTCCAGGTAGCGGAAAGCGACCCGGCCCTCCGCCTCCAGCATGTCGAGCGTGTGCTCGTCGGCGACGTACCGCCCGTCCATGTTCTTCAGCGGGATGTGGATCTCCTGGCCGGCCGTGTAGTCGGCGGTCCAGGCGGTCCCCGCGTTCTCCACCCGCAGTTTCTGGTCGCGGCAGATGAAGTGGAGGTGGTTGTTGCCGAGCATCGCGCCGGGCAGCAGGTGCGCCTCGGTGAGGACCTGGAAGCCGTTGCAGATGCCGAGAACCGGCATTCCGGACTTCGCCTGCTCGATGACGGTCTCCATCACCGGCGAGAAGCGCGAGATGGCGCCCGCCCGCAGATAGTCGCCGTACGAGAATCCGCCGGGCAGCACAACGGCGTCGACCTGCTTGAGGTCCTTGTCCTTGTGCCAGAGGGCTACGGGTTCCGCGCCCGCGAGCCGGATCGCGCGCTGGGTGTCGCGGTCGTCCAGGCTGCCCGGAAAGGTGACGACTCCAATACGAGCGGTCACTTTCCGGCCTCCGCGACTTCCTCGACCTTGACGGTGAAGTCCTCGATCACGGTGTTGGCGAGGAAGGATTCCGCCAGTTCGTGGATGCGGGCGAGCGCGGCGTCGTCCACCGGTCCGTCCACTTCCAGTTCGAATCGCTTTCCCTGACGGACGTCGGAGACACCTTCGAAACCGAGGCGCGGCAGTGCACGCTGCACCGCCTGGCCCTGGGGGTCGAGGATCTCCGGCTTGAGCATGACGTCGACTACGACGCGTGCCACTGGCACTCCCGGTGTGTGGTGCTGAGCAGGTCCCTTCAGACTACCCGTACAAAATTTCTACTCGCGTAGATTCGTAGAATCCTACGTGACCCCGATCACGATCACGCATCGGCACGGGGGCATGCACGGAAAATCCTGGGAAAAACCGCAGAAGAACGGCAGGGGGCCATTGCCACCGGACACGCGGAAGGTTTTAGTCGGGCTTCACAATGCAATGCCGGGCACTGTACAAATGAATTGGCAATAGCCGATACTTTGCTCGATAACAGCCGGACAGTCGACATCTCCCCGACAACTCCGTGACGTCCGCGCACGTCATGACCGTTGATCGCGAAGGTGTCGCACGAAGGGACCGATATTCGTGGCGCAGCGTGTCGTGGTCACTCTCTTTGACGACATCGACGGCTCCGAAGCGGCGGAAACGATCGCCTTCGGACTCGACGGCAAGTCGTACGAGATCGACCTCAATCAAGTCAACGCCGAGGAACTGCGCAAGGCCCTCGAGCCGTACGTCGAGGCCGGCCGCAAGCGGTCGAAGTCCGGGAAGGCGTACACGCACACCGCGCTGACGCCCGACCCCGCGGCGGTCCGCGCCTGGGCGCGCTCCAACAAGATGGACGTCCCGCCGCGCGGCCGGATCCCCAAGAAGGTCTACGAGGCGTTCGCCGAGGCCCACTGAACCGGCACCCGGTCCGGACCGGTCCGCGCGCCCTCCGGGGGCCCGCCGCAGCTCGCCGCCGGCCCCCGGGAGAACCGACTTGCGCTGACCCCCGCCCGATCAGCTAGAGTCTGGAACACGCCGAGGGGCACCGCCGAAAAGCCGGAACCCCGAAGGTCGTGCGGGTGTAGTTCAGTAGTAGAACATCCCCCTTCCAGGGGGAAGGCGCAGTGTGCAATTCCTGTCACCCGCTCCGCACTTCTTACCGGTCGATGTAGTCGATCAGGTAGGGTGGTGCTCGCGCCGATCGGTGGAAGCCGGTCGGAGGCAATGCGGACGTAGCTCAGTTGGTAGAGCGCAACCTTGCCAAGGTTGAGGTCGCGAGTTCGAGCCTCGTCGTCCGCTCAGCGAGAAAGGCCCCGGTCAGTAGACCGGGGCCTTTCTCATATCCCCGTCCGTCCCCGCCCGCGCCGATGTCCCGCTCGCGCGTGGCGGAAGCCGTCTGACATTTGTCATGCCGAGTGATGACACCGCGCACTGCCGCCGGGACCCGTCCGCGCCGACGCTGATCCCATGAACACGAACGAGCACGACGACGTGATCGTGGTCACTGATCTGCGGCGCGTGTACGGGGGCGGCGGAACGGATTTCGAGGCGGTGCGCGGAGTCACCTTCTCCGTGCGCCGCGGTGAGATCTTCGCGCTCCTCGGCACCAACGGCGCGGGCAAGACCTCCACCGTCGAACTGATCGAGGGCCTGGCTCCCCCGGCCGGCGGGACCGTCCGGGTCCTCGGGCACGATCCCCACGCGGAACGCGCCGCCCTGCGGCCCCGGATCGGCGTGATGCTCCAGGAAGGCGGCTTCCCGTCCGAGCTGACGGTCGCCGAGACCACCCGGATGTGGGCGGCCTGCACCAGCGGGGCGCGGGCGGCCGGACAGGTCCTGGACCGGGTCGGCCTCGGGCACCGCTCCACGGTCCGCGTGAAGCAGTTGTCCGGCGGCGAGAAGCGGCGCCTGGACCTGGCGCTCGCCCTCCTCGGCGACCCCGAGGTCCTCTTCCTCGACGAACCCACCACCGGCCTCGACGTGGAAGGCCGCCGCGCCACCTGGGAGTTGGTCCGGGAACTGCGCGACGGCGGGACCACCGTCCTGCTGACCACCCACTACCTGGAAGAGGCGGAGACGCTCGCCGACCGGCTGGCGATCCTGCACGAAGGACGCGTCGCGGCCCTCGGCACCCCGGCCGAGGTGACCGCCTCCCAGCCCTCGCACGTCTCCTTCGAACTGCCCGACGGCTACCACCCGGGCGACCTGCCGCCCCTGCCGGAACTCGGGGTGAGCGGCCACGAGACGACGGGCCGGACGATCCGGCTGCGCACCGGCGAACTCCAGCGGACGGCCACCGCCCTGCTGGTCTGGGCCGAGCGGGCGCGGGTCGAACTGCGGGGGCTCGACGTGCGCTCGGCCTCACTGGAGGAGGCGTTCCTGCGGATCTCGCGGGAGGCGGCGGCACACGGCGTGGACGGACCGGGAAACACCGCGGGCCCTCGGGACGCGAGCACGACGGACGCGAACCCGCGGAACACGAACCCGCGGGACGCGCACACGAGGGGAGCCGCGGCATGAGCGGAACAACGGTCACCACCGGCGCCGGTCCCGGCGCCGGGCAGGCCAGGACCACGGCCGCCGGGCGGACGAGAGCGCTGGCGCGCGCCGAACTCACGCTGCTGGGCCGCAGCAGGGCGACCCTGGCCACCGCGGTGCTGGTCCCGATGGTCATGCCGCTCATGCTCCGCTCGAACCTCGGGTCGATGCACCTGAAGGGCACCGGACTCACCGTCGGCTCGGTCCTGCTCCCCTCCTCCATCGGCTTCGTGCTCCTCTTCGCCGTCTACGGGTCCCTGGTGAGCGTGTACGCGGCGCGCCGGGAGGAACTCGTGCTCAAGCGGCTGCGCACCGGGGAACTGCGGGACCTGGAGATCCTCGCGGGCGCCGCGCTGCCCTCGGTGGCGATCGGCCTCACCCAGTGCCTGATCCTGACCGTCGCCTGCCGTGCGACCCTCGGGATCGGGATGCCCGAGCGACCCGAACTCGTCCTGCTGGGGCTGCTGTCGGCGTTCGTCACCTGGCCGGCGCTCGCGGCGGTCACCGCGAGCCTCAGCAAGAGCGTCGAGGGCGCCCAGATCGCGGCCAGCCCGCTGACCGTGGTGTCGCTGCTCGGCTCCGGGACCTTCATCCCCCTCGAACTGCTGCCGGACGGCATGGCCCCGTTCTGCGAACTGCTGCCGCTCACCCCGGTGATCACGCTGCTCCGCGGCGGCTGGACCGGAGACCTCTCCGCCCACGACACCGTCGGCGCCCTCGTCACGGCGGTGGCCTGGACGGTGATCGCGGTGTTTGCTGTACGCCGGTGGTTCCGCTGGGAACCGCGGCGGTGACCACGGACACGGGGGTGGGCATGGGCAGGCCGTCCGGCTGGTGGCGGGGCAAGAGCACACCGGCGAAGGTCGAGACGTACACCCGGTGGTCGTTCCACTTCTTCTCGGTCCTCGAAGCCGCCTCGATCGGGCTGCCCGTCTTCGGGACCATGCCGACGGCCCGGTCCTGGGCGGTGTTCCTGATGGTCTGCGGGCACGCGGTGTTCTGCGCGGTGACCGCCTCGCGGGCGCTGGACTGGACCCGCGGCACCCGGGAACGGCCCCGGTGGGCGCTGCCGGCCCTGGCCGCGTACACCTGCGTGACGGCCGTCGCGGGGAGCGTCCTCGCGGGTACCCCCTGGCGCCCGGCGAACGACGACGCGTTCCTGGTCGCCTCCTCGCTGCTCGTCGGCGTCACCGCGTTCGGCACCGGCACGGTCGCGCTCGGGACCCGTGACCGGCGCCGGATGACGTACGTCGTGCTCGGCGCGGCCGCGGGCGCCGGGGTGCTCTCCCTGCCCCTCGGGTTCGCGGCCCCCGCCGCGCTGATCACCGCCGTCCTGGTGCTGGTGACCGCCGGCCTCCTGACGTTCACCGCGGCCTTCTCCGTCTGGCTCCTCACCGCCGTCTACGAGCTCGACGCGGCCCGCGAGACCCGGGCCCGGCTCGCCGTCGCCGAGGAACGGCTGCGCTTCGGCCGCGATCTGCACGACGTGATGGGCCGCAACCTCGCGGTGATCGCCCTCAAGAGCGAACTCGCCGTCCAGCTCGCCCGGCGCGGGCGGTCCGAGGCCGTGGACCAGATGACCGAGGTGCAGCGGATCGCGCGGGAGTCCCAACGAGAGGTGCGCGAGGTCGTACGGGGCTATCGCGAGGCCGACCTGGCCACCGAACTCGCCGGATCCCAGGGCGTGTTGACCGCCGCGGGCATCGACTGCTCGGTCACCGGCACGGCCGCGGGGCTGCCGGCGCAGGTCCAGTCGGCGCTCGGCTGGGTCGTACGGGAGGCGACGACCAACGTGCTGCGGCACGGGAACGCCAGGACGTGCGCGCTGTCCCTGCGGGTGACACGGGAGCGGGTGACGCTCACCGTCGAGAACGACGGGGTGCCGGGGGATCCCGGACCCGTCCCCGGTCCGGGCAGAGGCAGCGGGCTCGTGGGACTCCGGGAGCGGCTGGAGAAGGTGGACGGGGCCCTGCTGACCGCCGCGAGCGCCGGAGTCTTCCGCCTGACGGCGGAGGTCCCCCTGCACCCGTCCCCGGAGACCCGCACGACCCCTCCGGGCGACCAGGTCCCGGACGCGCACACGACGTTCGACGCCCCCGCCCCGGAGACGCACGCGACTCCCGGCGACCCGGTCCCGGGCACACGCACAGACACCCCGGGCAACTCGGCTCCCTCGCGTGGCGGGACGCCCGGGGATTCGGCGGGTCCGCACGTTCCGCAGCAGGTGAGAGAGGGCACCCCATGACATTCCCGTCGGCCGGCACGCCGGTGTCCGACACTCCCGTACGGCTGCTGCTCGCCGACGACGAGCATCTGATCCGGGGAGCGCTGGCCGCGCTGCTCGGGCTGGAGGACGACCTGGTCGTGGTGGCGGAGGCCGCGACCGGACCCGAGGCCCTGGCCATGGCGCGGGCGCACGCACCCGACGTCGCCGTCCTGGATCTTCAGATGCCGGGGGCGGACGGTGTGAGCGTGGCCACATCGCTGCGGGCCGAACTGCCCTCCTGCCAGGTGCTGATCGTGACGAGCCACGGGCGGCCGGGACACCTGAAGCGGGCGCTCGCGGCGGGTGTGCGGGGGTTCGTGCCGAAGACGGTCAGTGCGCGACAGCTTGCGGAGATCATCCGTACCGTGCACGCGGGAAACCGTTATGTGGACCCGGAGTTGGCGGCCGACGCGATCTCCGCCGGGGACTCGCCGCTGACCGCGCGCGAGGCCGAGGTGCTCGAATTCGCCGCCGACGGCGCGCCCGTGGCGGAGATCGCGGAGCGGGCCGCCCTCTCGCAGGGAACGGTGCGGAACTATCTCTCCTCGGCCGTGTCCAAACTGGGCGCGGAGAACCGGCACACGGCAGTGCGTCTCGCACGGGCGCGAGGTTGGGTATAGTTGCTCTCGCGCCACGGCGCATGCGGACGTAGCTCAGTTGGTAGAGCGCAACCTTGCCAAGGTTGAGGTCGCCAGTTCGAACCTGGTCGTCCGCTCCGAAAAGAAGCCCCCGACTCCGGTCGGGGGCTTCTTCGTGTGCGGTGACGTCCTCCCGCGCGGAGCGCCGACGGGCCCGGCACGCGGCCGGGCCCGTCGCGCGCGATCAGGACCAGCTGACGCCCGTCAGCCGCTCGTACGCCTCGATGTACTTGGCCCGGGTGGCCTCCACGACCCGTTCGGGCAGGGCGGGCGGCGGCTGCTCGCTCTTGCGGTCCCAGCCCGACTCGGCGGAGGTCAGCCAGTCGCGGACGTACTGCTTGTCGAACGACGGCTGCGCGTGGCCCGGCTCCCAGACGTCGGCGGGCCAGAAGCGCGAGGAGTCCGGGGTCAGCACCTCGTCGGCCAGGACGAGCGTCTCGCCGTCGTAGCCGAACTCGAACTTGGTGTCCGCGAGGATGATGCCCCGGTCGCGGGCGATGTCCCGGGCACGGCCGTACACGGCGAGGGTCGCCTGGCGCAGCTCGGCGGCGGTGTCGGCGCCGACCTGACGGACGACCTCCTCGTACGAGACGTTCTCGTCGTGCTCGCCGACCGCGGCCTTGGTGGCCGGGGTGAAGATCGGCGCGGGGAGCTCCGAGCCGTCGACGAGCCCCTCGGGCAGCGCGAGACCGCAGACCGTGCGGGTGTCGTTGTACTCGACGAGACCCGAGCCGGTCAGATAGCCGCGGGCGACGCACTCGACCGGAGCCATCCGCAGGGACTTGCAGATCAGGGTGCGGCCGGCCCAGTCGGCCGGGGCGCCCGGCGGGAGTTCGGTGCTCAGCACGTGGTTGGGCGCCAGTTCGGAGAGCTGGTCGAACCACCACAGGGAGAGCTGGGTGAGCGTGCGGCCCTTGTCGGGGATCTCGGTGGGGAGAACCCAGTCGTAGGCGGAGATGCGGTCGCTGGCGACCATCACGAGGTCGCCCGCCTCGTTCTGGTACAGGTCGCGCACCTTGCCGGTGTGCAGATGTACCAGACCCGGCACCTGAAGGGGCTCGGGCTTTTCGACGAATCCGGACACGGTTCCTCCCCGTGGTTCTGTCCAATGCGCTCGATTCTCCCGTATGGGGCGAGCGGCTGAGGACACGGGGCGTTCCGGCCGGGGGCGGGCGCCCGCGGAGCGGGCCGTCACGGGCGCCCGGGAGGCGGGTGGATCGCGGGTGCCGGCCGGGTTCCGTCAGTCGTGTTTGCAGATGCGGTCGAGGAGATTGGCGGTCGCCCGCTGGATACGGGGGTCCACGTGGCCGGGGCGGTCGAGGGCCGGAGACCACGCGAACGTCCCGGACGCGAAGACCAGGGCGCCGGACGGGGCGCGGTAGAGCGAGGTCTCCTGATGGCGCAGGACGCCCTCGCTGTCGGGGTACGGGGAGTGCGCCAGCAGGATCCGGTCCTGGTGCTCGGGCAGTGGGGTGCGCGGGAAGTAACGGTCCGCCTCACCAGCGACCATGCCCTCCACCTCGTCACCGTCGTGGGCGCCGGTCGCCTCCCACAGCCAGTGGTCGGCGTTGCGGACGATCAGCGGCTGCGGCTCGGGGACGCGCCCGGCGTACTGGATGCCGATGAGCTGCTGCTCGGGGCGGTCGATCTCGCGCCACAGGACGGGCTTGCCGGGGCCCCGGCGCTTCCGGCAGGTCAGCAGCCGGTCGGCGACGCCCGACGGGGACGGCCCCAGCTCCACCTGCCAGTACATGGTGTTGGCGGAGAGGAAGACGAGCGAGGTGCCGTGCTCGCGGGCGAGTTCCGTGGTGCGGCGCATCTGCGGCGACCAGTACTCGTCGTGGCCCGGGAAGACCAGGCCTCGGTAGCGGGTGGGGTCGACGCGGCCGGCGTGCAGATCGCGGGCGTCGGCGTAGGCGAGGTCGTAGCCGTAGCGCTCGGCCCAGCGGATGAAGTCGTAGGCGTGGCCGACGTGCAGGGGCAGGCCCGCGCCCGCGTACGGACGGTCGAAGGAGACGGTCGTCGCGGCGTCGGCCTCGCCGAGGAGGCGGCCGTGCTCGTCCCACGCGTGGTAGAGGCTGGCACCGGTGTGGCCGTCCTCCGGATACAGGTTGTACGCCTGCCAGGTGATGTCCGGGAGCAGCAGGAGCAGGTCGGCCGTCTGGTGGTTGCGGACGGTGAAGGGGACGTGCGAGCGGTAGCCGTCGTGGGTGGTCAGGACGGCCACGTAGGCGCCGACGCTCCAGTAGGACGGGATCTGAAGGCGCCAGGACAGCCACCAGTGGTGGCAGGAGACCGTGCGGTCGGCCGTCAGCGGCGGCGGCTGGACGATCCCGGAGAGCCGGGGACTCGTGGTGATCTTGCTGGCGCCGTCACCGCCGTAGTGGCCGATGCGGTAGATGTCGACGCTGAACTCCTGCGGCGGGTCGACCGTCACGTGGAAGTCGATGGACTCGCCGGGGGCGGCGGCACCCGTGCTGGTGAAGCCCTTGATCTGGCGGTGGACGTCGTCGGCGGAGCGGGGGCCTCCGGGTCCCGTGCGCGGGCGGGCGCGCGAGGTGGAACGCGGGGCCGGGATCCGGGAGCCGCCGCCGGCCGCGGGCTGGGGCGGCTGGGGCGCGTCGGTGTCCAGGTACCAGGGGACGACGTGGCCGGTGTCGTCGAAATAGGTCTCGCTGCCGCGGAGCCAGGGAACGGGTCCCAGGCCGAAGGGATCCGTGACGGCGTGCGCGAGTGCTCCCGACTCCCAGCGGCGGATCTGCTCCGATCCCATGCCCGCACCCCTCCCTCGTGCCCCCGTCGTACTGGCAAGCCCTTGCACCGTGCTCGATCGGTCCCAGCACATCACATTACGCGCGCAGTCCGTCACCGTTCGTCGCGAATTGGCGTGAGTGGAACGGGTCGCTCCGCCTGGGCCGGGGCGCCTGCGAACGGTGGGGCAGGGGCCGGGCCGCTGCGGCGGGGCGGCCGCCGGACGGACCGCCGTCAGACCAGGCGGACCGGCTTCTCCGGGCGGACGCCGAGATGGCGGAGCCAGTCCCGCAGGGGCACGGGGTCCCCGGTCTCTATCAGGGTGAGCACACGGGGTCCGATGTCGGCGGCCCGTTCACCGCCGACGAGGAGGGACGGGCCGTCCAGCCAGTCGAGGCCGGGAACCGCCCCGGCGGTGTCCATCGCGGCGCAGCAGACCATCGCCGTGACGTGGTCGGCCAGCAGCTCGCGGCCGGTCCTGGGCGGCTGGAGGGGGAACAGCGGCAGCATCCGGTCGTCCCACAGGTCGTGGTCGCTGTCCCGCTGTCCGGCGCTCCCGGCGGGCCGGGGCTCCGCCGGGGCCGAGGCCTCCTCGCGGGCCAGTTCCGCGGTGAGCCGGGCGGCGAGGGCGGCGGACCGCTCGTTCCCCACGGCGAGGTCGTGGTCGTCGCTCTCGGCGATCCCCATCTCCCCGTACGCCTCGGTCCGGTGCTCGGCGAGGACGGCCGCGCGGTGCGGATCCTCGGCGGGCGCGGCCGCCGAGGGCGCGGTCAGGTGGTCGAGGACGCGGGCCAGGGTGGGCCCGTCCGCCTCGGGCAGCGCCGGGTCGGCGGGGTGGCGGACGCCGAGCGCGTCCAGGACACGGTGCAGCCGGGCGGCGTCCGTGCGCCATTTGCGGTCGACGACCTCGTCCGGATAGTCCTGCCAGTCGACCGGCGCCCAGTCGGGTCCGGCCTCGGCGGGACCGCCGTGGAAGAGGCGGGCGGCGAGCAGCGAGGCGGCCTCGTCCACCGTGCCGGGCTCTTCGAGCAGGTCGCAGGCGGGGCGCTCGCCGAGCCGGGAGGCGAAACCCTCGGCGAGGCGGTCGCGGCGGGACAGCTCGGTCAGGGCGGCGACGACCCCCACGTCCAGGCGGGAGGGCCAGCGGCCCATCCGCCAGGCGGGCAGCGCGACGCGGGTCAGCAGGCGGTCCCAGCCCGCGTAGGCGAGGCCCACCTGTTCCTGCGCGACGATCCGCACGCCGTAGTCCACGGCCTGCGCCCGCTCGGCCGACGCGGACGCCACGGCCCGCTCCATCTCGGCCGCGGGCCCCCGGCAGCCGCGCAGCAGCAGCCGGGTGACCCAGCCGACGCCGGCCAGGACCGTCCGGGACAGCGGGCCCCGGCCGGGCGCGGAGGCCACCGCCACGGCCGCGTCCAGGCCTCGGACGAAGCGGCGGGCCGCGGCTATGTCCGGGTGCGCCGAGGGGCCCGTACCGGCGACGACGGGGGCGAGGACCGCGCGCAGCTCGCCGACCCGCATCCACCACAGGAACGGGGAGCCGATGACGAGGACGGGGGCGGCGGTCAGCCGGGCGGCGCGGTCCGTCAGCGCGGTGACGACCGTGCCGCTTCCGGCCGGACCTCCGCGCCGGCCGTCCGGTTCGTCCTTCGCGCCGGTCGAGGAACGGCCGTGCGCGCGGTGGGTGCGGTCCTCCAGCCAACTGTCGCAGTCCGGGGTGAGCGCTATCGCCGAGGGGGCCGGGACGTCGAGCCGGTCGGCCAGGTCGCGGACCATGCGGTAGAGATCGGGGGCCGACTCCTCGGAGATCGGAACCGTGGGGCTCATGGCGGGCCGGGCGCGGGACACGACGAGCGCGACGCCCGCGGCCGCGAGGAGGACGAGGACGGCGAACACCGTCACGGTCCAGCCCACGATTCCCCAGGGCCTGCCGGTGACGCGGCCGGTGGCGCCGGCGACGAGCAGCACGACGGCCACGGCCGCGGGCAGCAGGGCGACGGCCAGCGCCCGGCTGCGGACGCGCAGCACAGCGAGAGCCCGGGAGCGCGCTGCCTGCGCGCCCACCTCCACACCCATACCGGTCACGACCGGACGTCACCCCCTCTTGTCCGCCTGGCACCGGCCGTGTCGCTGCCGGTGCGGACGGATGCCCTGGCGTTGGTCACTCCCCCACTGTGGCACCCGCCACCGACATCGCAATGCCGGTGGGCCAAGTGCCGGAATGCTTTCGCCGCACCATAGTTGGGGCCCCGGCCCTCGTCAGCCGGATACGGCATCGGTCACCCGATGGAATGGCTCTGGGGAAAGGTGGATGACGGCGGAACCCGGACGGGCTTCCGGTTCCGTACAGAAATCCGCAGGTGGAGGGGCCCGGACGCACCAAGACAAAGCCCCGGATTCCGTACGGAGTCCGGGGCTCGGTGCTGCTATGGGGACCGTGGGCTACGCCTCGGCGGCCGCCTTGGCGGCGATGTCCGTGCGGTGCTGCGAACCCTCCAGGCCGATGCGGGCGACGGCCGCGTAGGCGCGCTCGCGGGCCTCGGTGAGGCCGGATCCGATCGCTGTGACGGACAGCACACGGCCGCCCGCGCTCACGACCGCGCCGCCCTCGTGACGGGTGCCCGCGTGCAGGACGTACGCGTGCGGGGCGTCCTGCGCGGCCACCTCGTCGAGCCCGGTGATCGGGTCACCGGTACGCGGGGTGTCCGGGTAGTTGTGCGAGGCCACGACGACGGTGACCGCCGCGTCCTCGCTCCAGCGCAGGGGCTCCAGATCGGCCAGCGTGCCGTTCGCGGCCGCCAGCAGGACACCGGCGAGCGGGGTCGACAGCCGGGCGAGGACCACCTGGGTCTCGGGGTCGCCGAAGCGGGCGTTGAACTCGATCACCCGCACGCCACGGCTGGTGATCGCCAGACCGGCGTACAGCAGCCCGGAGAACGGGGTGCCGCGGCGGCGCAGTTCGTCGACGGTCGGCTGGAGGACGGTCTGCATGACCTCCTCGACGAGCTTCGGGTCCGCCCACGGCAGCGGCGAGTACGCGCCCATGCCGCCGGTGTTCGGGCCCTCGTCGCCGTCCAGCGCGCGCTTGAAGTCCTGGGCGGGCTGGAGCGGGACGACGGTCGTACCGTCGGTGATCGCGAAGAGGGAGACCTCGGGGCCGTCGAGGAACTCCTCGATGACGACGCGGTCGCAGGCGTTGGCGTGCGCCCGAGCCGTCTCGAGGTCGTCGGTGACGACGACGCCCTTGCCGGCCGCCAGTCCGTCGTCCTTCACGACGTACGGGGCTCCGAACGCGTCGAGCGCCTCCTCGACCTCCTCCGGCGTCACGCAGACGTACGAGCGTGCCGTGGGGACGCCGGCACCCGCCATCACGTCCTTCGCGAACGCCTTGGAGCCCTCGAGCTGCGCGGCCTCCTTCGACGGGCCGAAGCAGGGGATGCCCGCGGCGCGCACGGCGTCGGCGACACCGGCGACGAGCGGGGCCTCCGGGCCCACGATCACCAGCTCGGCGCCGAGCTCCGTGGCCAGCGCGGCCACGGCGGCGCCGTCGAGGGCGTCGACCGCGTGCGACTCCGCCACCTCCGCGATCCCGGCGTTGCCGGGAGCACAGTGCAGGGCGGTGACGTCGGGGTCGAGGGACAGGGAGCGGCACAGGGCGTGTTCGCGGGCGCCACCACCGATGACAAGGACCTTCACAGCCCCAGCCTAGCCGCCCCCGGCCCCCGCCCTTGTAGGGGCTTCCGAGACGACGGGGGTACGGGGCTGGTGCGATCCTCCAGGAAGAGGCTCCGGCCCCCTGGCCGGGGAGGTCCCGGGAGCGACCCGGGGTCCGGGGGTCATTCGTTCGTGAATTCCTCGACCACCGTCGCGCCGAGTTCGCGGACGATCAGTTCGTGGCCCGAGAGGGCGGACTCGTCCAGGTCGGGGTCGTCGTCCTCCGGGATGTCGTCCTCGGGGGCGACCGGCGGCGGCTCGTACGCCGGGGCCGGCGCGGGCGCGGACATGGCCGTGGCCTGGGGACGGCCGCCGGAGGGACCGGACTGCGGGGCCGTGGACCCGGGGGCCGGGGCGGCCGGCTGCTGGGGTGCGGGGCGCTGACCGGCGGGAGCCCCGCCGTACCCGCCCGTTCCGCCGTACCCGCCGGCGCCGGAGCCACCGCCGTAGCCTCCCGCGCCGCCGCTGCCGTAGCCCCCTCCGCCGCCGTAACCGCCTCCCGCAGGGGCCGCCGGCGGTGCCGAGCCGCCCGAGGCGTCCACGATGGCCTCGACCTTCCACTGCACGTTGAACTGTTCCGCGAGCGCCTGCCGCAGCACGTCCTCGCTGCCGCTGCTCGCGAAGTTGTCCCGCGCCCCGGCGTTGACGAAGCCGATCTGCAGAGTCGTGCCGTCGAAGGCCGTGACCTGCGCGTTCTGGCTGAGCAGGATCCAGGTGAACCGGCGGCGGTTCTTCACCGCCTCCAGGATGTTCGGCCACAGCACGCGCGGGTCGGGACCACCCGCGACCGGAGCCGCGGCCTGGGGTGCTCCCGGAGCGGCGGCGGCCGGGGCCACGGGTGCGGCGCCGGGCGCCGGAGCGGACTGCGCCGCGGGGCGGCCGCCGCCCGCGGGAGCCGTCGTGGGCCAGCCGCCGGGCCGCCGGCCGCTGCCGGCCGCCGTGGCGGTGGGCCAGGCACCGGGCGCGGCCCCCGTGGGTGTGCCGGCCGGGGCCGCGGGCTGCTCGGGGGCGGAGGGAGCCGCCACCGGCGCGCCGGTGGGAGCCGGGGCGGTGGAGGACGCGGCGGGCGCGGGAGGAGCGGCAGGGGTCGCGGGAGCCGTCGCCGCGGGCGCCACGCCCGGGGCGCCGGTGCCGTCCCCGACGCCTCCGTGCCCCGCTCCCTGCGGAGCGCCCTGTCCCGTTCCCCGGGCCGCCGCGCGGGCCGCCGCGAGGCCGCCCCCCGGAGGAACCGAGGGAGCCGCGGGCCCGGCCTGCGGGACCGGCGCCGGACCGTGCGCCTCGGGTCCGGGCACGTACCCCATGGCGGGGGCGGCCGCGCCGCCGGAGAAGTTCACCCCGCGCTCGATCCGGTCGAGGCGGGCCATCACGGACCGCTCGTCCCGGTAGGCCGCGGGGAGCAGGACGCGCGCGCAGATGAGTTCGAGCTGGAGGCGCGGCGAGGTGGCCCCGCGCATCTCCGTCAGTCCTTCGTTGACGAGGTCGGCGGCTCGGCTCAGCTCGGCGGCGCCGAAGACCGCGGCCTGCGCCTGCATGCGCTCCACGACGTCGACCGGGGCGTCGATGAGCCCCTTCTCCACCGCGTCCGGGACCGCCGCCAGGATCACCAGGTCCCGCAGCCGCTCCAGCAGGTCCGCGACGAAACGCCGGGGGTCGTTGCCGCCCTCGATGACGGTGTCCACCACCTCGAAGGCGGCGGCGCCGTCCCCGGCCGCGAACGCCTCGACCACGGCGTCCAGCAGGGAGCCGTCCGTGTACCCGAGGAGCGAGGTCGCCATGGCGTACGTCACACCGTCGTCGGCGGCGCCCGCGAGGAGCTGGTCCATCACGGACATGGAGTCACGCACGGACCCGGCGCCCGCCCGGACGACGAGGGGCAGGACACCGTCAGCGACGGGAATCCCCTCCTGTGTGCAGACCTCGCCCAGGTATTCGCGCAGCGTGCCCGGCGGCACCAGCCGGAACGGGTAGTGGTGGGTCCGCGACCGGATCGTCCCGATGACCTTCTCGGGCTCGGTCGTGGCGAAGATGAACTTGAGGTGCTCCGGGGGCTCCTCGACGACCTTCAGCAGGGCGTTGAAGCCGGCCGACGTGACCATGTGGGCCTCGTCGATGATGTAGATCTTGTAACGACTGCTCGCGGGCCCGAAGAAGGCCTTCTCGCGCAGGTCACGGGCGTCGTCCACACCACCGTGCGAAGCGGCGTCGATCTCGATGACGTCGATGGATCCCCGGCCGCTGCGGGCCAGGTCCTGGCAGGACTGGCACTGGCCGCACGGGGTCGGGGTGGGGCCCTGCTCGCAGTTCAGGCAACGGGCCAGGATGCGCGCGCTGGTCGTCTTGCCGCACCCGCGCGGACCGCTGAACAGGTACGCGTGATTTACCCGGTTGTTCCGCAGCGCCTGCGACAACGGGTCGGTGACATGCTCCTGCCCGATGACCTCGGCGAACGACTCCGGGCGATAGCGGCGGTACAGCGCGAGAGACGACACGTCTACGAGGTTATAGGCGCCCACTGACATCAAGGACCGCCCGAGCACATCCCGGTCACGGCCCCGGCGGCATCCGGTCCCCGGCGGCCCGGCCGCCGGCTCCAAGGGCCGTCCGGGCGACCGTCCCGGAAACGCAAGCGCCCCCCACGCACCCGCCAGAGCCGACCTACCCTTGCTGCCTTCCGGCCCTGGGGGAGTTCAGTCAGATAGCGCCACGTGAGGGGCTCCGCAAAGAGTACAGGATCCGCGGGGCGGGGAACGAGTTCGCGAGCACTCCTCAACGTCTTGTATTGTTTGCCGCGGAGGATTCGCCTAGAGGCCTAGGGCGCACGCTTGGAAAGCGTGTTGGGGGCAACCCCTCACGAGTTCGAATCTCGTATCCTCCGCCAGTGCCTCACCGGGCACGATGTCGAAGGGCCCCACCGCGAGGTGGGGCCCTTCTTCGTTCTTCTCGGACCTCGTTGTCCTGCATTTTGTCCGCAAGGAGGCTCTGGGGCCCACACGTCGGCTGGAGTGCTACGCCGTGATCCCTCCTGGCGCTCGCTCCGCTTCGTCGTCGGCACCGACCTCGCGCAGCAACTCCGCTGCTGTCTCCCGCACCAGCTGCACCTCAGCGTCCCCGCGCCCTGTCTGTGACAGGGTCAGCGCCAACTCACCGAGTGCCTTGCCTCGACGGAAGCTGTCTCCTACCTCTTCGAACAGCGCTGCCGACCGTTTCCCTGCTTCTTCCGCCGATCCGAACTCGCCGAGGCCCCGCAGCGCCATACCGATGTTGGTCCACGCCATGGCTTGGCTGTGGATGTCGCCGAGCTCCTTGAACGCGTCCAGAGCGCGCTTCTGGGCGTCGAGGGCTTCCTCGAAGCGCCGCAGCTCCCTAAGGCTGTATCCGAGGTTCATCCACACCGTCGCTTGACCGTGGGCGTCACCGAGATCACTGAAGGCATCCAGAGCCCGGTGGTAGGCATCGAGGGCTTCCTCGAAGCGCCGCAGGTCGTCGAGGCTGTATCCGAGGTTCATCCACACCGTCGCTTGGCGGTGGGTGTCACCGAGCTCGTTGAAGACGGCCAGAGCTCGCTGCTGAGCGTCGAGGGCTTCCTCGAAGCGCCGCAGCCCCCCAAGGCTGTATCCGAGGTTCATCCACACCGTCGCTTGACCGTGGGCGTCACCGAGATCACTGAAGGCATCCAGAGCCCGCTGGTGGGCGTCAAGAGCGT
>NZ_JBHTZF010000004.1:74104-221487 GCF_042790435.1 Streptomyces sp. NPDC056738
CAAGGCTGTATCCGAGGTTCATCCACACCGTCGCTTGACCGTGGGCGTCACCGAGATCACTGAAGGCATCCAGAGCCCGCTGGTGGGCGTCAAGAGCTTCCTCGAAGCGCCGCAGGTCGCCAAAGACGCTGCCGAGGTTCATCCACGACGTGGCTTGGCCCGCGCGGTGGCCCAGCGCTTTGGTGGCGTCGAGAGCAATGGTGGAGACCGTCAGCGCATCGTTGAGGAGCCGGCGGACATGGAGGTAGTCGCTGAGCAGGGCGGGCAGGGTTGCCGCGAAGAGGAGGTGGCCGCCGGTATGGGCGGCCTGGACGGCGGCGACCAGGTTGGCGCGCTCAGCGTCGAACCACGCCATGGCGCGGGCGCGATTACGGAAACGCGAGGCGTTGCCGGGGGATTCGGGGTTGAGGTACACAGCCGCGTCCACCGCCCAGCGGACATAGTGCTCCAGAAGCCGCTTCAGGGCTCGATCTGTTGCGGCGGGGTGGCGAGCTGCCTGCTCGTTGGCGTAGGCGCGGACTAGGTCGTGCATGCTCCACCGGCCGTTGACAGGGTCCTGGCGCAGCAGGCTCGCCTTGGCCAAGGCGGCCAGCCGAAGACGGACGTCCTTGGCCTTGCCCGCTCCGACGACCGCCACAGCTGTGTCCAGGGAGAAGTCCGGCCCGGGGTTGACCGTCAGCAGCCAGAAAAGTTCCTCTTTAGGCGGGGACAGCCGACGCACCGACCGCTGCACCACACCACGCACCGCGCGAGACTCATCCTCCAGCACGTCCAATCGCCCGACGGGATCTTCCAAGTCGGCGGCAAGGTCGGCAGGTTTCAGGGAGCGGTCGGCGACCATCTGGGCAGCGGCGATACACAGGGCGAGAGGCAGACATCCGCACAGCTCGGCGACGCGCCGGGCACCCTCGGTGTCGGCAGCCACCCTGTCGTCCCTGGGGAGGGCGGTGCGCACGGCGGCGTCGAGGAGTTCGACGGCTTCCCCGAGTGGAAGGGTGTCCAGGTCGATGAGCTGCGCACCGATGTAAGAGAGGTCGTCGCGAGAGGTGATCAGGAGACGGTGAGGTCCGCCGGGGATCAGGCATTCGACCTGCTCACCGGCGGAGGCGTTGTCCGCGATGACCAGGAGTCGCTCCCCGCGGCGGGCTCGGAGGGCGAGCTGAGAGCGGTAAGTGGCCGCGCGCTGGGCCTGTTCCGGGGGGATCTGGGCGGCATCGACGCCGAGCTGGCGCAGCACGTCGTCCAGGGCGCGAGCAGCGTCGACCGGAGCGTCGTCATAGCCGCGCAGATCCAGGAACAGTGTGCCGGTGAAAGCCCCTTCTTCCAGGGCACGACGACCTGCGGACAGGGCAAGGGTGGTCTTGCCGATCCCGCCCATGCCCCGCACCGCCGCAGACACGACCACGGAAGTGGCAGCACCGGAATCCTTGCCCGCTCCCTCCCGGGAGCCGAGTACCGAAAGAAGATCGTCCAGCTCCCGTGAGCGTCCCGTGAAACCGGGCGGTACCTCGGGAAGCGGCGGAAGCTCCACTGATGAGGCGGACGGTTCAACGACAGGTCTGCCGCCGATGTAGACGTCGCGCGCAGTGAGGTAGTGCGCGGCCATAGCCCCGCGTTCCGCCGACACATGTGATGTGGATTCGGCGTCCGACCCAGGTGCCGAAGATCTTTTAGGTACGGCGCCCGGAACGGTCAGGAGGTGGCCGCCCCGGGCTTGGGAGGGTTTCCCAGCGAGAGATCGCCTTCGACGTGGACGCTGCCGCCGGCCACGGAACCGCTGTCGGCCTTGATGTCCATGTTGCCGCCAACCGTCAGGCTGTAGGCGCCGAGGGTCTTGGGGTCAGCGGCGCGCTTCGCGTCTTCCAGGGCCTTGACCGCGTCCTGGAGCTCTTGTGCGAACACGTCATCCTGCGCAACCGCTTCCGCAAGCCCGATCGCGACGTTGCGGCGGGTGAGCGCGCTGGGCTCGTTCTGCCCGGCTGCAGCCTCCTGCTCCAGTCGTTCGACTTCACCGCCCGGGCCCAGACGACGCACCACGACACCATGGACCTTGTCCATCGCCGCGTCCAGCGCGTAGTCGACCTCCGCATCCGCCTGCCCGCCGACTCGGCGGGCCTTACGTACGGCCCATGCGAATACACATGCCACCGCAGCTTCGACCACGATCGTCATAGCGCCCCCTTGCCATCCCCGCCCTGCCCTCCGGACCCGGCACGGCATCAGCTCCCTCGCCAGCACGGCCCCGGACCTTCACTGGGCACCAGCGGCTCGCAGGCCCGTGCCTGCAACGGACCGGAGATCCACGCTAGTCGCCCCCTCGCCGCGACAAAGGCGACTTTCGTGAATCTCGGTCGAGCCGACTTGAGGAGCACGGTCCGATTCAGTCGATCGTCACCTTCTTCGAGACCGTGACCTCGTCCAGATCGCTGGTGCGGACCGTGACCTTCATCGTCCAGGTGCCGGGCAGGGGGAGCGTGAGGCCGTCGGAGGTCCAGTAGCCGCCCTTGTCGGTGATCTCCGCGTCGATCGGGCCGACCTTCTGGGATTCCAGGGTGAAGGTCAGGCGCACCTCGGGGACGGTCACGAGGCCGCCGTCGGGGCCGAAGACCACGACCTGCACGGAGTTCTCCCCGACCTGGCCGGGCGTCAGCTCGACCTGGGCCTTGCCGTGACCGCCCGGGGTGCCGACGTCGAAGGGCACCAGGGTCGTCTTCGAGGTCACACGGCGCACGGCCGCGACCGCGTCGGCGCTCTCGGCGGCGGCGCGGCCCGGCTGGGTCCCGGTCAGCATCGTCGTGATCACCAGCACCAGGATCCCGACGGTGACCTCGGCGAGCACCGAGCGACGCAGTCCCCGGTGGTACTCGGTCTCCCCCGGCCCGCCCTTCGCCCCGTCGCCCGCCGAACCGTCACCTGCGGGACCGTCTCCCGTCGTGCCGTCTCCCGTCGTGCCGTCTCCGGTCGTGGCGTCTCCCGCAGGCCCGTCCGAGGCCGCTTCCCCGGCCTCCGGCACCTCCGCCGACGGCTCGTCCCCCGTCGTGGCCTTCCGGCCGTCCGCGGGCTCCTCGCGTACGTCCCCGGAGACGGTGCCCTCGGACACCCCGGCGGACACCGCGACCGGGACCGCGACGCGGCCGGCCGGGACGGTGGCGGGCGTCCGCGTGGTCGCCAGCCGGGCCGTCCAGCGCCGCGAGAGGGCGGCTCCGGCCAGGAGCAGCGCCACCAGGACGACCTTCACGACCAGGAGCCTGCCGTACGTCGTCGAGGTCAGGGCGTCCCAGGAGCCGAGGCCGCGCCAGGACTGGTAGACGCCGGTGACCGCGAGGACGGCGACCGAGGTGAGGGCGAGCCGTGAGAAGCGGGTGACGACGGCCGCGGGGACCGGCTCGGCGGGGCGGTGCAGGGCGGTCAGGAGGGCGGCCAGACCGCCGAGCCACACCGCCATGGCGAGCAGGTGCAGTACGGAGGAGACCATCGCGGCGGGCACCTGGATCCCGGCGGACGCGTGCTCGGCGGCGGCCCAGGTGACCGCCAGGGCCAGGGAGAACAGCACCCCGAGCACGAGGACGCCACGGCCGGCTCCCCGGTCCCGTACCGGCACCCGCGGGGGCACGAAGGCCACGGCGGCGAGCAGCGCCAGCCGGGCCACCAGGACGACGCCGGGCCGGCTCGCCAGGGTGTCGCTGAGGCCGTCGGGGTCGAAGGCCTCCGCCACGCCGGTGCCGCGCTCGTAGGGGCCGCGCAGCAGGAGCAGCGCGAACGTGGAGCCGAGCAGGATCCACCAGCCGGTCACGAGGAGCCGCCGTACCGAGCCGGGGAAGCCGCAGGCGAGCACGAACGTGACCGCGCCGATGAGCAGGGCGAGCCCGGTGTACGCGGCGTAGCGGGCGATGTCGTAGAGGGCGGAGGAGACGGGGTCGCCGGCGGTGGGCGGCGGCGGAGCAGGGGTCGCGGACGGTTTGCCGACCGAGAACGTGAAGGCGCCGGAGACGGGGTGGCTGTCCGCCGAGACGACCCGCCAGGCGACGGTGTACGTGCCGTCGGCGAGGCCGCTCGGCAGGGTGATGCCGGCGGTGTCGGAACGGCCGTCCGCGTGCTCGGGTTCGCCGGTGCGCACCCGCCGGTTGTCCGGGTCGAGCACGCGGAAGGAGTCGTCGAACAGGCCGATCGACTCACTGAACGTCAGGGTCACCCGGCGGGGCGCCGACTTCAGCACGCTGCCTTCCTGCGGATCGGTGCCCGTCAGCGCGGCGTGGGCGGACGCGCCGCCCACGCCGCCGAAGAGCACCAGGACCAGGACACCGCCCAGCAGGGCCAGGGCCCTGGCGCCGAGTCGTCGCCGTCGCTGCCCGTTTCCGTTCACACGCCGTCTCCGTATCCGCATGTCCAGAGTCTCGGTCATGTACGGAAACGGGCCGCGTCCGGCTCACCTCGGGGCCGTCGGGCCCTTCTCGAAGGCCTCGCGGGTGAGGAAGGCGAGCCGGGCGCGCTTCTCGGGCAGACGGACCTCGGGCAGGTCGATCGCGGGCAGCACGATGTCCCCGGCGGGGACGAACCCCTGCCGGGTCAGCCGGGCGATGGCCTTGGTGTTGCGGGCGTCGGGTTCGACGACCGCGCGCCGCCGGCCGAGTCCGGTCAGCGCGTACGCCAGGAACGCGGACAGCAGCGTGGACGACCAGCCCGGCAGTGCGTCGGCCCCGGGCGCCGGGGGCCCGATGAGCAGGTGGACGCCGATGTCGCCCGGCCGGACCTCGTAGCACTCGGAGACGCGGTCGGCCTCGGGCTCGTAGGTCTGGAAGAGCGCGGCCGGGACGCCGTCCTTGAGCGTGAGGAAGGCGTGGTGGGTGTCGAGCGAGTCGAGGTGCAGATAGGTCTCCAGCACCTGCTCCTTCGTGAACCCGGTCATCCCCCAGTAGGCGGCGCGCTCCTCGGCGACCCAGCCGTGCAGCACGTCCAGGTCGGCGTGCGGGTCGACGGGCAGCACGCGGACCGTGCCGAACCCGTCGATCCGCTGCTCGTGAACGGCCTCGCGGGTGGCGGCGTACGTGTCAGTCGTCATCGCTCTCCTTGGTCAGCGTGTTCCAGTCGGTGGTCACCGGGACGAGATCTCCCCCGAGCCACAAGGGGAGTTGGTCGCGGTGGTGGGCCGCGCCGGGAACGCCGTCGGCCCCGAAGGGGACCACCCAGAGGCTGGCGTCGCGGTCGGCGAGGTCCCACACGTAACGGGCCGCGGGTCCGCGGGCGCTCAGGTCGGTCAGTCCGGGGAGCGACGAGGTGGACAGGACGCAGTCGTTGTCGCCGGACAGCGCCGGTTCGTCGTACGGGGTGCCGGGCAGGGCCCGCCAGGGGGCGAGGCGGTGCGTGTCGCCCCAGGTGCGGGAGACGGGCGCGGCGGCCGCCTCCTCGACGGCCGCCCGGAGTACGGCGTCGCGGTCGATGCCGTACGCCTCCCCTTGCGACAGCAGGTTCTCCAGGGCGAAGGCGACGCGCGGGGTGAGTGCGAGCCAGGGCAGGAAGACGGCCGGACGGGCGGGCGGTTCGGCCAGGACGGCGAGCGCCGGGTGCGCCACGAGCCGGCGTACGACCGCGTCGCGCACCTGGGCGAACAGCGCGGCCGTGCCGCTGTCGGCGTCCATGTGCCGGTTCCAGCGCAGGAGCCGGTCCCGGAGGCCGGCCGCGGCGCCGGAGAGTTCGAGGGCGGCCAGCGGGTCCAGCAGGGCCGCCGCGGAGCCGAGCCGGGTGTCCATGTGGATGGCCGGCATGTCGGCGGCCGACAACGTGCGCCCCGTGTCGAGCAGTCGACGGATGCGTTCGGCGCGGTGCGGGGGCGCGAACTCGACTCCGAGCGGGGTCGCGGGGCCGCGCTGGTTCGCCATCACGGCGAGGCCGTCGTCGACCGGGCCGCGGGGCATCTCGTGCCAGCCGGTCCAGTCGTGGCCGGCCTCCCACGCGGGCACCACCCGGAGGCGGTTGGCCGTGGCGCGCACCGGGACGCGGCCCGCGACGCGGTGCAGCAGCCCGCCCTCGGTGTCGGCGGCCTGCACGACGTTCACCGGCTCCGCCCAGGCGTCGAAGGCCCGGTCCACGTCGGCGACGCGGCGGGCCCGCAGCAGCGGCAGGAGCGCGCCGAAGCCGAGGTCCGCGGTGACGCGGGGCGGATAGCGCAGGCTGATGGACTCCTCGGCGCCGGTGCCCCCGATCACCACGGGTCCGCGTGCCGTCTCGATCACCTCGACCTCGACGCTCTCGCCGCCGGCCACCTCCACCCGCTCGGTGTGCCGTGCCGCGGCCCGCCACACCCCGTCCGGGTCGAGGGCCTCGACGGCCCCGGTGCCGGTCTCGCGCAGCCGCTCACGGTAGAGGTCCTGGTAGTCGGCCATCGCGTTGGTGATCGCCCAGGCGACGGTTCCGGTGTGGGCGAAGTGGGCGATGCCCGGCACGCCGGGGACGGCGATGCCGACGACGTCGAACTCCGGGCAGGACAGGCGGATCTGCTGGTAGACGCCGGGGTCCTCGATGAAGCGGTGCGGGTCGCCGGCGATCAACGCCTGCCCGGTGGCGGTGCGTTCGCCGCTCACCAGCCATCCGTTGCTCCCGGCCGTGCCCGGCCCGTCCATGGCGAACAGGCCGACCGCGTCCGTGCCTAGCCGGCGGGCGACCTCCTCGCGCCACAGCTTGGCGGGAAACCCGGCGAAGAGGATGTGGGTACCGAGCCAGACCCCCAGCGGGCTCCAGGGCTCCCAGCGGCCCGGTTCGAGCCCGCTCGCGGCGAACTCGGGTGCCCGCGCGGCTCCTTCGGCCAGCCCGGCGTTGACGCCGTCGACGTACGCGACGACCCACGCGGCGGTCTCGGGGTCGCTCCGCTCCAGGGAGGCGAAGCAGCGTCGCGCGGTGTCGTCGAGCCGGGCCTGCCGGGCGAACCGGTCCCAGCCGACGGACTCCGCGCCGAGGAAGGCGGCCGAGGTGCCCTGGGAGCGGTGCCGCTCGACCTCGAGCTGCCAGGCGCGGTCCCGGGCGGTGACCCGGCCCTGGGCGTGGGCGAGTTCCAGGGCGCCGGCGGCGCGCAGGTGCGGGATGCCCCAGGGGTCACGGTAGATCTCGGCGGTCACGGTCCATCCCCAGTCATGTCAGGTTAGGCTAACCTAATTTAATCGGGAGGATCGTACGCCGGAGGTGAGGACCCGGTGAAGCCGGGCGGCCCGCCCCGCCGCGACCGCGCGGCCCGCCCCCGTACGCGGGATCATCGGTTCATGGACGTCACGCTTCACCTCGCCCAGCAGCCCGAGGCCGACGAACTGCTCGGCCGCAGCCCCCTCGCGGCGCTGGTCGGCATGCTGCTGGACCAGCAGGTGCCGATGGAGTGGGCCTTCGCGGGCCCGTACACGATCGCCCGGCGCATGGGGGCGGACGATCTCGACGCGCACGAGATCGCCTCGTACGACCCGGAGAAGTTCGCCGAGCTGCTGTCGGCCAAGCCCGCCGTGCACCGCTATCCCGGCTCGATGGGCAAGCGCATCCACCAGCTCTGCCAGTACCTCGTCGAGCACTACGACGGAGACGCCGCGGCCGTCTGGAAGGACGCCGGAAGCGGCGCCGAGCTGTTGCGCAGGCTCAAGGAACTCCCCGGTTTCGGACCGCAGAAGGCCCAGATCTTCGTGGCCCTCCTCGGCAAGCAGCTCGGGGTCGCCCCCGAGGGCTGGCGCGAGGCGGCGGGACCCTACGGCGAGTCCGGCTCCTTCCGCTCCGTCGCCGACATCACCGGCCCGGAGTCCCTCGCCAAGGTCCGGGCGCACAAGCAGGAGATGAAGGCGGCGGCGAAGGCCGCCCGCGGCTGACCCCGGCCCCGGTCCCGCCCCCCGGGACCGGCGCCCTTCCCGCCGCCCGCGCGACGGGAAGCGGTGTCGACGCCGCAGCGGTGTCAGCGCCGCCTGCGCGCCGTCCCGAAGACCGAACGGGTGATCTCCCGCCCGATCTGGGTGCCCACCGACCGCGCCAGGGACTTGAACAGACCGCTGCCCACGACCTGCTCGACCATGGAGGGCTCCTCCTTCGGCTCCTCGGGCCGGCTCCGGCCACCGGAACGCCCGTCATCGGTGCCGGCCCCGGATGCGGACGGGGTGCCGGACCGCGTGCCGGTCCCGCTCCGCTGCCGCGAGGAGGACGCGGGTTCCGCTTCGGCGGCCTCCGCGGCCGTCAGCTTCTCGTACGCCGACTCCCGGTCCACCGCCTGCGCGTACCGCCCATACGACGGCGACTCCCGCACCGCCCGGTCGAGCGCGTCCGCCTCCACCGGACCCATCAGCGACCTCGGCGCGCGCAGCCGGGTCGCCGCGACCGGCGTCGGGGCGCCCTTCTCGCTCAGCACCGTGACCACGGCCTCGCCGGTGCCGAGGCCCGTCAGGACCTCTTCGAGGTCGTACGGGGAGTCGGGGAACGTTTTCACGGTGGCCTTCAGCGCCTTCTGGTCGTCCGGCGTGAAGGCCCGCAGCGCGTGCTGGACGCGGTTGCCGAGCTGGGCGAGAACGTCCGCGGGCACGTCCTTCGGCGTCTGCGTCACGAAGAACACGCCGACCCCTTTCGAGCGAATGAGCCGGACCGTCTGCGTGATCGAGTCCAGGAACGCCTTCGACGCGTCGCTGAAGAGCAGATGGGCCTCGTCGAAGAAGAAGACGAGCTTCGGCCGGTCCGCGTCGCCGACCTCCGGCAGGTCGTGGAAGAGATCGGCGAGCATCCACATCAGGAACGTCGAGAAGAGCTGCGGTCTGTCCTGCACGGCGGGCAGTTCGAGGACCGACACCACGCCCCGGCCGTCCGGCGCCAGGCGCGTCAGCTCGCTCGTGTCGAACTCCGGCTCCCCGAAGAAGGGGCTCATGCCCTGCGCCTCGAAGGCCGTCAGCGAGCGCAGGATGACACCCGCCGTGGCGGTGGACAGCCCGCCGATCCCCTTCAGCTCCCGCTTGCCCTCGTCCGAGGTCAGAAAGGCGACGACCGCGCGCAGGTCCTTGAGGTCGACCAGCTCCAGGCCCTTCTGGTCGGCGTAGTGGAAGATCAGGCCGAGCGACTGCTCCTGGGTCCGGTTGAGCTGGAGCACCTTGGACAGCAGCACCGGCCCGAAGCTGGTGACCGTGGCGCGTACGGGAATGCCGTGGCCCAGGCCGCCGAGCGCGTAGAACTCCGCCGGACAGCCGGCCGGTGTCCACTCCTGGCCGACCTCCCCGGCCCGCTCCTGCACCCTCGCCCCCGGTTCGCCCGGAACCGAGATCCCGGAGACGTCCCCCTTGATGTCGGCGAGGAAGACGGGGACGCCCTGCGCGGAGAGCTGCTCGGCGATGAGCTGGAGCGTCTTGGTCTTGCCGGTGCCGGTGGCGCCCGCCACCAGGCCGTGCCGGTTGAGCATCGGCAGCGGGACGCGGATCTGCGCGTCGGACAGGCACGCCCCGTCCCAGAGCAGGGCGCCGAGGTCGAGAGCGGGGCCCGCGAAGGCGTAGCCGGCCGCGATCTCCAGGGCCTCCCGCGGGAGCGCGGGGGCGCCGGCGACCCGCTCGGGAGCGGTCCCGGCGGCAGCCGACCGGACGGTCTCGCCGTCACTCATATCAGACCCCTGTTCCCGTTTTGAAAGGATTTACGACATCTTTTCCAGCGTCGCACTCCGCCGCCATGGCTGCGCCCGGAAGGTCTTGACCGGTAGGCTTTCCGTGTGATCTTCAAGCGCATCGGAAACGGCCGGCCGTACCCCGACCACGGCCGGGAAAGCACCCGGCAGTGGGCGGACGTCGCGCCGCGCCCGGTCCGCCTCGATCAGCTCGTGACGACGAAGGGCCAGCTCGACCTGGAGACCCTCCTCGCCGAGGACTCCACCTTCTACGGCGACCTCTTCGCCCACGTCGTCAAGTGGCAGGGCGATCTGTACCTGGAGGACGGCCTGCACCGCGCCGTCCGCGCCGCGCTGCAGCAGCGCCAGGTGCTGCACGCGCGCGTTCTTGAACTGGACTAATGGCCACGGCTTGACCCCAATGGGTTGAACTGAACGCCGGGCAATGATCATCTAGTAGGCATTGGCGCCCCGGCGCACTACGCTGCGCCCATGAGCATGCTTACTCCCCCTGGCATGGGTGGCCAGTATCGGATCACGGGGGACAAGTACCCGCGGATGCGCCGCCCCCGCGGGCGTCGCAAGTTCGTGTTCCTGAGCCTCAGCTCCGTCACCGTTCTCGGTCTGATCGGGTGGGGGTCCCTGCAGCTCATCGACATCTACACGGGCGGCAGCAAGGCCACGGCGGCCGGCACCAAGGCGGACTGCGCCTCGAAGGTCACGCCGGAGGCGAAGGCGTCCGCCGCCGCCGCTGCGGCCGTGGCGTCCACGCTGCCGAAGCCCGGCCAGATCACCGTGAACGTCTTCAACGCGACGCCCCGCAGCGGGCTCGCGAAGCAGACGGCGGACGAGCTGAAGAAGCGCGGCTTCAAGATCGGCGACGTGGGCAACGCGACGGCCGCGTACGACAAGAAGGTCGCGGGCGCCGGGATACTGCTCGGCGCCAAGGCCGCCGGCCAGGCCGCGCTGCCCGTCCTCAACACCCAGCTCTCCGGCGCCGAGCTGAAGACCGACGGCCGCGCCAAGGCCACCACGGTCGACCTGATCATCGGCACCGCGTTCAAGGAGCTGACGAAGAAGGCGGACGCCGACAAGGCGCTGACCGTCCTCACGCGGCCCGAGCCGGCGCCCGCCGACGCGAAGAAGCACTGCTGACCCCGGGACCGTTCCCGAGGAAGCACCGACGACTCCGCAGCCGCGCTCGCGTGCGAGCCGCCGGCTCCGGAGTCGTGTCCGTACCCGTGCGCTCCGCGGGGTGCCGCGGAGTACCGGTGCGCTCCGCGGGTGCCGCGGAGCCGGGGCGTTACTCGGCGGCCCCGTACATGCGGTCACCCGCGTCGCCGAGGCCCGGCACGATGTAGCCGTGCTCGTTCAGGCGCTCGTCGACCGAGGCCGTGACCACGGTGACCGGGGTGCCGGCGAGCTCGCGCTCCATCAGCTCGACGCCCTCGGGGGCGGCGAGCAGGACCACGGCGGTGACGTCGTCGGCGCCGCGCTTGATCAGCTCCTGGATCGCGGCGACGAGCGTGCCGCCGGTGGCCAGCATCGGGTCCAGGACGTACACCTGACGGCCGGAGAGGTCGTCCGGCATCCGGGTGGCGTACGTGGAGGCCTCGAGCGTCTCCTCGTCGCGCACCATGCCCAGGAAGCCCACCTCGGCGGTCGGCAGCAGCCGGACCATGCCGTCGAGCATGCCGAGGCCCGCGCGCAGGATCGGCACGACGAGCGGGCGCGGGTAGGAGAGCTTGACGCCCGTGGTCGGGGAGACCGGCGTCACGATGTCGACCTGCTCCGTGCGCACGTCGCGCGTGGCCTCGTAGGCGAGGAGGGTGACCAGTTCGTCGGCCAGCCGCCGGAAGGTCGCGGAGTCGGTGCGCTGGTCGCGCAGGGTGGTGAGCTTATGGGCGACCAGGGGGTGGTCGACGACGTGAAGACGCATGTCCACAACAGTAGCGGGGCCCACGGCACCCGCCACCGACCCGCCCGGCAAGGGCCGCCGCCCGGCATCACCCGTCCGCTGGCATCAAACCATCCATCGGAGGGAAGGTGGGAGGGACGGACCTGGGGTGGTGTGCCAATGCGGGACCAGCAAGAGGAGTCGTCCGAACGGCTGGAGAGCGACGCCGAACGCAGGAGGCGGCGGGCCCAGTTCCTGCGCGACCTGGCCGAGGCGCGCGAGCTGCGCGACCGCGTCCAGCCCCGCCGGGCCAAGACGGCCCGCCTGCGCCACGCGATGCGCATGCGCACGTTCCGCTGGTAGCCACAGCCGTACGCACCACCGCGCGCGCCCGCGCACGGCGCCGGGCTCCGGCCCGGCACGC
This sequence comes from Streptomyces sp. NPDC056738, assembly GCF_042790435.1. Taxonomy (NCBI): domain Bacteria; kingdom Bacillati; phylum Actinomycetota; class Actinomycetes; order Kitasatosporales; family Streptomycetaceae; genus Streptomyces; species Streptomyces sp. NPDC056738. Next base: position 86,018 of record NZ_JBHTZF010000004.1, read on the forward strand.
CGCCTCCGCGGCCGACACGCCCACGGAGGGGGTCGGCGCGCAAGAACCGGCCCCGCCCCCGCGACCCGGCCGCGCCGGCACCCGGGGCACACCCGCCCTGACAAGGGAACGCGCCCGCCCGGCGGTCGGCGCGCGGGCAAACGCGCCCGGCCGCCCGGCCGCCCGGGAACCGCGCCGCGCCCGCCTCACGAGGGGCCGTGTGGAGGACGTGTCGGGCGAGGAGGTCTCCACGCGGCGCGGGCAGCCGCGTACGATCCGCTGTTAGCGATCAAAAGAGGCGGACACAGCAGGCCGAAGACGTCCCCTGAACGCTGTCTTTCTGCCACGATTCCGAGTGGGCGGGGCTCGGAGCAGCAGCACTCCCCGCCCACAGCCTCCGCCGGGGGGAACCCCAACCGGCACACCTATGACCAGTGGGAGAGTCACGGTGTACTTCGCCGCACTGCTCGCGCGCACCGAAGACGGGTGGGAAGCGAGCGATACAGAGCTCGACGATGTGGAAACCCTGTCGGATCTGACCGATCTGGCCCGTGAGGTCTCGGACGAGGACACGGTGCTCGTGCTCATCGAGCAGGAGGACGCGTGGTTCGGCGTCGTCCGCGTGGACGGCGAGGAGGATCCTCGTATCTACGTCTCGGACGCCGCCGCTGCCGCCCGCAGTTCGTACGGCGAGATCCTGCTCACGGACGAACTACTAGGACGGGATCCGGGCGACGACGACGCCGACCTGGACTCCCTCGATCTGGACGGCACCGAGGACGGTGAACCAGGGGACTCCGAGGACGACGACGAGGACCAGGGGAGCGTGTCCGGCGACGCCGTCTCGCACAGCCCCGTCGGGGACCGCTACATCCTCGCGGACCTCGGAGTGAGCGAGAAGGAACTGCTGGCCCTGGACGAAGGCGACGCGCTCGGCACGATCGCCGAGGCCCTGGGCGCGGCAGAGGTTCTGGAGACCGTCCGCTAGGACGTCCGGAACAGGTCAGGGCCTCCGGAAACGGCGGGCCCGGCCCCTCTCCCGCACCCCTGCCCCCATACCGGCGAACCGGCCCGATCCAGCGGGCCGGATCTTCGCCTGCCGTCCGCCGCCCACCGGCTCCGGCCTTCCGCCCTGCCCGGCGGGATTCCGCTAGGTTCCCCGGATGAGCACCCCGCGCCAGGTACCCCCGCCGCCCGATCCCGTACGCGACCGGTGGCGGGACCCGATGCGGCTCGCGCTGGACGAGGCACGGCTGGCCGTCCGGGGCGGGGACGTTCCCGTCGGTGCCGTCGTGCTGTCCCCGGACGGGACGACCGTGCTGGCGGCCGGGCACAACGAACGCGAGGCCACCGGCGACCCGACGGCGCACGCCGAGATCCTCGCGCTGCGCCGGGCCGCCGCCGCGCTCGGTGAGTGGCGGCTGACGGCGTGCACGCTCGTCGTCACCCTGGAGCCCTGCACGATGTGCGCCGGCGCGCTCGTCCAGTCCCGTGTCGACCGGGTGGTCTACGGCGCCCGCGACGAGAAGGCGGGCGCGACCGGATCCGTCTGGGACGTCGTCCGCGACCGGCGGCTCAACCACCGGCCCGAGGTGATCGAGGGCGTGCTCGCCGACGACTGCGCCGCACTGCTGACCGACTTCTTCCGCGACCGCTGACCGGGCCGCCGAAACGGATTTCAGACCACGGGCCACCTTGGGGTAGGGTCTCCCTCGGTAGCGTGTCCGAGCGGCCGAAGGAGCTCGCCTCGAAAGCGAGTGTGGCGCAAGTCACCGAGGGTTCAAATCCCTCCGCTACCGCTTCTGGAGGGCCCCGTCGAAAGACGGGGCCCTTCGTGCGTTCCCGGGCTCCGCGGGGGCCGCGACGCGAAGGAGCCCCGGCGCCGCTCGGTCGCCGGGGCTTCCGTACCCGAAAGGGCTCTCCGCTCCCACAGAGGAGGGGGAAGGGGCGCAATTCGGGGGCGCCCGCTTCCCCCACGCAGGGACCCGCAAGTCCACGCCGCCGTCTCGGGGGAAAGTCGGGCGGCGAGAACCCCGCAGTGGGGTCCCTCCGGGCCCCGGGGACTCCTGACGGTTCCCGCCGGGGCTCCCTTCCATGCTGGACCGCGAGCGCGCCGCCCAGGCCCCGCAAAGGACCTCTACCAGCGGGCCGTTGGTCCTTAAAGGGGGCGTGAAGGTTACACTCACCGCCGGCAGCAGGGGGCCGACGGGCGCAGGAGTCACAGGGGAGGCCGCCATGGCGGTGAATTCGAAGAAGATCGCCATCTACGTGCTCGTGGTCTTCGTGCTCTACGTGATCATCACGGATCCGGCCAAGGCCGCCGACTACGTCCAGATAGCGTTCGAGGGCATATCGAGCGCCGCCGGGGCGATAGGCGACTTCATGACCTGGGTCGCCGACGGAGCGAAGAACTGACGCAGGGCACCGACGCCGGCGCGGCAGGGCCGCGCATCCGGCGCCGAGCGGGCCCGACGGAGCGAGGCGCGCCCCCGCGAGGGCGTGACCGAGCGAAGAACCACCTCATCACCAGGGAGTACCCGTGATCCGCCATCTGGTCCTCTTCAAGCTCAACGACGGCGTGCGGCGCGACGAGCCCCGCGTCGCCGAGGGCGTCGCCGCCTTCCGCGCGCTCGGCGGGCAGATCCCCGAGCTGCGGGTCTGGGAGTGCGAGTGGAACATCAGCGACCGGCCCATCGCGTACGACTTCGCCATCAACGCCGCCGTCGAGGACGCCGACGCCCTCAAGCGTTACCTGGAGCACCCGGCCCACACCGCCGGTGTCGCGCTCTGGCGTGAGTTCGCCACCTGGGTGATCGCCGATTACCCGTTCTGACCGTTTTTGATCGCACACTCTTACCGAGCCCTTGACCGCAACCGGTCAGGGGTTTTCGGCGTCTTGAACCCCAACTCACCTCCTGTTCACCCTCAACACGGCGTTATGCGGTGCTTGCACACAGTGCACATGTCTTGTGATGCTATGACCGCTTTTGACGGATGAGTTGACGGATACGTCGACGGATCGTTGACGAACGAAGAGGTGGCGTTGACCGTGTCGGCCAGTACTGCGCCGCCCCAGGAGGAAGCCCCGGCCCAGGACCGGGCGACGGCTCTGGCCTCCGCCCCGCCGCCACCCCCGGCGCGGCCCCTGACGCAGACCACGGCACCGAACGCCGCTCCGGGCACCCAGGGCCCCGCGACCGCCCCCGAAACGGCCCAGGAGGTCCCTCAGGAGCGGCGCCGGGGCGCCGACACCCGGGCCCTCACCCAGGTGCTCTTCGGCGAACTCAAGGTGCTGGAGCCGGGCACCCCGGAGCACCTGCGGGTCCGCAGCGCGCTGATCGAGGCGAACCTGCCGCTCGTGCGGTACGCGGCGGCCCGCTTCCGCTCCCGCAACGAGCCGATGGAGGACGTGGTCCAGGTCGGCACGATCGGCCTGATCAACGCCATCGACCGCTTCGACCCGGACCGGGGCGTGCAGTTCCCGACCTTCGCGATGCCGACGGTCGTCGGCGAGATCAAGCGGTACTTCCGCGACAACGTCCGCACCGTCCACGTACCGCGCCGGCTGCACGAACTGTGGGTGCAGGTGAACAGCGCCACCGAGGACCTGACGACCGCCTTCGGACGCTCGCCCACCACCGCGGAGATCGCCGAACGGCTGCGCATCACCGAGGAGGAGGTCCTCTCCTGCATCGAGGCCGGACGGTCGTACCACGCGACCTCCCTCGAAGCGGCCCAGGAGGGCGACGGACTGCCGGGACTGCTCGACCGGCTCGGATACGAGGACCCCGCGCTCGACGGGGTCGAACACCGCGACCTCGTACGGCATCTGCTCGTACAACTGCCCGAACGCGAGCAGCGGATCCTGCTCCTGCGCTACTACAGCAATCTGACCCAGTCACAGATCAGCGCGGAACTGGGTGTTTCCCAGATGCATGTGTCAAGGCTCCTCGCCCGCAGCTTCGCGCGTCTTCGATCCGCAAACAGGATCGAGGCGTAACCGAGAAGAGCTAATCGCTCAAGGTCACTTTTTATGTCGGTTCAGCGCTGATTACCTGTCAGACCCCCTTTTTCCAGGGCCGATCCACCCTCTACATGTCGACAAGTCTCTACAGCGTGTTGCCGACATGTGACATTCTTCCGGGAGCGCGTTTGCCGCGGCCTCGCCTCCGGTATTCAGGTGGAGGCTGCGTTCCTCCGACGGGAGCGACTGCCGCGACCGTCCGCGACCCAAAGGGGGTGGCATGTCCGCAGATCAGGGCAGCTCGAAGGTGCTCACGCTCACGAAGAGCGACGCAGTGCCCGAGGCGCACGCCGCGCTTCACGACGTCCCTGCCGCCGAGGCCCCGGAAGCCGCTCTGGTCCCCGAGTCCTCGGGCGCCATCGACACCCGGACCCTGTCCCGCTCCCTGTTCCTGCGCCTCGCGGCACTCGCCGAGAACAGCCCTGAGCGCGGCTACGTCCGGGACACCCTCATCGAGCTCAACCTCCCGCTCGTGCGGTACGCGGCGGCCCGCTTCCGCTCCCGCAACGAGCCGATGGAGGACATCGTCCAGGTCGGCACCATCGGCCTGATCAAGGCGATCGACCGCTTCGACTGCGAACGCGGCGTCGAGTTCCCGACCTTCGCGATGCCGACGGTCGTCGGCGAGATCAAGCGGTTCTTCCGCGACACGTCCTGGTCGGTCCGCGTCCCGCGCCGCCTCCAGGAGCTGCGCCTGGCCCTCACCAAGGCCAGCGACGAGCTGTCGCAGCGGCTCGACCGCTCGCCGACGGTCGCCGAACTCGCCACGGCTCTCGGGGTGTCCGAGGAGGACGTGGTCGACGGTCTCGCCGTCGGCAACGCGTACACGGCCTCGTCGCTGGACTCGCCCGCTCCCGAGGACGACGGCGGCGAGGGCTCCCTCGCGGACCGCCTCGGCTACGAGGACACCGCGCTGGAGGGCGTGGAGTACCGCGAGTCGCTCAAGCCGCTGCTCGCCAAGCTGCCGCCGCGCGAGCGCCGCATCATCATGCTCCGCTTCTTCGCGAACATGACCCAGTCGCAGATCGGCGAGGAGGTCGGCATCTCCCAGATGCACGTCTCCCGGCTGCTCACCCGCACGCTGGCGCAGCTCCGCGAAGGACTCATCTCCGACTGACCGTCCCACGCGGGGTTCATATTTGACGGGTCGTCAGCCACACTGGCGCGATGCGTCACGAGCCGATGCGTCATGGATCGCCGAGCGGTCGCCGAGGTGCCCTGGTGGGCACGTCGGCGGCCGCGCTGTGTCTGGGCGGACTGCTGGCCGCGTGCGGGAGCGGCGGGGACGGCGGGTATGCCGCCGTCGGGGCCGCGGACGGCTCCCCCCGGGCGTCGGGGGCGGTGGTGGCACCGTCGGGAGAGGTGTCCCTGGCACCTCTCGACGGCACCAACCCCACCGGAGGCAAAGGGAGTTCCGGAGCCGGCGAGAGGTCCTCGGCCGCCGGTCCGGGCGGCGGTACGCCGACGGGCGGCACGGGTGACGCGGACGGCTCGCACGGTTCGTCGCCCGGTTCGGGCGGCTCGACCGGTTCCGCCGCCGGCGGGGGCGGCTCGGGGACCGCGTCCGGCAGCGCGGGAGGCACGGGAACCGGGACGGGCGGCGGGTCCTCGTCGTCGTCCGGCTCACCCTCGGGCGGTGACTCCGGCGGCGACTCCGGTCGTACGGGCGGGAGTTCGGGAGGTTCTTCGGGAGGTTCGGGAGGTTCGTCGACCCCGTCCTCGCCCGGCCCGACGGCGAGTGCCCGCCCCGCCGCGCTCGCCGTGAGCGAGCCCTCGCGCACGGCCACCGGTCAGCGCTGGTGCGAGAAGGTGACCCTCTCCTTCAGCAACACCGGTGGTACGGCGGTCCGTTCGGGCACGGTGACCTTCGGGACGCACATCATCGGGGCGCTCGGGATCGACTGGGCGACCGTCCGGTCGACCGAACCCCTTCCGGCGCCGATCGCCGCCGGCGGGAGGAAGGGCGGGACCTGGACGGTGTGCGTCGACTCCTGGCGGGTGCCGCTGGGCATGCACGTCGAGACACAGGACGTGTCCGTCGCGTGGAAGTAGGGGCGCGCCCCTACCGGGTCACGCCCCCGCGCTCCCGCCCGATCAGGCGGTTGCGCCCGATCTCGCGGTCCCGCTCGATCACATGAAGGCGAGCCAGGCCACCGCGGCGACGACCGCGACGGCGAGGACGACGCCGACGATCAGACCCACGCGGGGACCCGCGGGAGCGGCCGCCTGCTGCTGCCGGCCCTGGGGGGCCTCGTCGACGAACGCACGGAACATCTGAGTGCTGCCCGCGGGGTCGTAGTTGCCCTCGGGGCCCTGGGTGTTTGCCATAGGCCGGACCCTAGCGAATGCGCGCGGGCTGCCCAAGTGCCGGGTTGCTCATCACGCCGATCGTGACCCGACCGCACAGCACCCGCGACCAGCACGCACACCGCCTCCGCGTCGCCTCCTCACCTCGACGGCCGTCCCCTCCGTATCTCCCGCCCCGTCCACCCCTCCCGCCTGCACGTTTCCGTTCGCCAACACTTGCCTTTGCCAACTTTTTATCCCTGAAGCCCCGAACTCGTTTGCCTGCGGCAACCAACTTCTTTATGGTTGCCCTAAGCAACGAATAAGGGGAGGTGCGATGGCCGAGCAGGCGCAGTACGAGGAACTGGCTCGTCAGCTCAGCGCCATCGGTGCCGTGAAGAGGGGAATGGGCCGGATCCTTCCGCCCGAGTGCCCCGCGGGATCCGCCGCCGTGCTCACCCTGCTCGGCCGGTACGGCGAGATGCGGATGAGCAAGCTCGCGGAGCTGCTGTCCGTGGACATGTCGGTCACCAGCCGCCATGTGGCGCACGTCGCCGACCGGGGCTGGATCGAACGGTCCCCCGACCCGGCGGACAAACGCTCACGCATCCTGCGCCTCACCGCGGCCGGGCACGCCCAGCTCGACGAGCTGTCCCTGCGCACGTCACGCCTGCTCTCCGACCGGCTCAGCCACTGGTCCGACGCCGAGGTCGGGCTGCTCATCGAGCTGATGGGCCGGCTGCGCGAGAGCTTCGGCGACTGCCGCTCCCCGCAGCGGACGCCCGCGCACCCTCCCCCGTACGCGACAGACGTATCAGAACCGACCACCCGTACACCCGCGTAAGAAAAGGAAGCCCATGGCAACGACCACACCAGCCGGTGTGCGGGGCTCTCACGCCAAGCACGGAGGCGCCGACGGCGCTCCGATGACGCACCGGCAGATCATGGAGGCGCTCTCCGGGCTGCTGCTCGGCATGTTCGTCGCGATCCTGTCGTCGACGATCGTCTCCAACGCGCTCCCCGAGATCATCGGCGACCTGGGCGGCGGCCAGTCCGCGTACACCTGGGTCGTCACCGCCGCGCTGCTCTCCATGACCGCGGCCACGCCCCTGTGGGGCAAGCTGTCCGACCTGTACAGCAAGAAGGCGCTCGTCCAGATAGCGCTCATCATCTACGTGCTGGGCTCGGCCGCGGCCGGACTCTCGCAGAACGCCGGCATGCTGATCGCCTGCCGTGTCGTGCAGGGCATCGGCGTCGGCGGTCTGTCCGCCCTGGCGCAGATCGTGATGGCCGCGATGATCTCCCCGCGTGAGCGCGGGCGCTACTCCGGCTACCTGGGCGCGACGTTCGCCGTCGCAACCGTGGGCGGTCCGCTGCTCGGCGGTGTCATCACCGACACGAGCTGGCTCGGCTGGCGCTGGTGCTTCTACGTCGGTGTGCCGTTCGCGGTCATCGCGCTGATCGTGCTGCAGAAGACCCTGCACCTGCCCGTCGTGAAGCGGGACGTGAAGGTCGACTGGGGCGGCGCGTTCTTCATCTCCGCCGCGGTCTCGCTGCTGCTGCTCTGGGTCACCTTCGCGGGTGACAAGTACGACTGGATCTCGTGGCAGACGTACGCCATGGTCGGCGGCGCGATCGTCCTCGGACTGCTGTTCGTGCTGGTCGAGTCCCGGGCGAGCGAGCCGATCATCCCGCTGCGGCTGTTCCGCAACCGCACGATCACCCTCTCCTCCCTCGCGTCGCTGTTCGTCGGTGTCGCGATGTTCACCGGCACCGTCTTCTTCAGCCAGTACTTCCAGCTCGCCCGGGACAAGTCCCCGACGATGTCGGGTGTCATGACGATCCCGATGATCGGCGGCCTGTTCATCTCGTCCACGGTCTCCGGCCAGGTCATCACCAAGACCGGCCGGTGGAAGTACTGGCTCGTCTCCGGCGGCTTCCTGGTGACCGCGGGCCTCGGCCTGCTCGGCACCATCCGCTACGACACGGCCTACTGGCACATCGCGATCTTCATGGCGCTGCTGGGCCTCGGCATCGGCATGATGATGCAGAACCTGGTGCTCTCCACGCAGAACCAGGTGGCGCCCTCGGACCTGGGCGCGGCGAGCTCCACGGTGACGTTCTTCCGGTCCCTCGGCGGTGCGATCGGCGTCTCCGCGCTCGGCGCGGTCATGGCCACCCGGATCACCGACTACGTGAAGGACGGGCTGACCGATCTCGGCCCCAAGTACGCGGCCCTCGGGTCCGGTTCGGACTCCAGCTCCACCATCCCGGACATGGACAAGCTGCCCGCTCCGCTGCGCAACGTGATGGAGAGCGCCTACGGTCACGGCATCGCGGACGTCTTCCTGATCGCCTCCGGCATGGCGCTGGTCGCCTTCCTCATCGTGCTGTTCATCAAGGAGGTCCCGCTGCGGACGTCCGGCGCGATGGCCCAGGCCGCCGCGGAGAAGTCCGGCGAGCCGGTCACCGAGGCACCCGTCGCCGAGGCGGTCGAGGCCGCGGCCACCGCCGCCCTCGCCCCGGCCGTCGGCACCACCGAGACCGTCTCCGAGACGGCGCCCGAGGGGACCCAGCGGCTCGCCGCCGTCGCCACCGCCACGCGGGAGGGCGACCCCCGGCCCGCGTCCGGCGGCATCCGGGTGCACGGCCAGGTCCGCGGTGCCGAGAGCGCGCCCGTCCCGCAGGCCGCGGTCACGCTGATCTCGCCGGCGGGACGCCAGCTCGGCCGCTCGGTCGCGCAGGCCGACGGCTCCTACGCCCTCGACGCGCCCGGTGTGGGCTCGTACGTCCTGATCGCCTCCGCCGACGGCTTCCAGCCGCAGGCCTCGACGATCGTCGTGCACGACGAGCCGCTCGCGTACGACATCCTGCTGAGCGGCACGAGCGGGCTGAGCGGTGTCGTCCGGGCCTCCGACGGCGCCTCCCCGGTCAAGGACGCGATGGTCGTCGTGACCGACGTGCGCGGGGACGTGCTGGCCACCGGAACCACCGGTGAGCAGGGCGAGTTCGCCTTCGCCGAGCTGGTGCCCGGCGTCGTGACGGTCGCGGTGAACGCCGCGGGCCACCGGCCGCGGGCGCTGCCCGTCGAGGTCGGCGGCACCGGGATCACCCGGGTCGAGGTCGACCTCGACGCGGGCGCCCAGGTCCAGGGTGTCGTCCGGGCCCCGCACGGCCCCCTGTCGGACGCCCGCGTGACGCTGGTGGACGCGGCCGGGAACGTCGTCGGCACGGCCAGGACCGGCGGCGACGGGGCGTACGCCTTCACCGATCTGGACGGCGGCGAGTACACCGTCATCGCGGCGGGCTACCCGCCGGTGGCGACCGCGCTGACCGTCGGCGGCCGTGGAGCGGACGACCACGACATCGAACTCGCCCACCCCGGCGAGTAGTCCGAGCCCCGGCCCGTGGGGATGCGCGCACTCTGAGCGGAGGTGCGCCCCCCACGGGCCGGTTTTCATTGGTACACCGCAAGGAGTTACTGCCATGGGCTTGACCGCGAAGATCCGCACACGGGACGGATGGGCCGTGTCGCACGCGGTCGTCACGGTGACCGACTCGACCGGGGCGCAGGTGCTGCGGGCCGAGGCGGACACCGACGGGTCCGTACGCGACACCACGAGCCTCGCGCCGGGCGCCTACACCGTGATCGTGACCGCGCTCGGGTACGCGCCCGCCGCGTCCGGGGCCATCGTCACGGCGGCCGGCCGGGCCGAGGTCGGCCAGGTGACGCTGGCCCGCCGGGGCGGCACCGAGCTGCCCCCACCGGGACCGTGGACCATCGACCCGGCGCACTCCTCCGTGGGCGCGGTGGCCCAGCACCTGGGCATCTCCAGCGTGCACGGCCGCTTCACGGACTTCGCGGGCCGCGTCGAGATCGCCCCCGGCGACGTGACCGCCTCCCGGGTCGAGGCGACGATCACGGCCGCCTCCATCGACACCGGCAACGGCATGCGCGACGGGCACCTGAGGTCGGCGGACTTCCTCGACGCCGAGAATTACCCGCTGATCACCTACCGTTCGACGGGCCTCACACCGGCCGGCTCCGACCGCTGGACCGTGCACGGCGAGCTCACCCTGCACGGTGTCGTACGTCCCGTCGACCTCGACCTCGCCTACCTCGGCACCGGCGCCGACCCCTGGGGCGGCACCCGCGCCGCGTTCCGGGCGACCGCCGAGCTCCACCGCGAGGACTTCGCCCTGCACTACAACCAGATCGTCCAGGCGGGCATCTCCGCCATCGGAACGACCCTGAAGGTGGAGCTCGACATCCAGGCCGTGCAGGGCGAGTCGCTGCCGGCGGTCTGACCCCGGCTCACTCGCCCTCGCTGGCGTCGACGATCCGTCGGGCCAGGTCACGGAGCTTGACGTTCTCCCGCTGGGAGGTGCGCACGAGGCTGTCGAAGGCCTCGGACGCGTCGATGTCGAGCCGCTCCATGAGGATGCCCGTGGCCTGCCCGATGAGATCCCGGGTGCGCATCGCCTCGGTGAGCTGTTCGCGCAGGGTCGCCGAGTCCAGCGCGATGCCGACGTGCGCGGTGAACAGCCGCCCTATCCGGGTGGCCGACTCGTCGAAGGCGCGCGGCGCCCGCGCGTAGGCGGTCAGGACGGTCAGCCGGCGCCGGTCGGCACGCAGCCGCAGCGACAGCACCGACCGCAGGCCGAGATCCGAGAGCGCGCGGTCCCCGTCTCCGTCCGGGGCGGCGCTGTCCTCGATGCGGGCCACCGGAGCCGTCCACAGCCGGTTCCAGTACGGGGGATGCTCACGGCCCGCGTTCATGGCGTCGGCGGAGCGGACGACCTCGTCCGTCCAGGCCAGCGTCTGCCGGTGGGCCTTGGGCTCGATGACGGAGATGCCGGCGTACTCGACGCCGGGCAGGATGCGCACGGCCAGCCGGACGGCGGTGCGCAGGGTGGCGTGGGCGCTCGATGTCTCGTGCAACTGCTGGGCCGCGGCCGTGAGGCCCTCGGCCAGCTCGAAATCCGTATCAGAACGGGACAATTCAGAAAACTCAGACGCAGCCACCACGAACCTCTTCGGCATGCAGGGCCAAACGGCCATGCGCAGGAGAGCTCCGCAGCACATTCCCGACTGCGAGCACAGGACGAAGAGCACTTTAGCCGCTTCGCCGAGGTCGGGTGCCGCCCACCGGCCCGGCCCGCGGGCGATCGCCGGGCCCGCGCCCTACGCTGATCGCATGGCACCCAACATCGCGACGAACACCTCTGTCTCCCTCGACGAGTTGCTGGACTTCGTACGCCCCCGCCACCGGGCGATCCTGCTCACCCGCCGTGCCGGCGGCGGCCCGCAGGGCTCTCCGCTGACCTGTGGCGTCGACGACGCCGGACGCATCGTCGTCTCGACGTATCCCGAGCGTGCCAAGACGCGTAACGCCAAGCGGGACGAGCGGGTCGCGCTGATCGTCCTGAGCGACGAGTGGAACGGGCCCTGGGTCCAAGTCGACGGCACCGCCGAGGTGATCGACTCTCCCGACTCCGTCGAGCCGCTGGTCGAGTACTACCGGAACATCGCCGGGGAGCATCCCGACTGGGACGAGTATCGCGCGGCGATGCGCAAGCAGGCCAAGTCGATCATCCGCATCACCCCCACCCACTGGGGCCCGGTCGCCACCGGAGGCTTCCCGCCCCACCTGGCCCCCCAGGACTGACCGGCCGGCCGGCCGGCGGGACCCCGCTTCCTCGCCCCCTCCGCCCCTACCCGTCCCATACCTGGGGCTCCGCCCCAGACCCCGCTCCTCAAACGCCGGAGGGGCTGAAACTCACGCCCGAACCCCAGCGAACGCGGACCCGCAGACGGGATCCGGCGTGAGGGGACGTGCCGGTACATCGATGGCCGTCGCCACCGACGGTCACTCCTCACCCGACGGCGACGGGCTGATGTACCGGCGCGGCCCCGACCCACCCACCGGTCTCAGCCGGGCCGCGGTCTCAGCCGGGCCGCGCCGCCACCGCCTCGATGCCCGCGATCAGCAGCTCCAGCGCGAACTCGGAATCCCGCTCCCCCGGCTCCGCACCGGCGAAGTGCGCCCCGTACACGAACCGGAACACCGCCGACACCGCCCCCACCTGCCCGGACGCCGGGATCCCGGCGTCCGCGACCACCCGTCGCACACACGCCGCGAACGCCCCCGAACACGGCCCGGCCTCCACCTGGTTCCCCAACAGCGCAGGCACCCAGGGGTGGCGCACCAGCATCGCCCGGTACCCGGTCGCCAGTCCCCGAAGCCGATCCCGCCAGCCCGCCGCCGACCCGGTTCGCGGCAGCTCCACTTCACCGAACACGGCGTCGAGCGCGAGCACCAGCAGCTCGTCCTTGGTGTCGACGTACCAGTACACGGACATCGCGGTGACGTCCAGCTCGGCCGCCAGCCGCCGCATGGAGAACCCGGCCGGCCCCTCCGCGTCCAGCAACCGCACCGCGGCCGAGGTGACCCGCTCCCGGTCGAGCCCGGCCGGCCGCTTCGCCCTGTCCGCTGACCCCACCATGGCGCCCCTTCCTCGGAACCGACCACGGACCGGGCCGGACTCCCCGGTCACCCTCCTCGACGATGCTAAGCGCGCCCCGCCCGGACACGTCCGGCCCACCTCCGGAAACAGCCACGGGAACAGCCATCGCAGGACGAACCCGAACGGGCGGCGCCCCGGAGCGAACCCGCCCCGGAACACCGCCCGTTCACCGAAGAACCGACCCCGCGGAACCGGTCAGCCTGAACTCGTCGGCTGCGTCAGGTCGTAGAAGGTGGCCGAACCCACCGTCACCTTCTTGAAGTTGGCCGTGACCCACGAGCTGATCTGCGAAGAGGTGGAGGCGGTACCGGAGTTGCCGCCCCCGCCCATACCGCCGCCCATGCCACCGCCCGAGATGAAGTAGTGGATCCTGCCGTCCGTCACGTACTTCTTGAACTGGGCCAGGGTCGGCGACGGATCGGTGCCGTTGAAGCCGCCGATCGCCATCACCGGCTTGCCGGTGGCCAGTTGGTAGCTCGCGGAGTTCTGGGAACCGATCGCGGCCGCCGCCCAGGTGTAGTCCCCGGCGTTCTTCGACAGCAGCGCCTTGGCCTCGGAGCCGACGCTCGCACCGTTCAGCAGTCCTCCGGCACCGCCACCACCGGCCATACCGCCCTCGCCCGCGCCCGCGCCGCCGGGCATGCCGCCCTGCTGGTTCCCGCCCTGGGTCCCGCCGGGCCCCTGCTGGTTCTGGCCGGGGAGGCCGCCGGTACCGCCGGTCGGAGGCTGACCCGTGCCGCCGCCGGGCATGCCCTGCTGCCCGTTCGGCACACCGCCGTTGCCGTTCTGGTTCTGGCCGCCGGGGAAGCCACCGCGGGTGCCACCACCGCCACCGGGGAAGCCGCCCCGCCCGCCCATCATGCTCGCACCGGACGGCCCGGCCGTCACGATGGATCCGGTGTGCCCGGTGTCCACCGTGGAGAGCGTGTACGCCGTCGGGCCGGCGACCGCCGCGACGAAGCCCAGTCCGGCCGCCGCGAGGGCGAGCCGCCTGCCCAGCCGGGCCACGAAGATCAGACCGAGTGCGGCGGTCAGACCGCCGACGAGGACCAGCCACTTGAGCCACGGCAGGTAGTCGGGGGTGCGGTTGAGAAGGACGTAGCCCCAGGCCGCGGTCGCGGTGACCGAGCCGGCGAGGGTGAGCGCCGCCCACACCTTGCCCCGTTCCGCCCACAGCGCGGTCGCGCCCATGCCGACCACGGCGGCGATGTAGGGGGCCAGGGCCACCGTGTAGTACTGGTGGAAGATGCCGGCCATGTAGCTGAAGACCAGCGCGGTCATGAGCAGCGCGCCGCCCCAGGCGAGGAACGAGGCCCGGGTCGCGTCGGTCCGCTTCGCCCCGCGGGTCAGGACGAGGCCGCCCACCAGCAGGATCAGGGCCGCCGGGAGCAGCCAGGAGATCTGGCTGCCGATCTCGGAGTTGAACATCCGGTTCCAGCCGGTCTCCCCCCACATCCCGGTGCCGCCGCCCCCGCCACCGCCGCCGACGCTGCCGGTCTCGTCGCCGTTGATGCGGCCGAGCCCGTTGTAGCCGAAGGTCAGCTCCAGGAAGGAGTTGTTCTGCGAGCCGCCGATGTACGGGCGGGAGGACGCGGGCCACAGTTCGACGATCGCGACCCACCAGCCGCCGGCGACGACCATCGCGGCGGCCGAGAGGCCCAGTTGAGCGAACCGTTTGCGGACCGGCACCGGCGCGCAGACCGCGTAGAGCACGGCCAGCGGCGGCAGGATCAGGAACGCCTGGAGCGTCTTGGTGAGGAAGGCGAGGCCGACCGCGGCACCCGCCCACAGGAGCCACCTCGTACGGCCGTCCTCCAGGGCGCGGATCACGCAGTAGACCGTGACGGTCATGAGCAGCGCGAGCATCGCGTCCGGGTTGTTGAACCGGAACATCAGCGCGGCGACCGGGGTGAGCGCGAGCACGGCGCCCGCGATCAGGCCCGCCGCGGCACTGAACCGGCGGCGTACGGCCGCGTACAGGACGCCGACCGTGGCGACGCCCATCAGCACCTCGGGGACGAGGATCGCCCAGGAGCTGAGGCCGAAGATCCGTACCGACAGGGCCATCGGCCACAGGGAGGCCGGGGGCTTGTCGACGGTGATGGCGTTGGCCGAGTCGAGCGAGCCGAAGAAGAAGGCCTTCCAGCTCTGGCTGCCGGCCTGCACGGCCGCGGAGTAGAAGGAGTTGGCGTACCCGGAGGCACTCAGGCCGTAGAGGTAGAGCACCGCGGTGGCGAGCAGCAGTCCGAGGAAGGCGGGGCGCGCCCAGCGGGGATCCTCGGGCCGGCCTCTCCAGACCCGCCGGAAGAAGGGCTGCCGGGGCTCACCGGACTCGGGAGCGGCCGTCGGCGTCGCCGGCCCCCAGGCGTGCCCGGAGCCGCCCGTACCGGCGCTGACACCGGCGTTCGTCTCGATGCTCGTACCGACGCCGGTACCGGCGCTGGTCCCAGCGCTCGTGTCGGGCTGTGTCGTCATCGCGCGTTCCTCGGATCGTGGTCGTGCGGGCGCACCGCCTGCAACTGCATGGTCGAATCCCGCCAGGAGTGCTCCGCGGCGTCGTCGGCGCGGAACGTGTCGGTGTCGTGGGGGGAGGAGGGTGCCGTCGGGCGCTGCGGCAGCGGGGGATGGGCGGACACGTCCTGCCGAACACCCGGCGCGCTGTACTGCGGGGCCGGCCGGCGCGAGGCCACCACCGGGGACGGGGACGGCGTCCCGCCCTGCCGGTCGGGGAAGACCCAGGCGCGGAAGAGCAGGAAGCGCAGCACGGTCGCCGCGAGGTTGGCGGCGATGAGCACCGCCAGTTCGGTGGAGTGCCCGGGATCGCTGGTCGCGGCATTGAGCGCGGCGAGCGATCCGCTGGTCAGGGCGAGTCCGATGCCGAAGACGACCAGCCCCTGCGCCTGGTGCCGGACGGCACCGCCCCGGCCGCGCACGCCGAACGTGAGCCGCCGGTTGGCCGCCGTGTTGGCGACCGCCGACACGAGCAGCGCGAGGGCGTTGGCGACCTGCGCCCCGGAGAAGGAGCGGAAGACGCTGTAGAGCAGCAGATAGAAGAGGGTGGACAGGCCGCCCACGACGCAGAAGCCGACGAGCTGGCGGGCCAGTCCCTTGGGTACGTCGGTCAGTTCGCGGTCGCGCGGGTCGTCCCCGAAGGGCCGGGCGAGCCGGTCGAGCGAGAGCGAGCCGGTGGCGAGGGCGCGGCCCACCCGCCACACGCCCTTCAGGTCGTCCGTCGCGGTCTTCACTATGTGGACGGTCGAGTCCGGGTCGTCGACCCAGTCGACCGGCACCTCGTGGATGCGCAGCCCGGCCCGCTCGGCCAGGACCAGCATCTCGGTGTCGAAGAACCAGCCGGTGTCCTCGATGAGCGGCAGCAGCACCTGGGCGACGTCACGGCGGATCGCCTTGAAGCCGCACTGCGCGTCGGAGAAGCGGGCCTGGAGCGAGCCGCGCAGGATCAGGTTGTAGGCGCGGCTGATGAACTCCCTCTTGGCTCCGCGCACCACACGCGAGGAGCGGGACAGCCGCGAGCCGATCGCGAGGTCCGAGTGCCCGGAGATCAGCGGGGCGACCAGCGGGAGCAGGGCGTTCAGGTCGGTGGACAGGTCCACGTCCATGTACGCGAGGACCGGCGCGTCGGACGCCGACCACACGGTCCGCAGCGCCCGGCCGCGGCCCTTCTGCTCCAGCCGGAAGGACCTGACCTCGGGGATCCGGGCCGCCAGGTGGGCCGCCACGACCGGGGTGCTGTCCGTGGACGCGTTGTCCGCCACCGTGATGCGGAAGGTGTACGGGAACGTGCGCCTGAGGTGGTCGTGCAGTCTGAGGACGCATGGCTGGAGGTCCTTCTCCTCGTTGTAGACGGGGATCACGACGTCCAGGACTGGCGTTCCCGCGTCTGCGGCCGGGAGGTGCTCCCGCGCCGGCAGGTTGCCGGGAGAAGGTTCGGTTCGCATGGAACGACCTTCGTCAAGCCCCCTGTCGCACCCATGTGCCGGTGCTGTGCTGCGCCTGTGAGTGCTGTTGCCAGGAGGTTTCGAGGGCGACAGCGGGCAGATGCAGGGTGAACACGGTCCGTCCGGGGGCGCTGTCCACGGTCACCGCGCCCCCGTGCGCGGCGGCGACGGCCTGCACGATGGCGAGCCCGAGACCGGTCGATCCGGAGGCGCGCGAGCGCGAGGAGTCGCCTCGCGCGAACCGCTCGAAGACGCGTGGCAGGAGATCGGGCGGAATGCCGGGGCCGTCGTCCTGGACGTCCACGCACAGCCACGGCCCGTGCCGGTGCACCCGCGCGGTGACGGTCGTCCCCGGTGGGGTGTGGGTGCGGGCGTTGGCGAAGAGGTTGACCATGACCTGCTGGAGGCGTGCGGCGTCCGCCGCCACCAGCGCGGGCTCCTCGGGCAGTTCGAGCCGCCAGTTGTGGCTGCGCCCGGCTGCCCGGGCATCGCTCACGGCATCGATCACCAGGGGGACGAGGTCGGTCTGCTCGTACTGCAGCGGCCGCCCGGCGTCGAGGCGGGCGAGCAGCAGCAGGTCCTCCACGAGCAGGGTCATCCGGCCGGCCTCGGACTCGATCCGTCCGAGCGCGTGCCGGGTGTCGGGCCCGGTCTCCTCGCGGCCGCGTCTGGTCAGCTCGGCGTACCCGCGGATGGAGGCCAGCGGGGTGCGCAGCTCGTGACTGGCGTCGGCGACGAACTGGCGTACGCGCATCTCGCTCTGCTGGCGTGCGTGCAGCGCGCCGTGGATGTGGTCGAGCATGCGGTTGAGCGCCGCCCCGACCTGTCCGACCTCGGTGTGCGGATCGGCCTCGGACTCCGGCACCCGCTCGTAGAGGGTGACCTCGCCGGTGTGCAGGGGCAGTTCGGAGACCCGGGTGGCGGTGGCGGCGACCTTGCGCAGGGGGCGCAGGGCGAGGGTCACGATGGCCGCGCCCGCGAGGGAGGCCGCGGCGAGACCGGCGCCGGTGACGCTGATCTCGACGTAGATGAGCGTGGTGAGGGTGTTGGTGACGTCGTCGGTCGGGAGCGCCACGTAGAAGGCGCCGTTGCGGCCCTCCTGGTACAGCACGCGGTACTCGCCCCGGCCGGGGATCTCCACCGTGTGGGCGTGTCCGTCCTTCGCGACGGAGGAGAGGGCGGTGAGCTGGCTCGTCCCGAGCTTGAGCGGCGTGGGCTGCTTGACCCCGTTGGAGTCCTTCTTCCCCACGCTGACTATGCCCTCGGTGACCTTGCCGTTCGTCACGGTGGCGCCGATGGCGCCCATGGCCTGGCCCCGGAGCACGAACCCGAGGGGATCCTTGGCGATCACGTCGTCGTCCGGAGGGTGCACGGTCCCGCCGCCGGAGGGGCCGCCCGTGGGGCCGCCCACCGGGCCCGCGGCGCGCATCGCCGCCTCGGCGACGTTGTTGTCGAGCTGCTCGTACAGGTGGGTGCGCAGTGCGATCGTGGTCACGGTGCCGATCACCGCGCACACGACGGCGATCAGCGCGACGGACCCGACGACGAGCCGCGTCCGAAGGGTGCGCGGTTGTCGTCCCCGCCTCTTCTGTGCCCGCGGCCGCCGTCGTCCGCTCATGACGTCGCGGGCTTGATCAGATATCCGGCCCCACGCCGGGTGTGGATCATCGGCTCCCGCCCGGCGTCGATCTTCCGGCGCAGATACGAGATGTAGAGCTCGACCACGTTGGCCTGGCCGCCGAAGTCGTACGACCACACGCGGTCGAGTATCTGGGCCTTGCTCAGCACCCGGCGCGGGTTGCGCATCAGGAAGCGCAGCAGCTCGAACTCGGTCGCGGTGAGGTGGATGTTCGCCCCGCCGCGCGACACCTCGTGGCTGTCCTCGTCCAGGGTGAGGTCCCCGACGACGAGCACGGACTCGGACCGCCGGTCGGCGGCGCCGGAACGCCGGATCAGACCGCGCAGCCGGGCCACGACCTCCTCCAGGCTGAACGGTTTGGTGACGTAGTCGTCGCCGCCGGCGGTGAGGCCGGCGATACGGTCCTCGACCGCGTCCTTCGCGGTCAGGAACAGCACCGGCACGTCGGGCTGCTCACGGCGGAGCCGGCCGAGCACCGTCAGGCCGTCCATGTCGGGCAGCATCATGTCGAGCACCACGGCGTCGGGCCGGAACTCGCGCGCGGTCTGCACCGCGCCCGTCCCGTCTCCCGCGCTGCGGATCTGCCAGCCTTCGTAGCGAAGGGCCATGGACAGCAGCTCGGTGATCGACAGCTCGTCGTCCACCACCAGGACTCGGACGGGGCTCCCGTCCGGCCTCAGCAGTTCGGTGCGCCCCTGGGGCGAGGTCGTGGTCATGCCGAACACCTTGCTGGGCCCCGCTGAGAGCATCCTTTCGCCAACCTGTGATTTCCCTGAGAAACACACAGGTGCCTCTCAGGGAACTGCTGGGTACCGCTTTCCGCCGGCGCGGGCCGAGGCCCTCAGGCGTCGCGCAGACCGAAGAGGCGGGCGCCGTTCTCGTAGCAGACCGCCCGCAGCCAGTCGTCCCCCAGACCCAGCCGTCGCAGCGCGTGCAACTGGTGGACGTAGGGATACGGGATGTTCGGGAAGTCCGTCCCGAGGAGTACCCGGTCCCCGAGGTCCGCGAGGCGGGGCAGGAGTCCGGGCGGGAAGGGCGCGAGCCGCTCGCTGAAGTCGGTGAACGCCATGGTCGTGTCGAGCCGCACCTCGTCGTACCGCTCGGCGAGGCCGAGGAAGTCCTCGTACTCGGGCATCCCCATGTGCGCGAAGACGAACCGCAGCCGGGGATGCCGGCGAAGGACGGCCGCGGCCGGTGCCGGGCCGGTGTACTTCCCCGGCGAGGGCCCCGAACCACAGTGGATCACCACGGGGATCCCCGCCTCGGCGAGCAGCCCCCAGGCCGGGTCGAGAAGCTCGTCCGCCGGGTCGTACGCCCCCACCTGGACGTGCGCCTTGAAGACGCGCGCGCCCGCCTCCACCGCCTCGCGTACGTACCGCTCGACGCCCGGCTCGGGGAAGAGGGTCGAGGTGTGCAGACAGTCCGGTGTCCGGCGGGCGAATTCGACGGCCCAGGAGTTGAGCCACTCGGCCATGCCGGTCTTGTGCGGGTAGAGCATCGCGGTGAAAGCGCGTGCGCCGAACTCCCGGATCAGCGCCAGCCGTTCGTCCTCGTCCGCGCGGTAGGCGATCGGCCACTCGATGCCGCCGGTCAGTTCACCGAGTCCGTCGAAGTAGTCCCACACCTTGCGCAACACCCGTTCGGGCATGAAGTGCGTGTGGACGTCGACGAGTCCGGGCAGCCCGAGCCCCTGCCAGAAGCCGCGCACGTCCCGCGCCTCGTCCCGCACGTCCACGTCCTCGGTCTCCTCGGTCTTCTCGCCCGCCGCGCCCTCCCGGTCAGCCGTCGGCACGCTCGAACCCGTGGCTCCGCTCGACCTTGGCGATGTGCAGGGTGTAGCGCTCGTACCACTCGGCACGGCCGCGCCGCTGCGCCGCCCGGTGCTCGGCGTGCGCGCTCCACTCCTTGATGGCGTCCTCGTCCCGGAAGTACCCGACCGTGATGGCCAGTCCGCCCGGTGTCCGCGCGTAGTCCATCCCCAGGAAGCCCGGGATCTCCTTGACCAACTCGTCCATGCGCTCGGCGGTCTCCCCGTACCCGCCGTCACCCTCCCTCCTCACGGAGGTGAACACGGCGGCGTAATAGGGAGGCTCGAAGGCCGCGACAGGCGCGGGAGAGTGATCGCTCATGTCCGCCACTCTCGTTCCGGGCGCGCCCCGTCGTCCAGCGCCTTTCCGAACGGGATCCGAAAGGGATCGAAGTCTTGACCTTCCCGCCCGCCGGCCGTCCGCACGCCCTCGACCGCCCCTTTCCCCCGTCTCCCTCTCTTCCCGCCCTTCAGAACAGCCCGTCCTGAACGCCGGTGTCCGGCGCGGGCGACTCCCGTACGGGAAAGGTGACTCCGAAGCCCTGGTCGACGTCCGCGGCCCCGGCGCCGGTGCCGGTCAGGACCCAGCCCGTCATCAGCCGGGTGTCGAGCACGACGACACCCCGCCCGGTGAGGAGGTGCAGATCGGGACCGACGGCGGCGCACAGCTCGCCGGCGACGGAGCCGCCCGCGGCCAGTTCACGCACGACCGCCTGCGCGGGCGCCAACCCGGCGAGCCCGAACAGGTCCGTGTGGTCCACGGGCTCGAAGGGGGCGCGCGCGACCGACTCGGGCCAGCCGTCGAGCTCCCCGGCCCGCGCGTGCAGCTCCCGGATCTCGGCGACACGCTCCCCGGCCCCGGGCAGCACCGCCCGCACCGCCCGCTTGCCCGCGTACGGGATCCGGTCCGGCACCCCGAGCGCGGCCCGCAGCAGTTCCTCGGTCCGGCGCGCCGCCATCAACGGCCCCTGCCCCAGCCAGGTGAAGGTGACGGCACCCTGTTCCAGGAGCCGGACGGAACCCCGCTCGACCCGGGTGATCCCCACCTTGACCAGGCCGGGCCCGAACCACGCGAGATACACGCGGTACGGCCGGGGGTCGTCGGCCAGCGTGTCGGCGGCGACGGAGTGCGCGCGGTCCAGGCGCGCGCACTCCTCGCACCGGGCGCCCGTGCCGCGCGGCGAGACGACGGCCCGCACGGGACACGCGTTCCCCCGAGCCCCCACGCATGTCCGCACACCCCCGTCCACGACACCGAACGCGATCCGCCGCCCCCGGACCAGCGGACTGGTCCGCCCCCCGCCCCAGACCAGCACGGCCCCGTCCCCCGACCACCGCACCCCCGAACACACCCACTCCTGCCGCACACCACGACAGTAGAGGTCCCCACTGACATCGGCCCCGGCCTGCGGGAACGCTCAGGCGACGCACAGGCCGGAGGCGGCCGCCGGCTACTTGACGGGGCTGATGGCGACGATGCGGTGGTTGGGGGTCATGACGACCGAGAGCTTGACCGTGCCGCCTCCCTGGCTCCAGTTCAGGGTGACGAGGGCCTCGGTGGAGTCGCCCTTGCTCTTCTCGGTCACCGTCCAGCGGGCCGGGATGCTCTGGGCGCGCAGGACGCCGTCCGCGTGGTTCGTGCGCTCCCAGGCCGCCAGTCGCTTGCTGAACGCGGGGTCCAGGTAGTGGGCGCGCAGGTCGCCCATCAGCTTGGTGGCGGGGTCGGAACCGTTCTGGGCGTCGATGTAGGCGCCGTAGAAGTCGGCGATGCCGGTCAGGGCGTCGCCGGTCTTGCCGCTCACCGTCCGCGGGGTGGCGGCGGCCGCCTGCGCGGTGCGGTGCGGCGCGTCGGCCTGGGAGGCGTGAGCCGAGACGCCGAGCCCCAGGCCCAGCGCGAGGCCGGCGGTGATGGCGGCGATACGGCGCAGGCTCCGGCGTCCGGTGGTGTTGCCGTGCATGGTGTGTCCCTCGTTCCGGTTCGGTGCACGTCGTCGCGGGGACCGCCGGCGCCCCGTCGAGGGTGCGTCCGGCCATGGGTTCCCCGTGGACGAGTGCGTGGTCTGGATGCCGCTCCCCTGAACAGGCCGGCCGGTCGGGCCGTACCGCTGGTGGCGACGCCAAGAGCATCGGCGGCCCTGGGAAGCCGCGGCAACGACCCCCGCCGGATCCGCAACGGTGGAACCATCCCAGGGCGGTTGACGTGCAGAGAGATGGGTCCCCTGGGATGCCGTTCCGGGACGGGACGGACCGATACGAGCGGAGGTGGGCACGGGCCATGGCCGCGGCCGACGACGACGTGACGAGGTTCGCGGAGCTGCTGGCGCGCCTCAAGACCCGTACGGATCGCAGCTACGCGGCGCTGGCCCGGCGCCTGGACATGAACGCCTCCACGCTGCACCGCTATTGCGCGGGCGAGGCGGTGCCGCTGGACTTCGGCGTGGTGGAGCGGTTCGCCGCGCTGTGCGGAGCCTCGCCGCAGGAGCGCGTGGAGTTGCACCGCCTGTGGATCCTGGCGGTCGCGGAACGAAGGCGCTCCCGCCCGGCCGCGGCCCGCCCCCGTCCGACGTCCGCGGGCGAACCGAGCGTCCCTGAAGGCGGTTCGGAGGGCGGCGCGAACGGAAGCGTGAACGGAGGCCCGAAGGGCGGCGCGCCCGGAGCCGCGGAAGCGGGCTCGTCGGGGCTCGGCGGAAACGGTCCGTCGGGGCCCGGCGGGAACGGCTCGATGCCGCCTGGCGGGGCTCCGGAGCGGCGGCCCGCGCCCGAAGCCCAGGCACCGTCGGTGCCCCAGGCACCGTCGGCGCCCCAAGCGCCACCGGGACCTTCCGCACCTCGAACGCCAAGCTCTGGCCCCGTCACCGCGCCCGCGCCGGACACGGCAGCTCCGCAACACACACCGGAAGATCAGGACGGACCAGGCTCGGGCGGGTCTCGGCCGGACGGGTCAGGGCCGGGCCGGCCGAAGGCGCCAACCGCACCGGACATGGCACCCGGAACCCCGAACGCGGGCGAGCCGTCCTCGCCCCCCTGGTACCGGCGGCGGCCGGCCGTCGTGTCGGCCGTCCTGGGCGGCGTGTTCCTGCTGACCGCCGCCGGGTTCGCGGCGTTCTCCGTGTTCCCGGGGTTCCCGACGCACGGTTCTCCCGGCGGCGGAGCCACCCCCCGCAGCGGTCCGGCGGCGTCGACCGGCGGGGCCTCGGCCGGGCCGTCCGCCCGAGCCCTCCCCTTCACCTGGACCGTGAACTCCCACGTGTGGGAAGGGGACTGCGGCCACGACTACGTCATCTCCAAACCGCCGGGCCAGGTCCCGCCGCCCCCGCCCGCCGAGGACGCCGAGGTCTGGGCCAACGCCCAGGACGCGGTGCACGGCGGGGAGACGATCGTGCGGGTGTCGGTGCAGGGGCGCAGCCCGGCCGCCGTCGTCCTGGAGTCCCTGCACGTCCGGGTCGTGCGCCGTACCGCGCCCCCCGGCGCCGGAGCCTTCGTGTACGACACGTCCCTGGGCTGCGGCGGGAACACCGAGCCCAGGTCCTTCGCGGTGAATCTCGACGCGCACACCCCCGTCCCCCGGGCCGTGGCCGGCAGCGAGGGGGACGAGACCCTGCCGGCGCGGAACCTCCCGTACCGCGTCTCCGTGGACGACCCCGAGGTCCTGCTCGTCAAAGCGGGGACCGAGCACTGCGCGTGCGACTGGTACCTCGAACTCGACTGGTCCTCGCAGGGCAGCACCGGAACGATCCGGATCGACGACCACGGCCGCCCGTTCCGCACCTCCGGCATCACGGGCCTCCCGCTCTACCGGTACGCCGATTCACCCGGCCGCTGGATCACGGAGTCCCCGCGGCACTGAGTACCGAGTCCTTTTGCTTCCGGCCTCGAAGGCCGCTCCATGGCTTCACAGAGGTCGATCGCAGACGGCCGGACAGGTCGCGCCTCCCCCTGAGAGACGCCAAGTGGTGGGGCCGGTTGCCGCTCACCCTTTGATGACCTTGCCGGAATGGGTGAAAAAAGGGGCAAGTGTCCACGGCTTCGCGGTGAGTCTTTTCGTGATGAACCTCAGCCAATCGGATAATTCGACACCTCAGCGGCGTGCCTGATGGCCAAGACGAGAGAGGGCGGCCGTGGCGAGCGAGAGCGGACGAGCAGTACAGCCCGTTGGCAGGGGGAAGGCCATGAGGTGGCTGTCGAAGGTGTTCGAGTTCCACCCCGCAGGGCTGAACTGGCCGCGAGCGGTGGCCTTCCTGGATGCCGGGCTGGTGCCGCTGTTCGTCTTCTGGGCGATCGGTCATGAGGTGTACCTGCTCAGCGCGGTGTTCGGTCTGCTGTTCTCGGCGCTGAGTGACCCGGGAGGGAGCTACGGGCACCGGGCGCTCTCCGTCGCCGTCTTCGCACTGGTGGGTGCCGGGGTGACCGCGCTGGCGTTCGAGATCGGGGCGGACGCCTGGGGCTGGATGGTGCTCGCGGCTTTCGTGGTCACACTGGCAGCCGGGCTGGCCGTCGCCCTCGGGGTCCACCGATTCATCAACGCCATGCTGCTCAACGTCTGGTTCGTCGTCGCCATCGGATACGAGTTCGGCGTCCACAAAGCGGTCCACGTCACCAGCCACATCTGGGCCCAGGTGCTCGCCTGGAGCGGAGGCGCGGCGCTGTGGATCGCGGTGACGTTCCTGTGGTGGCTGATCCGGGGACGTACGGATCAGAACCAGCCCTTCTCGGAGCTCCCGGGCGACAACTCACGGAGGAAGCTGACCCCGCCGCTGATCCTGTTCGCGGTGATCCGCGCCGTGGTCATCGCCGGCACCGTGGCGCTGGCGTTCGGACTGGATCTGACGCACGGCTCCTGGATCCCGATCGCGGCCATGGCCGCGATGAAGCCGAGCCTGGAACAAGCCGCGCTCGTCAGCGCGCAACGTCTCGTCGGAACGTTGATCGGCGCGGTCGTAGCCGGGTTGTTGCTGCTGGTGCCCACGAGCGAACACGGACTCAGGCTGTTTGCGGTCGAGCGCGGCCTTGAAGTGGTGGCGCTCGTCCTGCTGATGCACGGGGCGGGGATCCGCTTCTGGAACTACAGCTTCTACAGTGCGGCCATCGCCGCGGGCGCGCTCATCCTGGTGGACCTTCCGCAGCCCTCCGACTATGCCGCCGAGGGCTACCGGTTGCTCTGGACGTTGTGCGGCGTGGGATGCAGCCTGATCGTCCTGTTGCTGGCGGGCCTGCTCGCCAGACGAACGGGCAAAGCGCGACCACAACCGACCTGACGGCCAGACGGCTGTTCGCCGTGCGCCCAGCGCCCTGGGGCCGAAGCGGACCGGCGCAGTGCGACTCCGGTCGGCATTGAGGTCGAGAGACACCCGGACACAGACCTGCGCGCCGGGCGCGTCAACGCAAGAGGCCCCCGGATCATTTCCGGGGGCCTCTTGCCTGTGTGCACTCGGCAGGATTCGAACCTGCAACCTTCTGATCCGTAGTCAGATGCTCTATCCGTTAAGCTACGAGTGCTTGTTCTGTTTTTGTTCTTGTCTTCGCTCCCCGGGCTTTTGCCCCGCTCGCGGCGACAGGAAGAACATTACATGACTGCCGCCGCCATGTGAAATCCATTTGCCTCACCCCTTGTGAGCTGGGCAAACGTGCTTCCGGGCGCTCGCGGACGCCCTGGGCGCGGGCGCGCTCGCCGGGTCGCGCGGACTCCTGGAACGCCGAAACCCCGGTCCAGTGGACCGGGGTTTCGGATCTTCGCGCGGAGGCGGAGGGATTTGAACCCTCGATGGGATTGAAGTCCCAAACCGCATTAGCAGTGCGGCGCCATAGACCGGACTAGGCGACGCCTCCCGCACAACCCCTCACGCGAGCGCGAGTGGTGCGTGCAGATGATGACACAGACGAGCGCGGTGTCACCAATCGCCCCCCACGGTACTAGGCGGATACGCCGCACTGCAAAGCCCCCGCGAACACGCAACCGGGTGGGTCGCCCCGCGTTAGGCAGGTCATGTTGCGCCGACTGCTCCTCACCGCCGCCGTGTCCGCCTCCGCCGCGCTCTCCTCGGCGCCCGGCGCCGTCGCGGGGACCCTCTCCGACGCCCCCGGCGTGTTCCCCGTACCGGCGGCGTCCCCCGCCGGGCCCTCCGCCGCGTTCACCGGCGGACCGGCGTCGCTGTTCCCCGCCGGGACGCCGTCCGCGCGGGCCGTCGCCGCCGCGTACGGCCTCGTCGCGCCGGCGCTCATGCCCCCGCCGGCCCGTCCTGAGGACTCCTCCGACCGGCTCACCGTCACCGTCGACGGCGTGGGCGGCGGCGCGGACGGGACGTTCGAGCTGGAGTGCCACCCCGCCGGCGGCACCCACCCGCACGCGGCGGAGGCCTGCGACCGGCTGGACCGGATGACCACCTGGGGCAAGGACACCTTCGCCCCGGCGCCGCCGGACGCCCTGTGCACGATGGTCTACGGGGGTCCGGCCACCGCGCATGTCACCGGGACATGGGCGGGGCGCCCCGTCGACGCGCGCTACGACCGCTCGAACGGGTGCGAGATCTCGCGCTGGAACGCCCTCGTGCCCGTCCTGCCCGGCACCCACTCCTAGGTGCCGCGGACCGGGGAGACGGCGGACTCGGGACCGAGGACACGGCGGAGTCACGGTGATCTCACGGTGCTCTCACGGTTCCGTACGGTGAAATGCGTGGTCACAGGTTCTACGCCGCTTCTGCGTCTCATATGTGTGCGACCTCCCTCTCATCCGGCATCGCGAGCGCAACCTCTGCCCGTAGACTCCCTCGCGTGACACGCCGCGGACCGGTTGGCAAGATGGCCTCCGCGGGCGGCAAGGTGCGGTAACAGGGAGGAAGCGTCTCGTGAGCAGCAGGCCATCCCGAGGCGCTGCTCGCCTCGCAGCCATACTGGACGCGCTGCCGGATGCGCTGGTCCTGGTCAACGCCAACGG
Organism: Streptomyces sp. NPDC056738; assembly: GCF_042790435.1. Classification (NCBI taxonomy): domain Bacteria; kingdom Bacillati; phylum Actinomycetota; class Actinomycetes; order Kitasatosporales; family Streptomycetaceae; genus Streptomyces; species Streptomyces sp. NPDC056738. The sequence goes on from NZ_JBHTZF010000004.1 coordinate 113,168, forward strand.
GACCGTCGTCAACGCCAACACGATCGCCCTGGAGGCCTTCGAGACCCCGGGCACCGCCCTGGTGGGCCGCGGGCTCCTCGATCTGCTGCCCGAGTTCGACTCGAAGCTGATCCCCGGCTCCATGCGGCGTCCCGACAGCACCGACGAGCGCGGGCGGACCAAGCCGACCCGGATGACCGCGCGGCGGACCGACGGCTCGGAGTTCCCGGTCGAGGTCACCAGCGCGAACCTGGAGAGCGGCCAGCAGGCCTACGACAACTACGGCCCCCTCCCCGATGAGCTGCTCATGCTCGTCGTACGCGATCTGTCGGGCACCGTCGACACCGAGGCCGAGCTCGCGCGCTCGCAGCGCCAGACCGAGATGATCCTGCGCGCCGCGGCCGAGGGCGTGGTCGGGACGGACACCGACGGCCGCGTCGTCCTCGTCAACCCCGCCGCCGCCCAGATCCTCGGATACCGCGCCAGCGACCTCGGCGGCCGGGAACTGCACACCCTGATCCTGCACTCGCGGGCGGACGGCGAACCCTTCCCCTACGCGGAGTCGCCGCTCGCCGACACCCTGCGCTCCGGACGCAAGCACCGGGTGCGCGGCCAGGTGCTGTGGTCGAAGTCCGGGGACAAGGTGCCGGTCGACCTGACGACCTCTCCGGTGCGCGACGGGGACCAGCTCGTCGGCGCCGTCATGACCTTCACCGACCGGCGCCCGTACGACACCCTGGTCGAGGAGAAGGAGGCGGCCGACACCCGGCACGCCGAGGAGCTGGAGCGGCTCGGCGAGGAGCACACCGCCGAGCTCGAGAAGCTGCGTGAGCGGCACAGCACCGAGCTCACCGAACTGACCGAGGGGCACGAGGAGGAACTCGCCGCCGGCGAGGAGCGGTACGCGGCGCTCGGCGAACGCGAGAAGGACCGCTACGAGGCGCTGGCCGCCCGGCACGAGCAGTTGCTCGCCGTCCTCGGCCACTCCCTGCGCGGCCCTCTGGACCAGCTCCGCGGCGAACTCGCCAAGCTCGCCGCCGACGACGCCGGGCAGCTCTGGCCCGAGGCCAACCAGGTGCTCCACCACCTCGCCGCCGGCTACTCGCGCATCACCACGCTCGTCGACAACGTCCTCGGCTACCAGCGGCTGGACGCGGGCATCGACACGATCTTCCGTACGAACGTGATGCTCGACGCCGTGGTCGCGGCCGGTGTCGAAGGCGCCGTCGACCTGATCGGTCCCGGCCGCGTGCAGTTCGCCGTGCACGCGCCGCCCATCGAGGCCGAGGTCGACCCGCAGCGTCTCGCGCGCGCCCTCGCCCACCTCGTCGCGGACGTCGCGGGCGTCGACGCGACCGGCAACGCGCCGGTGTCCGCGGGCGGTTACATGGACAACACGGTCGTCGTGGCGGCGGCGCAGCGCGGCGAGGTCGTCCGTATCGAGGTGCGCGGGCCGTACGCCGGGGGAGACCCGGTGCACGAGCCGATCGTGCGCGGGATCGTGCGCGCGCACGGCGGTGTGCTCCAGACGCACGAGGTGCCGGGGATGAGCGGCAGCGCGTACGTCCTCGAGGTGCCCATCGGCGGTGGGGCGGGCGCGGTCCCGTTCGACTCCGTCGTACCCGTCGGCGCCGAGATCGCCCTGGCCGAGCCGGCCCCGCAGCAGAGCGGTGGCCGACGGCGGGCCCGGCGTGCCTCGACGGACGCCTTCCTGGAGAGCGAGGAGTCGGGGGAGTCCGGTCCGAACGCCGTCGAGGCGGCCGGCGCGACCGCTCCCACCGGGCGCCGTCGCCGGCGTGCCGCGGAGGAGCAGGCGGCGGTCGAGCCCGCGGTTCCGGCGCAGGAGCAGCAGGTCGACGCCTCCGAGGACGGCTCCGGCGGTACCGGACGGCGTCGTGGCCGGCCCAGCCCCGCCGACGGCACGGGTGCGGCCCCGGACGCGCCCGACGAGGTCTCCGAAGGTGCGGTCGTGATGGCGGGCGAGCACGGCGCGGGAACCGCGGCCGTGGGGTCCGGGCTGGGCGGGACGGTGCCCCCGCAGGGGGTGCCGGTGCCTTCCGGACGGCGTGCGCGCCGCGACGGCGAGCAGAACGCGCTGCCGGCCGCGCCCGCGGCCCCGGCCGACGGTCCCGGCGAGGACGACGGCTCCGCCGACGAGGCGGGCCGGCCGACCGGGCGGCGCCGCCGTGCGCTGGCCGAGGCGGCCGAGCGTGCCGCCGCGCAGGACACGGGCGCCCGTGCGGTGTTCGCGCTGCCGCCGGCCGAGGCGGACCGTTCGCCGGAGTACGTCCAGGCCGCCGCGCAGGCGCAGGCCGCGCAGGAACAGGCCGCCGAGGCCCACGCCGCCGAGGTCCAGGCCGCGCGGGCGCAGGTGGCCCAGGCGGCGCAGGACCAGGTGCAGGCCCAGGTGCAGGCCCAGGTCGCGCTGGCCCAGCAGCCCGACGGCCGCCACGACGCGATGCGGCACGACCCCGACGACGATCACACCCCGCCGCAGCCGCACCCGACCGCCGCCCCGACGGGGCGCCGACGTGCCCGTCAGCTCGCCGAAGGCGCGCCCGAAGCGGCAGGCGCGGCCCCCGCGCAGGCCCGTCCGGCACCGGGCGGTCCGGGACAGCCGGTCCCGGCACAGGGACTTCCCGGGCAGCAGCCCGTACCGGCACAGGGACTTCCCGGGCAGCAGCCTGTCCCGGCACAGGGACTCCCCGGACAGCCCGTACCGGCACAGGGACTTTCCGCTCAGCCGGTTCCGGCTCAGGGCGTTCCCGGACAGGCCGTTCCCGCGCAGGGTGTTCCCGGGCAGCCGGTTCCGGCTCAGGGACTTCCCGGACAGCCGGTTCCCGCTCAGGGCGTTCCGGGGCAGGCCGTCCCGGTCGCCGCGCAGCCGGGTGCCGCGTCCGGTCCGGCGGCCCAGCCCTGGCCCGACGCGAACACCACCGGCGCCGGTGCCCAGCCCGCGCTCCCGGCGGCGAACGCGGCGACCGCCGAAGCCGCGGCGACCACGGCGGCCCCGGCCGCCCAGGCGACTCCCGCCCCGCTCCCCCCGGAGCGCCCGGCCGCGCGGGTCGCCCAGCCGCTGCCCGCCGAGGCGGCGCCCGCGTCCGCCGCGGCCGACCCCAACTCGACGCAGGGCCGTGCCATAAGCGTGCGCACGCTCGGCCAGGGTGTTCCGTTCGCCCGCCAGGCCCCGGCGGCCCATCCCGGCAGCGGCGTGCAGGCCCCGACCCCTCCCCCGCACGCGACGAACGGCGCGGGCCGCCGCCGCAAGCTCGGCACTCCGCCCGAGCCCGCCGCCGAGCGCCCGGACACCGCCGCGCGCGCCCTTCCGCAGGGCGCCCAGCCCGGCGGGGGACCGCGGCGGCCCGGTACCACCGAGGGCGCCGGACGGTCCTACGCCATAGGAGCACCGGACGAGAACGCCGCCGAGGGCCCCGAGCCGCTCGACGGTCCCGGCGGTGCCGTCGAGGTCGCCGACCCGCCGCAGCCGCGGCCCGTGGACGACGAACTGCCCCCGGAGCCGCTGGACAACCCGCGGCGGCTGCTCGTGTGGCCGGCGCCCGACGCCGGCACCCAGCAGGCGCTGAGCGACCGCGGCTACCGGCCGGTCATCGTGAACTCCCGCGAGGAGGTGGACGCGCAGATCGCCGCGTTCCCCGCCGCGCTGTTCGTCGACCCGCTGACCGGCCCGATCACCCGCACGGCGCTGCAGTCCCTGCGTCAGGCCGCCGTGGCCGCGGAGGTTCCCGTCCTGGTGACGGCCGGACTCGGACAGGCGACGCGCGAGGCGGCGTACGGCGCCGACCCCGCCGTACTCCTGAAGGCGCTCGCTCCGCGCGACTCCGAGCAGCACCCGCCGCGCGTGCTGCTCATCGAGGAGCACGCGGAGATCGCGCTCGCGCTGACGGCGACGCTGGAGCGGCGCGGGATGCAGGTCGCGCGCGCCTCGACGGACGAGGACGCGGTCACGCTGGCCGCGCAGATGCGGCCGAACCTCGTGGTGATGGACCTGTTGCAGGTACGGCGCCGGCGGGCCGGGATCGTCGACTGGCTGCGTGCGAACGGGCAGTTGAACCGCACACCGCTCGTCGTCTACACCGCCGCCGTCGACGCCTCCGAACTGCCGCGGCTGGCGGCGGGGGAGTCGGTGCTGTTCCTCGCCGAACGCTCGACGAGCGACGAGGTCCAGGACCGGATCGTCGACCTCCTGGCCCGTATCGGCACCAACTAGGGCCGTACGAGAACGCCGTGGGGCCCGGTACCGGAGCCGCCGGTACGGCCTCGGTACCCGAGCGTCGTAGGGCCCGGTACGGGAGCGTCGTAGGGCCCCGGTACGGGAGCGCCGTGGGGTTCTGCCCCGTACGACCGTGACACACGCGCAGGCCGGGTGGGGAGCCTCGGAGCTCCCCGCCCGGCCTGTGTGTTCACGTCGTCAGGGTCAGAGCTTGGTCACGTCCAGGCTGCCCTCGGCGTACCGCTTGCGGATCACCTTCTTGTCGAACTTGCCGACGCTCGTCTTCGGGACGGCCTCGACGATCGACCAGCGCTCGGGGAGCTGCCACTTGGCGATCTTGCCCTCGGCCGCGAGGAAGGCGCGCAGGGTCTCGAAGTCCGCGGTGGAGCCCTCCTTCAGGACGACGGTGGCCAGCGGGCGCTCGCCCCACTTCTCGTCGGGGACGGCCACGACCGCGGCCTCGGTCACGTCCGGGTGGGACATGAGGGCGTTCTCCAGGTCGACCGAGGAGATCCACTCGCCGCCCGACTTGATGACGTCCTTGGCGCGGTCGGTGAGGGTCAGGAAGCCGTCCTGGCTGATCGTGCCGACGTCACCGGTCTTGAGCCAGCCGTCCTCGCTGAACTTGTCGGCGGGGCGCAGCGGTTCCCCGTCGTTGCCGCCGTAGTAGGCGCCGGCGATCCACGGGCCACGGACCTCCAGCTCGCCCGCGGACTCGCCGTCCCACGGGAGGCGTTCGCCGCCGGGGCCGGTCAGACGGGCCTCGACGCCCGCCGGGAAGCGGCCCTGCGTGAGACGGTAGGCGAACTCCTCCTCCGTGCCCACCGCGTGGGCCGGCGGACGGGCGACGGTGCCGAGCGGGGAGGTCTCGGTCATGCCCCAGGCGTGGCTGACCCGCATGCCCAGATCGTCGAAGGCGGCCATCAGCGAGGGCGGACAGGCCGAGCCGCCGATGGTCACCTGGGTGAGGGAGGAGACGTCACGGGGCTTGGCGGTCAGCTCGGCGAGCAGTCCCTGCCAGATCGTCGGGACGGCGGCGGCGTGCGTGGGCCGCTCGCTCTCGATCATCTCGGCGAGGGGCGCGGGCTGGAGGAAACGGTCCGGCATCAGCATGTTGATGCCGGACATGAAGGTCGCGTGCGGCAGGCCCCAGGCGTTGACGTGGAACTGCGGGACCACGACGAGGGTCGTGTCGTGGTCGGTGAGCCCCATCGACTGGGCCATGTTGACCTGCATGGAGTGCAGGTAGATCGAACGGTGGGAGTACACCACGCCCTTGGGGTCCCCGGTGGTCCCGGAGGTGTAGCACATGGCCGCGGCCTGCCGCTCGTCGATCTCCGGCCAGTCGAAGACGTCCGGCTTCCCGGCGAGCAGTTCCTCGTAGTCGTGCACCCGCACGCCCGTCCCGTCGAGCACCGAACGGTCGCCGGGGCCCGAGACCACCACGTGCTCCAGTGTCGGGAGGTGGGGGAGGAGCGGCGCGAGGAGCGGGAGCAGCGAGCCGTTGGCGATGACGACGCGGTCGGCCGCGTGGTTGACGATGAAGACGAGCTGCTCGGCCGGGAGGCGGAGGTTCAGGGTGTGCAGCACGGCGCCCATGGAGGGGATCGCGTAGTACGCCTCGACGTGCTCGGCGTTGTTCCACATCAGGGTCGCGACGCGCTCGTCGCCCGTCACCCCGAGGTCGTCGCGCAGGGCGTGGGCGAGCTGGTGCGCGCGGCGGCCGGCCTCGCGGAAGCTGCGGCGGTGCGGTTCGCCCTCGCCGGTCCAGGTCGTGATCTGCGACTCTCCGTGGATCAGCGCCCCGTGCTCCAGAATGCGGGTCACAGTCAGCGGTACGTCCTGCATCGTGCTCAGCACGGCGTCCTCCCGGGGGCGACATTGCCTACGCGGTAGTAATGGGTTGCGCTGATTCTGCGCACATACCGCGTGGTATGTCACTAGGCCCCGGAATGATCGATCACCGCGAGGCGTGCTCGGGGGCCGGGCGCCGGGCCTGTGGACGGGTGGCTTCCTGGCGGACGGGGAGCAGCTCGGGGTCCTCGCGCAGTTTCCCCAGTGCACGGGAGACCGCCGACTTGACCGTGCCGACGGAGACCCCGAGGACCTCCGCGGTCTGGGCCTCGCTCAGGTCCTCGTAGTAGCGCAGCACCACCATCGCGCGCTGCCGCGCCGGCAGCTTCATGATCGCCCGCCACATCGCGTCGTGCAGGGCCTGCTGTTCGGCGGGGTCGGCGGCCGGGAGCCCCTCCGGCTCGGGCAGCTCCTCGCAGACGAACTCGTCGACCTTGCGCTTGCGCCACTGCGACGTCCGCGTGTTCAGCAGGGCGCGCCGCACATAGCCGTCCAGCGCGCGGTGGTCCTCGATCCGGTCCCAGGCCACGTACGTCTTCGTCAGTGCCGTCTGCAGCAGGTCCTCGGCGTCGCTCGGGTTGGCGGTGAGCGACCGGGCGGTACGCAGCAGCACCGGCTGCCGCGCCTTCACGTACGACGAGAACGAGGGGTACGAAAGGGTCCGGGCCGCCCCGGTGGCGGCGTTCGAGGCGCTCGTGCAGACGAGTGGGGTCATGGCTCCACGCTAGGTTCGACCCCTCGTCCGGCGGATCGGCCGCAGGTCCCGAAGCGGTGTCCGCCTCAGGTTGTAGAGACGGGGCCTGCCTCACCTCCTGAAGGTGGACAAGCGGGTCACCCCGTCTGAGGGTTCACCCCTGAGACGGTCGCCGGGCGCGGTTCTGTCCGGTGGGTGGGTCGGGGCCGCGCCGGATCCCGCCCGCGGGCGCAGGGGAGTTTCAGCCCCTCCGGCGATTGAGGAGCGGGGTCTGGGGTGGAGCCCCAGGTATGGGACGGGTAGGGGCGGAGGGGGCGAGAGAACAGGGGTGGGGTCACCCGGGCGGGCGGGTCACTCCTTTGAGGTTCGGGGCCGGGAAGTACGGGTGATTCCCCTGGCGGGGCTCTCAGGCGTCGGCGCCGAGGATCAGGCCCGAGGTCGGGACCCCGGTGCCCGCGGTCACCAGCACACGGCCGGCGCCGGGCACCTGGTTCACGGAGCTGCCCCGTAGCTGCCGTACACCCTCCGCGATCCCGTTCATCCCGTGCAGATACGCCTCCCCGAGCTGCCCCCCGTGCGTGTTCAGGGGCAGCCTCTCCTCGGCGACGAAGTCCGCGGCCTCCCCCGGCTTGCAGAAGCCGAACTCCTCGAGCTGCATCAGCACGAACGGGGTGAAGTGGTCGTAGAGGATGCCCACGTCGATGTCCGCCGGGCCCATCCCCGCGGTGCGCCACAGCTGCCGGGCCACGACGCCGGTCTCCGGAAGCCCGGTGAGGTCGTCACGGTAGAAGCTGGTCATCTGCTCCTGCGCCCGGCCCGCGCCCTGGGCGGCGGCGGTGACCACGGCCGGGGGGTGCGGCAGGTCGCGGGCCCGCTCCACGGAGGTGACCACCAGCGCCTGGCCGCCGTCGGTCTCCTGGCAGCAGTCCAGCAGGCGCAGCGGCTCCACGATCCACCGCGAGGCCGCGTGATCCGCCAGGGTGATCGGTCTGCCGTGGAAGTACGCGGCCGGATTCGTCGCCGCGTACTTGCGGTCCACCACCGCGACATGGCCGAACGCCTCGGGAGTCAGTCCGTACGTGTGCAGATACCGCTGGGCCGCCATCGCCACCCAGGAGGCCGGGGTGAGCAGCCCGAACGGCAGGGCCCAGCCCAGGGCCGCGCCCTCCGCCGACGGCTCCCGCCGCTGCACCCCCGAGCCGAATCTGCGCCCCGACCGCTCGTTGAACGCCCGGTAGCAGACCACGACCTCGGCCACGCCGGTGGCGACCGCGAGCGCCGCCTGCTGGACGGTCGCACACGCCGCGCCGCCGCCGTAGTGGACGCGCGAGAAGAAAGACAGCTCCCCGATCCCGGCGGCCTGCGCGACCGTGATCTCCGGGCTGGTGTCCATCGTGAACGTCACCAGACCGTCCACGTCCCCCGGCGTCAGGCCCGCGTCGTCGAGCGCGGCCCGCACCGCCTCGACCGCCAGCCGCAGCTCGCTGCGCCCCGAATCCTTGGAGAACGCGGTGGCCCCGATGCCCGCGATCGCCGCCCGGCCGCCGAGGCCGTCCCGCCTGCGCGCGCTCATGCGGCACCGCCCGCCGGGACCGTCACCGTCACCGTGCCCATGACGTGCCGGCCGACGCGGTTGGCACCGAGGATCCTGACCGTCGCCGTGTCGCCCTCGACCTCCTCGACGGATCCGGTCAACACCATGGTGTCTCCGGGGTGGTTGGGGGCGCCCAGCCGGATCGCCACCCTGCGCAGCACGGCGTCCGGGCCGAAGTGGTCGGTCACATACCGTCCGACCAGGCCGTTGGTCGTCAGGATGTTCATGAAGATGTCCGGCGATCCCTTCGCCCGCGCCAGTTCCGCGTCGTGATGGACGTCCTGGTAGTCCCGTGAGGCGATCGCCCCGGCCACGATCAACGTGCGGGTGATCTCGATCTCCAGCGGCGGCAGTACGTCGCCCACCCTCATGTCTCCACCTTCCCGTTCGCGATCAGCTCCCCCAGCTCCTGGAGCAGTTCGCCTCCACAGCCCAGATACGCGTCCAGTTGCCTGCCCCACAGGAAGTGCCGGTGCACGGGGTGCCCGAGGTCGGCGCCCGCCCCGCCGTGCAGATGCTGGCCCGTGTGCACCACGCGCCGGCCCGCCTCGGACGCCCACCAGGCGGCCGTGAGGGCGTGCGTCGCGTACGGCAGCCCCTCGTCGCGCCGCCACGCGGCCTCGTACACCGTCACCCGTATCGCCTCGGTGTCCATGTACGCGTCGGCGGCCCGCAGTTGGACTCCCTGCCGGGCCGCGAGCGGCTGCCCGAACTGCTCGCGCGCGTTCGTGTGCTCGACCGCCCGCGCCAGCGAACCCGCGCACACACCGGCCTGGAGCCCGGCGAACGCGGTACGGGCCGTCGCCAGGAGGTCCTCGCACGCGTCGGCCGCGCCCAGCGTCTCCCCCGGCGTCCCGTCCAACGTCAGCCGCCCCGCCGACCAGGGCGCGGTCAGCTCGACCGGTTCGCTCACCGCCGCCTCCGCGGTGCGCACCAGCCAGAGCCGGCGGTGGTCGTCGGCCACGAGCACGTGGGTGGCGTCGCGCAGCCACGGCACGGCGGGAAGAACCCCGGTCAGCGTCCCGGAGGAGGAGAAGAGGGAGGGTGAGGGGGAAGAGGAGGGGGAGGCGGGGGAGGCGGGGGAGGGCGCCGGGGTCGACAGAACGGCTTCCGTGCCCGTTATCGCGCCGGTCACCACCACCGTCCCGTCGGCGATCCCCGGCAGCAGCCGTTCGCGCTGCTCCGGCGATCCGTGCCTCGCCACCGCGAGCAGCCCGTACACACAGCTCGCGGCGAACGGCACCTGCGCCGTGACGCGTCCCTGTTCCTCCAGCATCAGGACGAGCCCGAGGAGCCCGGTGTCCGCGACCGCCGCCACGAGTCCGGCGGCGCACAGCTCCTTCCACAGCCCGGCGTCGCTGCCCGTACCGGCCGCGGTGAGGCGTTCGTGGGTGGAGTGGTCGCCGAGGATCCGCGCGGCCAGCTCCACGGCGGCGGCCTGCTCCTCGGTGAGCGTGAAGTCCATGTCAGCCCTCCCTGCCCGGGCCGCCGACCGCAGCCGTGACGGCCCGGAAGACCGGCAGTTCCATGTCCTCGTCGTACCGCCGGAATTCGAGTCGCACCGGCATCCCGATCCGCACCGCGTCGTACGGCACCCCCACCACGTTGCTCACGATCCGCACACCCTCGGCGAGCTCGACCAGGGCCACCGCGTAGGGAGGGTCGAAGGCCGGGAACGGCGGATGATGCATGACGACGTACGAGTACACGGTCCCCTCACCGCCCGACTCGACCGTGTCCCAGTCCGGGCCGCCGCACGCCCCGCACCCGGGCAGCCACGGGAAGCGCAGCGTCCCGCACGCCGTGCAGCGCTGGATGAGCAGCCGGTGCCGGCCGACGCCCTCCCAGAATCCGGCGTTGTCCCGGTTGACGACCGGACGCGGACGCCCGCTCCCGGGCCGCCCGGTGTCCGACGAGACCGGAGCCGCGTCCGCTCCTCGCGGACTCCGGCGCGCGGGCGCGTACTTGAGGATGCGGAACCTGTGCGTCCCGGCGAGCTCGCCGCCCGCCCGGATGTCCATGCGCGTGGTGACGAAGTACCCGGTGCCCAGCTTGGTCGTCTTGCGTCCGGACACCGACTCGATCATCGAGTCGAAGGTGATCTCGTCCCCGGGGCGCAGCGGCCGCAGATACTCCTGCTCGCAGTCGGTGGCGACGATCGAGGTGTATCCGGCGCCGTCGAGCAGGGCGAACAGCTCGTCGTAGGTCTCGGAACGGCCGGGCCGGTCGGCGTGGCCGGAGAGGCCGCTCATCGTCCACACCTGGAGCATGGTGGGCGGGGCCACCGCGTCGGACCCCGTGTACGCCGGGTTGGTGTCGCCCATGGCCTCGCACCAGTGGCGGATCATCGGCGCGTTGACCGGGTCCCTGCCGACGCCCCCGGCCGTGGCCGAACGCCCCTCGTACTCCTTCAGACGCGCCGACAACTCGTCCCCGTCGGGGGCTATACCCCTGTCCCCGGCCCCGTCGGACGCCACGCCCCTGTCCCCGGCCCCGGCCCCGGTTTCGGCCCGCACGGTCTCGGCCCGCCGCGCCTCTTCCCGCGCCACGCCGCCGGGCGTCACGCCGTGCCCCGTCGCCGGGCCCTCGCCCGGCGTGCCCCGGCCGCTCACCGCCGGCTCCGCCTCATGCCGAGCCGCATCGTCGCGACGATCTCCCGTTGCACCTCGCTCACCCCGCCCCCGAACGTGTTGATCTGGGCCGCCCTGTTCATCCGCTCCAGTCCGCCGCCCCCGAACGCCCCGGCGGAACCGGAGCGGAGCATGGCCTCCGGCCCCACGACGTGCTGGCACATCCGGTACACCGCGACCGCGGACTCGGTCCCCATGACCTTCACGCCGCTCGCGTCCCCGGGAGCCGGCCCGCCCGCGCCCACGTCCCCCACCAGACGCCAGTTGAGCAGGCGTGACGCCGCCAGCCGGGCATGCACCTCGGCGAGCTGGAAGCGCACCCACGGCTCGTCCGCCGCGCGCCGCCCGGTCACCGGGTCAGGGGTGCGGGCCGCCTCCAGCGCGGCCGCGTAGAAGTCCTCGGCCTGCATGCCGATCGCGGCGAGCGCGACCCGCTCGTGGTTGAGCTGGTTCGTGATGAGTCCCCAGCCGCCGTTCTCCTCGCCGACGAGGTTCCCGGCCGGGACGCGGATCCCGTCGTAGTAGGTCGCCGTGGTGGTCTGGCCGCCCACGGTCTCGATCGGTGTCCACGAGAAGCCGGGGGCGTCGGTGGGGACGAGCAGGATCGAGATGCCGCGGTGCCGGGGCGCGTCCGGGTCGGTCCGGCAGGCGAGCCAGATCCAGTCGGCGTTCTGCGCGTTGGACGTGAAGATCTTCTGCCCGTCGATCCGCCAGGATCCTCCCCCGGCACCGTTCTCGCCGGTCTCGCGGACGGCGCGGGTGCGCAGCGAGGCGAGGTCGGTGCCGGCCGACGGTTCCGAGTACCCGATGGCGAAGACGAGTTCACCCTTCAGGATGCGCGGCAGGAAGAACTCCTTCTGCTCCTGGCTGCCGTACTTCATGAGCGTCGGTCCGACGGTGTTCAGCGTGACCATCGAGACGGGTGCGCCGGCCCGGTGGGCCTCGTCGAAGAAGACGAACTGCTCGTCCGCCCCGCGCCCCTGCCCGCCGTACTCGACCGGCCAGCCGAGCCCGAGCAGACCGTCGGCTCCGATGCGGCGCAGCAGTACCCGCTGCCGGGCGGGATCGTCGGCGGGCGGCGGTCCGTCCGGCATCAGATCCCTGAAGTACGTGCGGAGTTCGGCGCGCAGCCGCTGCTGGCGCTCGGTGGGGGCGAGGTGCACGGCGGCGGCCCTCCCGGACCTCGTACGAACAAGGTTTTCTGACTGTCCGTCAGATACCTTTGAGTGTCAAGGTCGTCGGCCGGTCCCGGGAACCCGTGGGCTGGACCCTGGGAACAAGGGGGCCGAGCCCGGGAACGCGTGGGGTGAGCCCGGGAACACGACCGCGCGACGGTGCCTGAGCACCGTCGCGCGGACCTTGCGTCCCCCGCCCTACCCCACCCGCGTCCCCCGCCTCACCTCACCCCGAATCCCCCGCCCCGACAGCCCCTTGCCTCACCCCACCCCGCGCATCACCCCCGCCCCGGAACCCCACCCGACCAGGACCCCGGCCCCGCCAAGAGGCCCCCAACCCCCGCCCCACGAAGAGACCCCCGACCCTCAGCCCCCAGCCCCCAGCCCCCAGCCGACGGACGTCCCTCGGCCCCGCCCGTCAGAGCCCGCCGAAGCTGACGAGGACGTTCGAGTTGCCCTGATTGAGGGCCGTGGGCGCGGAGCCGTTCACCTGGGCCGTGTTGCTCTGGTTCGAGGATCCGGTGCCGACCGCCTGTTGTTGGGTGACGGAGGAGTTGCCGCTGTTGTCGCGCCCGACCCCGCCCCCGGCGGTCGCCGCTCCCGCGTTCGAACCGGTGTCCGCGACGGCGCCGTCGTCCGCCGCGGCGACCCCGGTGAACAGGGCGGCGGCCAGCGGCAGGGCCGCGGCGGTGGCGAGAACGCGAGCGGTACGGATGCTTGCCATGCGAGTTCCTCCAGAAGCGGTTGCACGCACCGGCGGTGAGCCGGGACGTACGCGAAATACGGCTTGTTCCGAGGCGGTCGGCCGGCCGCCTCGGCGCTGTCCACGACGTCGCGAGTCCAGAGTTGCCCAGGTCGTCCCGGGCGAACCACACCGGAAGCGGCTAATCCCCCTCAAGCGTGATGACATGTCGATAAACCACCTTCACGCACACGGAACCCCTGCTCAGCCCCCGTGCGGCGCGGGGATCCGGGCCCCGCAACGGCCGAAGCGTTTCGGCACCTTTCCAGCCATTCCCGCCTCTCACCCGACCGGCTCCCGCACGAGCCCGAAGAGCCCTTCCTTTTCTCGAACACTCGTACGATTATGGATCCATGGCCACCATCGACCGGCGGGCCACCACTCTGGCCCTGGCTCACGCTCTGTCCGCGGCCGAGCGCGGACTCGCGGTGATCCCGTTGTCCCGCACGAAGCTCCCGGCCCTGCGCTCCCCCCACCGCGACGACCCCGACCCCCGCCCGTGCCACGGCGAATGCGGCCGCTTCGGGCACGGCGTGTACGACGCCTCGACCGAACCCCGGCGCATCCGCGAGCTCTTCGCCGCCGCCCCCTGGGCCACCGGCTACGGCATCGCCTGCGGGCTGCACCCGCACCACCTCATCGGCGTCGACCTCGACACCAAGTCCGACACCGACTCCTCGACCGCACTGCGCGAACTGGCCCTGCGTCACCTGTTCACGATCCCGGACACGGTCGTCGTCGTGACCCCCAGCGGCGGCCGCCATCTGTGGCTGAGCGGACCGCCGGACGTCGTCGTCCCCAACTCGGCCAGCCGGCTCGCCCCCGGCATCGACATCCGCGGCGCCGGCGGCTACCTCGTCGGCCCCGGCTCACGCACCGAACAGGGCGTGTACGGGACGGCTCCCGGCACCTCCGGGCTCGCGCCCGCGCCCTGCCCGCCCGAACTCCTGCGCCTGCTCCTGCCCCCGCCCACGCCTCCGGCCCGCGACCGCCGCTCCACGGACTCCGGGCACTCCACGCAGTCCGCGAACGAACGACAGGGCCAGGGGCTGGTCCAGTTCGTCCTCGCCGCGCACGAGGGCCAGCGCAACACCCGTCTCTTCTGGGCCGCCTGCCGCGCCTACGAGAACGGGTTCGGCCCCCAGCTCACCGCCCCGCTCGTCCGGGCGGCCGTCAGCACGGGCCTGACCGAACGGGAGGCCCGCTCCACGATCGCCTCGGCGGCCCGGATGACCGCCTCATCGCCCCGCCAGGGGTGAGGCGGTGAGGGATCCCGCACCGGGTGGACGCGGCACGGCCCGCGGCGGACGGACACGACGGAGGCCCCCGACCATCTACCGGTCGGGGGCCTCTCACCTGCGGTGGGTGTGGGATTTGAACCCACGGTGACTCGCGCCACGACGGTTTTCAAGACCGTCAAGCACGAACTAGAAACGTGCTGGCCAGGCACGGTGTCAGGGTCCTATGCCGAACGTCTGGCCCACACATGGCCCACATCCTGAGCGCAGATCGTCTGGCCAGAGGCAGACTCACTGCGGCGCCTCGTTGCTACTGCACCGTTCTTTCGGATCTCAATGCGTCTCAACCAGCGCACTATTCTGCGGGTAGGTCATTGATCATCCCTTCCAAGTGGTCCAGCGCCGCAGTCAGGTCCGAAACCCTGGCATTACTGCGCTTAACAGCCAGGCGAACATGCGCGCGGCCTTCCTTTTCCGCATTCAATCCGGCATCCGCATGAGCCAACCTCTCGCGAAGAGCTTCCCACTCCTTCACTGTCACCACTTCTGACGATTCGGCACGAGCGTTAAGCTCTTTGAGCTCATGCTCAGACATCGCCACACGTTCCTGCAAGAGGGTGAGTTCATGGAGTCGTTGAGTATGCTCCGCCACTGCCGAGGAAAGTTCTTTCCGAAGCTGCCCGTGCTGCCTAATAAGTTCCCCCCTTGCGAGTCGAGAGCGTTCACTCTCCAGTTCCTTGGCCTGGCTGATCGTATTCGGACTAACAAACACCCCGAGCGCGGTTGAAGCTTTTCGCAAAAAATCTGCCAACGTCAGATGATGGTAGGCACTATTCGCCTCTTCACGCATCTCCTTGACAAGTTCAGGGCGTGGACCGACTACAAATCCCGCCTGACGTCTAAACCAATCATCTTTAGCGTCGTTCGAGACAAACAAAATGCCCCGATCATCCTGCTTGGCAAAGGTCAAGATTTCCCGCCAAATTAGAAAATCTCCAAACCCTTCCTCACCTCTACTCTCATAATCCTTATACCCTGGCGGAATTTTCCCCTCCCCCCGACGCTTAGCCTCGGCCAAGACTCCTGGCATGTCCCCCTCGCCGATCCCGCCACCCACTTTCCCTTCCAGCAGAACACCCAGCCGATCAAGGATGGGGTCTGCGGAGACGAGATCACTCGGGTCTAGGTCGAACGCCTCTACGTCTTTATCGACGTGTTCCAAAATTCCTGCGATTGCAACGTCCAGTGGCTTCATATACTCCGCAACACGACCATCAGCTAGGGAATAGAGGCGAGCAAAATCCTTCAGCGCCACTTTTAGGGCTTCAGCGGCAACACCCACGGCCTCTGATTTATTTTTCAATCCAGCAATATGAGACGCTACTGCCGATAGTCGAGTCCGATGGAACTCCGCCACCACGTTCTGGGGCACCCACAACCGATCCGAAACGTTTGCCAAGACGGCGAGATACTCCGCTCGCCCCTTAGGAGCCATGCGGTAGACGTTGATAATCGCATTGGTATCCAAAACAATCACACTGGTCTTGATTGCCTCTTCCACCTCGTTAGCCGTGCGGCGCCAATAGGCCTCATAGCCCGCAGTAAAGGAGCCTGCCACCTTGTCACTCACGCGTTCTTCCATCCTTTATCTGGCCTACCAACGGCGACACACCTGAATCCGGTGTCGTCGTCATGCATAGTTTCGTTCGCGTCATTTGCGACGGCTGGCGCCCCGCGGAACAGAGGGCTAGTAAAGGCGCTCCCGCGTAGTTCATATCGCCCTGCCTTCGTCGGCGCGGCAAGCCATTCCCATACATTGCCCACCATGTCGTAGACACCGTAAGGTGAAACTCCGCTATGGTACCGAGAGACAGATGTCGTGCACTCCACTCCAGTCTCTCGAACATTGCACTTCGCAGCAGTCTTCTGGTCACCCCAAGGGAAGCGTCGGCCAGTGGTTCCACGCGCCGCCTTCTCCCACTGCTCGGCAGTCGGCAGTGACTTTCCTGCCCACATCGCATATGCGTTCGCGTCTCGCCAAGTTACGTGAACGACGGGGTGGTCATACAATTCACGTGGGCATCGGCCATTCTTCCAATGCTCCGGTACAGAACGTTGAGTGGCCGCGCAAAATCGCGCATAGTCTGCATTGGTCGTCGGGAAGGTGTCGATGTGGAATTCTTCCACCCAAACGGGGTCATCGTCCTCACCGGACAGGAAGATGCCTTCTGGCACTAGGGCCATGAGCTTTCCATCCCCGGGATGTTTCACGTAGTCGCCGCTGCTTGTCTGCTCATCGTCAGGGTCGATAACGGTGTGTGCCGGGATGTCGTCTGCCGCAAGGATGCCGACGAATCGCCCCTGTGCGTCTTGGTCAGCCTTAGCAAGCAGCGTGTCTAACGCTGCCTGATTTACCATGCGCAGAGAGGCTTGGCCACCGTCCGCCTCCCATCGGGAGACGATGCGGTCGGACACCCCGAGCTTCTCAGCAAATTCCATAAGACTCATGCGTACGGCTTCACGCAGCGCCTTAACTTCACGTCCGGTCCATTTCGTTACGAGTGGCATGAGCTACCTCTGTCGTGGGTCGCCGCCCCCGAGAGGGGCGGCGGCACGCGTCTACAGACGATCGCCGGGGATACTGGCGTAGGCGTCCCGCAGTACGGTGAGGACGGGGTGGTCCTGCGGGAATTGCACGTCGTCAAGCGCGCTGACGGAACGCACGCCGATCGTCGTGTTGGTGGCGAACGCAGCGGCCATGTTCGGGACGTCTGCGAGCCGTACTGGGGCGGTGACCTGCTTCGGAGCGTTGAGGCTCTGGAGCAAGAGCATCGTCGTGCCAGGGAGCACGGGAGCGTCAGGCCAAATGACCGTCCCGTCCTGGTCGATGAATCCCAGGTTCCACGTGCCTCCCTCAGAGATCCGGCCGTCCGATTCGATGAACACCGCGTCGTCGAACCCCGCAAGTTGAGCGTCGCGGCGAAGCCGAAGCTGCGGGTGAAGACCGATGTGCTTCACCGCTGCGTTGTCGCGGGTGAAGGTGAAGGTCTTGGCTGTGAGCGGCGACGGCGACAGGGCGCCCGCGGGTCGCAGGTTCACAAGGACGTGGGGATCTTTAGCGTCGCTGGGGCGTCCCATATCGAGCGCGGGATCGAAGACAGTGACGCGGAGACCGGCAACCCCGGTCACTCCGTCGGCCAAGTTGCGGATGTAGTTGAGCGTCCGCTCTCGATCCAACTCCACACCGAAGACGATGCGGCAGTCCCGCACCAAGCGGTCCAGATGGAGCGACAAGCCCCGGATGGTGCCGTCCTCCATCCGCATGGACGTGAAGTGCCCATAGTTCGTGAGCGCAAGGCCTTCAAGGTCGTCGAGGGTGACGGGCTTGCCGTTCAGTTCAGCCATAGGGCCAGTCTTACCGTCTCTGACGAACCGCCAAAACCCTGGGAAGCAGCCAAAGTTCGGATTAGTTCGGTGCGGGGGCGGCGGGAGTACGTACTCATGGCGCCCCCGTCGGGACACGCTATGGGTATGACGACGAACGCACCGCGAAAGACGCTAGGCGCCGGGCTTCCCCTCGGTGGGACCCACGACCGCCTCAAGCTGCTTGATGCGTTCGACGAGGCCGGCCAGTTCTGCCGAAACGCGCGCAACTTCGGCCTGGAGCTCAGTCAGTCGCTTGGCCGACTCGCGGGGGCCCTGCTCGCCCGGGGCGGCATCTCGAACGTAGGTGCCGCTGCCGGCGACGCCTTCCACCAGCCCCTCTTCACGGAGCTGCACGTACGCGTTCTGCACGGTCATCAGCGATACGCCGAGTTTCTTGGCGTAGGCGCGGCCACCAGGGAGACGGTCCCCGGGGCCGAACGTCCCCGCGGCGATCTCGCCTCTGATCCTTGCGGCGATCTCGCGGGCGTTGGGCTTCCTCTTCGGCTGTGAGTCCACCCCGAAAGCGTACTTGACCTAGGTCGCTCGGAATCTGGATGTACCGACTCCTTGACAGCGAATAAGCGACCTAGGTAGCTTCTCTCTCACCAGCAGGCGACCTAGGTCACTTGCTCGAAAGATCGCTTGACCTGCACGTATGACGCACCGGAGGAAAGCCCGAGGGGGTGAGTACAAAGGGAGCGTCGATTGGTTGAGAACTCAACAGCGTGTCTGAATCGACGGGGGAGAGAATCCCCGTCCCCCGCAACGGCCCGGGTAACGGCCGCCGGCGGCCACTTCCTCGCATGTCAGCTCTGGAGACCAGCCATCGGGATCATCCCTCCCTCACGGGAGGTCAGCCCGTTGGTTGCCACCTGGTATGCGCCGCCCTGCTGGCGTCAGAGCAGTGACGATGACGCGCCCGATTCACCGGCTCGGGGCCGGCCTGCCACGCAATGGCCGGCTGGCAAAAGCCGATCTCGCCGCCGCAGCGTGCAGCGCTGTGGCCGGTTGCCTCCCTCGCCCGTCCGGCCTTTTCGGTCGTACGGGCGGGGTGGCAGGGAGCCGGGGCCGGAACCGTCCGGCCAGGCCCGACCCGCGAACCGTCAGGAGACCCGCATGTCCGGCAAGAAGTCGCAGCAGCCGTCCGACCTGACCACCCCGGAGAACGTGCAGAAGGGCCAGCAGGTCTACGCCCGCATGGTGTCCGGCGAGTGCAAGGACGTCACGGCGGAGCTGAACGACACCTACGGCCGCAGCAGCAAGAACGAACGCGGCTGACCCTCACCACCACCCACAACGGCGCGCGGTCCCCGGGTTGCCCCCCGGGGACCGCTTCGGGCCGTACCACCCTGAGAGGAACCACGACCCAATGAGTCCCATCGTCACTGTTCAGGAAGCCGTTACCGCGTTCGCCGACTGGAACGAGCCGACGGATGCGGAGCTGGACGCGATCGATCGGGAGATGCCGCTGATCCTGGCGGACGTCGACCTGATCGACGCACAGATCACCGCCATGGACCACACCCCGAACGAGGTCGACACCCGCCGCGTGCGCCGGGCCCTGGCCCGGGTCCTCACCGAATACCGCGTCCTCGCCAACCGCACCGCCGGCGAGATGGCGGCTGGGGGCGCGGCGTGAAGGCCAAGACCGCCCTTCCCGCCGTCACGATGACGGCGGTGTCCATGGTCCTCACCCTGGCCGTGGTCGTGATGTGGCTGGGCACGGCGATGCCGTGGCCCGTCGCACTGGTGGTCGGTCTGGGTATCGACGGGGGATGGCTGGCGACCCTCGCCTACGAACGGCGCCTCGCAGCCCAGGGCGACCACAGCAACGCCGTTACCGGCGTTGGCTGGTCGTTCGGGCTGGTCGCCACCGGTGTCCTGGTCGCTCACGCCCTCATGGCGGAAGCGAACACGGGCGCGTGGCTGGCCGTGGCGTGGCTGCCGCTCGCGGCAAAGGCCCTGTGGCTGGTGCACGGCATGTGGGAGCGCACCGCCCTCACCCCGCGCGCACTCGACGTGATCCGTGGGGTTCAGCAGGAAGCCCGGGACAACGCGGCCGTGGCCCGCGCCCAACTGCGGGCAGAAGCCACGACGGAGGAGACCCGGCTGACGGCCGTGACTCAGGCCGGCGCCCGCGTCGCACGCGTCCAGGCTAAAACCGCTCAGAGGCTCTCCCGGGCCTGGTCGACGCTGGAGACGGCACGCAATGGTGAGGACACTGGCAGGGCGCTGACCAGCGTGACGAGCCGCGTCACGCCCGACGTCACACCGAGTTGGGAACTGCCCGTCTGGGGACCCACCGAGACGCTGACCGCCCTCGAATCCGGGCCAGCCCTCACCGACGCCGAACTTGACGCGGTCGTGGACGAGATCCGTACCAGCCGCGTTCCGGCCCTGTCCTACCGCGAGATGGCGACCCGCTTCCGCACCGCCGGCCACTCCGCATCCGAAGTCCGCTTGCGGGCTGCGTGGAAGCGGGTGGCGGCATGAACACCCTCGCCGCCCTCTTACCGGCCGTGCCGCCCGTCATCGGGTGGGCGGTGCACGCCCGGTGGCTGCACGGCAGGCTGACCACGGCCCGCCGCGACCCGCTCACCGGGTTGTGGACCCGCGACGCGTTCACCCGCCGGGCCCGCCGCCTGCTGCGCGACCCGCGCGCCGTTGTCGTACTGGCAGACGTCGACCACTTCAAGCAGATCAACGACACCCACGGCCACGCGGCCGGTGACGTCCTGCTGACCACGGTCGCCGCCCGGCTCGCCCACGGCACCGGCGCCGGCGGGGTCGTGGGCCGGCTCGGTGGGGACGAATTCGCTGCGGTCCTGGTCGACCGCGACGGCACGGCCGCCGACCGGTTGGACACCCTCGCCCGCGTCCTCGCCCGGCCCGTCGACACCGCTCCCGACGTGCACACCACCGTCTCGCTCGGGTGGGTACGGGCCACCGACCACCCGGGCGAGGACCTGTCCACGCTGCTGCGCCACGCCGATGAGGCGATGTACGCGGCCAAGCGCTCCGGCCGGTCTGGTCCTCGCCGGGCCCGGCTCGGTCGGCTGCTCGGGTCGGTGGCGGGCCGTCGTCCCGGACGGCGCGGGGCGGCGTGAGCACGCTGCCGGTCTTCCGGTGGCACCTCGCCCCGGACGGCTACGCCACTCGCCGCCAACTCCGGGCCCGCGGACTACGGCCGGGAGGGCAGGACGTCGCCGCTCAGCTCGAACGCCCCCGGCGGCGGGGCCGTCCGCCGCTGGTCGCCTACCTGTACCGCGTCGACCTCGCCCAACCGGTGCGGCCGATGACTCCCGCCCGGTGGCGGGCTCACGCCGCGATGATGCGCGCCCGCCGCACCTGCCCCGAGTGCCACCGGGATGCCGGATACGTCATCCCGCCCTCGCTCGGATCGTGCGTGACCTGCGCCTATCCCGAAGAACAGCGCGCTGCCTGAACTGCCTTACATCCCCGGGTCCGGCCGCCCGACCTTCCACAGCAAGCCGGCCGGACCCGTCGACTCCCGAAGGAGTACGTACATCGTGACCGAGACGACCACCTTCACGCCCGCCGGGGACCCGGAGGGCATCGAGCGGCCGGCGGCGGCCGTGCTGCCGTTCCCGCTGAAGAAGGAGACCGACCCTGCCCCGACCGGCCCGAGTGCGGGTGTGGTGAAGCCGGGGGAGTGGGAGGCCGAACTCCCCGACACCGACGACCCGGAGGCCGACGGCCTGACCGAGGGCGCCCCGGTCGACCCGCCGCGCGAGGTCTACCCGCCCTCGGCCGCGGAATGGATGCAGGAGCGGGACAAGACCCGCCTTCCCGTCCTGCCGGACTGGGTCAAACTCCCTGACCAGCGCACCGCGGTACGCAAGTGGGCGGTCCGACACTACTCGGCCGTGGTCGGCTATCACGCGGTCCGCCTGCCGCTGGTCTACACGCCGAAGATCTGCCTGTACGCACCGCGCGGCGCGTGGCGCTGGTCGACGGCGACCGGCCGGTGGGTGTTCGACGCGGAAGGCAAGTCCCTGCGGCTCGCGGCCGTGGCTGCTGAGGACGCGGCGGAGTACCTGAAGCTCTCGCGGCAGCGCAACGACCGCGTGAGGCTGCGCGGCATCGTCGCCGCCATCGCGTCCATGGTCGGTCTCGCCGCCACCCTGACCCTGTACGTGATGGCGCCGTCGTGGCTGCTCCTGCTGGCCGTCGCCACCCTGACCACCACCCTCGGTGTGGTGGGTGCGCCGGCGGACCGGCCGCTGATCGACATGGCCAAGGTGACGTTCCGCAAGCGCAAGCTGTCCTCGGACATCGTGATCCGCGCTCACGAGGTGGCGGGACTGACCAGCAAGGATCAGTCCATCGCGTTCCCGCGGCCGATCGGTCGTGACGGCGACGGGTGGCGCGTGATCGTGGATCTGCCCTACGGCAAGTCCTTCAAGGACGCGCTCAACGCTCATACCAAGGTGGCATCAGGCATGGACATCGCCGCCACTCAGCTCTTCCTCGACAAGGACGAGACGAGCGAGCGCCGGGTGTCGTACTGGATCGCCGACCGTGACCCGCTCGCCGTCCCGTCCGGCAAGTCCCCGCTGCTGGGGGCGACGCGGGTGGACTTCTGGAAGCCGTTCCCGTGGGGCGTGGACGAGCGAGGCAACCCGGTCATGGCCACCATGCTGTGGCTGTCGCTGCTGGTCGGCGCCGTACCGAGGCAGGGCAAGACGTTCTCTGCCCGTACGATCGCGCTCGCCGCGGCGCTGGACCCGTACGTCAGGTTGTACGTGTTCGACGGGAAGGCGTCGCCGGACTGGCGCAAGTTCGCCCTGGTCGCGCACCGGATCGGGTTCGGCATCGTGCCGAAGAACGGCATCGACCCGGTGGCACATCTGCTCACCTCGCTGCGGGAGTTGAAGGCGGACGTCGAGGACCGCTACCACCGGCTCTCGGAACTGCCCCTTCATATCTGCCCGGAGGGCAAGCTGACCCCGGAGATCAGCCGGGACCCGAAGCTGAACATGCCCCTCATCCTGTTCGTGGTCGACGAGGTGCAGGAGTATTTGCAGCACCCCGAGCACGGCAAGGAGATCCTGGCCCTGCTCGTCTACCTCGCCCGGGTCGCCCCGGCCGTCGGCGTGAGCGTGATGACGTCGACGCAGAAGCCGGACGACAAGGCGTGCCCCTCGGAGCTGCGTGACCAGCATCAGGCCCGGTTCGCGCTGCGGGTCGGCGCCTACCAGGTCTCCGACACCATCCTCGGCGCCGGCTCCTACTCCGAGGGCCTGGACGCGTCCAAGCTCCTGAAGTCCCACAAGGGTGTCGGGCTGCTCAAGGGCATGTCCGACGACGCCGGGATCGTGCGCACCTACCTCGCGGATGGCCGCGACGCGGAGCGCATCCTCACCCGCGCCGCCGCCCTGCGCGAGGCCGAGGGAACCCTGTCCGGCGACGCGGTCGGCGAGGCCCCGGCCCCGGAGACGTCCGCGACGATCCTGGACGACGTCGCCGCGGTCCTCGGCAAGGGCGAGGCCAAGGTGTGGTCCGAGACCATCGTGGACCGCCTCGCCGACCTGCGCCCCGAGACCTACGGGCCGTGGGCGGAGTTGGAGCCCAAGCCGAAGGCGGAAGCGCTCACGGCCGCGCTCAAGCCGTTCGGGATCGGCACCGGGCAGATCAGCCGGCGCATCGACGGCGAACAGGTCAACAAGCGCGGCATCAAGCGCGACGACATCGCCACCGCGATTACACAGCGCAACCAGAACAGGGATGCCGGATAGGTCCCCGAGGGTGCTACCGGTAGCGGCACACGTCGCTACCGGTAGCAACCCTGCTAGCAGCCCAAACCGCCCCTGATCAGGCTGCTAGCAGATAGCGGCCGACCTGCGGAAACCCTCGAAAACCCTCTGAGAGGCCCCCGATGAGCCTTCCCCTCCTCGCTATCGCATGCCTGCTCATCGTCACGTTCGGTTATGTCGGCAAGTGCTGGCTGAGTCCGTTCGGCGACTGCCGCAAGTGCCACGGCATGGGCCACGCCTTCAAGACCGACCGCAAGGGCCGGACCCGGCGAGGCCGGGACTGCCGACGCTGCCACGCCACCGGCAAGCGCATACGCGTCGGCCGCTGGATCTACAACCGCGCCGCGCGCACCTACCGCGCCGGCACCCGCTGACCCCCGCCGGGAGACACCCGTGACCCTCACGATCCCGCTCGTCCTGCTGCTCGCCGCCGTCCTTGCCCTGCTGCTGCGCTTCCGTGCCCTCGGCGCCGGCGCGGCCGTCGCCGCCACCCTCTTCGGCTTCTACCTCGCCGACACCGGCGCCGCCGACACCGTCAACCAACTCGTCACCGCCGTGACCGGCGCCCTCGCCGACACCGGCCGCTAGAGAAGGAGACCGCCGTGAACGGACACGCCCCCGCCCTGCGGACCGACCCGACGGCCGCACCGGCGTACGACCC
Organism: Streptomyces sp. NPDC056738; assembly: GCF_042790435.1. Classification (NCBI taxonomy): domain Bacteria; kingdom Bacillati; phylum Actinomycetota; class Actinomycetes; order Kitasatosporales; family Streptomycetaceae; genus Streptomyces; species Streptomyces sp. NPDC056738. The sequence goes on from NZ_JBHTZF010000004.1 coordinate 137,169, forward strand.
GGCATCACTGACCCTGTACGCGCCCACCCCGGCGGCCGTCGAACTGGCCGCCGAACGCGGGCCGGTGGTCTGGGTGCCCGACGCCTACGGGCGCATGGTCCCCATGCCCAAGCACCTCGCCCCCGCCCCGATGCTCGCGCCCGAGCCGCGCGACCTGACCCCGCTCCCGCTCCTGGACCCGCTCGCCCAACGCTTCCTGGGCGCCGGTCTCGGGGGCGGGGCGCTCGCGGCCGGCATCGGCTACGGCGTCGGCGAGATCGTCAGCGCCGCCGCCGGAATCAGCGGCGGAGCACTCGTGTGGGTCGCCGCCATCGTCCTCGCCCTGCGCGCACCCGCCCGAGCCATCGGCGGCGGCACGGGCAGCACGGTCAACATCCGCAAGGTTGCGATCAAGCGCAGCCACTTCCACGGCTGATCTGGCGGGGCAAAGCGCAGCTTTCTCGCCGCGCCCGAGGCATTACGTCGCGGCTGCGGACCTGCGAGTACGCCACCAGGCCAGGACCGTTGACGCCCCGATCAGGACGACGAACACCACTACGGCAGTCCGCATCGACCGCCACAACGGCATGTCGTCGAGCAACGTGCTGGCCAACGCGCCCCCCACAGCCCCGGCCAAGGCAAGGAGCGTGTTCCTGACCAGCACTGTGCGACCCACGTCGCCACCCCCAATTACCCAGCGTCCGCGGCCTTTGCCCGGCGCGAGCGCCCAGCATCCCACAAGCCCAAGGGCGGTCCCCGTCTCGCCAAAGTCCGGGACCGCCCTTGCCAACCAAGTCCGCAACAGACCTGTTGGAGGTCACCAGCATGACGCAACCGACCGACAGTCCGCGAGAGGCCTTACTCGCCGCGGCCCTGACAGCCGCGGAACGCGGCTGGCACGTCTTCCCGCTCCGTCCCGCCACGAAGCGCCCCGCGCTGCACGGGGAGGCATCCTGCCCGTCCACCGGAGTGTGCGCGGCCGGCCACCGCAAGTGGGAGCAACGCGCCACCACTGATGCGGACCGCATCCGCGCCACCTGGTCCCGCGGGCCGTTCAACGTCGGTATCGCCACCGGCCCCTCTGGTCTCTTGGTGGTCGACCTCGACGTGCCCAAGGACAACAGCAACAAGGGAACGCCTGACGGCGCGGCGACCTTTGGGGCGCTCTGCGAGCGCACCGGCCATGCCGTCCCCGACACCTACCGGACGCGGACCGCAAGCGGTGGCGGGCACCTGTACTTCACCGCGCCGGCGGGGGCACGGCTGACCAACACCGCAGGAACCATCGCCCCGTTGGTCGACACCCGGGCATGGGGCGGCTACGTCGTCGCCGCGGGCAGCATCACCCCCACCGGACCCTACGAAGCCGTCAGCGGCCCCCTGGTGGCCCCGGTGCCGTCATGGCTGCTGAGCATCCTCCGACCGGCCCCCAAGCCCGTACAGGCGCCCTCAGGGGCCGTAGCGGGGCAATCCCGTCGATATGCGGATGTAGCGCTTGCCGCGGAGACGCGGAATGTGGCCGCGGCTCAAGTCGGGTCGCGGGAAGCAAAGTTGTTCCGAGCCGCACGCGCTCTGGGACGGTTCGTCGCGTGGGGCGACCTACCCCGGGACGTGGTGGAGCAGGCTCTTCAGGCGGGGGGCGAAGCGGCCGGACTGTCCGCGTCCGAATGCCGCTCCACGCTGCGGAGCGCTTTGGACTGGTCGATCGCCCACAACCAGAGCAGCCGGCGGACGGCATGAGCATCCCCCGCCATCCCCCTCTGAAGAGCATCACCACCACCCCGCACGCCGCTCCACAGCCTGTGGACACCGTGGCCGTGGGCGAGCCGAAAGGCGCCGCCCGTCAGGGCGTCCGAACAAGCTCTGACCCGCACACGAGCGACACGAACAACCCCACACCAGACCGCCCCGGCATCCGCATCTTCGCCCCGCCCGTCTACCGCCACCCCAACGACGGGGCCCGCTGGTCAAAGCGGCACGGCAGCACCCCGAACGCCGCCTACGCCTGCCCGTGCGGGCAGACCCGCACCGCTACCGGAGCCCACGCCGTGGCCGCACTGGTCGCCGACTACGGCGCCCACCGATCCGTCTGCACCGGAACACCCGCCCCGCTCGCCGAAGGGAGGACGGCCGCATGATGAACCGCCCCGCAACCGACACCGAGACCGAGGAACTGCCCCCACCCACCAACCCCCTGGCCGTCGCCCGCCGGCTGCTGGCGGACTGGCAGACCGAGGACGGACGGCTCGTGTGCCGGCGCTGGCGGGCATCGTGGATGCGCTGGAACGGCTCCTGCTGGCGCGAGATGGACGACGCACAGATCCGCGCCGGCATGTACACCCGTCTCGAACACGCCATCTACATCGGCGTCAACAAGAAGGGAGAGCCGGAACCGCACCAGTGGGCCCCGACAAAGCAGAAGATCGGCAACCTGCTCGATGCGCTCGGGGCGATCACCTTGCTGCCCACGGATACCGACGTCCCGGCATGGATCGACGGGCAGGGGGCGACGGGGCAGGATGAGGGGCCCATCGTGGCTTGTGAGAACGGACTCCTGCGGATTCAGGACCGTGCGCTACTGCCGCACGGTCCGGAGTTCTTCAACCTCGTGTCCGTGCCGTTCGCCTACGACCCCGACGCCACCGCGTCGACGTGGGAACGGTTCCTCGCGCAGCTCTGGCCCGACGACCCGGACAGCATCGCCGCACTTCAGGAGTGGTTCGGCTACGCCCTGTCCGGCCGGACCGACCAGCAAAAGATTCTGCTCATCGTCGGCCCGTCCCGCTCCGGCAAGGGCACCATCGCCCGCGTGCTGAAAGCGCTGGTCGGCAAGGAGAATCTGGCCGGCCCGACCCTGGCCGGGCTCGGGACGAACTTCGGTCTGTCCACGCTGATCGGCAAGTCCCTCGCGATCATCTCGGACGCCCGTCTGTCCGGGAACGACAACAGTCAGGTGGTGGAGCGGCTGTTGACGATCTCCGGTGACGACACGATCGACATCGACCGCAAGTTCCGCGAACCGTGGACAGGCCGGGTGCCCTCGCGGCTGATGATCCTGTCCAACGAGCTGCCGCACTTCGGCGACTCATCCGGCGTCATCGCCAACCGGTTCATCCTGCTCAGCATGCGCGTGTCCTGGCTCGGCAAGGAAGATCCCACCCTCACCGACCGCCTCACCGCAGAGATGCCCGGCATCCTCAACTGGGCCCTGGACGGGCTCGCCCGACTCCAGCGCAACGGACGGATCACACAGCCACCGTCCAGCCGCGAGGCGATCACCACCATGCAGGACACGGCCTCACCGACCAGCGCATTCGTCCGCGAACGCTGCACCACCGGCCCGGCATGCACCGTCGCCGTGGACGACCTGTGGAACGTATGGCGAGAGTGGACCGAGGACAACGGCGTCCGCCACGGCACGAAACAGATCTTCGGCCGCAACCTCCTTTCCGTGGTCCCTCAGCTCAGCCTCACTCGCCCTCGCGAGGGTGGCACCCGCATCCGCACATACCTCGGGCTCGCCCTGCGCCCCTCTCCGGACTCACCCGAGTAGAGCGCCGACCACATTCCGCCGGGTCGCGGACCATCGCGGACCACCCGGCCTGACCTGCGCATTCATCAACCCCGGAAACGGGACCATCGCGGACCACCTGTCCACCGGTGGTCCGCGATGGCCCGGACGCGACGTCAACAAAGCCGCAGGTCAACAGGGGTGGTCCGCGATGGTCCGCGACCCACAGCACTGTGACGCCAACCACACCCCGAGAGAACAGCAGAGGAGTCCCGCCTTGGCCCGCCCCAAGATGCTCAAGCTCCCGGAAGTCCTTGACGAGATCGGCATGAGCCGCGCCGCCTTTTACCGCATGCGCGCCCGCGGACAGGCCCCCCGCCTCCGCAAGCTCCCCAACGGCCAGGTCCGCGTCAGCCGCGCCGACTTGGACACGTGGTGGGACCGCTGCGAGCAGTCCGCCGCGTAAATCCGCTTGATCCACCGGGGCCCGCGCTGAGCGCGGGCCCCTCATTCTGCTTGGAGAGACATGCTCACGTACGACGTCGACGTCTGGTCGATCCGCAAGCGCGCCGGCCGGCCGAAGCCCTGGGAGCTGCGTTGGCGAGTCGGCGAGCGTCCGCACTCCCGCAGTTTCAAGCTCAAGCCACAGGCAGACGGCCGACGAGCGGAGTTGATGGCCGCTTTGCGTGACCGGCAACAGTTCGACGAGGAAAGTGGGCTCCCCGCACCCGAGTTGGCTGCCCGCAACTCCCCTTCCTGGTACGAGCACGTGACGTCGTACGTCCTGATGAAGTGGCCGCAGGCCGCCGCGAAGCACCGCGCGAGCATCGCGGAATCGCTCGCCGTCGTAACCCCCGCGCTCGTCACTACCAGAAGGGGAGCGCCCGGCACGGCAGTGCTGCGTACAGCTCTGTACCAGTGGGCGTTCCGGGCAGTCCGGTCCCCCGAAGGGGTCTGGGTGTCGCGTCACACGGCAGAAGAGCCGCCCGCGGACATCCGCAGCGCCCTGGAGTGGATCGCCGCCCACTCCATAAAGGTCAAAGCTCTGGAGGACCCGACCCTTCTCCGCCCCGCTCTGGAGGCGCTGTCACTCCGTCTCGACGGAGGTAAAGCCGCCGAGAACACAGCCAGGCGCAAGCGCATGGTGTTGAGCAACGTCCTGCGGTACACGGTGGAGGAAAGGCGGCTGCTGACCGCCAACCCGCTTCTCAGCGTGGACTGGACCCCTCCCGAGAACGACGACGAAATTGACTTCCGGTACGTGCCGGATCCGGTTCTGGCTCGGTCGCTGCTCGGAGCCGTCCGCGACTCCGGAGCCCGCGGGGAGCACCTTCACGCGTTCTTCGGCTGCCTGTACTACGCGTCCATGCGTCCGGGGGAAATCGTCGCGCTCAAAGAATCGGACTGCACCTTGCCGCCTGCCTCGCCTGACACGATCAAGGAATGGGGCGAACTGATCCTCGGAGAGAGCCGCCCGGAAGTGGGCGGGGGATGGACAGACGAGGGCACGTCGTACGAGACGCGTGGGCTCAAGCGACGTAGACGCGGCGCGACGCGCAGCGTGCCGATCCCGCCCGTCCTCGTGCACCTGCTCCGAGAGCACATCGCGCGTTACGGCACAGCCGATGACGGCCGGCTGTTTCGGGCGGCTCGGGGAGGGCGGGTTCCGTCCACCGAGTACTGCGACATGTGGGAGGGGGCACGAAAAAAGGTTCTGTCCCCCGGCGAGATCAAGTCCGAACTTGCCGCCGTGCCGTACTCCCTGCGCCACGCGGGAGTCTCCCTGTGGATCAAGTCCGGGGTGGACCCGGCGGAAGTCGCCGCCCGCGCCGGCCACAGCATCGCCGTGCTGTACCGCTTCTACGCGAAGATCCTCAAAGGCGGCCAACAGCACTCCAACGACCTGATCTCCCGCGCGCTCGACGAGGGGGAGACCCCCTGATCCTGGCCCACAGATGGCCCATACGCACTGGTCAAAGCTGGGATACGGGCGAGAAAGGGTGAGACAACCCGCATGCGAAAGGGGTGCTCCGGTGACGGGAGCACCCCTTCTGACCAGCACCTACGCTGACCTGCATGCGGTGGGTGTGGGATTTGAACCCACGGTGACTCGCGCCACGACGGTTTTCAAGACCGTTCCCTTAGGCCGCTCGGGCAACCCACCCCGCTCCCGCCCAGGCGGGTGGAGCGGGTACAGAGTACCCGGCTGCGAGCGGGTCGCGGGGGCATGGTCCACAGCGGATCCACCAGTGCCGATCCGGCCCGCGGGAGTCACCGGCCGGGCACCCGCGGGGGCCGCCCGGCGCCACGCCGGACGACCTCGGCCGACGTACCCGAAAAGCCGCTTTGGTGAATACTTCCGCCGCCGCGCGCTCACTCGATTGCCGCACACCTGGAGGCGGGGGAGCCGCGTTAGCGGAGCATGGCGAAAGCAAGATCTCTCGCTCCGACCGTCTCTGGAGCGACGACAGAGCGGCCGGTCCCGACCCTCGCGGCATCGGCCCGCACGGCCTCGGCCCCGGACCCGTCCCCCGCCGTACCGGCCGGGCGGAGGGCGGGCGCGCGCATCACCGCGTGCGCCCCGGCCGCGGGCAGCAGACCTTCGCCCGCGGCCCGCCCACGCCGTCGCCACAGCGCTCACACGACCGGGGCGAACTCCGGTGAATGACGACTACCCGAACCTCTCGTTCGCCCGCTACGGCCAGCATCCCGGGTATCCCGCCGGGACGGAGACCGGCCCGTACGGCGATCCCGTGACCGGCCTGAACGAACAGGGCTGGGACCCCGTCGAGGAACTCACCTACCTCCTGCAGGACGCCGCGGCGGCGGACCAGGAGGCCACCGTGCCGCCCCCGCGCAGCGAGCCGGACTACACGGACGAGTTCACCGGCGACCTCACCGGCGACCCGATGGACAACCTCGTGCAGATCACCGCCGAGCTGCCGCCCATCCGGCGCTCCTCGGCCGGGCACCGCAAGGTTCGGGTCCGCAATCCCCGCAACTGGCTGCAGACCGTCAGCTTCGTGCTCGCCGCGGTCGCCGCCGCCACCGTGTCGATGGTGAGCGTCTTCAGCGGGATGGTGGCCTACTCACCGCTGCAGCGCATCGCCTCCAACGCGCAGAGCGGCACCGGGCCCTGGTGGCCGCTTCTGATCTACGGCCCCTGGATGGTGGCCTCGCTCTCCATCCTGCGAGCGGCCCTGCACCAGCGCCGGGCCGTGCACTCGTGGTACGTGGTGCTGCTGTTCTCGTCCGTCGCCATGATGTTCTGCGTGGCCGACGCCCACCAGACGATCACCGGTGTGGCCACCGCCGTCGTCCCCGCCCTCGCGTCGTTGACCTGCTTCCAGCAGTTAATCCGTCAGATCACGCTGACCCGGCCGCCCCGCCAGAGCACGTCCCGCCACCGGCAGCGCCCCGTGCCGCCCGCACCCCCCGAGCGCGCGAGCGGCAAGAAAGGGGCGTCGTCCACGAAGAAGCCCCGCGTCTGACCCGTCCCGGGGCGCGGCCCGTGCAACCCGTATCGGGGCGCGGCTCGCTCCCGGCGCCCGGACCATACGCGGAAGGGGTGCCTCCCCGAGGAGGCACCCCTTCACGTTCAGGACCGGACGGTCAGCTGTCGCCCTCGCGGGAACCGAGGGTGACGTCGACCGTGTGGGTCTTGCCGTCGCGCGTGTAGGTGAGCTTGACGGTGTCGCCCGGCTTGTGGGTCCAGATCGCGCCGATCAGGGTCGGGCCGCTGTCGATCACCATGTCGTCGAGCTTGGTGATGACGTCGCCGGGCTTGAGGCCCGCCTTGGCGGCCGGACCGCCGGACTCGACCGCCGAGGCGCCGCTCGCGCCCTGCTCGGTGATCTTCGCCCCGCCGGTGCCCTCCTCCAGGGAGACCGAGGCGCCGATCTTCGCGTACACCGGCTTGCCGGTCTGGATGAGCTGCTGGGCCACGTGCTTGGCCTGGTTGATCGGGATCGCGAAGCCGAGGCCGATGGAACCGGACTGGCCGGAGCCGCCGAGACCGCCGCTGCTCGACGACTGGATCGCCGAGTTGATGCCGATCACCGCGCCCGAGGCGTCGAGCAGGGGACCGCCGGAGTTGCCCGGGTTGATCGAGGCGTCCGTCTGCAGGGCGCTCATGTACGAGGACTTGCTGCTGGCGCTGCCGTCACTGGAGGCGACGGGGCGGTTCTTGGCGCTGATGATGCCCGTGGTCACGGTGTTGGACAGGCCGAAGGGAGCGCCGATCGCGATCGTGGAGTCGCCGACGGCCACCTTGTCGGAGTCGCCGAGGACGAGCGGCTTCAGGTCCGAGGGCGCGTTCTTCAGCTTGATGACCGCGACGTCGTACCCCTGCGCGTGGCCGACCACCTCGGCGTCGTACTTCTTGCCGCTCGGGAAGGTGGCGGTGAGCTTGCCGCCGTCGACCGCGTCCGCCACCACGTGGTTGTTGGTGAGGATGTGGCCCTGCTTGTCGAAGACGAAGCCGGTGCCGGTGCCGCCCTCGCCGTTGGTGCTCTGGGCCTCGATGGTGACGGTGCTCGGCAGCGCGTTGGCCGCGACGTTCGCGACCGTGCCCGAGGCGCGCTTGACCTCGCCGCTGCTGCTCGGGGCGGAGACCGTCGTCGAGTCGGTGGAGCTGTCGTCGTTCTTGGCCAGCGAGTAGCCGATGCCGCCGCCGACACCGCCGGCGACCAGCGCGGCCACCAGGACGGCGGCGATCAGACCGCCGCGCTTGTTCCTCGGCTTCGGCGCGGGCTGCTGGTAGGAGGAACCCCACCCCCCGCCGTCACCCGAGCCGCCGCCGTCGGCGTACGACGGGGTGGCGGGCGGCGGAGGCGGCCAGCCCGCTTCGGGGGCGGAGCCCTGGGTCGGCGCCTGTCCGTAGGGGTCGGCCCCCTGTCCGGCGCCGTTCGACGCGTACGCCGGCATGCCCGCGGGCGCCGACTCGTGCTGCGGTGCGCCGGGAGTGCCGGGCACCGCGGGGATCGGAGCGGTCGGCGCGCCCCCCGGGTGCGAGGCGCCCTGCGCGGAAGCAGCGGGAGTTTCCACCGGCACGGGGGGTGCGGACGGGGCCGGGGGTACTGCGTTGCCCTCGTTCTCGGTGCTCACAGCTCTTCTCCTCGATCCACGGCTGTTGTTCTCGGTCGCACTCGGTCACGCCCACTCACACTTGTCGATGGCCCGGCGCGATTCAGCTGTGCATGTGCTTTTGTACGCCGTCAGCTTTTCCCACAGGGCGTCAGGGCACCATAAGCGGTGGCTGTGCGTCCGAGGCCATCCTTTATAACGGACTTTTATTACCAAAAGGGATGTCTTGCGACATATCTCACCTCACACGAGTCCGGCGACGATGGCACCATGACGCGGTGACCCTCGCACGACAGCACCCGATCCAGGTCGTCGCCCACCGCGGAGCCTCCGAAGAGGCTCCCGAGCACACGCTGGCCGCTTACAAGAAGGCGATCGAGGACGGTGCGGACGCCCTCGAGTGCGATGTACGGCTGACCGCCGACGGCCATCTCGTCTGTGTCCACGACCGCCGCGTGAACCGGACGTCCAACGGCCGCGGAGCCGTCTCCGCCCTGGAACTCGCCGAACTCACCGCACTGGACTTCGGCTCGTGGAAGAACCGCGACGAGTCGCCCGACTGGGAACACGCGCCGGGAAGCCTGACGGACACCTCCGTCCTCACCCTGGAGCGCCTGCTCGAACTCGTCGCCGACGCCGGCCGCCGCGTGGAACTGGCCATCGAGACCAAGCACCCGACCCGCTGGGCGGGCCAGGTCGAGGAGCGGCTGCTCCAGTTGCTGAAGCGTTTCGGCCTGGACGCCCCCGCCTCCCCCGCCGAGTCCGCGGTACGGGTCATGAGCTTCTCGGCGCGCTCGCTGCACCGCGTCCGGGCCGCGTCCCCGACGCTGCCGACGGTCTATCTGCTCCAGTTCGTATCCCCCCGGCTGCGGGACGGACGGCTGCCCGCCGGTGTCCGGATCGCGGGCCCCTCGATGCGCATCGTCCGCAACCACCCCGGGTACATCGAACGGCTGAAACGCGCCGGTCACCAGGTGCACGTCTGGACCGTGAACGAGCCCGAGGACGTCGATCTCTGCGTTGAGCTGGGCATCGACGCCATCATCACCAACCGCCCGCGCGCCGTGCTGCGCCAACTGGGCCGCTGACCTGGCCCGGCCCGGGGCCCGCAACCCCCCGGAAAACACCGTGATCGTTCATCGGAAACCATCAAGAACCGGCCACCCGGTCACAGGGAGTGCTCCGGCGCGTTCTTTCCGCAATCGATCGTTACGAGTGCGTCAGCAGACGTCGACTGGCCGGTTTCCGGTCCAGTCCAGAGGGGCATTCACACCGTGGCGTGGGGTGAAGGAGGTCTCGGGGGTGGCGTTGGTGGTGGCACAGGAGGTGCCCACGTCGTCGAGCATGGCCGTACCCCATGGCCCTGCGGGCGTGGGGGAAGCAAGACACCGGATGCGCGATCAACTGCGTTCGGGGGGCGTGGCGGAAACGGTCATCGACGATGCCGTACTGATCCTTTCCGAGCTGCTCAGCAACGCGTGCCGTCATGGCAGGCCCCTGGGCGACGCCTTCGCGGGCGACGGGAACGTGCGCGCGGCCTGGCGTGTCGATCCGGCCGGCCGGCTGACGGTCGAGGTGACGGACGGCGGCGGCCCGACCCGCCCCGTGCCCGCCACCCCGTCGGTCACGGCCCGCGGCGGCCGGGGGCTGAACATCATCACGGCGCTCGCCAAGGACTGGGGCGTCCGGGACGACGTCCACGGCGAGGTCACCGTGTGGGTGGTCGTCCAGGACGATGTGCAAAGGGCGCACCGGCACGACGACTTCGCTACGCGCGTCGCGTCACCGAGGGTGTCCGGGATCCCCGATCTGGAATTCGTGGACGCCTTCGACGACCTCGACTGAGCGCCTTCGACGACCTCGGCCGGGCCGGACCCGGCGACGGGACGGCCCCCGCCCGGGGCGTGACCGGGACGCGCGGACGGGGCGCCGGGGATGGGACGACGCGGTGCGTTGTCCACAGGATCCCGTCCGTCTCCGTACGAACGGCTAGGCTCGCGCCAGTACGAGACGAGCCGTGATCGGGAGACACCCACGATGGCCAAGAAGCGACCCCAGACGAAGGCCAAGCAGCCGCAGTTGACGGACGGCGGCGAGATCCCGGTCGTCGGAGCCCGCGAGCCCTGCCCCTGTGGCAGCGGCCGCCGGTACAAGGCCTGCCACGGCCGCACCGCCGCGCACGCGGCGACCGAGCTGGTGCACCGCCCGTTCGAGGGCCTGGCGGGCGAGGGCGACTGGGTCGCGCTGCGCGAACTGGTGCCCGCCGCGACGGTCGCGCTGACGCTCAAGGAGAGCCTGCCCGAGGGCGTCCCCTCGGTCACCCTCGCCACGGTCCTGCCGATGGCGTGGCCCGCGCTGCGCCGCGAGGACGGCTCGGTGCTGCTCGGCCTGCAGAACGACACGGCGTCGGGCGACATCAGCCGCGACCTGGCCGACACCCTCCAGCGGGCGCTCGTCGCGCCGCCCGGCACCCCGGTCGAGGGACGGCGCGCCCCGGCGGACGGTCCCCGTCTCCAGGACCTGCTCGACCCCGAAGGCCCCTTCGAGCCGGTCGTGCACAGCGGCTTCGAGTTCTGGGTCCCGGACGCGGAGAACGCGACGCCGGAGGTGACCGCCTCCCTGGAGCGGGCGAACGCCGCCGCCATCCCGACGGTGAAGCTGTCCGGGGTGGACGCCGCCTACTGGTGCGAGACGCCGGACAAGAACCACCTGCGCTGGGTCATGCCCCACGCCGAGGAGCGGCTTCTGGACGCTCTCGCGCGGCTGCACGCCGAGGGTCGTTCGAGCCTCGGGGAGGGCACCCGGCTGGTGGGTTCCTTCCGCGCGCACGGGCTGACGGTGCCGGTCTGGGACCTGCCGAGCGGTGTCACGGCGGACGACGTGGAGAAGCCGGCGGCCGAGTTCGCCGAGCGCCTCGCCACCGCTCTGGCCATGGACGCGCCGCTGACGGCGGACGAGCGCCGCGCACGCGGGGGGCTCACCAACCGCCAGGTGACCCTCAGCTAGTCCACAGCGAACCCACAGGACGGGAAACTGACCGACCGGTCAGCTCGTCAGGGCCTCGAAAACGGGTGACTCCTGTCACAACTCCCCGTTGTGACAGGTAAATCCGTGTCCGAATAGCCGAGATCGAATTTGCGAACCGCCGATCTCTTGTTACCGTTCGAGTAGCCCGGTTGCTGGTGCATCCCCCGTCGCCAGCAACCGGGTCTTTCCATGTTCGGAATCCCGAACAATATCAATCGGCTTGCCCGCGGACCGAGTTGCTTCCCGAGCGCAGCAGCAGCGGCCCGTCGCCGCTCCTCGCGAATTCCGCTACCGCCGAGTAGACCCCCGGATCCCCCGCCGCGCGTTCCCTGGGCGTCTCGCACGCTCCCGGGTCGTCCTCCTCGTCCACGGCGCAGTTCATCTGCACGGTGCGGCCGCCGGGGCCCATCAGCGTCAGGGCGGAACTCAGCGCCTCGCCGGTCGTGTTGCGGTAGTAGGTGCGCGCCCAGGTCTCCTCGCCCTGCGTCAGGACGCAGGTCTGTGCCTCGACGCCGTCGGGCGAGGAGAGTTCGGGGCCGCACCGGGCGGCGGTGGCGAGACCGAGGCCGAGCCGCAGGGGAGAGCGCCGGGGTCCGGGCGAGGGCGGCCGGTCGTCCGCCGGAGCCGCCGCGCGGACGGTCGCCGATGGGCCGGCGTCGCCCGCCGGGCCGGCCGAGGCCACGGCCAGCGGCAGGGCGAGGACGACCACCACGGCTCCGGCCAGGGCCACCAGGCGGACTCTTCGGGGGTCCGGCCCACCGCCCGAGGGCACCTCGGCCCCGTGAGCCCCGGAATGACGCTGCATGGGCGGACGATAACGAGCGGGGGAGGGCGCGCGGCGCGCCGCGCGCCGGACGCCCCTACAACTCGGGCGCGCTCACACCCGTACGAGTGAGTGCCTCGACGACGGCATCCACCACGGCCTCCACGTCGGGCACCCAGGGGGCGGCCGAACCGGGCAGCGGAGCGCGCTCCCAGCGGATCTGGCCCTGGCCCGTCTCGGACGGCGGCAGCGCGATGTAGCCGCCGTCGCCGTGGAAGCGCAGGGAGCCGGGGACGAAGTCCTTGGCGTAGAGCAGCTCGCCGAGCTGCTCCATGGAGTACGGGGCGACGAGGATCGCCCAGCGGGAGGGGGACGCGACGACCGGGCCGAGGCGCATGCCCGTGCGGTCGAGGGCGTCGAGGGCGCGGGCCGCCGCGACGGCGGGCAGGCTCACCGCGCACGGGGCGCCGCCGCCGGTGGCCAGCACGATGGGGGCCGAGGGCCGGTTGGTCCACCACCAGCGCACCATGCGCTCGTCCGTGGTGGCCGCGAGGAGGCCGGGGTCGAAGGGATGGGCGCCCGGCACCGTGCACTCCGGGTCGGGGCAGCCGCAGCGGGCACGCCCCTGCGGGTCGGCCGCCACACCCGGGAGTACGGGCCACCGCCATGCGGCCGCGAACGTCAGGGCCGCGCTGAGCATCTCAGGCCTCCCGTTGTTTCGCTTGGACAGGAGCCTGCGTCGCCTTCCGAGGATCTCGCGCATGAGCGCTCGTTCCTTTCCGTTGCACGCCTGGCAACACCGAGGATCACATCACACCATGTGTCGATCACTTCACTGTGCGTACCTGCTGGCGCATCACACCCCTGCTGGAGACAAGGGGAACCCCTCTGGGCCGAGCATGTGGCTGTGTCCGCGCCCATACCGCGTACATCCAAAGCATGGGCATGGCGTGGGGTGGCGGCGCCTGGCGTTTTACGTCCCGCGTATTCCTAGCCGCCTCCGCCACGGGAGGATGGGGCACGGTCGTCGGTGGTTAAGACGCCCGGGTCCGTCGCCAGGTTCCGGGCGGATCTCAACCACCCCTGGCCTTCACCGAGTACGTACCCATCACGACCGCTGTGACGCTCCGTCGAACGAGGCCAGTCGACCTCAATAAGCCGTTGCCCGAGTCAGTTTTAGGCCAAATTTAATTTCCCGCAAGGGTTACCACCGGTCGCACGGACACCAGGAATCCTGGCAGGACAATGCTGGACATCCCCTCACGAGTACGTGTACATGTGGAGACACCGCTAGCGGCGCAGAACGACATGGGGGTTTGCGATGCTATTGAGCAAAACGCACCGGTCGGAAAGCCGGACGTCATGACCGCCCCTCACCTTCCTAAAGTGGCCGGAATCGATTCAACGGTTCCTTCGCCCGCGCACACTGTCGCGCCGGCGCCCGCCCCCGCGGGCGCGTCCCCGGCCGTCCCGCAGGCCGGCCCCGGAGCCGCGCTCCAGGACCGCCTCGCGGGCTGGGTCTCGGATCTCACCACGCTCCACGAACTCACCGAGCGCCTCGCCGGCACCGCGACACTGGACGACGCGCTGCAGGAACTGCTGCGCGCCGGATCCGCCCTCGTGGGCGCCCGGCGCGGTCTCGTCGTGCTGGAACCCGGCGACGGTCTGGGCCCGGACACCACGATCGGCCTCGGCCTCGCCCGAGCAGATCTCGGCCACATCGAGACGGTGCCGCGCAGCTCCATGTCGTACGGGAAGATCCTGGACGGACTGCCGGGCGGCGAGGGCGAGATCACCCAGCCGGACCTCCTCTCGGAGGACGGGCTCGATCCGCGCCACCGCGAGGTCGCCGCTCGTCTCGGCTACGCCGCCAGTTACGCGCTCCCGCTGTCCACCGAGGCGGCGGGGCGTCTCGGCGCCGCCGTCTGGCTCTACGACGAGCCCGCCGAGCCGGTGGAACGCCAGCGCCATCTCATCGGCCTCTACACCCGCTACGCCACCGAGCACCTGGCCCGGCTGCTGGAACTCGAACGCGCCCGTACGTGCGTGACGACGATGTCCCAGGAACTGCTTCCCGCCCGGCTGCCCCGGGTCTCCGGCGTCCAGCTCGCCGCCCGGCACCGCACCGGCCCGCGCGGCGGCGGCGACTGGTACGACGCGCTGCCGCTGCCCGACGCCGCGCTCGGCCTCGCGGTCGGCTCCGTCACCGGCTCGGGCCCCAGCGCGGTCGCCGCCATGGGCCGGCTGCGGGCCTCCCTGCGCGCCTACGCCGTCATGGAGGGCGAGGACCCGGTCGCCGTCCTCTCCGACCTCGAACTGCTGCTGCGGCTCACCGAGCCCGCGCGCTCGGCCACCGCCCTGTTCGCCTACTGCGAGCCCGCCCTGCGCAAGGTCACGCTCGCCGGCGCCGGACACAGCCCGCCCCTGGTGATCGGCCCGCGGCGCACCGAGTTCGTGGAGACCTCGCTGTCCGCGCCGCTGGGCATGCTCGCCTGCTGGGAGGCGCCGAGCGTCGAACTGACGGCCGAGCCGGGCGAGACCGTGCTCATCTACACCGACGGTCTGCTGCACCGCACCGGCGACCCGATGGACCGCGCCTTCGCCAAGCTGCACGCGGCGGCGGCGAGCGTCCCGAGGGCGCTGCGCGACGACCCGGGCGCGATCGCCGACCACGTGCTGCGCGGTGTGCTGCCGGACGGCCTCGACGAGGCGGACAGCGACGAGGACGTCGTCCTGCTGGCGGCCCGCTTCGACTGAGAGGGCGCTCACCCGGTGTAACAGGCCTTCCGGCCCTGGGCCCCCTTCAGTACGACCGTACGATGGGGTGGTCCAAAGTCGTATGAAGGAGGCAGACCGTGTCGGAGGCGCTCACCCCGGAGACCCCGGAAGCCGTGCTCGACGAAGCCGCTGACGAAGCGGGCGAGGAAGAGCCCATCAAGCAGCGCAAGAACGGCCTGTACCCGGGCGTGTCCGACGAGCTCGCCGCCAGCATGAAGTCCGGCTGGGCCGACACCGAGCTGCGGGACCTCACGCCCATCGCCCAGGCCGAGTACACCGCGGCCCGCCGCGCCGCGCTGTCCGCGCGCTTCCCGGGCGAGCGCCTGGTGATCCCCGCGGGCAACCTGAAGACCCGCTCGAACGACACGGAGTACCCCTTCCGTGCCTCGGTCGAGTACGCGTACCTGACCGGCAACCTCACCGAGGACGGCGTCCTCGTGCTGGAGCCGGCCGCCGAGGGCCACAAGGCGACCATCTACCTGCTGCCGCGCTCGAACCGCGAGAACGGCGAGTTCTGGCTGTCCGGGCAGGGCGAGCTGTGGGTCGGCCGCCGCCACTCCCTGGCCGAGGCCGAGCAGCTCTACGGCATCCCCGCCTCCGACGTCCGCGAGCTGCCCGCCGCGCTGACGGAAGCCACCGGTCCCGTCCGGGTCGTGCGGGGCTACGACGCCGCGATCGAGGCCGCGCTGACCGACAAGGTCACCCGCGAGCACGACGACGAACTGCGCGTCTTCCTGTCCGAGGCACGGCTCGTCAAGGACGAGTTCGAGGCCGGCGAGCTGCAGAAGGCCGTCGACTCCACCGTGCGCGGCTTCGAGGACGTGGTGAAGGTCCTGGACAAGGCCGAGGCCACCAGCGAGCGCTTCATCGAGGGCACCTTCTTCCTGCGCGCGCGGGTCGAGGGCAACGACATCGGCTACGGCTCCATCTGCGCCTCCGGTCCGCACGCCTGCACGCTGCACTGGGTGCGCAACGACGGCCCG
The DNA here is from genome assembly GCF_042790435.1 of Streptomyces sp. NPDC056738. Classification (NCBI taxonomy): domain Bacteria; kingdom Bacillati; phylum Actinomycetota; class Actinomycetes; order Kitasatosporales; family Streptomycetaceae; genus Streptomyces; species Streptomyces sp. NPDC056738. Next base: position 153,295 of record NZ_JBHTZF010000004.1, read on the forward strand.
GTCCGCTCCGGCGACCTGCTGCTGCTGGACGCGGGCGTGGAGACCCACACCCTCTACACCGCCGACGTCACCCGCACGCTCCCGGTCAACGGCACCTACTCGGAGATCCAGAAGAAGATCTACGACGCCGTGTACGACGCCCAGGAGGCCGGTATCGCGGCCGTCCGCCCGGGTGCCAAGTACCGCGACTTCCACGACGCCGCGCAGCACGTGCTGGCCGAGCGGCTCGTCGAGTGGGGGCTCCTCGAAGGCCCCGTCGAGCGGGTCCTGGAGCTGGGCCTCCAGCGCCGCTGGACCCTGCACGGCACCGGTCACATGCTCGGCATGGACGTCCACGACTGCGCCGCCGCGCGCACCGAGACGTACGTCGAGGGCACGCTGGAGCCGGGCATGTGCCTGACCGTCGAGCCGGGCCTGTACTTCCAGGCGGACGACCTGACCGTGCCGGAGGAGTACCGCGGCATCGGCGTCCGGATCGAGGACGACCTCCTGGTCACCGAGGACGGCAACCGGAACCTGTCGGCCGGCCTGCCGCGCCGCTCGGACGAGGTCGAGGCCTGGATGGCGTCCCTCAAGGGCTGACGCCGTGCCCGCGAGGGCGCGGAGCGACACCGACGGCCGGGCGCCTTCCGGGGCTCCCGGCCGTCGGCCTGTCCGGAGGCGGCTTCCGGAGCCGATGTGACCCGGGGGTGGTGCCGATCCGGCGTGTCTGCCGGCGTACCCCGGGGTGGTGCCGACGCGGCCTACGCGGAGGCGGCCGCCGAAGGCCGGCTGCCGTCCGGCGGGTCAGGCCGGCAGCAGTGCGGGGGCCGTCCTCCACTTGAGGATCTTGTCGAAGCTCACCACCGCGCCGCCGCGTCCCGGCCTGTTGCCGATGTGGACGTGGTCGGCGAGCTCGCGGATCAGACACAGCCCCCGGCCGTGCTCCGCGTCCTCGCCGGCCGTGCGCGGTACGGCGCGGACGCTGCCGGCCGGAAAACCGGGGCCGAAGTCGGCGACCTCGATACGGCACTGGTCACCGTCGAGATAGGCCGTCACGCGGTACGCCTCGCAGGAGGAGCCCCGGACGTCGTCCCCGCCGTGCTCGACGGCGTTGGCGCAGGCCTCGGTGAGAGCGACGGAGAGGTCGTACGAGATGTCCGGGTCCACGCCCGCGCTCTCCATCGTGCCGAGCAGCAGGCGTCTGGCGAGCGGGACACTCGCAGCCTCGCGCCGCAAATGGAGTGACCACCAGATGCTCATGCTCCAGCCTCCCGGCCGCGGCTCGACATACCGATACGTATTGCCGCAACCACGCGTGCGCAATCGCATACGCGACGTGATGCCGCCCATACGGCCGACGCGCTCACTTGAGTCGACGGTGTATGCGCGAGCGATCCGTCGCCCGGACGGCGGCCCTTCGGGGGTCCCCCGCACGGAGGACGGACCGGTCACAAGCCGTCAATCGGACCTGCCGTACGAGGCGTCGGGGCCCAGTGCGATGATGAGCCCGCCATGACTGCCCCCCACCAGCGTTCGGCGCGTTCCGGAGCAGGCCTCCGGACCCTGAGGGCCGCGGTGTTCGCCGCGGTCTGCGTCGTGCTGGCCGCGGCCGGTCACGGAATCGCCTCCTGCGCCACCGTCCCCCTGTGGACGCTGGGCGCCGGCTTCCTCGCGGTCTTCGCGGTCGCCGGGACGCTGGCGGGCCGGGAACGCACACTGCCGGGCATCGTGGCGCTCCTCGCGCTCGGCCAGACGGTGCTGCACACCCTCTTCGGACTGGGCCTGGCGGGCGGCACGGCGGCCGGCGGGTCGTCCATGGGCGCGATGGCGCCGGGCATGCCGATGTCCGACGCCACGCTCGTCGAACGGGCCGCCCGCCTGGTGTGCGGGACGGCCGCGGCGGCGATCAGCCCCGCGCAGGCCATGAAGATCCTCACCGACGCGCGGATCGGCACGGGCACGACCGGGATGCCGGGCATGACGTCGTCCATGAACCATGCCGCCGACGCCGTGCCCGCCGCCGCGGGCGTCTCGATGCCGGTGCTGCCCTCGCTGCCGATGCTGCTCGGCCACGTGCTCGCGGCCGTCGCCGCCGGATGGGTGCTGCGCCACGGCGACCTGGCCCTCCTGCGGCTCATGCGCCTGTCGGCCCACGGAGTCACGGAAGCGGCGCTCGTACGTTCCCTGCGCGCCGCCCTCACCCTCGTACGCGCCCTGCGTACGGGACTTCCCGGGGCGCCCGAGATCGCGCGCACGCCGCGCACCGCGCTGCTCGCGCCCCTCACCCCCCGGACGACCGCGCTGCAGCACACCGTCGTCCGGCGCGGGCCGCCCGCCTCCACGTTCGCCCTCGTCGCCTGACACGACGCGCCGCTTCACGGAAATCCACGGAAATCCCCCGGTCCCCGGAGTCCTCGACTTCACCGGCCCGAGCGGGACTTCACGGACCTTCCGGAAGGGGACGCGGTCGTGCCGCACGCGCGCGTGCCCGCCGGGTCTCCCCCGGGCCTCCTTCCGCCCCTTCCACGGGACACCGAGGCGTCCGCGCGCCCCCTTCGAACACCGGACCGAAAGTGGAGTTCCCTCATATGAAGGCTTCTCGTCTCGCCGTCGCCGGCACCGTCGCCGCCACGGCCGTCGTCGCCCTGTCCGCCCCCGCGTTCGCGCACGTCACCGTGCAGCCCGAGGGCGCCGCCGCCAAGGGCGGCTACACCGTCGTCAACTTCAAGGTGCCCAACGAGCGCGACAACGCCTCGACCACCCAGGTCGAGGTCAACCTCCCGGCCGACCACCCGCTGGCCTCCGTCATGCCCCAGCGCCTCGACGGCTGGACCGTGAAGGTCACCAAGTCCAAGCTGGACAAGCCGGTCACCGCGCACGGCGAGAAGCTCAACGAGGCCGTCACCAAGGTCACCTGGACCGCCGACGGCAAGGGCATCGAGCCGGGCTTCTTCCAGAAGTTCCCGCTCTCCATCGGCGCGCTGCCCGAGGACACCGACGAACTCGTCTTCAAGGCCGTCCAGACGTACTCCGACAAGGAGGTCGTGCGCTGGATCGAGCCGCAGAAGGAGGGCGCGGAGGAGCCCGAGCACCCGGCCCCGGCCCTCGCGCTCAGCGCCGCGACCGAGGGCGGCCACCACGGGGGCGCCGCCGCCGAGGACGCCTCCCACAAGGAGGAGAGCGCCGGACACACCGACGAGGCCGCCTCGGCCGCCGACAGCAGCGACACCACCGCGCGCGTCCTCGGCGTCGTGGGCATCCTCGTCGGCCTGGCGGGCGTGGCGTACGGCGTTCTGGCCGGCCGGCGGCGTACCGAGGCCTGAGGTGCCCGCACGCATCTGAGGCACTGAGACACACACGCTCCTGGTGGGCACCGGGGAGTCGCGGACACGGCTCCCCGGCCGCGGCCGGCCCGGCACCCCGGACCCGCCCGACCGACCCCCGGTGCCCACCGGAGCGCTCACATCTGGGACATTTTTCTATGCGCAAGAAGACGTACGCGACGGCCGCCCTGTTCGCCGCCGCCGCTCTGACCCTCTCCGCCTGCGGCAGTGGCGGCGACGACGGCGAACCGGTCGCCGCCGTGTCCGCCCAGGCCGGCGCCACCAAGGCCGCCACGGTCCTCGACAACCCGTTCGAGAAGCCGGACCTCGTGCTCACCGACACGGCCGGCAAGAAGTACGACCTGCGCGCCGAGACCAAGGGCCGGCCCACGCTGGTCTACTTCGGCTACACCCACTGCCCCGACGTCTGCCCCCTGACGATGAACAACCTCGCCGTCGCCAAGAAGCAGCTCCCCAAGGCCGAACAGGACAAGCTGCGGGTCGTGTTCGTCACCACCGACCCGGCCCGCGACACACCCGCCGCGCTGGGCACCTGGCTCAAGGGCATCGACCCCGAGTTCATCGGCCTCACCGGCGACTTCGCCACGATCCAGGCCGGCGCCCGCCGCCTCGGCATCACCATCGAGCCGACGACCAAGGACAAGAACGGCAAGACCGTCTCCGTGCACGGCACCCAGGTCATCGCCTTCTCGCCGAAGACCGACGCGGGCTATGTGCTCTACGGCGAGAGCGCCACCGTCGACGACTACACCAAGGACCTGCCCAAGATCGCCGAGGGGAAGACCCCGTGAGCCGCCGTACGGGCCGCCGCGCGGGACTCCTCGCCTTCTGCTCCCTCGTCCTGGCCGCCGGGACACTGGCGGGCTGCGGCGCGGACGGCTCCTCGTCGTCCTCCGCCGCTCCCGAAATCGAGGTCACCGGCGCCTACATGCCCGCCCCGAGCATGGACACCATGGCGGCGGGCTTCTTCACCGTCACCAACTCCGGCGGCGCCGACACCCTCACCTCGGTCACCAGCGACCTCTCGGACGACGTGACGATGCACGCGACCGTGGACGGCGCGATGGAGGAGAGGAAGTCGTTCGCCATACCCGCCGAAGGCACCCTGGACTTCGCCAGCGGCGGCAACCACCTCATGTTCGCAAAGCTCACCCACAAGCCCGGACAGGGCGAGAAGGTGTCCGTGGAACTGCACTTCGCCAAGTCCGGCACGGTCAGGATCTCCATGCCGGTGAAGCCCGCGACCTACAACCCGAAGACCGGACGCTGAGGTAGGCATCACCGTGACACCGACCATCGCCCCCCGCTTCAGGACCCTCCTGCTGCTGTTCCTCGCCGTCACCGGAGCGCTCCTGGCGGGCGCCGCGCCCGCCTCCGCGCACGCCGCGCTGACCGGAAGCAACCCGACGCAGGGATCGGTGGTCGACAAGGCACCCACCCAGGTCTCGCTCACCTTCTCCGAACAGGTCTCGCTGAACGACGGCTCACTCCAGGTGCTCGACCCCAAGGGCGAGCGGGTCGACACCGGCGGCGCGAGCGACCTGGGCGGTGACACCTACGGCCTGAAGGTCCGTCCGGGGCTGCCCGACGGCACGTACACCGTCACCTACCAAGTGGTGTCGGCGGACAGCCACCCCGTCTCGGGCGCCTTCACCTTCTCCGTCGGCGCCCCCTCGCAGACCTCCGTCGCGCTGTCCGGCCAGGCGGTGGGCGGCGGCCCCGTGGGCTTCCTCTACGGAACCGCGCGCTACCTGTCGTACGCCGGTTTCATCGTGCTCGTCGGCGGCGCCGCCTTCGTCCTGGCCTGCTGGCAGCGCGGATCGGGCATCCGGCCGGTGCAGCGGCTCGTGGTCGGCGGATGGCTCACGCTGACCGCCTCCACCCTCGCCCTGCTGCTCCTGCGCGGCTCCTACGTCGGGTCCGGCAAGGTCGGCGACATCTTCGACCTGAACCTGCTCGGTGAGGTGCTGCAGACCAAGTCGGGCGCGGCGCTGGTGTCGAGGCTGCTCCTGCTCGCGGCCGCGGCGCTGTTCATCGCGGTGTTGTTCGGCGCCTTCGCCCGACGCGACGAGGACGAGCGCGCGGCCGGCGAGACCGGCGGCGAGGCGGAACCGGCCGGGGCGACGGACGCCGGTGCCACCGAGGACCCCGACTCCGAGGCCGAGCACCTGGCCGCGGAGAAGAAGGACCTCACCTTCGGGCTCGCCGTCGGCGGCACGGTCGTCGCCGCGGGCCTCGCCGCGACCTGGGCCATGGCCGAGCACGCCTCGACCGGCGTCCAGCCGGGTATCGCGATGCCCGTCGACGTCCTGCACCTGCTGGCCGTCGCCGCCTGGCTCGGCGGTCTGGCGACGCTCGTGGTGGCCCTGTTCCGGGCTCCCGCGCGGACACCCGTCGAGGCCGCGGCTGTCCGGCGGTTCTCCCGCCTGGCGTTCGGCTCCGTCCTCGTCCTGGTCGCCACCGGGATCTACCAGTCCTGGCGTCAGCTCGGCTCCTGGTCGGCGCTCACCGACACGTCGTACGGACAACTGCTGCTCGTCAAGGTCGGTCTGGTGGCCGTCCTCGTGGGCATCGCGTGGATCTCGCGGCGCTGGACGGCCCAGCTCACCGAGACCGCCGCCCCCGAGGCCGCCGCCGTGGTCGTGGAGCAGCGCAGCGAGCTGCGCACGCCCGCCACCGTCCCCGCCGAGACGGACTCCCGGCGCGCCGCACAGCTCGCCCGGCAGCAGGCCGCCGTGGACTCCACGCGCGACAAGCGGGTCCGCGACGCCGACCCGCAGCGCTCGGGCCTGCGGCGCTCGGTGCTCGCCGAGGCCGGGGTCGCGGTCGTCCTGCTCGCGGTCACGACCGCGCTGACCACCACCGAGCCCGGACGCACGGCGGAGGCCGCCCGCCAGGCCACCGCGTCCGCCTCGCAGCGCTCCGGACCGCTGTCCCTGAAGATGCCCTTCGACACGGGCGGCGAGGACGGCAAGGGCACGGTGGAGGTCACCCTCGACCCGGCCCGCGTCGGCGGCAACCAGATGCACGTCTTCGTGGTCCGGCCGAACGGCAAGGCCTTCGACGTCCCCGAGGTGAAGGTCGCCTTCACCCTCACGGCGAAGGACATCGGCCCGCTGCCCGTGACCCCCGACCGGGTCGCCACGGGACACTGGGCGGCGAGCGCCGTGCAGATCCCCATGGCGGGCGACTGGAAGATCGCGGTGACCGTGCGCACCTCCGACATCGACCAGGCCACCGTGAACAAGAACGCGCAGATCGGCTGAACCTGACCATGGCTGACCAGTCCACCCCCGGGACCTCCGCCCGCTCCGACCGGACGGACCCGTCCTCCGGGGCGTCCCCCGGCACGGCGTCGTCGGGCGACGCCTCACAGGGAGTCATGTCACGGCGCCGGCTGCTCGGCACCGCCGGCGCCACCGGGCTCGCCCTCGGAGCGGCGGGCGCGGCCGTGGGCTACGCGGCGGCGCCCTCCCCCGCGAAAACCGTCCCCTTGACCTCCGTCGGCGCGGACATGGCAATGTTTCACGGGAAACATCAGCCGGGCATCACCACCGGACTCCAGGCGCGCGGGCACCTCGTCGCCTTCGACCTGACGGCCGGCGCGGGCCGCGGGGAGGCCGCCGCCCTGCTGCGCCGCTGGTCGGTCACGGCGCGGCGGCTCATGGCGGGCGAGGCCGCGGCGCACGAGGACACGGGCGTCGCACGGGACGCCGGCCCGTCCTCGCTCACCGTGACCTTCGGCTTCGGCCACAGCTTCTTCGCCCGTACGGGCCTGGAGAAGCAGCGCCCGGTCGCCCTGGACCCCCTGCCCAGCTTCTCCTCGGACCACCTCGACAAGGCGCGCAGCGACGGCGACCTGTGGGTGCAGATCGGAGCGGACGACGCCCTCGTCGCCTTCCACGCCCTGCGCGCGATCCAGAAGGACGCGGGCGCGGCAGCACGCGTGCGCTGGCAGATGAACGGCTTCAACCGTTCCCCGGGTGCCACCGCCGAACCGATGACCGCCCGCAATCTGATGGGCCAGATCGACGGCACCCGCAACCCCAAGCCCTCCGAGCCCGACTTCGACGGACGGATCTTCGTCCCCGCCTCCGGCACCCCGGAGTGGATGGCGAACGGCTCCTACGCCGTCGTCCGCCGGATCCGCATGCTGCTCGACGACTGGGAGAAGCTCTCGGGCAAGGCCCAGGAGGACGTCATCGGGCGGAAGAAGTCCACGGGCGCCCCGCTCAGCGGCGGCACCGAGACCACCGCGATGGACCTGGACAAGACCGACGCCGAGGGCAACCTGGTCGTGCCGGTCAACGCGCACGCCCGCATCACCCGGCCCGACCAGAACGGCGGCGCCGCGATGCTGCGCCGCCCGTTCTCCTTCCACGACGGCATCGACGCCGACGGGACGCCGGACGCCGGTCTGCTCTTCGTGTGCTGGCAGGCCGATCCGGTGCGCGGGTTCGTCCCCGTGCAGCGCAAGCTCGACCGGGGCGACGCGCTCTCGACGTACATCCGCCACGAGTCGAGCGGCCTCTTCGCGGTGCCGGGCGGCGCGGCGGAGGGCGAGTACGTGGGGCAGCGCCTGCTGGAGGGATGACGGTCTCCGCACCGGTCTCCGTACCGCGTTCCGTACCGCGGTACCGGTCTGCGTACCGGGCTCGATCCCGGGGCGCCGCGGGCGTCTGACGCGTCGGGCGAGGCCCATTAGGGTGACGGTATGTCGGCGACGCGCTACACCTATCTCGGCCCCGAGGGTACGTTCACCGAGGCCGCCCTTCGCACGCTTCCCGAGGCCGCGACGCGGGAGCTGGTCCCCATGGTGTCCGTCCCGGCCGCGCTCGACGCGGTGCGCGGCGGCCAGGCCGCCGGCGCGCTCGTCCCGATCGAGAATTCCGTCGAGGGCGGCGTGACCGCCACCCTGGACGAGCTCGCCAAGGGCGACCAGCTCATGATCTACCGCGAGGTCGTGCTGCCGATCGCGTTCGCCCTGCTGGTCAGGCCCGGCACGGCGCTCAAAGACGTCAAGACGGTCACCGGACACCCGGTCGCCCAGCCCCAGGTGCGCAACTGGCTGGCCGCGCATCTGCCGGACGCCGTGTGGGAGTCGGCGGCCTCGAACGCGGACGGCGCCCGGCTGGTCCAGGAGGGCCGGTTCGACGCGGCCTTCGCGGGCGAGTTCGCCGCGGCCACGTACGGCCTCGAACCCCTGGTGACCGAGATCCACGACGCGGCGAACGCCGAGACCCGCTTCGTGCTGGTCGGCCGCCCGGCCAGGCCCGCCGCGCCGACCGGCGCCGACAAGACGTCCGTGGTCATCTGGCTCGGCGACGACCACCCCGGAGCCCTGCTCGAACTGCTCCAGGAATTCGCGGTGCGCGGCGTCAACCTGATGCGCATCGAATCCCGCCCGACCGGCCAGGGCATCGGCAATTACTGCTTCTCGGTCGACGCCGAGGGCCACATCACCGACCGCCGGGTGGGCGAGGCGTTGATGGGCCTCAAGCGGATTTGTCCCCAGGTGCGATTCCTCGGTTCCTATCCGCGCGCCGGTGTCGCCCTGGGGGACGTACGCCCGCTGCGGCCGGGGACGTCGGACGACGCGTTCTCCTCCGCCTCGGACTGGCTGGCCCGCTGCGCCGACGGCCGGTTCTGAGCGGCGCCTCCCCGCCCGTCCGAGCGTTTCCCCCAGGTCCCGCCTGCCGATTCTCGTCATCCACAGAGTTATCCACAGGCATGCTTCTCGACCTGGGGACAAGTCGACAACGAAGCACTACATGGTCGACAAATCGGCTACTCGACCCAAGTCCGTCCACACCCTCGCACGTCCCTCTTCGTCTACCCTTTTCCATTGATCAACCCGATGGGGCGAATCATTTACACCCGAAAGTGGCTGTACAGAGGGTTTGAACCGGGAATTCCACGGCTGCCGAAGAGGTATCGGAATGATCAATTCCGACATCCACAGATCATCCACACACCCTGTGGATAACTCTCATCACGGCCCTACCCCTGTGGACAACCCACACAGCAAGTCCCGCTTCCCGCAAGGAAATCCGGTCAACCGGCGAAGCGCCGTCTGCCCCGTTTCAGGGAGTAGGCCCCATTTCCTTGACACGGCTCGGCGATCAAGGGACACGGCCCGGCAATTCACTCATACCGTGACAGCCGTCACGCTCTGGAATATCGGGTCGTTGGCCGGAGATCCGCACCGGTAGCCTTGAGGGGTGATTGACCTTCGCCTGCTCCGTGAGGACCCCGACCGTGTTCGCGCCTCCCAGCGCGCCCGTGGAGAGGATGTCGCGCTCGTCGACTCCCTCCTGTCCGCCGACGAGCGGCGCAGGTCGTCCGGCGTCCGCTTCGACGAGCTGCGTTCCGAGCAGAAGTCGCTCGGCAAGCTGATCCCCAGGGCCACCCCGGACGAGCGGGCCGAGCTGCTGAAGAAGGCCGAGCAGCTCAAGACCGACGTCAAGGCCGCCGAGGCCGAACAGAACGAGGCGGACGAGGAGACCAAGCGGCTCCTCCTCCAGCTCGGCAACCTGGTGCACCCGGACGTCCCGGTCGGCGGCGAGGAGGACTTCGTCGTCCTGGAGACGCACGGGACCATCCGCGACTTCGCCGCCGAGGGCTTCGAGCCCAAGGACCACCTGGAGCTCGGCGAGGCGCTCGGCGCCATCGACGTCGAGCGCGGCGCCAAGGTGTCCGGCTCGCGCTTCTACTACCTGACCGGTGTCGGCGCGCTCCTGGAGCTCGCCCTCGTCAACGCGGCGATCGCCCAGGCCACCGAGGCCGGCTTCACGCCGATGCTGACCCCGGCCCTGGTCCGCCCGCGCGCCATGGAGGGCACCGGCTTCCTCGGCCAGGCCGCGGAGAACGTGTACCACCTGGAGAAGGACGACTACTACCTGGTCGGCACCTCCGAGGTCCCGCTCGCCGCGTACCACATGGACGAGATCCTCGAAGCCGACAAGCTGCCGATGCGCTACGCCGGTTTCTCGCCGTGCTTCCGCCGCGAGGCCGGCACGTACGGCAAGGACACCCGCGGCATCTTCCGCGTGCACCAGTTCGACAAGGTCGAGATGTTCTCGTACGTCGCTCCCGAGGACGCCGAGAACGAGCACCGGCGGCTCCTGGAGTGGGAGAAGCAGTGGCTGACCGGCCTCGAACTGCCCTTCCAGGTGATCGACGTGGCCAGCGGCGACCTGGGGTCCTCGGCCTCCCGCAAGTTCGACTGCGAGGCGTGGATCCCGACCCAGGGCAAGTACCGCGAGCTGACCTCGGCCTCGAACTGCGACGGTTTCCAGGCCCGGCGTCTGTCGGTCCGCATGCGCGACGGCAAGAAGGTCCAGCCGCTCGCCACCCTGAACGGCACGCTGTGCGCCGTCCCGCGCACCATCGTGGCGATCCTGGAGAACCACCAGCTCGCCGACGGTTCGGTCCGGGTTCCCGAGCTGCTGCGCCCGTACCTGGGCGGCCGTGAGGTTCTGGAGCCGATCTCCAAGTGACCAGCACCACCGGTTCGACGGGAGCGTCCGGGGCCACCGGGCCCGGGGCGTTCCCCTACAAGCTCGTCGCGACCGACCTCGACGGGACGCTGCTGCGCTCCGACGAGTCGGTCTCGCCGCGCACGCGTGACGCGCTCGCCGCGGTGACCGAGCTGGGCGCAGCCCACATCGTGGTCACCGGGCGGGCGGTGCCCTGGACGCGGCACATCCTCGACGCGCTCGGCTATCAGGGCCTCGCGGTCTGCGGTCAGGGCGCGCAGGTCTACCACGCGGGAGAGCACCGTCTGCTCACGTCGGTGACGCTGGACCGGCAGCTCGCCGGTCTCGCGCTCGCCAAGATCGAGGCGGAGGTCGGCCCCCTGCTGCTGGCCGCGAGCCGTGACGGCCTGGACGGCGAGGTGCTGGTCGGCCCCGGCTACCGCAGGCTGGAGGGCGCGCTGCCGGTCGTCCCGATCAAGGACGCGGCGGACCTGTGGTCGGCGCCGCTGAACAAGGTGTACGTGCAGCATCCGACGCTGTCCGACGACGAGCTCGCGGCCGTGGCCGTGAAGGTCGCGGGCGGACTCGTCGGTGTCACGATGGCGGGCCCGGGCGTGGTGGAGCTGCTTCCGCTCGGCCTCTCCAAGGCGACGGGGCTGTCCCTGGCGGCACGCCGCCTGGGCGTCAAGGCCGCGGAGACCATCGCCTTCGGGGACATGCCCAACGACCTCCCGATGTTCGCCTGGGCGGCCCACTCGGTGGCCATGGCCAACGCCCACGACGACCTCAAGGCGATCGCGGACGAGGTGACGTCCTCGAACGAGGAGGACGGGATCGCGGTCGTACTGGAGCGGTTGCTGGCGCGTCCGTAGCGTCGGCGGGACACCGGGGCACCACCGTCGACGCGGTTGTGCCCCCTTGTTCTGTGGCGCTTCCCGGTACTTCCCGGTGCTTCTCGGTACTTCCCGGTGCTTCTCGGTTGTGCGGAGGATGCGCGGATCGAACGCGCGCGGGGTTTCACCCCCGACCACGGCTTAGCAAGCCGGTGCCTTTCCACTCGGCCAATCCTCCGGGTGGGCGGCCCGCGCGTGAACGCGCGCTCGAAGCGGCCGCCCCGGGCAACTCCCCCTGCGAGCGGGTTCGACGGAGGTAGTGACTACTCCGGAACCCGCCGCGGGCTGCCCTGTCGGGAGCTCGACGAACTGCTCCTGATGAACATCGTCGCGCTCCTCTCCCAGTGTGCGGCGCCGGCTCGACGCGGCGGCGTGGACAGCAACCACTCTGCCCGTACGCCGACTTGGGCGCCACCGATTAAAGGGCGCGTTCCCGGTGGCTCACCTGCGGCGCCATCTGCGCCGGCGCCCCTTGGCGAAGAACCAGCCGGCGGGCGGCTCGTCGGAGCGCCAGGGCTGCGGATCGGGGTCCGACTCGCGCCAGCGGGCGGCGAGCATGCGCGCGCGGGCCGACGGTTCGGTCGTCTCGGCGGACCGTACGAAGTCCTCGTCGAGCACGAGGTCGTCCCACGGCTCCTCCGCCGGTTCCCTTCCCGGTTCCTCGGTCGTCATCCCCGTTCCTCCCGGCCGTGCGTCCCCGTTCGGCCAGTGTGCCCGGGCGGGGGTGAAGCCCCTGTCAAGGAAAAGAGGGCTCCCGCGCGCGCGTGCCCGTGACGGACACCGCGCGCGGGAGCCCTCTCTCACTCCTCGCCGGCCAGCGTCAGCGACCGCAGCCGCTGCCCGGCGTACCAGGTGGCGAGGACGGTGACCACGATCAGCAGGACCGTCGCGGTCGGCAGGCTCACGTCCGAGGTGACGATGTCGCCGCCGGTCACCTTGTGGCCCACGGCGAGCGCCCACTGCTGGACGCTGAGGGTGCGCGCGCCGGACACCAGGGACCCGAACAGGGCCTCCCAGACGAGCGCGTAGACGAGTCCGAAGACCACCGCGTGCCGGGTCACGGTCCCGAGAAGCAGGAACATCGCGGCGTAGGCGATCGAGGCGACCAGGGCGGCCACGGTGTAGGCGACGGCGATCTGCTGGCCGTTGCCGTTGAGGATCATGCCCGCGATGAAGGTCGGCACCGCGGAGAACGCCATGGTGACGGCGATCGCGACGATCAGCTTGGTGAAGATGATCGTGGGCCGCTTCAGGGGCTTGGCCAGCAGATACACCACCGAGCCGTCGTCGATCTCGGGTCCGATGGCGCCCGTGCCGGCGATGACGCCGATGATCGGCACCATGGTGGCGAGGGCGAACCCGCCGAGCAGGTCCGAGGCCACCTGGTCGTCGGCTCCGGAGAAGCTCCGGACGGCCACGGAGATGACGATGAGCAGGACGGGCAGGACGCCGAGGATGAGGGCCCGCCGGCGGCCGAGCAGGCCCCGGTAGGTGAGCCGGGCGACTGTGGGGTCGTACATCTTCGGCCTCCTACGCCGCGACAAGATACGAGAAGACGGATTCCAGCGACTCGTCGGACGGTGACACCGTCAGCAGCCGGATGCCGTGCTCGCGCGCGACCTTCGGCAACAGGGCGGTGAACCGGCCGAAGTCGACGGCCTGGATGCGCAACGCGCCCTCGGCGAGGTCGACCTCGATGCCCGAGGTCGACGGGTCGGCGATGAGCGCGGCGGCCAGTGCCCGGTCGTCGCTGGAGCGGATCAGATAGCGGTGCGGGCGGTCGGTCATGAGCCGGCGGATGCGCCGGAAGTCGCCGCTCGCCGCGTGCCGTCCGGCGACGATCACCTCGATGTGGGCGGCGAGCTGCTCCACCTCTTCGAGGATGTGGGACGAGAACAGCACGGTGCGGCCCTCGTCGCCCATGCGGCGCAGCAGGTCCATGAGCTGCATGCGCTGGCGCGGGTCCATGCCGTTGAACGGTTCGTCCAGGAGCAGCAGCGAGGGGTCGTGGACCAGCGCGGACGCCATCTTCACGCGCTGGCGCATGCCCTTGGAGTACGTGGAGATCTTGCGGTCCTGCGCGTACTCCATCTCGACGGTGGCCAGCGCGCGGTCGGCGGCCTTCGTGCCCAGTCCGTGCAGTTCGGCGTTGGCGACGACGAACTCGCGGCCGGTGAGGAAGTCGTACATCGCCTCGCGCTCGGGGACGATGCCGATGTGGCGGTAGATGTCCTCGTTGCGCCAGGTCGGCTTGCCGTCGAGGGTGACGGTGCCGGTGGAGGGGGCGAGGAAGCCGCCCATCATGTTGATGAGGGTGGACTTTCCGGCGCCGTTCGGGCCGAGCAGGCCGGTGACGCCGGGGCCGATGGTCATCGTGATGTCGTTGACCGCCACCACGTTGCCGAACCAGCGTGAGACATGGTCGATGGTGAGCGTGGTCACAGTCCGGCCTTTCGGTAGCGGCGCATCAGGAGGCCGTAGCAGCCGGCGATGAGGCCCAGGACGACGACGAGGTAGACGACGCCCTGTGCGGACGAGGGGCCGACCTCGCCGGGGAAGGCGGAGGACGCGCCGAGGAAGGCCGTCTGGACCCCGTCGATGAGCGTGATGGGCGAGAAGAGCCCGATCCAGGGGACGGCTCCGCTGCTGGAGCGCTCGAAGGCGATGGCCTGGACGGTGGAGACGGCTCCGTAGGAGATGGTCAGGGCGGCGATGACGGCCGCGATGCCGAAGCCGCGGCGCGGGGTGATCGCCGAGATGACCAGGGCGATGCCGGCGAAGAGCACGGACAGCAGTGCCACGGAGAGCAGTCCCTGCCCGAAGCCCTTGCTCTGGTCGGCGAAGTCGAGCTTGGCCAGCAGCGCGCCCACGTAGAGGACGATCAGCGGCGCGGCCGTGAGGACGAACAGCGCCGAGGCCAGGGCCGCGTACTTGGCGCGTACGTAGTCGGCGGTCTCTATGGGGCGCGAGAAGTAGAGCGGGATGGTCTTGAAGCGCAGGTCCCGGGAGACCGCCTGGGGGCCCTGCGAGGCGACGTACAGGCCGATGACCGCCTGCATGATCACCGCGTAGCGCGTGTAGTCGACGGGCAGGTCCTTCGCCTTGGTGGCGACGGCGACGGCCACCATGATCAGTGCGGGGACGCACATGACCACGAAGAGCAGCATCGGCAGGACCTTGGACTTGACCGAGCGGCCGAGTCCGTAGGCGCCGCGCAGGGACTGCGAGTACAGGGAGCGGCGGGCGTAGGCGCGGCCCAGGCGCGGGCCGTCGTAGTTGCGGTAGCCGATGTTGTGGATACGGGTCTGCTCACCCGGCTGGGTGAGGGGGTGCTCAACTGCCATGGCCGACCGCCTCCTTCCGCTGGGCGTCGCTGTCGGTGAAGACCTCGGCGATGTGGTGCCTGCGCTGTTCCATGCGGACCAGCCCGAGGCCGAGGTCGGCGACCACGTCGCGGACGAGGTCGTAGGTGTCCTCGCTCTCGGTGGTGAGCAGCAGGATGTGTCCGGCGCCCGGCAGTCCGCCGCCGTCGTGGGTCTCGATCCCGCGCGCGTGGAGCACCTCGCGCACGGCGCTCGTGCCGTTCGGGTGCTCGTCGCTGTCGGTGACCTCGATGGCGAGGGTCGTCGTGGTCTTGGTGAAGTCCGTGGTGGAGCTGGAGCGCAGGAGTTTGCCGCCGTCGACGACCACGACGTGGTCGCAGGTGCGTTCCAGTTCGCCGAGGAGGTGCGAGGTGACCAGGACCGAGATGCCGAAGTCCGTATGGATGCGGCGGATCAGTCCGAGCATGTCGTCGCGGCCGACCGGGTCCAGGCCGTTGGTCGGCTCGTCCAGGAAGACGAGCTGGGGGTCGTGGACGAGGGCCTGCGCGAGTTTGACGCGCTGCTTCATGCCCGTGGAGTAGCCGCCGATGGGGCGGTAGCGCTCCTCGTACAGACCGACGTGGCGCAGGGTGTCCGCGGTGCGTTCGCGGGCCGCGGCCGGCGGCAGTCCGGACATCCGCGCCATGTGGACGACGAACTCGGTGGCCGAGACGTCGGGCGGCAGGCAGTCGTGCTCGGGCATGTACCCGACCCGCTCGCGGATGGCGGCGCCCTCGGTGGCGACGTCGAGACCGAGCACGTGTGCGCGGCCCTCGGTGGCGGGGGACAGACCCAGCAGGATCTTGATCAGTGTGGACTTGCCGGCTCCATTGGCTCCGACGAGTCCGGTCACACCGGGCCCGACGTCCACGGAGAGCCGGTCAAGCGCGGTCACCCGGGGGTACCGCTTGCTCAGGCTTTCGGTCGCGATCACAGTCACGGTTCGACGGTAGTGGCGCACACCACAGGGGTCGTCAGCCCACGGAGGTGGATCGGCGTCAGCCTCCAGTCGTACGGGCCCGTAGGGGTCAGCCTCAGGTACGGCTTCCGCGTGCCGCGCGGTCCCGTCCGGGCGGGTCGTCCACAGGCGGTCCGGGCCTATTGACGCAGCCTCTAACAACTGTCACATTCGCCAGTGTCACGTTACGGGCACGTACCGCAGTCGGTGCGGAGTAGGTGGGGCGGTGGCATGACGACGGCAATGACGGGTGAACTCTCGGCGGAGCTGCGGGGGTTCCGGGAGGTCCAGCGTCTGGCGTACGCCTGCGCGGAGGCGGTCGCGGCGCAGTTGAAGCCCGGCGTCACCGAGCGGGAGGCGGCGCGTATGCAGCGGGTGTGGCTGCGGGAGCGCGGGGTGCGGGACTGGTTCCATCTGCCGTTCGCCTGGTTCGGCGACCGCACGGCCTTCGCCGGCTTCCGGATCCCGCTGCAGTTCTTCCCCACCGATCGCCGGCTGGAGCCGGGGATGCCGTTCATCCTCGACATGGCGCCGGTGCACGGGGGTTTCACCGCGGACATCGGCTACTCGGGCTCGCTGGGTCCGAACCCCGTCCAGGACAGACTCATGGCCGACCTGGAGGCGCACCGCGAGCTGATCCTGCGCGAGGTGCGCGAGCGGCGGTCGCTGCGGGAGATCTACGAGGACGTGGACCGGCTGATGGTGCGGCAGGGCCACGCCAACCGGCACCGGGCGTATCCGTTCGGCGTGATCGCGCACAAGGTGGACCGGGTGCGGGAGCGGCCCTGGTCGCCGCGTCTGTTCGGGTTCGGGGTCCAGTCCCTCAAGGGGCTGGCGGGCGACGCTCTGCGCGGGCACCGGGAGGGCTGATCCCCGCTGTGGTCGCCGTACACGTTTTCCGACCACCCGCCCCGGCCGGGGCTGTGGGCGGTCGAACCGCATCTCGGATTCCGGGGTACGGGCGCGAAGTTCGAGGAGCTCCTGGTCGTCACGGACTCCCGGGACCCCGAACAGAGCGCGTTCTGGCTCGACGACGATCTGCCGCACGTGCGGCGCTGGGCGGAGGACAAGTGAGTCTCGTGGGCGCGCGCGAGCGCCGGGTACGGACGGGCGGGGTCGACCTGTGTGTCGCCGAGCTGGGTGACGACAGGCAGCCGACGGTGGTGCTCGTGCACGGCTATCCGGACTCCAAGGAGGTGTGGTCCGAGGTCGCCGAGCGGCTCGCCGACCGCTTCCACGTCGTGCTGTACGACGTACGGGGGCACGGCCGGTCGACGGCGCCGCGGCCCCTGCGCGGCGGGTTCACGCTGGAGAAGCTGACCGACGACTTCCTGGCGGTGATCGACGCGGTCAGCCCCGGCGAGCCGGTGCATCTCGTGGGCCACGACTGGGGCTCGGTGCAGTCGTGGGAGTTCGTCACGGTCGCCCGCACCCAGGGCCGGATCGCGTCCTTCACGTCGATGTCCGGTCCGTCCCTGGACCACTTCGGCCACTGGATCAAGCGGCGGGTGCGGCGGCCCACTCCGCGAAGGATCGGCCAGCTCCTCGGGCAGGGCGCCAAGTCCTGGTACGTGTACATGCTGCACACGCCGGTGCTGCCCGAGCTGGCCTGGCGCGGCCCCCTGGGCAGGCGGTGGCCGAAGATCCTCCAGCGGATCGAGAAGGTGCCCGCGGGCGACTACCCGACCGCGTCGCTGCCGTCCGACGCGGCGCACGGAGCGTGGCTCTACCGCGACAACGTCCGGTCCCGGCTCGGCCGCCCCCGCGACGACGCGTACGCGCACGCGCCCGTGCAGCTCGTCACGCCGCTGGGGGACACCTTCCTCTCCGAGCGGCTCTACGACGAACTGGAGAAGTGGGCCCCCGACGCGGTGCGGCGCACGCTCCCGGCCAAGCACTGGATCCCGCGGACCCGGCCCGACCAACTGGCCTCCTGGATATCCGAGTTCGTGACCGTCCACGAGGGCCGCGAGGCCGGGGTGCCCGCACCCGAGCCGACGGCCACCGGCAGGTACGCGGACCGGTTCGGCGGACAGCTCGTGCTGGTCACCGGCGCCGGCAGCGGCATCGGCCGGGCCACGGCGTTCGCGTTCGCCGAGGCGGGCGCGCGCTTGGTGGCCGTCGACCGGGACGCGGAGGCCGCGGCCCGCACGGCGGAGATGGCCCGGCTGATCGGCTCGCCCGCGGCCTGGCCGGAGACGGCCGACGTCGGCGACGAGCAGGCCATGGAGAAGCTCGCCGACAAGGTCGCCGGCGAGTACGGCGTGGTGGACGTGCTGGTGAACAACGCCGGCATCGGACTCTCCGGTTCGTTCTTCGACACCACGGCGGAGGACTGGAGGAAGGTCCTCGACGTCAATCTGTGGGGGGTGATCCACGGCTGCCGGCTCTTCGGAAAGCAGATGGCCGAGCGCGGGCAGGGCGGACACATCGTCAACATCGCCTCGGCGGCGGCGTACCAGCCCTCGAAGGCGCTGCCCGCCTACAGCACCTCCAAGGCGGCCGTGCTGATGCTCAGCGAGTGTCTGCGCGCGGAGCTGGCGGGGAAGGACATCGGCGTCTCGGCGGTCTGTCCCGGCTTCGTCAACACGAACATCACCGCGACCACGCGTTTCGCCGGGGTCGACGCGGCCGAGGAGAAGCGGCGCCAGAAGAAGTCGTCGCGGCTCTACGGACTGCGCAACTACCCTCCGGAGAAGGTCGCCGACGCGATCCTGCGCGCGGTCGTCCGCGACGAGGCGGTGGTTCCGGTCACCCCGGAGGCGCGCGGCGCCCATCTGCTGCACCGCTTCGCGCCCCGGGCACTGCGCGCGATCGCCCGCATGGAGCCACCCTTGTGAACCGCACGCGTGGAACCGCGCCCGTGAGCGGGCGGCCCGCCGTCGGCGACAGGGGCGATCGGGCGGGCGGCCGCTGCGCGGAGCCGGGAGGGCGGGAGAGATGAGCGACGAACCCGGCGGTGTCGCGTACCGCATCGAGGACCTGGCGCACCGCAGCGGTGCCACGGTCCGGACGATCCGTGCCTATCAGGACCGCGGGCTGCTGCCCCGTCCCGAGCGGCGCGGGCGCGCCAACGTGTACGCGGACGCCCATCTGGCGCGGTTGCGGCAGATCGCCGACCTCCTGGACCGCGGCTACACACTGGCCTCGATCAAGGAGCTGCTGGAGGCCTGGGACGCGGGCCGGGGGCTGGGCGGGATACTCGGCCTGGTCGCGGAGGTCCACGGGCCGTGGACCGACGAGGAGGCGGCCCGGATCTCGCGGACCGAGCTGGTGGAGCGGTTCGGGGGCCGACCCGACGACGCTGCGGTGGCGGAGGCGGTGGAGCTGGGTGTGCTGGAGCCCGTTCCGGGCGACGAGGACACCTTCCTCGTCCCGAGCCCTCAAGAGCTGTCCGCCGCGGTCGAGTTGCACCGTGCGGGTGTTCCGCTGTCCGCGATCACCTGCCATCTGCGGGAGTTGAGGGGCCAGGTCGAGCACATCGCCTCCCGTTTCCTGGAGTTCACGACGGAGCACGTCTTCGCGCGCTATCTGGAGGAACGTCCGCCGAGCGACGCGGACGCGGCCGAGGCGGCCTCGCTCGTACGACGGCTGCGACCGCTCGCACAGCAGACGGTGGACGCCGAACTGGCCCGAGCCATGAGGATGTTCGCCACCCGCCATCTGAGAAACCATCTCGTGGCGGGGCAGTCGCCGGTGGAGCCCGAAGGCACGCGTGCGGTGGAGGTGGCCGCCGGGACAATGCGAGCCGTGGAGCGCCTGGTTGGTGTCGAGCAGGCGGCGGAGTTCGTGACGGCCGCGACCGAACGGGAGCTGCAGACGCGGACGTTGGACCGACTGGCGGCAAACGGGCCTCTGTCCGCAGTTGTTGACGAAACACCGTAAATCGCGGGCTCGTTGTCCACAGATTCGTCAATTCGCCTGTGGATAACGTCACTTGGTTGTGGATCAAACCTCCGACTCAAAATCAAATGCGTGATCCGCCTCTCTCCAGGCACGCTGGGAGGATGAAAGAACATGAGCAGGCGGATGATCGGACGGACAGACGGGCCGATGAACCGATGGACGAACGACGCACCGTGAAGGTGTCGAAGTACCTCTCGAAGCATCTGCGGCACCAGCCCGAGCGGATCGGGCTCACGCTCGGCGAGGGCGGCTGGGTCGAGATCGACACGCTGCTCTCAGCGGCCACCGCGCACGGCTTCCGGATCACCCGCGCCGAGCTCGACCACGTGGTGGCCACGAACGACAAGCGGCGCTTCGCCGTCGAGGGGACCCGGATCCGGGCCAGCCAGGGCCACTCCGTCGAGGTCGACCTCGGACTGCCCCCGGCGACCCCGCCGGCGTACCTCTTCCACGGGACCGTGGCCCGCAGCCTGGACGCGATCCGCGCCGAGGGCCTGCGCCCCATGAACCGGCACGACGTGCACCTCTCGGCGGACCGGGAGACGGCCACCCGCGTCGGCGCCCGCCGCGGCCGGCCGGTCATCCTCTCCGTGGACGCCGCCGCCATGCACCGTGACGGCCATGTCTTCCACGTCAGCGCCAACGGAGTCTGGCTGACCGCGGCCGTACCCCCGCGCTATCTGCGGTTTCCCGCTCCGCACTGATCCCGGACTCCGGGCGGTACCGCCGCCGGACGCGGGACCGGACGCCGCGCGGGCCCCTAGGCAAGCCCTCGGGCAGGCCCCCGGACCGCCCTGAGGCGAGCGCGCCGCGGATCCGTCTACGCTCGACGCATGAGTCTGCGTCTGAGCACCGTGATCCTGCCGTACGTCCGCTGGAACGAGGGCGGGCGTTCCGCATGGCAGCGCGCGGAGCAGCTCGGCTTCCACACCGCGTTCACCTACGACCACCTCTCCTGGCGGACCTTCCGCGACGGCCCCTGGTTCGGGGCCGTGCCGACACTGACCGCCGCGGCCGCCGTCACCGACCGGCTGCGCCTCGGCACACTCGTGACCTCGCCGAACTTCCGGCACCCGGTGACCCTCGCCAAGGATCTGATCTCCCTCGACGACATCTCCGACGGCCGGATCACGCTGGGCATCGGAGCCGGCGGCACCGGTTTCGACGCCACCGCGCTCGGCCAGGAGCCGTGGACCCCGCGGGAGCGCGCCGACCGCTTCGCCGAGTTCGTGCCCCTGCTCGACCGGCTCCTCACCGAGGACTCCGTCTCCTACGGCGGCAACTTCTACTCGGCGCACGAGGCCCGCAACATCCCGGGCTGCGTCCAGCGCCCCCGGCTGCCGTTCGCCGTGGCCGCCACCGGCCCGCGCGGGCTGAAGCTCGCCGCCCGGCACGGGCAGGCGTGGGTGACGACCGGCGACCCGAAGCTGTACGAGACGGGCACCCCCGAACAGTCGGTTCAGGCCATTCGCGGACAGATCGGCAAGCTCGCCGACGCCTGCGCCGAGATCGGCAGGGACGTGGCGGAGCTCGACAAGATCCTGCTCACCGGCTTCACCCCCGACCGTGGCCGGCCCCTGGAGTCCGTCGACGCGTTCGTCGACTTCGCCGGCCGGCACGCCGAACTGGGCGTCACGGACATCGTCGTCCACTGGCCGATCCCCGACTCGGACTTCGCCGCCGACCCCAAGGTCTTCGAGCGGATCGCCATGGAAGCGGTGGCCCAGCTCCGCTGAACCCGGCCGCCGTGCCCGTGGTCCCGCCGATGCGACGGCACGGCGGGGCGGGGCGAGGGGACGAGCGGGACGACACCCGGGCCGTGACGGTCCGGGCGGGGCGAGGGTGACGCGAGGTGAGCCGGGATGAGTCGGCGTGAACCGGGGTGAGGACGGTAACCACTCAAGTGTGCGGACCGCCGCACGGCCGTGCGCATATATGCGGGAGAATGACCACGTGACCTCAGCGACTCGCCGGCCCGAGACTCCGGCCTCCACCGTCCCGCCCCGGCTGATCGCCACGGACCTCGACGGCACCCTGTTGCGCGACGACAAATCGGTGTCCGACCGCACGATCGCCGCCCTCGCCGCCGCCGAGCAGGCCGGCATCGAGGTCTTCTTCGTCACCGGCCGCCCGGCCCGCTGGATGGACGTCGTCAGCGACCACGTCCACGGGCACGGCCTGGCCATCGTCGGCAACGGCGCCGCCGTGGTCGACCTGCACGGCGGCCCCGGCAGCCACCGCTTCGTCAAGATCCGTGAACTGACGCCCGACACCGCGCTGGACGTCATCCGGATCCTGCGGACCGCCGCGCCCGGCACGGTGTGCGCCGTCGAGCGGACGTACGGCCTCCACCTCGAACCGGGCTACCCCCTGATGCACATGGAACCCCCGGAGATCGTCCTGCCCGCCGAGAAGCTCCTCGCCGAGGACGCGCTGGACGCCGATCAGCCGGTGCTCAAGGTGCTCGCGTTCCACCCGGAGATGGACCCGGACGAATTCCTCGCCGTCGCCCGCCCCGCCATCGCGGACCGGGCGAACGTGACCCGGTCGAGCCCCAGCGCCCTGCTGGAGATCAGCGGTCCCGGCATCTCCAAGGCCAGCACCCTCGCGCTGTGCTGCGCCGAGCGGGGCATCACGCCCGAGGAGGTCGTCGCCTTCGGCGACATGCCGAACGACGTCGAGATGCTCACCTGGGCGGGCCGGTCGTACGCCATGGGCAACGCCCACCCCGCCGTGATCGCCGCCGCCTCCGGCCGCACGGTCGCGAACAACGAGGACGGTGTGGCGGTCGTGATCGAGAGGATCCTGGCGGACCGCGCGTAGCCCTGGCCCGATCCGACGGAGGTCCTCCGGCATCCGTGCCGGAGGACTCGACGGGCCCGGCCCTAGACGACGACCCCGTGTTCCGCCAGCCACGGGACCGGGTCGACCGCCGATCCCATGTCCGGCGTCACCCGCACCTCGAAGTGCAGATGCGGACCGGTCGAGTTGCCGCTCGTGCCCGACTGGCCGATCCACTCGCCCGTCGCGACCCGCTGCCCCTGGTCGACGGCGACCGACGCGAGATGCGCGTACTGCGTGTAGTAGCCGTCGGGGTGCTCGACCACGACCTCGATGCCGAACGCGCCGCCGCAGGACACCCTCACCACCCGGCCGGCCCCGGCAGCCCGCACCGGGGTGCCGATGGGCACGGCGAAGTCCTGCCCGGTGTGCCGGTGCGCCCAGTGCTCGCCTCCGCTGCCGAATCCCGCGGAGAGTTCGTACGTCTCCACCGGCGCGACCCACGCGTTCGTGAACGCCGTCGGCGGCTGGTCGAGACGGACCGCCCCGCGACAGGAACCGGCCGCCACGGAGGCGTCCGCCCGGCTCTGCAGCGCCGACCTCGCCTCGTCCAGCTTGGCCTCGATGGTCCGCTTGACCGCGGCGAGTTCCCCCCTCCGTTTCTCCAGCACCTGCCACTCGGAGCGGGCCTTCGCCTCGTCCGCCGCGAGCCGCACCTCGGCACGCCTGCTCTTCGCGACGGCGCCGGCGACGGCCAGATCGGCCCGTCGCACGGCGTGCTGACCGCGCATCAGACCGTCGGGGTCCTTCGCGAACAGGATCTGTGCCGTGTACGGCAGCCCGCCGCCCTGCCGGTACTGGGCGCGCACGATACGGCCCAGGTCCTCGTGCAGCACCGCGATCTCCTGCCGCTCCCGGACGAGACGGCGCTCGGCCTGTTCCGCCCGGCCCCGCTGCGCCTCGGCGTCCTGCCGCCCCGCCTCGTACTGTCCCGTCGCGACCGAGGCGTCCTCGTACAGCCGCGCCACCTGGGCGCTGATGTCGAGGTCCGCGCCGTCGCCGTCACCGTCGGCCACCGCCGGCCAGGCCGCGAGGGTCACGAGAGCGGACAGCAGAGCGGGTACGAGAAGGGGATGGCGGCGAGAGGAGCGCATGACAGCGATCGTGGCCCGCGCCTTCGGGCCCGGCCCGTTCAAGGGGTACACCTGGGGGACAGGACGTCACGAATGGCCCAGCGGCCGGGCCTGACGGCTCCTCAGGGGCCGATCTCGACGAGTTGAGTTCGGATTGATGCGGGCCCAGCGAGCGGGCCGCGTCGGGCACCACCGATCATGAACGAGGCACCCGCGCAAGGCGATTCAGCGCGGCACCTGCCACACCACCGTCGTACCGCCGCCGTCCCCGCCGAGCCCGGGCCCGTACCAACTCTCCCCGCCCAGCGACTCGGCCCGCCGCTTGAGGTTCTTCAGACCGCTGCGCCGGCCGCCCTCGGGAATGCCGACCCCGTCGTCCGCGACCGCGAGACGCACACCGGGCCGCCCGTCCGGCAACGGGACGTCCGCGTCGACGGACACCTCGATCCGGGAGGCCCCCGCGTGCCGGAAGGCGTTGGAGAGGGCTTCGCGCAGCGCGGCGATGAGGTTCTTGGCGGTGAGTTCGCCGACCTGCGTGTCGACCGGCCCGGTGAAGTGGTGTCCGGGGTGGAACCCGAGGGGGACGGCGGCCATGTTGATCTCGCGCAGGACGCGGGTGCGCAGCCCGGACGGCGTCTCGGCTGGGCCCTGCCGGAGCGCGAAGATCGCGGTGCGGATCTCCTGGATGGTGACGTCGAGTTCGTCGACCGCCTTGCCGACACCGCGCCGCACCTCGGGCACGTTCGACCGGCGCTGCGCGCTCTCCAGCATCATGCCGGTGGCGAACAGCCGCTGGATGACCAGGTCGTGCAGATCGCGGGCGATCCGGTCGCGGTCCTCGTACACCGCGAGCCGTTCCCGGTCGCGCTGGGTCTCGGCCATCATCAGCGCCAGGGCCGCCTGGGAGGCGAACTGCGTGGCGACGGTCCGCTCGGTCTCGGTGAACTGGCGTCCGTCGCGCGGCCTCGGGGTCAGGAGGGCGCCGAGGACCCTGCCGTCGCTCTCCAGGGGGAGCATCATGACGGGCCCGTAGCCGTGGGTGAGATCCGTCCGCAGCCGCGGGTCGGCGGACGCGTCCGCCAGGAACACCGGGTTCCCGTCGCGGAGTTCGGCGACCAGTTCGCTCTCCGGCGGAACGATCACGCCCAGCGCGTCGGACGGGTGGTCCGCGGCCACCGCGACGACCTCAAGGCCGCCCTCCTCGGCGGGGAGCAGCACGATCCCGGCCGCGGAGCCGGAGAGCCGGCGGGCCTGTTCGGCGACGATCTGCAGCGCGTCCTCGGCGTCGCCGCCCGCCAGCAGCGCGGTGGTGACGGCCACCGAGCCGTCGATCCAGCGCTCCCGCTGCTTGGCCGCTTCGTACAGGCGGGTGTTGCCGATGGCGATACCCGCCTCCGTGGCGAGCACCCGGACCATGTGGAGATCGTCGTCGTCGAAGGCGCCGCCGTCGCGCTTCTCGGTGAGGTACAGGTTTCCGAAGATCTCCCCCTGGACCCGGATCGGTACGCCGAGGAAGCTGCGCATCGCCGGATGGCCGGCCGGGAAGCCGCAGGAGCGCGGGTCGTCGGTCAGGTTCGCCAGGCGCACCGGATCGGGGTCGCGGATGAGCGCGCCCAGCAGCCCCTTGTGGCCGTCGGGCCTCCGGCCGATCCGGCGGGCGGTCTCCTCGTCGACGCCGCGCTGGACGAAGTCCGAGAGGCCCTCGCCGCTCTCGTCCACGACTCCGATGGCCGCGTACCGCGCGTCGGTGAGTTCGGCGGCCGTCTCGCAGATCCGGCCGAGCTTGGAGTGCAGTTCCAGTCCCGATCCGACCGACCGCACGGCCTCCAGCAGCCGTGGGACCCGGGCGTCCGGCTCGCCGGCCGGCCCTCCCGGAGCACGAGACGCCGCGCCCGTGTCGTCGCCCGGGACGGGGGAGCCCCTCGCCGCTGACATGCCTCGAGCCTAGTGGGGGGCCACAACGCCCACCAGCCGGTCCGCGGCCGTCTCGCGTTCCGCCATCTCCCGCAGCGGCCCCTCGACGGCCGCCAGCTCGGCGAACGGACCGCGCTGGACCACGCGCCCGCGCGCGAGCACGATCACCTCGTCCACGGCGTCGAGTCCGGCCAGCCGGTGCGTGATCAGCAGGGTCGTACGGCCCTCGGTCGCGGCCAGCAGGTCCGCGGTGAGCGCGTCGGCCGTCGGCAGGTCGAGGTGTTCCGCCGGTTCGTCGAGGACGAGCACGGGGAAGTCGGCGAGCAGCGCACGGGCCAGGGCGAGCCGCTGGCGCTGACCGCCGGACAGCCGTGCCCCGTGTTCTCCGATCGGGGTGTCGAGCCCGGCGGGCAGGGCGTCCACCCAGTCGAGGAGGCGGGCCCGCCCGAGCGCGTCGCGCAGCGCGGCCCCGTTCGCGTCCTTGCGGGCGAGCAGCAGGTTCTCGCGCACGGTGCTGTCGAAGAGGTGCGCGTCCTGGGCACACAGCCCGATCAGCCGGCGCACGGCGTCCCCGTCCATGCCGTACGCGTCCGCCCCCGCGAGCGTGAACGTCCCGGCTCCGGGGTCCAGGAACCGCAGCAGCACCTGCGCGAGCGTCGTCTTGCCGGCTCCGGAGGTGCCGACCACGGCGATCCTGCGGCCCTCTTCGAGGGTCAGGTCGAGTCCGGCCAGCGCGTCCCGGTCCTGGCCCGCGTACCGGGCCCGCAGCCCGGACACGCGGAGCGGGAACGGCGACGCGGGCGCCGGCCGCGGCTGTACGGGCTCGTGTACGGGATCGGGGGCGTCCAGCACCTCGTACACGCGCTCGGCGCTCTTGCGCACCCGCTGCCGGTACTGGACGGCGAGCGGCAGTCCCATGACGGCCTCGAAGGCGGCGAGCGGGGTGAGGACGACGACGGCCATGAGCACGCCGTTCAGGCGGCCCGCGGCGACCGCCTGGGCGCCGACCAGGGCGGTGGCCGCGACGGTGAGCCCGGAGACCAGTGCCGTGAGTCCGTCGCCGAGAGCGGTCGCGGTGGCGGCGCGGGAGGCGATCCTCGTGAGGACGCCGTCGGCCTGCCGCGCCTGGGCGGTACGGGCGGGCAGCGCGCCCGCGACGGTCAGTTCGGCGGTCCCCGTGAGCAGATCGGCCACCTGGGTGGCCAGCGCCCCGCGGGCGGGGGCCAGCCGGCGTTCGGCGCGGCGCGCGACGGCACCGGTCACCAGGGGGACTCCGGCTCCGGCGGCCAGCAGACCGACGGCGAGCACGGCGCCGGCTTCGGGGAGCAGCCAGGCGGTGAACCCAGCGGAGGCGGCGGAGACCAGGACCGCGGCTCCGGCCGGCAGCAGCCAGCGCAGCCAGTAGTCCTGGAGGGCGTCGACATCGGCGACGAGTCGCGACAGCAGGTCGCCGCGCCGGGTGGTCCGCAGCCCGGCGGGCGCGAGCCGTTCCAGGCGCCGGTAGACGGCGACCCGGGTGTCGGCCAGCATCCGCAGCACGGCGTCGTGCGAGACGAGCCGTTCCGCGTACCGGAACACCGCCCGGCCGATGCCGAACGTCCGGGTGGCCGTGACGGCCACCATCAGGTAGAAGACGGGCGGCTGCTGGGAGGCTCGTGAGATGAGCCAGCCGGAGGTCGCCATCAGGCCGACGGCGCTCCCGAGCGCGAGGCTGCCGAGGAACAGGGCGAGCGCGAGCGGCCCCCGCCGGGGTGCCGCCATCGCCCGGACCCGGGCGAGCACGCCGTCGCGGCCCCGGGGCATCACGACGGGTGCCTCGGCCGGGGACAGGCTTTCCGGCGCGGTCGGCTGGGTGCTGTCCGTCGGCTTCGGGGAGCCGGAGGGGTCGGCCTCGGGCGCGGGCCTCGGCGCGCCGACGACGGCGGCCTCCAGGCGGACCACCCGGTCCGCGACGTCCAGGAGGGCCGGCCGGTGCACGACCAGCAGGACGGTCCGCCCCACGGCCAGCCGCCGGACCGCCGCGACGACCTCGGCCTCGGTCGCCCCGTCGAGCGAGGCCGTCGGCTCGTCGAGCAGCAGCACGGGCCGGTCCGCGAGGAACGCCCGCGCGAGGGCCAGGCGTTGGCGCTGCCCGGCCGACAGGCCGGCGCCCTCCTCGCCGAGGACCGTGTCCACCCCGGCGGGCAGGGCGTCCACGAACTCCGCCGCGCCGGCGTCGGCGAGCGCCCGGCGCAGCGCCGCGTCGTCGGCGTCGGGCCGTGCCAGCCGTACGTTCTCGGCGATGGTTCCGGCGTACAGGTGGGGACGCTGCGGCACCCAGGCGATCCGCGAGCGCCATGCGACGAGGTCGGCGTCCGTGAGATCGGCTCCCCCGGCGCTCACGCGGCCGGCGGTGGGCTCCACGAACCCGAGCAGAACGTTCAGCAGGGTCGACTTGCCCACGCCGCTGGGGCCGACGAGGGCGACCGTCTCACCGGGCTCGACGGTGAAGGAGACGTCCGAGACCGCGTCGGTGGTGCGTCCCGGGTAGCACACGGTCACGCCGTCGAAGACGATCTCCCCCGCGGGCACGATCCGCGAACCGGACCGCGGCGCGGGGGTCTCCAGCACCTCGAAGATCGCCTCGGCGGCCGCGAGCCCCTCGGCGGCGGCGTGGTACTGGGCTCCCACCTGCCTGAGCGGCAGATAGGCCTCGGGCGCCAGCACGAGGATGACCAGCCCCACGTACAGATCCATCTCGCCGTGGACGAGCCGCATGCCGATGGTCACCGCGACCAGGGCGACCGAGATGGTGGCGAGCAGTTCCAGGGCGAAGGACGACAGGAAGGCGATGCGGAGCGTCCTCATGGTCGCCTGCCGGTACTCACCGGTGATCTTCCGGATCGACTCGGCCTGCGCCTTGGCCCGGCCGAACACCTTGAGCGTGGGCAGTCCTGCGACCACGTCGAGGAAGTGTCCGGAGAGCCGGGACAGCATCCGCCACTGGCGGTCCATGTGGCTGCGTGTGGCCCAGCCGATCAGCACCATGAACAGGGGGATGAGCGGCAGGGTGGCGACGATGATGGCCGCGGACATCCAGTCCTCGGTGACGATCCGCGCGAGCACGGCGACCGGGACCACCACCGCGAGACCCAACTGCGGCAGATAGCGCGAGAAGTAGTCGTCGAGCGCGTCGACACCGCGGGTCGCGAGGGCGACGAGGGAGCCCGTTCGCTGGCCGCTGAGCCAGCCGGGTCCGAGCGACGCGGCCCGCTCCAGCAGCCGTCCCCTGAGCTCCGACTTGACCGCGGCACTCGCGCGGTGCGCGGCGAGCTCGGTGAGCCAGGCCACCAGCGCCCGCCCGAGCGCCACGACCGTCAACAGGATCAGCGGGGTGCGCAGTTCGGCGGCGGAGTGTCCGTGCTGGAAGGCGCCGACCACCACGTCGGCGATGAGCATCGCCTGAGCGATGACCAGAGCCGCTCCGGCGACGCCCAGCACCACGACCGCGACAAGGAAACGGCGGGTGGCCCGGGCGTACCGGAGGAGGCGCGGATCGATAGGTTTCACGTGAAACACACCTTTGGCCCATCAGGGCACGTTTCACGTGAAACATGCCGATCCATCGGTTTCAGTGCGACGCGTCCACGGCGATGTGGTGCGTGCCGATGCGCTTGCGGAACACCCAGTAGGTCCAGCTCTGGTAGAGCAGGACGATCGGGGTGGCGATCACGGCACACCAGGTCATGATCGTCAGGGTGTAGTGGCTCGACGAGGCGTTGGAGACCGTGAGGCTCCAGTCCTCGTTGAGCGAGGACGGCATGACGTCCGGGAAGAGCGACAGGAAGAGCATCGCCACGGCGGCCACGATGGTGAGCCCCGAGAGGATGAACGCCCATCCCTCCCGACCGGCGTTGACCATCGCCAGCGCCGCGACCAGCGCGACCACGGCCACGATCAGCGCCACCAGTGATGCGCCGTCGCCATTGTCGATCTGCGTCCAGATGAGGAAGGCCAGCGCCAGCAGGGCGGTCGCCAGTCCGACCCGCAACGCGAGCTTGCGGGCCCGCTCCCGGATGTCTCCGACCGTCTTGAGCCCGACGAACACCGTTCCGTGGAAGGTGAACAGAGTGAGCGTCACCAGACCGCCGAGGATCGAGTACACGTTGAGCAGATCCCAGAAGTTGCCCACGTACTCGAAGTTCCGGTCGATCTTCACCCCGCGCACGATGTTGCCGAAGGCCACACCCCACAGGAACGCCGGGATCAGCGAGGTCCAGAAGATCGCCGTCTCCCAGTTCCGCTGCCAGTGCTCCTCGGGCCGCTTCGCCCGGTACTCGAAGGCGACGCCCCGCACGATCAGGCAGACCAGGATGATCAGCAGGGGCAGATAGAAGCCCGAGAAGAGCGTGGCGTACCACTCGGGGAAGGCCGCGAAGGTCGCGCCGCCGGCCGTGAGCAGCCAGACCTCGTTGCCGTCCCACACGGGGCCGATCGTGTTGATCAGCACCCGCTTCTCGACGCGGTCGCGGGCCAGCAGCTTGGTGAGGATGCCGACCCCGAAGTCGAAGCCCTCCAGGAAGAAGTATCCGATCCAGAGGATCGCGATGAGGACGAACCAGACGTCGTGAAGTTCCATGACTCAGCAGCTCCCCGAGCCTAGTAGGAGAAGGCCATCGGCTTGTCGGCGTCCCTGGAGTCGCCGCCGATCCTGGTGGGCGGGTTGAGGTCGGACTCGGTGAGCTCGGGCGGTCCTGCCTTGACATACTTCGCGAGCAGCTTGACCTCGATGACGGCGAGGATCGCGTAGATCAGCGAGTAGACGACCAGGGAGGTGATGACCTCGCCCTGCGAGACGGTGGGGGAGACCCCGTACCGCGTCTGCAGAACGCCGTACACGACCCACGGCTGACGGCCCATCTCGGTGAAGATCCAGCCCCAGGAGTTGGCGATCAGCGGGAAGGCCAGGGTCCAGATGGCGATGCGCCAGCCCCACTTGGTGAGCTTCGGGCCCAGCGCCTTGTTCTTGAACAGGACCAGATGCGGTGCCTCGTCCTCGCCGACCCTCAGGTGCTGCGGCAGCATGAACTTCTTGCGGGTCAGCCAGAGTCCGATGATGCCGATCACGAAGGAGGCCATGCCGAAGCCGATCATCCAGCGGAACGCCCAGAAGGTGACCGGGATGATGGGGCGGTAGTCGCCGGGACCGTACTTCTCCTGCTCGGCCTTGTTCGTGTCGTTGATGCCGGGGACGTAGGAGTTGAAGTCGTCGTCGGCGAGGAACGACAGTATCCCGGGGATCGACAGCTCGACGGTGTTGTGGCCCTTGCTGACATCTCCGTAGGCGAAGATCGAGAAGGGCGCTGAGTCCTGGCCGTCCCAGAGCGCCTCGGCGGCGGCCATCTTCATCGGCTGCTGCTTGAACATGATCTTGCCGAGGGTGTCGCCGCTGATCGCCGTGAGGAGACCGGCGATGACGACGGTGACCAGGCCGAGGCGCAGCGAGGTCTTCATGACGGCGACGTGCCGCTTGCGGGCCAGGTGGATGGCGGCGATGCCCACCATGAAGGCGCCACCGGTCAGGAAGGCGGCGGTCAGGGTGTGGAACACCTGGGCGAGCGCGGTGTTCTGCGTCAGCACGTGCCAGAAGTCGGTGAGTTCCGCGCGCCCCTTCGCCTTGTTGATGCGGTAGCCGACCGGGTGCTGCATCCACGAGTTGGCCGCGAGGATGAAGTACGCGGACAGCATGGTGCCGATGGAGACCATCCACATGCAGGCGAGGTGGAGCTTCTTCGGCAGCTTGTCCCAGCCGAAGATCCACAGCCCGATGAAGGTGGACTCGAAGAAGAAGGCGAGCAGGGCCTCGAAGGCGAGCGGAGCGCCGAAGATGTCACCGACGAAGCGCGAGTAGGCGGACCAGTTCATGCCGAACTGGAACTCCTGGACGATGCCGGTGACGACACCCATCGCGATGTTGATCAGGAACAGCTTGCCCCAGAACTTGGTGGCGCTCAGGTACTTCGGCTTCTCCGTGCGTACCCAGGCGGTCTGCAGGCCTGCGACGAGTGCCGCGAGCGAGATCGTCAGGGGCACGAAGAAGAAGTGGTAGACGGTGATGATTCCGAACTGCCATCGCGCCATGGTCTCTGGCGCCAAAGCCAATTCCACGTCGTCAGTCTCCTTACGTCGCCGTTGTCACAGCGGCAGTGTGCCCGCTTTATCCCGGACAACATGGGAGCAACAGGACACGCTTGTGAACGCGTTCACATTCACAAGCAATTATGACGCATGCCCGTTCGACGGAGGAGGGGTGGGGGGTCCTTAAGCCGGGGCCGAACGGCCCCAACGCCAAGGGGCCCGTACGCGATCAACGCGTACGGGCCCCTGCGCACTCGGCGACGGCCGCCTTCCCGGGCGACGGACGAGCCCGTCCGGGAAGGAGGGCGGTTGTCGATCGGGCGACTACAGCTCCTTGTGGAAGCTCTCGGTCGCCTTCAGGAAGATGTCGTTCGCCTCGGTCTCACCGATCGTGATGCGGACGCCCTCGCCCGCGAAGGGACGCACGACGACCCCGGCCTGCTCGCAGTGGGCGGCGAAGTCGAGGGTGCGCTCCCCCAGCCGCAGCCACACGAAGTTGGCCTGCGTCTCGGGCACCGTCCAGCCCTGACCGCGCAGAGCGCCGACCACCCGGGTGCGCTCGGAGACCAGCGAGCCGACCCGGCCGATCAGCTCGTCCTCGGCCCGCAGGCTCGCCACCGCGGCGTCCTGGGCGAGCTGGCTCACACCGAACGGCACCGCCGTCTTGCGCAGCGCGGCCGCCACCGGCTCGTGAGCGATCGCGAAACCGACCCGGAGTCCGGCCAGTCCGTACGCCTTGGAGAACGTGCGCAGCACACAGACGTTGGGCCGGTCACGGTAGATCTCCACACCGTCCGGCACCTCGACGTCACGGATGAACTCGCGATACGCCTCGTCCAGGACGACCAGCACATCGCTCGGCACCCGGTCCAGGAACCGCTCCAGCTCGGCCCGGCGGACCACCGTGCCGGTCGGGTTGTTCGGGTTGCAGACAAAAATCAGCCGCGTCCGGTCGGTGATGGCGTCGGCCATCGCATCCAGGTCGTGCACCTCGCCCGGGGTCAGCGGCACCCGCACCGAGGTCGCCCCGCTGATCTGCGTGATGATCGGGTACGCCTCGAAGGAGCGCCAGGCGTAGATGACCTCGTCACCAGGGCCGCTCGTGGACTGCAGGAGCTGCTGCGCCACACCGACCGAGCCAGTGCCCGTCGCCAGGTGCGAGACGGGCACGCCGAAACGGTCCGCCAGCTCGTTCATCAGACCCGTGCACGCCATGTCCGGGTAGCGGTTGAACGAACCGGCCGCCGCGGTCAGGCTCTCCACCACACCCGGAAGCGGCGGATACGGGTTCTCGTTGGAGGACAGCTTGTACGCCACGGCGCCACCGGCGGCGGCCGGCTTCCCGGGCTTGTAGGTGGGGATACCCGCCAGCTCGGCACGCAGCTTGGGGTTCGTGTCGCTCACCGCAGTCCTCCTCGTGACCACCAGCGGCTCATGACCACCACCGGCTACCAATGCTTCTCACCTTATGAGGATTCCGCTCCCCTGCGAATGGCCTGTGGACAACCCGACACCGCCACGTGCCCGCCGGGTGATCGTCCGCGGACGCCGGCGACACCGGCCCGGGCCGTCGCGGACGCCCGCCGGGAGGTCTTCCTCGTACGAAGTCGTACGAAAAGGGGGCGCGTCGACTGCTACCACATGCGCCGGTGGCTCGCGCCGTGGCGCGCATCCCTCGTACAGGTGAGTTGAGACCTCTTCGAAACATGGCCCGCTTGGCAGGCTCGCACGCGCCGACAAGTCACGTATCGGGATGGGATTGTTCAACTACCTTCGCTTCGCAGGGAGTTAGCGCATTTCGATCATGCAGAAACGTGCCTGTCAACGCGTGCATATGCGTCCGCACTACCCCACCGCATGAGCCCTACTATCGGCTCGCCATGACAGCAGCAGGGAAGCACCAGGTGAGCCGGGCGGAGACCTCCCGCCGAGGCGGTCGGCCGGGCCGGGCGGGCATCAGAGACGTGGCCGCGGCAGCAGGGGTCTCCATCACAACCGTGTCCGACGCCCTCAACGGCAAGGGACGGCTCCCGGACGCCACCCGACGCCATGTCCGCGAAGTCGCCGACCGGCTGGGGTATCGCCCCTCGGCCGCGGCCCGAACCCTCCGTACCGGCAAGTCGGGCCTGATCGGCCTGACCGTCACCACGTACGGGGATGAACCTTTCACCTTCACCGAGTTCGCGTACTTCGCCGAGATGGCCAGAGCCGCCACCTCGGCCGCGCTCGCCCGGGGATACGCCCTGGTCATCCTCCCGGCGACGTCCCGCCACGACGTGTGGTCGAACGTCGCCCTGGACGGAACCGTGGTCATCGACCCGTCCGACCAGGATCCGGTCGTCAGCGAGCTGGTCCGCCAGGGGCTGCCCGTCGTCTCCGACGGCCGGCCCGTGGGATCGCTCCCTGTCACCGCCTGGGTGGACAACGACCACGAGGCCGCCGTCCTCGGCATCCTCGACCACCTGGCCGACGCCGGCGCCCGCCGCATCGGCCTCCTCACCGGCACCACCACGGACACGTACACCCGCCTCTCCACCACCGCGTACCTTCGCTGGTGCGAGCGCGTGGGCCAGGATCCGGTGTACGAGGCGTATCCGGCGCACGATCCGTGCGCCGGAGCGGTGGCCGCCGACCGGCTCCTCGCCCGGCCCGACCGGCCGGACGCCGTCTACGGCCTCTTCGACCCGAACGGCACCGACCTGCTGGCGGCCGCCCGCCGCTACGGTCTGCGCGTACCCGACGACCTGCTTCTGGTGTGCTGCAGCGAGTCGAACGTCTACGCCAGCACCGAGCCGCCCGTCACGACGCTGTCCCTCAAACCGCGCAGAATCGGCACGGCGGTCGTCCAGTTGCTGATCGACGCCATCGAAGGGGTCGAATCGGACCAACCGGTCGAGCAGGTGATACCCACGGAGCTGATCGTGCGGACCTCGTCGCAGCGGCGGTCGCCCCGGACGACCGTCAGTCCGCCCCGATCACCCGAGCAGGGCTGAGGAACGATCCGAATTGGGCGGGGCGAGCCCCGCCCAATTCGGGCGAAAACCGCGGTGAACTGGGCTCCTGTTCCGATTCACCACCCCTGGGTCATCACATGGCGCGATCCGCATTCCTATGATGGGCGGACGACACCGCGGGCCGCTGCGACCAGGCAGTCCGAACCGGTGCAGATGCGGCGCGATGGTGGTGGAGGGGTCGATGACTCAGGGGGCCGGTCAGGGACCCGAGGTGGTGCGGACGGCGACGTTGCGCGACTTCCGGGTGCCCGGGTACGTCCACGAGACCGGTCCGTATGCGCAGAACACGCCTCACGGCGAGAGCGCCGGACCCATGACTGCGCGGTACGCGGCGGGAGAGTCCGCCCCGTACGCGTCGGGGGAGGCTCCGGCGGAGTTCCCGGGAGAGTTCTCCGAGGGGTACACGCCCACGCAGCGCGATCTGCCGGTCATCAACCGCGGCGACACCCAGCAGGTCGCCGTCGATCCCTCCGGCGCACCCGCCCCGGCACCCGGCGCCGGACCCGGCCCGCTGTACGTGGTCGGGGACGTGCACGGCTACCTCGACCAGCTTCTCGCCGCGCTCCAGGCCAAGGGCCTCGTCGACGCAGCCGGAAACTGGTCGGCCGGCACCTCGCGCCTGTGGTTCCTCGGCGACTTCACCGACCGCGGCCCGGACGGCATCGGCGTGATCGACCTCGTGATGCGGCTGTCCGCCGAGGCCGCCGCCGCCGGCGGCTACTGCAAGGCGCTCATGGGCAACCACGAGCTGCTGCTCCTCGGCGCCAAGCGGTTCGGCGACACCCCGGTCAGCTCCGGCGCCGGCACCGCCACCTTCCAGGCCGCCTGGCTCCTCAACGGCGGCCAGAAGACCGACATGGACCGACTCCAGGACCACCACCTGCAGTGGATGGCCCGCCTCGACGCCATGGAACTGGTCGACGGACACCTCCTGGTGCACTCCGACACCACCGCCTACCTCGACTACGGCGACTCCATCGAAGCGGTCAACGACACCGTCCGCGAAACCCTCACCCGCAACGACGCCGAGGACTGCTGGGACCTGTTCCGCAAGTTCACCCGGCGCTTCGCCTTCCGCGACGAGGGCGCCGAGGCGGTCCGCGAACTGCTCGGGGCGTACGGCGGCAACCGCGTCGTCCACGGCCACAGCCCCATCCCCTACCTCCTGGGCGAGGTGGGCCCGGAGGACGGCGAGGCCGGAGCGGGTCCCGTCATCGAAGGACCGCACGTCTACGCCGACGGTCTGGCCATCGCGATGGACGGCGGAGTGACCATGGCCGGAAAGCTGCTGGTCCAACAACTTCCGCTGGACATCTGAGCGTTCACCGGACCGGCGTCCGGCCGACGGACCACTCCGGACAGGGGCCAATTTCTGGAAACCCCCTGTCACGGCGTGCCGTCGCCGCTCTACCATCGGCTTATCCGTAGCAGGCTCCCCTCCGTTTCTGCCCGACGGCTCGTCAGCGTGCGAGCCACCAGCCCTACGGAGCATCGGGGGATGCAGATGAACAGCGTTCCGCAGCACCTGCTGAGCGAGGACCGCCAGGAATACGAGCGGATCCTCGATGAGGCGCTGCGCTCCGCCCCACACCGCCCGGAACTTGCCGCTGTCGGCCAGCGGCTCAACCTCGAACAACTGCGCACCATGGCCCTCAACGCCACGGCCCTCATCACCACGGCCGCGTCGGACGAGTACGCCCACTATGTGAAGGTCCGCAGCGAACTGCGCCGGCCGGTGCGGTCCGCCCCGGTCGTGAGCGAGGAAGCCGGTTCCACGGAGCCGGGCACGACCGCGATGGGCCTCGCCGCCACCGTGGGGGAGGTCACCGAGACCGCCGGCGCCGGAGCGGTCGCCGTCGTCGCGGTGCTCGCCCCCGTCCTCGCCGGGACGGCCGCGGCCATATTCCTGCTCGTGGGCTATGTCCTGAGGATGCTCGATCCCGAGCCGGCCATCGCCAGGACCCTTCTGACCACCGGATGGGTCTTCGGCGCGGTCACGGCGGCCGCCATTCTGGTCGCCGCCGCCGGACTGCTGCTGACCGCCCTGCGCAACAGCTCGTCCTCCCTCCAGGCGGGAGCGGGTGACGAGCTGACCGGACAGGTCGCCCGGGCCAAGGAGGCCTGGCACGACGCGCTGCTGGAGCGCGGCATCATGCCGTTCCTCCGGGAAGCCCTCGCGGACCCGGGCTCGGCGGCACTGGGCCGCCCCGCACCGGCTGCCCCGAGCCGCATACCGCACCTCGGGTACGGCCGGCCGGGGTTCAGCAGCCCCGACGGCGGACCCGCGGCGGGCCCGCGCCCGAGCTTCTCCAGCCCGGACTTCACCAGCCCGGACTTCGGAGGGCCTGAACACCAGCCCGAGTGACCCGGCTGGCCGACGGCCGGGTTCGAGGCGGGAGGGCCCGCGCATCTGCGCGGGCCCGTACACCCATGCCGGTACGGCCGTTGCCGGTTCGGCCCTTGCCGGTACGGCCGTTTCCGGCCGCCGGGTGCGGGCGGGGCCCTCACACGGCTGGCCCGGGGCGTGCCGACGGCGTCCCGCGGTCCTCCCGCGCCGTCCTCGGGCCGTCTCAGACGATGCCCAGCCGACGCGCCTCCTTCATCCACGACGGGAACTCGGACAGCAACCGGTCGTAGAGCTCCGGATCCGGTACGTGGCTGATGTCGTCGACCGCGAAGAAGCCCACGTTGTCGACGCGCCGCCCCGGCAGGGTGTCGAAGCGCTCCAGAACGCCGTAGTTGGAGCGCCCCAGCCCGACGAACTGCCAGAAGACGGGCTCGTCCACCGCCTCCCGCAGCTCCGTCTCGATCTCCTTGTTGCGGTAGACACCGCCGTCGGAGAAGAAGAGCACCAGCGTGGGATCGGCGGCCGGATTCGCCCGGACGAACGCCCGGACCTCGGCGATCACCTTCTGCTCCTCGTTCTGGATGCCCACCGCCCGCATGTCCACCTGGCCCGGCAGCAGGCCCTTCTTCGGCTTCTTCCGCCGGAACAGGGTCAGTTCACCGACCCGGACATGGTGCTCGAGCCACTCCGGCAGA
This sequence comes from Streptomyces sp. NPDC056738, assembly GCF_042790435.1. Taxonomy (NCBI): domain Bacteria; kingdom Bacillati; phylum Actinomycetota; class Actinomycetes; order Kitasatosporales; family Streptomycetaceae; genus Streptomyces; species Streptomyces sp. NPDC056738. The sequence goes on from NZ_JBHTZF010000004.1 coordinate 191,219, forward strand.
TCGCCCAGGGCGAGGTCGGGCAGCCGGGCGGGGTTCGACGCGAAGGTCCAGGCCTGCATCTCCCCGTCGTCGTCCAACTGGGCCGCCACCGCGGCCATCCGCTCCACGACATCGGCCACGACGCCCTTGGAGTACAGGAACGACATGGAACCGGAAGCGTCCAGGACCAGGATGACGCGGGCCCTGATCCCCACGGCCCCGTGCTTGCGCAGACTGACCGCCACCTGCTCCTTGCGCAGGGAGAGCCGCTTGCGCATGTCCACGGGCAGCCGCTCCTCTCCCTTGACGAGACGAGGAGCCGAGCCGGGAGCAGCGGCCGAGCCGGGAGCCGGGGGTGCCTGGGGCACGGGGGGTGCCGACGGGACCGGAGCGGTCGGGGGCGCGGGGGCCGGCGGGAACGCGGGGGCCGACGGAGGCGGCGGGGGGACGGGAGTGCTCGGGGGCGCCGGGACCGGCGGCAGGGTCGTCGCCGACGGGATGCTCGATGCCGGTGAGGCCGTTCCGGGGGCCGCGCTCCTCGGGTCCGCGCTCCCGGGAGCACCCGGCTCCTCGTCCACGCTGATCCCGAAGTCCGTGGCCAGGCCCGCGAGTCCGGAGGCGTACCCCTGGCCCACCGCGCGGAACTTCCACCGGCCGCCCCGCAGATACAGCTCGCCTCCGATGAAGGCCGTCTCCGTCGTCGCCTCCATGTCGAAGAACGCCAGCTCCTGCCCGGACCCGGCGTCGAGCAGCCTCAGCCTCAGACCCGACAGCTCGCCGAAGGTGCCCCCGTCGGCCGAGGCCCCCAGGACCACCCGCTCGATCTCCGGCTCCAGGGCACGCAGATCCACCTCGACGGTGTCCGTCGTCCCGTCGCCCTCCCGCCGCTTGCCCGAGTGGCGCACGGCGCCGGAGGCATGCCGGGGCTGGTTGTAGAAGACGAAGTCACCGTCGTCGCGCACCTTCCCGTCCGCGCGCAGCAGCAGGGCCGAGGCATCGGCGTCCGGCGCGCCGGGACCTCCGGACCAGCCGAGTACGACCCGCACCGCCTGCGCGGCAACGGGAAGGTTGGCACCCTTGCTCATCGATGTCGGTGTCATGCGCCCAGTCTCCCTGGAGAAGCCGTCGGTGGATCCGACCGATACGCCCGCGCGTGGGAGAAGCCGGCCGCGGGGGAGGAACCGGCCGCGTCCGAGGCGGCCCGGACGAACTCACGCAGGCGTTCGGTGGTGTTGCTCTCCCTCCACACGAGTCCCCGCTCGATCGGCCGGGCGTCGTGAAGGGGTACGTAGGCGATGTCGGGCCGGGGGTAGTACTGCCGCGAGTGCTCCCCGACCGGGAGGACGCCCCGGCCCATCGCGACCAGGGTCAGCATCTCGGAGAACGATCCGCCGACCGGGCCCTTCGGCACGGGTCTGCCCGAAGGAGTGTGGTCCGGTGTGCGGTCCCGCTTGAACCCCGCCGAGGTCACCGCGGGGTACTGCACCACGGGGTGGTCCGCGAGCACCTCCAGGGACAGCCGCTCCTCACCGGCCAGCGGATGACCGGCCGCGACCGCCAGGACCCGTTCCTCCCGCAGCAGGGCGGGCCCGCAGGCCATCCCGTCGAAGGGGAACGAGGCGAGCAGCACGTCGATCGAACCGTCCACGAGACTCGCACGGGAGTTGGAGAGCTGGACCTCCCGCACGTCGACCCGGCAGTCCGGGTGACGCTCACCGAACAGGGCGACCGCTCTGAGAAGCGCGGGCGCCGTCCACTCACCGAGGAAGGCGACCCGCAGCTCTCCGGTGATCCCCCGGCTCGCGTCGGCCGCCCTTCGCACAGCGGCGTCGATCCCGGCGACCAGGGGCGCCAGGTCGTCCGCGAGCTGCCGGCCGATCGGGGTGAGCCGGACGGAACGGCTGGTGCGTTCGAACAGCAGGCCGCCGACCCTGCGCTCCAGCGTCTTGACCACCTGGCTGACCCGCCCGGTCGTGATCAGCAGCCGCTCGGCCGTCCGGCCGAAGTGCAGTTCCTCGGCCAGCGTCAGAAAGGTCTCGATCTCCAGCCGTTCCAGCATGAACCCCCCAGCGTTAAATCTGGCTCAACGGTCGTACAGCGATCATGCCTTGATGGCGTCCGTCCCACGGCGGATCGTAGAAGGCGTCCACCCGGCGGCGGGAGGGAGCCGATCAATCCCCCGGCAGGCGGCACGCACGGCGCCTCCGCACCCGGCTCCGCCCACCGCGTCCACCACACCCATCACACCCTTTCCGAACGGGGACCCCATGACGTCCGCGGACATCACCGCCTATCTGAACGGGCTCGACGGCCCACTGCGCGACATCGGCGAGAGGGCCGGGCGCCTCATCGACTCGGTCCTCCCCGACGGCTCCGGGGCACTGTGGCACGGCCATCCCACCTGGAGCCTCGGGGACAAGCCGGGCCGGACACCGGTCTGCCTGCTCAAGGCCCACACGTCCTACGTCACCTTCGGCCTGTGGCGCGGCCAGGACCTGACCGACCCCTCGGGCCGGCTGGTCGCCGGAGCCCGCCGGATGGCCTCGGTGAAGCTCGGCCGTGCCGACGAGATCGACCCCGACCTGTTCAGCGCGTGGCTTCGCCACGCCGTCGCCCTGGAGACGACATGACCACCCTGCGCGTGAAGGCCTTCGACCACCTCGTCCTCAAGGTCGAGGACATCGAACGGTCCCTGGACTTCTACACCGGACTTCTCGGCCTGGAACCCGTACGCGTCGCCGAATGGCGTCTCGGACAGGCCCCGTTCCCGTCGGTGAGGATCACCGCGGAGACCATCATCGACCTGATCGCCCATGCCCCCGAGGGGTCCAACGTCGACCACATCTGTCTCACCGTGGAACCGCTGGACTGGGACCAGGTCCTCGCGTCGGGATCCTTCACCGTGCTCGAAGGGCCCGTGGAACGCTTCGGCGCACGCGGCACCGCGACCTCGGTCTACGTCCGCGACCCGGACGGCAACACCGTCGAACTGCGCTGGTACCCGCAGGACGTCACGCCGTGACCGGGCCGGGGACCGCGGTCCGGGTGTGCTCCCCGGACCGCGCCCCCGTGGGGTGACTCAGTCGGCCAGCGGCAGGTACACGCGGTTGCCGGCCTCCGCGAACTCCCGGGACTTCTGGAGCATGCCCTCGGAGATCTCCGCGGCGGAGGCACCGCCGGCCGCGTCGGCGCCGAACCGCTCGTTGATGTCCTGGCTGATCTTCATCGAGCAGAACTTCGGCCCGCACATGGAGCAGAAGTGGGCCGTCTTGGCGGGCTCGGCCGGCAGGGTCTGGTCGTGGAACTCCCGCGCCGTGTCCGGGTCGAGAGCCAGGTTGAACTGGTCCTCCCACCGGAACTCGAAGCGGGCGTCGGAGAGCGCGTCATCCCATTCCTGCGCACCTGGGTGCCCCTTGGCGAGGTCGGCTGCGTGGGCGGCGATCTTGTAGGTGATGACGCCGGTCTTGACGTCGTCACGATCGGGCAGGCCCAAGTGCTCCTTGGGCGTGACATAGCAGAGCATGGCCGTGCCCCACCAGGCGATCATCGCGGCACCGATGCCGGAAGTGATGTGGTCGTACGCCGGCGCGACGTCCGTCGTCAGCGGGCCGAGGGTATAGAACGGAGCTTCATCACAGATCTCCTGCTGAAGGTCGATGTTCTCCTTGATCTTGTGCATCGGGACATGTCCCGGGCCTTCGATCATCGTCTGAACCTGAAAACGCTTCGCGACCGCGTTGAGTTCCCCGAGCGTCCTCAACTCGGCGAACTGCGCCGCGTCGTTGGCGTCCGCGATGGAACCCGGCCGCAGCCCGTCGCCGAGCGAGTAGGTGACGTCGTACGCGGCGAGGATCCCGCAGAGCTCCTCGAAGTTCTCGTACAGGAACGACTCCTTGTGGTGCGCGAGGCACCAGGCGGCCATGATCGAGCCGCCGCGCGAGACGATGCCGGTCTTGCGGTTCGCGGTGAGCGGTACGTACGCCAGGCGCACGCCCGCGTGGACCGTCATGTAGTCCACGCCCTGCTCGGCCTGTTCGACGACGGTGTCCTTGTAGATCTCCCAGGTCAGCTCCTCGGCCCGGCCGTCGACCTTCTCCAGCGCCTGATAGAGCGGCACGGTGCCGATGGGGACGGGGGAGTTGCGCAGCACCCATTCACGGGTGGTGTGGATGTTGCGGCCGGTGGACAGGTCCATGACCGTGTCGGCGCCCCAGCGGGTCGCCCAGGTCATCTTCTCCACCTCCTCCTCGATGGAGGACGTCACCGCGGAGTTGCCGATGTTGGCGTTGACCTTCACCAGGAACCGCTTGCCGATGATCATCGGCTCGATCTCCGGATGGTTCACGTTCACGGGCAGCACCGCGCGGCCCGCGGCGATCTCCTCCCGTACGACCTCGGGGTCGACGTTCTCGCGAAGCGCCACGAACTCCATCTCGGGCGTGATCTCCCCACGTCGCGCGTAGGCGAGCTGGGTGACCGGCCGGCCAGGGCGCCCCCGGCGTGGCTGACGCGGCCGGCCGGGGAAGACCGCGTCGAGGTTGCGCAGCCCTCCGCGCGGGGACGTGTGCTTGATCCCGTCGTCCTCGGGACGGACGGGACGGCCCGCGTACTCCTCGGTGTCTCCGCGGGCGATGATCCAGCTCTCACGCAGCGGCGCCAGTCCCCTGCGCACATCGGTGTCGACGGTCGGATCGGTGTACGGGCCGGACGTGTCGTACAGCGTCACGGACTGCCCGTTGGTGAGGTGCACTTGGCGGACCGGCACCCGCAGATCGGGGCGCGTGCCCCCGACGTACGCCTTGTGCCAGCCGATGGACTGCCTGTCCTGGCCGTCCGGAGACGACGGGGAAACCCCGTCCGTCCGTCCGGAGGCAGGCGTGCGTACATCCTTGTCGGTCATCTGACCTACTCCCTACGCCGGCATTACCCGGTAACAGGTTCAGCGGTCGACGCAGCGGCTTCCGATCGCCGATGTTTCATGTGAAACATCGCGAAGACGGAGGTCAGCGTCCTCTCAGCCCGGTGCTCCGAGCTCCCGCGTGTGCAAAGGTGCCTCCACGCTAGCGTCATATTTGGCGCGGTGAACAGAGGGCCCTTGACGTTCTTGCGATGATCGGGCGGTGACGACGACCCGCCAGCACCCGTTCTCCCCGTCCGAGCCACCGCGCCGTCCCGGCTCCGACGGCGGCCACGGACATGGCTCCGGCACCGGCCCCGAGCACCAGCACGAGCAGGGGCACGGGCATGGGCCGGACGGCGATCATCACGGTTCGGGCGACGGCCACGAGCCGGGTTCCCGCGCCGGGCACGGCCGGCCGGTGGGCGCCGGGCACGGGCATTCCCACAGCCACGGTCCCGCAGCCCCGGTCTCCAAGCATCTGCGCAAGGTCATCGCCGCGGTGCTGATCCCCTTCGCGGCGGCGGTCGTGGCGGGTCTCGTGCTCCTGTGGCCCGGCGGCGCCCCGGCCCACGAGCGCACCGGGGTCGGCTTCGACCGGCAGACCCAGCAGGCGACGGTCACGAAGATCGACCAGGTGGACTGCAAGTCCGTGAACGCCTCCTCGGGGGCCTCGACGGGCGACGCCTCCGCCACCGGGGGCTCCCCGGCTCAGGGCCGGGCCGCGGGGGAATGCAAGAAGGCGACCGTCCGGATCGACACCGGGAAGGACAAGGGCCGCACGTTCACCGAGATCGTCCAGCCGGACCAGTCACGGCAGTTGCACCAGGGCGAGAAGGTCGTCGTCGCGTACGAGCCGTCCGCGCCCAAGGACCTCCAGTACTCCGTCACGGACGCCAACCGGAAGCTGCCGCTGACGCTGCTCGCCATCATCTTCGCGGTGGTCGTCGTGGTGATCGGGAGGATGCGCGGCGTCATGGCGCTGGTCGCGCTGGCCATCAGCTTCGTGATCCTGAACTTCTTCATCCTGCCCGCGATCCTGCAGGGCTCGAACCCGCTGCTCGTGGCCGTCGTCGGATCCAGCGCGATCATGCTGATCGCGCTCTACATGTGCCACGGTCTGTCGGCCCGGACGTCCGTGGCGGTGGTCGGCACCCTGCTCTCCCTGGTGCTCATCGGTTTCCTCGGCTCGTTCTTCATCGACTGGGCCGTGCTGACGGGCAACACCGACGACAGCACCGGTCTGATCCACGGCCTGTACCCGTCCATCGACATGAGCGGCCTGCTGCTGGCCGGCGTCATCATCGGTTCGCTCGGCGTCCTGGACGACGTGACGGTGACGCAGACGTCCGCGGTCTGGGAACTGCACGAGGCGAACCCCACGATGGGCCGGCGCGCTCTGTACCGGGCGGGTATCCGTATCGGCCGCGACCACATCGCGTCGGTCGTCAACACGCTCGTCCTGGCCTACGCGGGCGCCGCGCTGCCGCTGCTGCTGCTCTTCTCGATCGCGCAGAGCAGCGTGGACACCGTCGCCAACAGCGAGCTGGTCGCCGAGGAGATCGTGCGGACGCTCGTCGGGTCGATCGGTCTGGTCGCCGCGGTGCCGGTGACGACCGCGCTGGCCGCCCTGGTGGTCGCCGCGGACCGCGAGGGCGGCGCGTCCGTCCCCGCGCAGCCCGCGGCCGACAGGACCCCGGCGCGGAGCGGCAAGGGGCGCCGCCGCAAGCACTGACCCGTCGCACGGAAGCGCTGAAACCATCCTGCACCGGCGGCCCTTGTGAGGAAGCGTTCCTCCGCTCCGGGCCGACGGGGGTCTCAGCCCGCGCTCTGCTCCTCCGTGAGGATGCGGTCGAGCACCGCGTCGAGGGAGGTGTCGAAACCCTCGAGAGAGCGTTCCTGCCCGAGCGGGACGAGGCGGTCCGTCCGGTCGAGGAACGCGACGAGCGGCGCCGTCCCGGACCGGAACAGCGCGTGATCACCGCCGACCTGAAGCCGGATCAGCACCTCTCCGAGGGCCTCCGGGTCGGCCGGAGCGATGTGCACGTCGCCGTCACCACAGGGCCTGCCCACGCCGTCGATGAGCAGTTCCCGTCCGAACGCCCAGGTCACCGGCGCGTCGCCGGGCAAGTGGAAGGTCAACCGCACGGCATACGGATCACAGGTCTCGTATCGCAGTTCGACAGGAATGCGGAAGGACAGCTCCTCGGACACGAGGAAGCTCATCATGACCTCTGCCTGCACCGACTCGCGCATCGCCTACCCCGTCGTTTGCTGTCGACTGGCCAGCAGTCGTCCCACCTGACCCTGCTGGAAATCTTGCTCAACGTGCATGCCTAATTACAAGGAGTGAGTTTTCAGATACTGATAGAGATGGCGAGTGTTCCTAGCAGGCGGCCCACCTCGCTCTGGAGCTTCCGTGCCGTGGGGATCAGCCGGTCGCCCTGGTGGGACGGGAGGGAGAAGGCCACGGCGGCGGCCGAACTGCCCGCGGTGACGGGGATCGCGGCGCAGACCGTGCCCAGCGCGTACTCCTGCCGCTCGATCACCGGTTCCATCCGGCCCGTGCGCTCCAGCCGGCGCAGCAGACGGTCCTCGTCACGCACCGTGTACGGGGTGAGCGCCCGCACCGGGTAGCGGTCGAGGTGGTCACGCCGGGACTTGTCGTCCAACTGGGCCAGCAGGCACTGGCCGACCGCGTGGGCGTACCCGGTCTCGCGGAAGTCGGCCCACTGCTCGACGGCGGGGTTCGCCGGAGTGTCGGCGACGCACATGACCTCGATCTCACCCTCGCGGTAGACCGCGTAGTACACGGGTGCGCCGATCACGTCGCGCCAGTGCGCGACGGTGTCCCCGACCGTGCTGCGACGTCTCTGCCGGGCTCCGCTGCTGCCGAGCCGCTCGGCGGCCTCGCCGAGGAAGAAGAGGCCCCTGTCGCGCCGCAGATAGCCCTCGTGGACCAGGGTGCGCAGCAGGTGGTAGGCGGTCGGCAGCGCCAGGCCGGCCTCTCGGGCGAGCTGTTTGGCGGGGGCGCCCTGCTCACGGGAGGCGACGGCCTCCAGCAGACGCATCGCGCGCTGGACCGAGCCGATCAACGTGGTGGTGTGGGAGTCCAGGGGCGCTGCTTCCGGCTCCGCCGACGGGGTGCGGGCGCGCCGGGCGGGTTCCCCGGCCTCCGGGGGCCGGGACGCAGCCTGCCGGGCGGGCGGGGTGTGCGAGGGGGGCGGCTCCCCCGGCGAGGCACGCGGCTGGACGGGCGGAACGCGTGCCGCCGCGGGCGTACCCGGTCGCCGGAAGGGTGGAGCGACGGATGGTGCGGGTGCGGTGTCAACCGTGGCCAAGGGGCACTCCGAAGAGCGAGGAGGACCGCCCGTGCGGGGAGTCACGGGAGGGGGCTGTGCGCTGCCCGCGGGGTCGGCCCCGCGTCGAGTTCCGGACTCTAACGGCCCGTCACCGCTCAAACAGGGCCTCAGCGGAAAACTTCCCCCTGCCGAGGGAACCTTGGGTTCCCTTTCCCCTTTCTCCGTTACCTGTCGCTCGCCCCCGCGCGCCTCACCAGTCGCTGCGCGAGGAGGAGCCCGACATGAACTTCCGCACCACGAAGATGAGCCCGCCGACGAGCGCGACGAAGACGAGCAGCTTGAAGAGCAGGCCGATGACGAACCCGACGACGCTCGCTATCAGACCGCCGAACACCACAAGGGCGATGACCGGCACCGCGACCCACTTCACCCACCACGGCATACCGCTGAAGATCTCCTGCATCGCCCTGTCCTTACCTCTCCTCGCCCGTGGCCCCGACTCCGGGACACTGATTCCGGGTTCTCCGGTCGTCTCGCATCCGATGCTAGGCCGCGGGAGGGCCGTACGGTGGCCCCGCATCCCTTGTCCTCCCCTGACCGTTCCCCTAGGGAACCCTGAGAGGCCGCGTCAGCTCTCGGGCGGAGAGAACACCACGAGGACCCGCAGGTCCTCGGTGATGTGGTGGAACTTGTGGGCGACCCCGGCGGGCACGTAGACCACGCTGCCCCGGGCCACCTGAGTGGTCTCCAGGCCGACCGAGACCGAGGCCCGCCCGCTGACGACGAAGTACACCTCGTCCTGGGCGTGCGGCTTCTGCGGATCGAAGGCTCCCGCGTCGAGCGCGTACAGCCCGACCGACATGTTCCGCTCCCGCAGGAACTGCAGGTAGGCACCGTCGTTGGCGGCGCGTTCCGCCTCCAGTTCATCCAGCCGGAATGCCTTCATCGCCCTCGTCCGCTCTTGTGCGTCGCAGGCTGTTTCCACAGCCTCTTCTGGCCAGTCGATCTCTCTGCCACGATCAGACACATGAAGAATTTCGTAGTCAAGACGCTCGCCAACGCGGGGGCCCTGGCCGTCGCCGTCTGGCTGCTCGACAAGATCACCCTGACGGGTGACAGCACGGGCAAGAAGATAGGCACGCTCATCCTCGTCGCACTGGTCTTCGGACTGGTGAACTTCCTGGTCAAGCCGGTCGTGAAGGTCCTGACCTTCCCGCTGTTCATCCTCACCCTCGGCCTGATCACCCTCGTGGTGAACGCCTTGATGCTGCTGCTCACCTCGTGGCTCGCCGACAAACTCGATCTGAGTTTCCACGTGGAGGGCTTCTGGACCGCCGTCCTCGGCGGCCTGATCATCTCCGTCGTCTCCTGGGCGCTCAATGTCGTGCTGCCCGACGGCGACTGACACGACTGAGAGAGTCCGATGACCTACCGCGTCTGCTTCGTCTGCACCGGCAACATCTGCCGCTCGCCGATGGCCGAATCCGTCTTCCGTGCCCACGTGGCGCGAGCCGGACTCGACGAACTCGTCGAGGTCGACAGCGCGGGCACGGACGGCTGGCACGAGGGCGACGGAGCCGACGAGCGCACCGTCGCCGTGCTGGAGGCGAGCGGCTACGAGAGCGACCACGCGGCCCGGCGGTTCCAGGCCTCGTGGTTCTCCCGTCTCGACCTCGTCATCGCCCTCGACACCGGCCACTTCAGGGCCCTGCGCCGCCTCGCGAACAGCGCCGAGGACGCCGCCAAGGTCCGGCTGCTGCGCTCGTACGACCCCGCCGCCGGCGACGACCTGGACGTCCCCGATCCGTACTACGGACAGATGGACGGCTTCGAGGAATGTCTTGAGATGGTGGAGGCGGCGAGCCCTGGGCTGCTCGCCGCGGTACGAGAGCAAGCGGAGGGACGAGCGGCATGACGTCAGGGGATTTCGGCACGGCGGACGACGAGGGCACCGGCCCCGCGGGAGAGCGCGCGCAGACGCGGTCGGCGGTCCCGGGCGACGGCACACGGGCGGTGCGTGCCGGGCTGCCCGAACCCGTCAAGTACGAGCCGACGCTTCCCGGCCCGGTCTTCGCCGCACACTTCCATCTGCCCGGTGAGCCCACCGGCCCCTACACCTACGGCCGCGACGAGAACCCGACCTGGACGCTTCTGGAGCGGGCCATCGGCGAGCTGGAGGCTCCCGGGCAGGAGTCCGCCGAGACGCTCTCCTTCCCCTCCGGCATGGCCGCCATCTCCGCGGTGCTCTTCTCCCATCTGCGCTCGGGCGACGTCGTCGTCCTGCCCGACGACGGCTATCAGGTGCTGCCGCTGGTGCGCGAGCAGCTGACCGCGTTCGGCGTCGAGGTACGCACCGCCCCCACCGCCGGCGACGCCCAGCTCGAGGTGCTGGACGGCGCGAAGCTGCTGTGGATCGAGACACCGTCCAACCCGGGACTCGACGTCTGCGATCTGCGCCGCCTCGTGGCCGCCGCGCACGCCCAGGGCACGCTCGTCGCGGTGGACAACACTCTGGCCACCCCGCTCGGACAGCGCCCGCTGGAACTGGGCGCCGACTTCTCCGTCGCCAGCGGGACCAAGATGCTCACCGGGCACGGCGACATCCTCCTCGGGTACGTCACCGGCGGGAACGCCGAGCTGATGGCTCCCGTACGGCGCTGGCGCAAGGTCGTCGGCGCCATCCCCGGGCCCATGGAGGCCTGGCTCGCCCACAGGTCGCTCGCGACGCTCCAGCTCAGGGGCGACCGGCAGACCGCCACCGCGAAGACGGTCGCCGAAGTCCTGCGGGAGCGCCCCGAGGTCACGGGGCTGCGGTACCCGGGACTGCCCGACGACCCCTCGTACAAGATCGCCTCGCAGCAGATGCGCCGCTTCGGATGCGTGGTGTCCTTCACGCTGCCCTCACGCGAGCACGCGGAGCGCTTCCTCGGCTCGCTGCGCCTGGTGGACGACGCCACCAGCTTCGGCGGGGTGCGGTCCACGGCCGAGCGGCGCGGGCGGTGGGGCGGCGACGCCGTCCCGGAAGGCTTCATCCGCTTCTCCGCCGGAGCCGAGGATCCCGAGGACCTGGTGACGGACATCCTGAGGGCCCTCGACGCCTCCGCGGAGTAGGCCGCCCGTCACCACGGGATCAGTACCGCCACTACGCACAACGGACGGTCCGAGCCTCCCCCCTCGTGGCTCGGACCGTCCCGGTTCCGCGCGCGAAGAACCGCGCGAACAAGGCTAGTTGACTCTGTGTCAGTGTCCAATCACAGTAGCGACAGAGACCTATCGACTTATTTATAGTTGGGGCCCGCGCGGGGTGCTGAAAGGGGAGAGGCACCATGGACCTGGCCTTGCTGCGCACGTTCGTGACCGTGCACCGGGCCGGTTCCTTCACTCGTGCCGCCGCGCTGCTCGGCCTGTCCCAGCCGGCCGTCACCTCACAGATACGCACGCTGGAGCGCCAGCTGGGGCGGCCGCTCTTCCTGCGCCAGGCGCGGGGGGTGACCCCCACGACCATCGGCGACGAACTCGCCCACAAGGCCGCGCCCCATCTCGACGCCCTCGTGGAGATCACCGAGACCGGTCTCGACGAGGACTCGTCCCTTCGCACGCTGCATCTCGCCGGACCACCCGAGTTCACCGCGGAACGGGCCTTGCCCGCTCTCATGGAACTGACCGGCGACGACGGCCAGGGCTTCGCGCTGCGCGCCTCCTTCGGCAACGCGGAGGAGACGATGGAGGGGCTCGCCGCCGGACATCATGATCTGGCCATGACGACGGCCCAGCCACGGGGTGCGCTTCTCACCGCGACTCCGCTCTGCGACGAGGAGCACGTCCTGGTCGCCGCTCCGCGCTGGGCCGCCGAGATCGGCCCGGGCAAGCTCCGCCGCAAGGGCGCCCACGCTCTGGAGGACTTCCCGATCGTCGAGGTCCACGAGACGCTGCCGCTCGTGGCCCGCTACTGGGCCTCGGTCTTCGACTGCCGCCCCGCGGCCTCCGGGACGGTGATCGTCCCGGATCTCCGGGCGGTCCTCGCCTGCGCCTCCGCGGGCGCGGGCCTGGCCGTCCTGCCCAAGTACCTGTGCTCCGAGGCCATCGAACGCGGAGACGTCGTGGCGCTCCTCGACCCCGCGGTGCCCCCGCTGCGTACGTACTTCCTGGTCGTGCGGACCGGAACGCTGGCCATGCCGCACATCGCGCGAGCGCACCAATGGCTGCTGAGGGCGGCCGTCGACTGGAGCTGACGCGGGTCCGGGCGTGAGGTCGTGACCTCCGGGCGTGAAGCCGCACCCCCCGACCCCCGAGACCAGAGCTCCGGGACTCCGGGACTCCGGGACTCCGGGACTCCGGGACTCCGGAGATTCTTCGGGGCTTTCACGCGGAATCGCGGCCCCACGATGTTTCACGTGGAACCAACCGGGCCACATTTCTCCCATGACCGTCCGACCCGTGGTCAAGCGCACCGCACGTGCCGTCCTGCTCGACGGCGACGACCTGATCTTGATCAAGCGCACCAAGCCCGGCATCGATCCCTACTGGCTCACACCGGGCGGCGGGGTCGAGCCGGAGGACACGACTGTCGTCGAGGCCCTGCACCGCGAGGTGCACGAAGAACTCGGCGCCAAGATCGTCGATGTGGTTCCCTGCTTCGTCGACACGGTCGAGCACATCGGCGACGACGGCGGCGCGACCGGTGTGAAGGTCCAGCACTTCTTCGTCTGCCGGCTCGAGTCCATGGATCCGTCCCTGCGGCACGGTCCCGAGGTGGACGAGCCCTGCGGCGAATACGAGATCGTCCGTGTCCCGTTCACCCGGGTCGGGATCGCCTCCGTCCACCTCGTGCCCCTGTCTCTGAGGCACTATCTCGACGGGAACATCGAAGGCGTACGCGCCATGCACGCGCCCGACCTGGGCTGAACCGGAGAGAACCCGGCGCCGTTCCGGCAGCCCCCGGTCACCCGGCGCGGTGTACCAGCCGATAGGCGGCGCCCAGGTCCCGCCCCACGTAGGAATGCGTGGCGAGGCCGCTCAGATGCCGGTCCGCGTTGACCGCGACGGACACCGGCACCACGCCGAAGAGCTCCTTGTCCGAGCCCGAGTCGCCATAGGCGACGCAGTCGGCCCGGCTCACCCCGAACTCCGCACACAGCAGATCCGCGATCCGTACCTTGGCCGCGGCGTTGAGCACACCCGCCGGGTCCAACGGCTCGGCGAACGGCACCGCGGGAAAGCGCGAGCCGTGAGCCGCATGGGCTCCCCACATCAGCAGGCGCTCCACGAAGAAGGAGGGCGACAGCGAGACGACGGCGCAGTAGTCGCCGTTTCGCCGGATCTCCCTCCAGACGTCTTCGATCCCCGACATCCAGGGGGCACCGTCGAAGGCCGCCGTCACATGCGCCTCGGTGAGATCCGTCCACAGAGCATGCACGTGGGCCGCATACTCCGGCGGGCCTATGCGCCCCTCGGAGATGGCCTTCTCGAGCGCGATGGTCTCGGCTTCCAGACCGAGTTGCCGGGAGATCTCCAAGGGCGCGGTGCTTCCGTGGAGCAGCGTTCCGTCGAGGTCGAAGAGGTGAAGTCTCGCCATGTCCGTGGAGGCTACTGGGCCGACCGGACTTCAGGGACCGGGGTTTCACGTGAAACCCGCCGCCGCTCATCGCCGTCGGCGCCGTATGGCCAAAAGCCGGTGGGAGTGCAGGGAAAGCGGTGGACGGCAGGGGCCGATCTCGGACAGCCTGATCTACGTGTCGATTCCTTCCCTCACCGCTCTGCCCATTCGCCGTCTGACACCCCGCGACCTCGTCGCCTGTGCCGACTTGTCCGAGGACCGGGGCTGGCCCCGTGAGGAACACAAGTGGGGTCTGCTGCTCGCCGCGGGAACCGGATACGGCATCGACGACCCCGCCGGCGGTCTCGTCACCGCGTGTGTGGTGACGGAATACGGAGCACGTGAGCGTCCGGAACTGGCCGCGATCGGCATGGTCCTCGTCGCCGGACGGCACGCACGCCAAGGTGTCGGACGCCGTCTGATGCGACACGTGATCGAGGAGACGGGCACGACCCCGCTGACCCTGCACGCCACCGAGAACGGGCGCCCGCTCTACGAGGAGCTGGGATTCAAGGTCACCGGCCGGGCAGAGATGGTCCGTGGTGTCTTCACCTCCGACGACTCCCCTTCCGATGTCTTCACCCGCCCGGCCACGGCGGAGGATCTCGCTTCCGTCCTACGTCTCGACGAAGAGGTTTTCGGCACCGATCGCACCCACATGATCACGCGGCTGCCCGCCTTCGCGGACCAACTGCGCGTGGCGGAGGAGAACGGCCGGATCATCGGCTACGCGGCCGCCTGGCCCAACATGGCCACGCAGGTCGTAGGCCCTCTGATCGCCCGGGACACGGAGACGGCCAAGGCCCTCGTCTCCTCGCTCGCCGCGCACACCGACCGTCCGCTGCGCACTGATATCGACACACGCCACGAGGACCTGCTGAGCTGGCTGAAGGAACGCGGACTGGCCTCCGTCGGCTTCAACGCGGTGATGATGCACCGGATCCCGGGACTGCCCGGCGACTGGACCCGCCGCTTCGCGCCGCTGACCGTGGCCGCCGGCTAGGGATCCGCCGGCCGACGACGGCCCTCCGGACACACGGCTGTGCCGGTCCCCCTGGCACGGGGAAACCGGCACAGCCGATCCGTCGGCCGTCGTCTGTCATCCGTCGTCCGTCGGACGGACGCCTTGGTCCGATGTGCGTCAGACGAGCGAGTCGAGCGCGGCGACGGCGAAGCCGTGGTCCTGCTCGGGCATACCGCCGCCGACGCCGATCGCGCCGATCAGCCGGCCGTCGCGGTGGACCGGTACGCCGCCCGCGATGAAGAGCAGGGGCCGGTCGAGCGCGGTGGGCAGGGTGTGGAAGAGGCCACCGGGCTGCACCGCGTCGACGAGATCGGCGGTGGCCGAGTCGAGCTGGAGCGCCGTGTAGGCCTTGCGCGTGCTGGTCTCTCCGGAGATCAGCACGGCCCGGTCGTCGCGCCGGAAGGCGAGCAGATGGCCGCCCGCGTCGAGGACGGTGACACTGACCCGGACACCCGCGGCTTCGGCGGCGCGTCGGGCGGCGGTCACGAGGACCTCCGCGTCCTCGATGGTCAGGGGGGTGACGGCGGTGGTGGTGCTCATCAGGGCTGTTCTCCTTGTGGGGGTGTTCTGTTTCGGTCGGGGACGTGCCGGATCGATGCGCCGTGGGAACGGCCCTGGTCCCGCAGCGGGCCCGATTCCGGTCAGTGGTGGACGGCGGTCCGCGGTTCGGCGGGAACGCCTCCGGCGATCACGACGCCGCGCCGGGACGTACGGCGCTCCAGAGCGGCCGAGACGACGGCCAGGACGAGGGCGCCGGCGGCGAGAACCGCGCCGACCCAGTTGGGGGCGGTGTAACCGAGGCCCGCGGCGATGACGACACCACCGAGCCAGGCCGAGAGGGCGTTGCCGAGGTTGAAGGCGCCGATGTTCACGGCCGAGGCCAGGGTGGGGGCGCCGTGCGCCTGGTCGAGAACGCGCTTCTGCAGGGGCGGCACGGTCGCGAAGCCCAGGGCTCCGATGAGGGTGATCGTGACGGCCGCCAGGATCTTGTTGTGCGCGGTGAGGGTGAAGAGGGCGAGCACGACGGCGAGGCCGCCCAGCGACGTGTACAGCATCGGCATCAGCGCGCGGTCGGCGAACCTGCCGCCGATCAGGTTCCCGGCGACCATGCCGAGGCCGAAGAGGACCAGCAGCCAGGTGACCGATCCGTCGGCGAAGCCGGCGACGTGGGTCATCATCGGCGCGATGTAGGTGACGGCCGCGAAGACTCCGCCGAAACCGAGCACGGTCATCGCCATCGCGAGCAGGACCTGGACGTTCTTGAAGGCCGCCAGCTCGTGGCGCAGCCGCACACCCTCGGGCTTCGGCATCTCGGGGACCAGCCGGGCGATGCCCAGGAGTCCGACGACACCGAGCGCTGCGACTCCGGCGAAGGTGACGCGCCAGCCGGCGGACTGCCCGATCAGCGTTCCCAGGGGGACGCCGACGACATTGGCGATCGTGAGCCCGCTGAACATCATCGCGATGGCGCCGGCCTTCTTCTCGGGCGCGACCAGTTCGGCGGCGGCCACGGACCCGATGCCGAAGAAGGCACCGTGTGCGAGAGAGGCGACCACCCGGCCCGCGAACATCAGCCAGAAGGCCGGAGCCGCCGCGGAGATCAGATTGCCGAGGACGAACAGCCCCATCAGCACCATGAGCATCCGCTTGCGGGACACCTTCGTGCCGAGCGCGGTCATGATCGGCGCACCGATGACGACCCCCAGGGCATAGCCGGTGACCAGCAGTCCGGCCGTGGGGATGGAGACCCCGAAGTCTCCGGCGACCTCGGGCAGAACGCCCATGATCACGAACTCGGTCGTCCCGATTCCGAAGGCCCCGATCGCGAGGGCCAGAAGCGCGAGAGGCATGGTGAGTACGCCTTCCAGAAGATTGCATGGGCTCTTTGCCTGCGTTCACAATAGTTGCAGACGCGGGCTATATGCAACCGCGGGCTATTGCGCCTGTGCTCTATCCTGGGTTTCAGCCGCTCCGGGACGGAGGAAACGCCATGACAGCCACGGACCCCGCGCTCACCGCCCTCGCCCAGGGATGGTGCGCACTCTCCCTGCTGCACGGGAGGATCGAGGCCCACATCGAGCGGGCCCTGCAGGCCAAGCACGGGCTCAGCGCGCGCGAGTACTCCCTGCTCGACGTCCTCAGCCGTCAGCACGACGGCGACGGCGGTCATCTCCAGATGAAGCAGGTCGCGGACGCGGTCGTGCTCAGCCAGAGCGCCACCACACGTCTGGTCACCCGCCTCGAGGACCGTGGGCTGCTCGCCCGCTATCTGTGCCCGACCGACCGGCGCGGCATCTACACGAACGTCAGCGACGCGGGGCTGGAGCTTCTCGCCGAGGCGCGGCCCACCAATGACGCCGCCCTGCGCGAGGCACTCGACGACGCGGCCCGGAACCCCGACCTGGCTCCCCTGGTCCGGGTCGTGGAGTCGGCGAGCGCACCCGCCCCTCTCGTGCCTTCCGTGGGCGTGCCCTCATAGGGTGCGCTCATGGCAGATCTTGAGATACGAGCCGCGGTCGCCGACGACGTGCCCGCCATCGTCGCGATGCTGGCCGACGACCCGCTGGGTGCCCGACGTGAATCGCCCGACGACATGGGCCCCTACCTGGCCGCCCTGGACCGCCTGAGCCGCGACCCCAACCAACACCTGGTCGTCGCCGTCCGCGGCGGCCGCGTTGTCGGCACCCTGCAGCTCACCGTGATCCCCGGACTGTCCCGCAGAGGAGCCACACGCTCCATCATCGAGGCCGTACGCATCCAGGCCGACGAGCGCGGCAACGGTCTCGGGACGGAACTCATCGAATGGGCGGTCGAGGAATCCCGGCGCCAGGACTGCCAACTGGTCCAGCTCACCTCCGACGCCTCCCGCACCGGCGCCCACCGCTTCTACGAGCGGCTCGGCTTCGAGGCCTCACACGTCGGTTTCAAGCTCCCGCTCTGAGAGCCGGCGGCCGAACGCAGGCGGGGCGGCCTGTTTCACGTGAAACAGGCCGCCCCGCGTCTGCCGGCGCCTACCCGACTCCCCGCCAGCCTTCGGGGTCCACGCCACCGGGCACCGGAGCGCCCTCGTCGTACGGCTGCCGCGTGAACACGAAGGACCCGAGGTCCAGGTGGCTCACCGTGCCGTCAGGCCGTCGTACGGGCCGCAGAAGCTCGCCCGCGTAGTAGCCGTCGAGCCCCGTCCACGTCCCGTCGCCGTTCACCCGGAAGCGGGCTCCGCGGCCCACACCCGAGAGCGGGCCCAGCACCAGCCCTCCATCGGCCGGCAGCCGCAGTCCGAAGGCCTGAGTCCCCCAGTACCACGGGCCCGCCAACTCCAAGGCGCTCTCGTCCACTTCGCTCAGCGGCTTCCAGGGCTCGGGGATCCGCGGCTCCGCCTCGGCGACGATCCGCACCAGGTCGGCGGCGACGGTGAACACGGGCGGCCCCGAGGTGCAGTTGGAGAGCACCACCGCCGCCACGTCGTCCTCGACGCCGATCACCAGACCGGCGAGGAATCCCGGCAGGGATCCGGAATGCCCGACGAGGGTACGGCCGTCACGGTGCACGATCTGCAGGCCAAGCCCGTACGAGGTCCCCGCCGCCAGTTCCGCCGTCTCGGGCGGAGCGGCGGGCACGTGCATCTCCTGGACGGACTCCGCGCTCAGCACCCGGTCGTCACCCTGCGCGAGAAAGACGGCGAAGCGGGCCAAGTCCCCGGTGGTGGACCACAACTGTCCGGCCGGAGCCATCCGCCCCAGGTCCTCCGCGGGTTCGGGCATCATCGCGTCCGCCCAGGGATGGACCGCCCATCCCCCCGCATGCGGCGCCTGGGGGTGAGCGCTCGTACGGTGCAGGCCGAGCGGTTCGAGAATCTCGCGGCGCAGCACCTCTTCCCAGGGTGCGCCGCGCACCTCCTCGACCAGCGCCCCGAGCAGCGTGTAACCGGGATTGGAGTAGTGGTGCCGGCGCCCGACCGGATGACGGAAGGGCTGTTCGCCCAGCACGTCGGCCAGTTCGGGACGCAGTGAGCCCGGAGTCCGCTCCCACCACGGAGACGGCGACTCGGCGGCCAGTCCTCCGGTGTGGGCGAGCAGTTGGGAGATGGTGACCTCTCCCGAGCCGGTGCCCGGCAGGTGCTTCTCCAGGGGGTCACCGAGGTCCAGGAGACCCTCGTCGCGCAGCCGGAGCACCAGAACGGCGGTGAACGTCTTGGTGATGGAGCCGATGCGGTACTGCACGTTCTCGTCCGGGCCGTGACCGGCCACCGACGTGCGTGCTCCGGTCCACACCGCCTTCCCACCCCGCACCACCGAGGCGACGAGGGACGGCGTCCGCCCCTCGCGCTGGGCGACGGCGATGCGGTGCAGCAGGGCCCGGCGCGTACCGGGGAGGAGATCGTCGTGGGATGTCGTCATGACACCAGTCCACTCGCCCGGGCCCCGGACGTCGAGCGGATTGATCCGAAGCCTCCCCCGTGCGCGGCGGCGGAGTTTCGCCACTCGCGAGGGCGAGGCCGAGATCGGGCGGCTTGCCCGTGTCGGCCGAGTCCAGCACGCTGAGCCTCGAGCACGAGGACTGCCGGCGAGCCCGGATCACGCACCGGTGAGTTTCCCGCGCCGCGCCGGTCTGTACGCCGGACACCCACGGACGGAAGGCTGGGCCATGCGGAAACTGATCTACGGCATGAACGTGACCCTGGACGGCTACATCGCCGCGCCCGGCGACGACATCGGCTGGAGCGTGCCGAGCGACGAGCTGTTCCAGTTCTGGTCCGACCAGCTGCGGGCGACGGACCTGTCGCTGTACGGGCGCAAGCTGTGGCAGACGATGAGCTCCCACTGGCCGACCGCCGACCAGCAGCCCGACGCCACCCCGGCGGAGATCGAGTTCGCGCGCCGCTGGCGGGACATGGCGAAGGTGGTGTTCTCCTCGACGATCGACAAGGTCGACTGGAACAGCCGCCTGGTCACCGGCGACGCGGTCGCCGAGATCACCCGGCTGAAGACCGAGGACGGCGGTCCGATGGACATCGCCGGTGCGACGCTCGCCGGAGCGGCCCTGCGGGCCGGGCTGATCGACGAGTACGTGCTGGCCACCGCGCCGGTCCTGGCGGGCGGCGGCACACCGTTCTTCTCCGCGCTGGACAACTGGGTGAACCTGAACCTGGTGGAGACGCGGACGTTTCCCGGCGGTGTGATCCTGACCAGGTACGAGACGAGGCACTGAGCAG
Organism: Streptomyces sp. NPDC056738; assembly: GCF_042790435.1. Taxonomy (NCBI): domain Bacteria; kingdom Bacillati; phylum Actinomycetota; class Actinomycetes; order Kitasatosporales; family Streptomycetaceae; genus Streptomyces; species Streptomyces sp. NPDC056738. Next base: position 211,229 of record NZ_JBHTZF010000004.1, read on the forward strand.
CAGCACCCGCGCGCCGGTCTCAGGGATGCCGCGCAGTGCTGCTGACATAGGGATGCCGCACAGCGCTGCTGACATGTGGTCAGCCCTGAGAGCTCGAAGCGAGATCCGCGCCCCCGCGGGCGGCGTGGATCAGGTCTGGGCCATGTCCACGAAGCGCGAGTAGTGGCCCTGGAAGGCCACCGTGATCGTCGCCGTCGGGCCGTTACGGTGCTTGCCGACGATGATGTCCGCCTCGCCGGCGCGCGGGGACTCCTTCTCGTAGGCGTCCTCGCGGTGGAGCAGGATGACCATGTCCGCGTCCTGCTCGATCGAGCCGGACTCACGCAGGTCGGAGACCATGGGCTTCTTGTCCGTGCGCTGCTCGGGACCACGGTTGAGCTGGGACAGCGCGATCACCGGCAGTTCCAGCTCCTTGGCCAGCAGCTTCAGGTTTCGCGACATGTCGGAGACCTCCTGCTGACGGCTCTCGGAACGCTTGCCGCCGGACTGCATGAGCTGGAGGTAGTCGATGACCACGAGTTTGAGATCGGCACGCTGCTTGAGGCGGCGGCACTTGGCGCGAATCTCCATCATCGACAGGTTCGGGGAGTCGTCGATGTAGAGGGGGGCGGCCGACACGTCCGGCATCCGCCGGGCGAGCCGGGTCCAGTCCTCGTCCGTCATGGTGCCGGACCGCATGTGGTGCAGTGCCACGCGCGCCTCGGCGGACAGCAGACGCATCGCGATCTCGTTGCGGCCCATTTCGAGCGAGAAGATCACGCTGGGCATGTTGTGCTTGATCGAGCAGGCACGGGCGAAGTCCAGGGCCAGCGTCGACTTACCCATGGCGGGACGGGCCGCGATGATGATCATCTGACCGGGGTGCAGACCGTTGGTGAGCGAGTCGAGGTCGGTGAAGCCGGTCGGTACGCCGGTCATCTCCCCCGAACGCGACCCGATGGCCTCGATCTCGTCGAGCGCGCCCTCCATGATGTCGCCGAGCGGCAGGTAGTCCTCGGTGGTGCGCTGCTCGGTGACCGCGTAGATCTCGGCCTGGGCGCTGTTGACGATCTCGTCGACGTCGCCGTCGGCCGCGTACCCCATCTGTGTGATGCGCGTGCCGGCCTCGACCAGGCGGCGCAGGACCGCGCGCTCGTGCACGATCTCCGCGTAGTACTCGGCGTTCGCGGCGGTCGGGACCGTCTGCACCAGCGTGTGCAGATACGGCGCTCCGCCGACCTTGGTGATCTCGCCGCGCTTGGTGAGCTCTGCCGCGACCGTGATGGGGTCGGCCGGCTCGCCCTTCGCGTACAGGTCGAGGATCGCGCCGTAGATGGTCTCGTGCGCCGGACGGTAGAAGTCGTGGCCCTTGAGCACCTCGACGACGTCGGCGATGGCGTCCTTCGACAGGAGCATGCCACCGAGAACGGACTGCTCGGCGTCGAGGTCCTGCGGCGGCACCCGCTCGAAGGAGGAACCGCCGCTCTCCCAGGACCCGTTGTCCCGGTCGTGCTGTTCGTCGCGGCCTCGTCCGCCGTTGCCGCGGCGACGGGACGAGGGCAGACGATCACTGGGTCCGCTGTCCGCCCAGGGGTCGTCCAAGGGCTCGGAAATAGTCACCGAGCCACCTCCTCCCGTCCGCAGAGCGGACCTAGCAGTGCCTTCAATTTCTACGGCACGGCACTGACAAGTGAGCGGCCCGACTCCGGATCTCGCGCGTCGGTTTTGCGTGCTTTCCGAGGACAGAGATGAGAACGGGCGCCGCACCACGTTAGGCCCGCGGGCACCGTCAGCCAATCTGGTTATCCACAGGCCATGTGGACGACGGCCCCGATGCTGTGGAGAACTCCGCGAAACCTGTGCACGACCCGGTGGACAGCCCTGTGAACAAGCCCTCAGCACTTTGAAGGAACGCCCGTTGACCTGGCCTTTTCCCGTCCACCGGCTGTGCAGAAGAAAAACTTCCCCAGCAGGATCAAGATCCCTTCGAACAGTGCGCCACACCACACCCCGCGCGCCGCCAAGTAAGGGTCTTTCGGCTTTTGCATCTCTTACCTGTGGAAGATTAGATTGATGCCCATGACACAGGCTTCAGCGGCGCCGAAGACGGCCCGGCACCGGCACGACCGTGAGATCGTCGCACTGGCCGTTCCGGCGTTCGGCGCACTCGTGGCAGAGCCTCTCTTCGTGCTGGCCGACAGTGCCATCGTCGGCCATCTCGGCACCGCGCAACTGGCCGGTCTCGGCGTCGCCTCGGCCCTGCTCATGACGGCCGTCGGAGTCTTCGTCTTCCTCGCCTACGCCACGACCGCCGCGGTCGCCCGCCGCGTCGGTGCCGGTGATCTGCGGGCCGCGATCCGCCAGGGCATGGACGGCATCTGGCTCGCCCTGCTCATCGGCGTGGCCGTGATCGCCGTCGCCCTGCCGACGGCACCGTCCCTCATGGAGTTGTTCGGCGCCTCCGGCTCCGCCGCACCGTACGCGACTACCTATCTGCGGATCTCGGTGCTCGGCATCCCGGCCATGCTCGTCGTGCTGGCCGCCACCGGAATCCTGCGGGGACTCCAGGACACGAAGACCCCGCTGTACGTCGCCGTCGGAGGGTTCGTGGCCAACGCCGCCCTCAACACCGTCCTCGTCTACGGCGTCGGCCTGGGCATCGCCGGTTCCGCCTGGGGGACGGTCATCGCCCAGTGCGGCATGGCCGCCGTCTATCTCCACGTCGTCCTCCGCGGAGCACGGAAGCACGGCGCCTCCCTGCGGCCGGACGCGGCCGGCATCCGAGCCTGCGCCCAGGCCGGCACCCCCCTGCTCGTCCGAACGCTGTCGCTCAGGGCGATCCTCCTGATCGCCACGGCGGTCGCCGCCCGGCTCGGGGACGCCGACATGGCGGCCCACCAAATCATCCTGTCGCTGTGGAGTCTGCTCGCCTTCGCACTCGACGCCATCGCCATCGCGGGGCAGGCCATCATCGGGCGCTACCTCGGCGCGGACGACGCCCTTGGCGCCCGTGAGGCTTGCCGGCGCATGGTGCAGTGGGGGCTCGTCACCGGACTCGTACTCGGTCTGCTGGTCATCGCCGCCCGCCCCCTCTTCCTCCCGCTGTTCAGCGGCGACCCGGGCGTGCAGAACGCCGCGCTGCCGGCCCTGGTGATGGTGGCCGTCTCCCAGCCGATCTGCGGGATCGTCTTCGTGCTGGACGGCGTGCTGATGGGCGCGGGGGACGGACCGTACCTGGCCTGGGCCATGCTGCTCACCCTGGCGGCGTTCGCCCCCGCCGCCCTGCTCGTGCCCGTCCTCGGCGGTGGACTGACCGCGCTCTGGGGCGCGATGACGCTGATGATGGCGGTGCGGATGCTGACCCTGTGGCTGCGCTCCCGCTCGGGCCGCTGGATCGTCACGGGCGCGACCCGCTGACGTACCGCGCCCCCGCTGACGTAGGCCGAACCTTTCGGGACCGCGCACCCCGCTGACGTACACGGACCGTTTCACGGGAAACACCGCGGCGAGCGCCCGACGTTTCACGGGAAACAAGGCGCCGGTTTCACGTGAAACGGCGGTCCAGGACAAGCAGAAGGGCCGCACCCGGAGGTGCGGCCCTTCCTCTCAGCTATGCCGAGTGCTGCACTCAGGCAGCGACAACCTCGATGCTGACCTTCGCGGCAACCTCGGGGTGCAGACGCACGGACGTCTCGTGGGCGCCCAGGGTCTTGATGGGCGAGCCCAGCTCGATGCGGCGCTTGTCGACCTCGGGGCCACCGGAAGCCTTGATCGCCGAAGCGACGTCGGCCGGGGTGACGGAGCCGAAGAGACGACCGGCGTCGCCGGAGCGGACGGCCAGACGGACCTTGACACCCTCGAGGCGGGCCTTGATCTCGTTGGCCTGCTCGATGGTCGCGATCTCGTGGATCTTGCGAGCACGACGGATCTGCTCGACGTCCTTCTCGCCACCCTTGGTCCAGCGGATCGCGAAGTTCCGCGGGATCAGGTAGTTGCGAGCGTAGCCGTCCTTGACGTCGACGACTTCGCCGGCGGCACCGAGGCCGGAGACCTCGTGGGTAAGGATGATCTTCATGTGTCGGTCACCCTTCCTTTATCGCGCGGTGGACGTGTAGGGCAGCAGCGCCATCTCACGGCTGTTCTTCACAGCCGTGGCGACGTCACGCTGGTGCTGCGTGCAGTTGCCGGTCACGCGGCGGGCACGGATCTTGCCGCGGTCGGAAATGAACTTCCGCAGCATGTTCGTGTCCTTGTAGTCCACGTACGTGACCTTGTCCTTGCAGAACGCGCAGACCTTCTTCTTCGGCTTGCGCACAGGCGGCTTCGCCATGGTGTATCTCCTGTGTGATCAAGAAGTGGGAGTACGGCCCACCCTCGGCCCTGAGGCCTAGAAGGGGGGCTCGTCCGAGTAGCCGCCGCCGGAGCCGCCGGAGCTTCCGCCCCAGCCGCCACCGCCACCGCCGCCGCCCTGGTTGCCACCGGCGGGAGTGCCGGTCGCCCAGGGGTCTTCGGCCGGAGCGCCGCCGCCCTGCGGAGCGCCGCCGGAGCTTCCGCCCCAGCCACCGCCCTGCTGGCCGCCGCCACCGCCGCCGCCGTAACCGCCCTGACCGCCGCGGCCCGTGGTCTTGGTGACCTTGGCCGTGGCGCTCTTCAGGCTGGCGCCGACTTCCTCTACGTCCAGTTCGTAGACCGTGCGCTTGACGCCCTCACGGTCCTCGTAGGACCGCTGCTTCAACCGGCCCTGCACGATGACGCGCATGCCTCGCTGAAGCGACTCGGCGACGTTCTCCGCCGCCTGACGCCAGACCGAGCAGGTCAGGAACAGGCTCTCGCCGTCCTTCCACTCGTTGGTCTGACGGTCGAAGGTGCGGGGAGTGGACGCGACACGGAACTTCGCGACCGCCGCACCGGAAGGGGTGAAGCGCAGCTCGGGGTCGTCGACAAGATTGCCGACGACCGTGATGACGGTCTCGCCTGCCATGGGGGAACCTCTCGGCGGGTTTGCTGCTGGCTGCTGGTGCTACTCGATGCCCGAGATCAGCTGAGCTGGAGAGCTCAGTGGGTCTCGGGACGGAGGACCTTGGTCCGGAGGACCGACTCGTTCAGGTTCATCTGGCGGTCGAGCTCCTTGACGACCGCAGGCTCGGCCTGCAGGTCGATGACCGAGTAGATGCCCTCGGGCTTCTTCTTGATCTCGTACGAGAGACGACGACGGCCCCAGGTGTCGACCTTTTCGACCTTTCCGGCGCCCTCACGGACGACGGAGAGGAAGTTCTCGATCAGGGGGGCGACAGCGCGCTCCTCCAGATCGGGGTCGAGGATGACCATCACTTCGTAGTGACGCATGTGGAACCCACCTCCTTTGGACTCAGCGGCCACGGTCGTTCCGTGGCAGGAGGGTTGTGATGCGTACGCAACGGTATCGGCCGCCACTGACAATCGGGCCGCCGATCGGTGAACCGAGCGGTGATCCCTGTCGTGACCTGGCCTTGAGCCTGGGCAGACACCGGTGCAGAGGGTACAGACTACCTGCACACCCGCTTCCGGTTGAAATCCGGCCGGGTTGGCGGTCAATCTGTACACATCGGGTGTGTACGGCGCTACGATGCGCCGCCTTCCGCAGGAGGTGCCCTATGGCACAGGCAATGCGTCCCACCACGACCGGCTCACTCTTCGCCACGGACGGCAAGCCGCATCCGCTCCAGGACACCCTGCTCGTGGTGACCCTGGTGTGCGGAGTCCTGGCGTTCGTCACGTCGATGTTCCACAGCCTCCATCTGCTCAGCTCGTGGGCCGGCCTGGTCGGGATCCTCACCGGCGCCTACGGCCAGTTCATCTCCGAGACGACCCGGGAACGCTTCGGGCTGATCGTCGGACTCGGCCTCTCGGGCGTCGGTTTCTACCTCGGCCTGGCCCACGGCGGCCTCTTCGGCGGTGTGATCTGAGTCGAACGTCCGTTTTCCCCTGACCTCGGGAGGCTTCGCACGGCACCCCCGGGGCCCAGGTTCCATACGGCCATTCGGGGCGCTCGCAGGGCGCAGTAGGCTTCGGCGCGAGAGCCGGAGCCCTTGTACCCATGGGGACACACCAGCCCGAGGAGCGCCCCGAATGAGCCTGACCCTGAGGACCATCAGCCGAGAGCAGCATCTGGCATACATCCAGAGCCTGCCCGCGGCCAGCCACATGCAGGTCCCCGCATGGGCGGACGTGAAGGCCGAGTGGCGCTCGGAGAGCCTCGGATGGTTCGACGACAAGACCGGCCAGATGGTCGGCGCGGGCCTGGTGCTCTACCGCCAGCTTCCCAAGATCAAGCGCTACCTCGCCTACCTGCCCGAGGGTCCGGTCATCAACTGGTTCGCCCCGAACCTGGACGACTGGCTCCAGCCGATGCTCGCGCACCTCAAGCACCAGGGCGCCTTCTCCGTGAAGATGGGCCCGCCCGTGATCATCCGGCGCTGGGAGGCCACGTCCATCAAGGGCGGCATCCAGAACCCGGACGTGAAGCGCCTGCGCGACATCGAGGCCGACTTCATCGAGCCGCGCGCCTTCGAGGTCGCCGACAAGCTGCGCCGCATGGGCTGGCAGCAGGGTGAGGACGGCGGCGCCGGCTTCGGCGACGTCCAGCCCCGCTACGTCTTCCAGGTGCCGCTGGCCAATCGTTCCCTCGAAGAGGTCCACAGGAACTTCAACCAGCTCTGGCGCCGCAACATCAAGAAGGCCGAGAAGGCCGGCGTCGAGGTGGTCCAGGGCGGCTACCAGGACCTGGAGGAGTGGCAGCGGCTCTACGAGATCACCGCGATCCGCGACCACTTCCGGCCGCGCCCGCTCTCGTACTTCCAGCGCATGTGGACGGCCCTCAACACCGAGGACCCGAACCGTATGCGGCTGTACTTCGCGCGTCACGACGGTGTGAACCTGTCCGCCGCGACGATGCTCGTCGTGGGCGGCCACGTCTGGTACTCCTACGGCGCCTCGGACAACATCGGCCGTGAGGTCCGCCCCTCGAACGCGATGCAGTGGCGCATGCTGCGCGACGCGTACGCGCTGGGCGCCACGGTCTACGACCTGCGCGGCATCTCCGACTCGCTGGACGAGACGGACCACCTCTTCGGTCTGATCCAGTTCAAGGTGGGCACGGGCGGCGAGGCGGCCGAGTACCTGGGCGAGTGGGACTTCCCGCTCAACAAGCTGCTCCACAAGGCTCTCGACATGTACATGTCGCGCCGCTGAGCCGTCCGGAACCGCTTCCCGGTCCGCCGATCCGCCCCGAATCGCATCCCGGGCCGCCCAACCGGCCCGGGACCGCCCCATCCGCCCGGCGAATCAGCGACAATTCCTTTTCATACCTCTGATACACCGCAGCCACGAGAAAGGTTCCGGGACCGGCCATGGCGCTCACGCTCTACGTCGACACCGCGCGCTGGCGGGCACACCACAAGCAGGTGTCCGAGCAGTTCCCGGGGCTCGTCCCCGTCTGCAAGGGCAACGGCTACGGCTTCGGCCACGAACGGCTCGCGGACGAGGCCACCCGCCTGGGCTCGGACATCCTCGCCGTCGGCACCACGTACGAGGCCGCCCGGATCAAGGACTGGTTCGGCGGCGATCTGCTGGTCCTGACGCCGTTCAGGCGCGGCGAGGAGCCCGTACCGCTGCCCGACCGCGTCATCCGCTCCGTGTCGTCCATCGACGGCGTGTACGGCCTCGTGGGCGCCCGCGTCGTCATCGAGGTGATGTCCTCGATGAAGCGGCACGGGGTGAGCGAGGACGACCTGCCGCACCTGCACTCCGCCATCGAGAACGTCCGGCTGGAGGGCTTCGCGATCCACCTGCCGCTGGACCGCACCGACGGCTCGGACGCCGTCGAGGAGGTCATCGGCTGGATGGACCGCCTCCGCGCGGCCCGGCTGCCCCTGCACACGATGTTCGTCAGCCACCTCAAGGCCGAGGAACTCGCACGGCTCCAGCGGCAGTTCCCGCAGACCCACTTCCGCGCCCGCATCGGGACGCGGCTGTGGCTGGGCGACCACGAGGCCACGGAGTACCGCGGAGCCGTCCTGGACGTCACGCGCGTCTCCAAGGGCGACCGCTTCGGCTACCGGCAGCAGAAGGCCGCCTCGGACGGCTGGCTCGTGGTCGTGGCGGGCGGTACGTCGCACGGCGTGGGCCTGGAGGCCCCCAAGGCCCTGCACGGCGTCATGCCGCGCGCCAAGGGCGTCGCACGGGCCGGCCTCGCGACGGTCAACCGGAACCTTTCTCCGTTCGTCTGGGCGGGCAAGCAGCGCTGGTTCGCCGAGCCGCCGCACATGCAGGTCTCGATCCTCTTCGTGCCGCACGACGCCACGGAGCCGAAGGTCGGCGACGAGCTGGTGGCCCATCTGCGGCACACCACCACGCAGTTCGACCGCGTCGTCGAACGCTGACCCCGGATCCGGCGCGCTCCGGACCGACGAAAGGCCGTACACGGACACCGTGTACGGCCTTTCGCATGCTTCCTGCCTGGCTCGTTCGCTCAGAGCGAACGGCCTCCGGATGCCGGGCCCTCGGGCCAGTCACCCTGCGGGACCGCGTCGAAGTGTGCCGCGTGCCGCGGCGGATGCGCGGCCGGGCCGAGGACGAAGACGTCCTCCGCGCCGTCGAGGATCCCGCCTGAGGGGTCGTCGTCGCCGGCACGGCGCACCACGTCGTGCTCCGGCATGAAGATGTCCCGTACGACCACCGCGCACAGGTAGAGCGTCCCCAGCAGATGGACGGCGATGGCGACCTGGTAGCCGTCGGTCGGCAGCCCCTTGTGGGCGTCGCCGCTGGTCGTGTAGGCGAGGTACATCCAGATGCCGAGGAAGTACCCGACCTCGCACGCCTGCCAGATCAGGAAGTCGCGCCAGCGCGGCCGGGCCAGCACCGCGAGCGGGACCAGCCAGAGCACGTACTGCGGCGAGTAGACCTTGTTCGTGAGGATGAAGGCCGCGACGATCAGGAACGCGAGCTGCGCGAAGCGGGGGCGGCGGGGAGCGGCCAGTGTGAGGGCGCTCAGCCCCGCACAGATGATCACCATCATGACCAGCGCCCAGGCGTTGGCCGTGTCGGGCGTGATCGCGATCTTCATCCACTGCGAGATGAACAGGAAGACCGAACCGAAGTCGACGCCGCGGTCGTGGCTGAAGCTGTAGAACTTCGCCCATCCCTCGGGCGCGAGCCACATGACGGGCAGGTTCACCGCCAGCCAGGCGCCCACGGCGCCGAGCAGCGCCGTACCGAACTCACGCCATCTGCCGGCGCGCCAGCACAGCAGGAAGAGCGGCCCGAGGAGCAGGAACGGGTAGAACTTGGCGGCCGTGGCGAGGCCGATCAGGACACCGAACGCCAGGACGCGTCCGCGGGACCACATGAGCATCGCGGCGGCCAGCAGGGCCACGGCGAGGAGATCCCAGTTGATCGTGGCCGTGAGCGCGAACGCGGGCGCCAGGGCGACCATGAGGCCGTCCCAGGGGCGACGGCGGTGGGTGCGCGCGGTGCACACGGCGATGACGGCCGCGCACACCATCAGCATCCCCGCGTTGACCATCCAGTAGATCTGTTCCTGGTGCTGGATGCTCCCACCGCCCGGCGTGAGCCAGGCCGCGACCTCCATGAACACGCCGGTCAGCACCGGGTATTCGAGGTAGTCCATGTCGCCGGGGAGCTTGTCGAAGTACGGCACGAGGCCGTCGGCGAATCCGCGCCCCTGGTAGAGGTGGGGGATGTCCGAGTAGCACGCGTGCGTGTACTGCGAGCTGGCGCCGAAGAACCAGCCGCCGTCGTAGCACGGCATCTTCTGCACCATGCCGAGGGCGAACATGCCGATCATCACCAGCGCGACCACCCGTACGGGCGTCCACCAGGACGTCCCGAGCAGGGCCCGCCGCCCGATGGGGCCGCCGATCAGCTCACTGCCGGCGGCGGCGACCTCGTCATCCCTGGTCGGCCGCACCGGCTCCGGCTCGTGAACGCTCACTCGCGTCGTCTCTGCACCTGGCATGCCGCACATCCTGCCGTACGTGTCTGAGAAGGGAAGCAGGGACGACCCAGGTTCACGTCCCTCGTGGTCATCCGGTGACCGGGGCGGGCGCTCCGGGCCGGGGACCGGGAACGGGACCCGGGGCCTGGGGGCCGACGGCCCCGGAAACGGCTTCGCGCGTGCGCCCCGCCGGTGGGCCCGCCGGCCGCCGGGGGGGGGCCGCGGGCGGCCGGGGGGGCGCCCCGGTGGGCCGTGGGGGTGGGCGCGCCGGGGCGGGCGGCGGGAC
>NZ_JBHTZF010000004.1:221497-405952 GCF_042790435.1 Streptomyces sp. NPDC056738
CGCCCCGAGGGTGCGCACGCGCGAAGCCGTGGTCGGCGACCGTCAGCCGGAGCCTCCGAAGAGGCCTCCGTTGCCGTTGCCGTTTCCTCTGCTGCTGCCGGTACTGGTGGTGGCCGATGGTGAGGTGCTCACACCACCGTCCGTGCCGCCGGTGTCCAGGCCGCCGGTGTCCGTGCCACCGGTGCCGGTCCCACCGTTGTCCGTCCCACCGTTGTTGTTGCAGTTGAAGTCGAACTTCCGGCAGGTCTCGGTCGCCGAGGGCGTGGGAGACGTCAGCGTCGCGCTCGGGGTCGGGCTCGGGCTCTCCGTCGCGCTCTCGGTGGCCGAGGGCGTCGGCGTCGGGCTCGGGGTGTCGTTGAGGACCTCGCCGATCTCCTCGGGCACCGGGAAGGACTCCGCCTTCTCACCCTTGAGCGCCACCATCATGTAGTCCCGCCAGATCTGCGACGGGAACGAGGCACCGTGGATGGTCTTCTCGCCACCCGTGCCGTACATCTGCAGGAACTCGCGGTTCTTCTTGGTCTCGTCGTCGTCCAGGCGGTACATGCCGATCGCCGTGGAGAGCTGCGGGGTGTAGCCGACGAACCAGGCGGACTTGTTGCCGTCGGTGGTACCGGTCTTGCCGGCCACCTCGCGGCCCGGGAGCTGGGCGTTCGTACCGGTGCCCTTCTCGACCACGGTCTTCAGCACGTCGGTGACGTTGTCGGCGACCGCGGGGGTGAAGGCCTCCACCGCCTTGGCGATCTTGTCGTGCTGGAAGACGGTGCCGTCCTTGCTGGTCACCTTCTCGACCGAGTACGGGTCGCGCTGCTTGCCGCTGGCCGCGAAGGTGGCGTACGCGCCGGCCATACGGATCGCGCTCGGGGAGGAGGTGCCCAGGGAGAACGACGGGAACCTGGAGCTGGCGAGGCTCGACTCCTTGATGCCCGCGCGCAGGACGGAGTCCTTGACCTTGTCCAGACCCACGTCCATGCCGAGCTGGACATAGGCGGAGTTCACGGACTCCCGCATGGCCTCACGCAGGTCGATCTTGTACGTGGGCGGGTTGAGGGACTGGCCGCCGTCGTTCGTCTGCAGCCACTCCTTGCCCTTGTCGTCCCTCCAGTCGGTTCCGTCGTAGTCCTTGATCTTGAGCTTGTTCTTGCCGCTGTAGAAGCTCTTCGGAGAGACCTTCGTCCGCTCGTCCTGCGCCTGATCCGGGAGCCCCTCGGGATCCCGGACGCCCCAGGACATGGCCGCGGCCAGCACGAAGGGCTTGAACGTCGAACCGACCTGGGCACCGGTCTGGTCGGCGTTGTCGGTGAAGTGCTTGGTCGCGTCCTCACCGCCGTAGATGGCCTCGATCGCGCCGCTGTCCGGGTTGACGGACGCACCGCCGAACTGGACGTACTTGTCGTTCTTCGGACGCAGCTTGGGCTTGATGTTGGCCTTCTGCACCTTCTTTACCGCGGCCTCGAGAGCGTCGACCTTCTTCTTTTCGAAGGTCGTGTGGATCTGGTAGCCGCCCTGCCGGAGCTTGGTCTCGGTGATCCCGGTGTCTTTGCTGTTGTTGACCAGGTACGAGTTGACGAGGTCGACGAGATAGCCGACCTGGCCGCCCAGCGCGGCGTTCGAGCGCGGCGGCTGGGTCGCGGGGAACTTCGTGTACTTGCCGCGCGTGGCCGCGTCCAGACGGCCGTCCTTGACCTCTTCGTCGAGGATCCAGCGCCAGCGTTCCTCGGCACGAGCGCGGTTCTTCTGCGGCGTGGCGCCGACCGCGTCGATCGACGCGGCGCCCGCGGGGTCGTAGTAAGTGGCGCCCTTGAGCACCGCCGCCAGGAGCGCGCACTCGCTCGGGTTCAGGTCGGTGGCGTCCTTGTCGAAGTACGCGTGGGCCGCGGCCTGGATGCCGTAGGCGTTGCGCCCGTAGTAGGCGGAGTTCAGGTAGCCCGCCATGATCTGTTCCTTGGGAACCTTGGCGCCGACCTTGATGGAGACGAACAGCTCCTTGAGCTTGCGGGAGACCGTCTGCGACTGGTCCTCCAGCATCGCGTTCTTCACGTACTGCTGGGTGATGGTGGAGCCACCCTGCGTCTGGCCGCCCTTGGCCATGTTCACGAAGGCGCGGGCGATACCCGTCGGGTCGACGCCGCTGTCGGTCTCGAACGTCTTGTTCTCGGCCGACATCACCGCCCAGCGCATCTCCTTGGGGATCTGCGCGTAGCTGATGATCTGACGGTTGGCCTCACCGCCCGTGGCGACCATCTCGCTGCCGTCGGCCCAGTAGTAGACGTTGTTCTGCGCCTTGGCGGTCTTGCCGATGTCCGGGATGCCCACGAGGGCGTACCCGACACCGGCGGCCGCGACCATGCTGCCGCAGAAGCCGATGAACACGCCCGTCACGAGCTTCCAGGACGGCACCCAGCGCGCGGCGCCGTACCGGCCCGCGCGCGGGTAGTCGATGATGCGCTTCTTGGCGGGCTCGGGAGCGCGGCCACGGCCGCGTCCGGGACCGCCCGGGCCCTGGGGACCACCGCGTCGGCCACCCCCTCCACCGGGGCCGCCGCCGTGACCCGCGCCGTCGGCGGCTCTGCGCCGGCCTCCGCCGTTTCCGCGCTGCATGGCACGCCGCGCCTCGGCACGGCTGCCGAACGGGCTCTCTTCACCTCCCGGCCCATACGGAGCGGAAGGAGACCCGGTGGCGTCTCGCGGTGCATCGCGGCGGCCTGCGGACGGGCCTGCCTGCGGCTGGCCGCGCCGGGCCGCGGCACGTCCGCCGCCCTGCGGCTGCGTCGGTTTGCGACGGTGCTCGCTCATCGAACGATTACTCCTCGGGCAGGCGCACCTTTGCGCGCCTGGAAACGGCGGCTGGTTTCCGGTCCCCCCGAAGTACGGATGCGGTCGATCGCGCATTCACCCGTACTGCACCAAAGACGTTGACGTTCTCAGACGTCACTCGGTTCCCGGTGGTGTCCATCCCGCACAGAGTACGCACCGCCAAAACCCACCGAGCGTCGAAGTTCACCCCAAATCAGGCAACTTGCTTCGTATGAATCGGTGATGTGACGCCGTTCACTCTGCTCCCTCTTGTCGCATCCGCAGGGCCGTTCTATCGTGCTGATGTATCGAGTCGATACATCAGTGCGGCATAAAGACCGTGCCGACGGGACAGCGACAGAGAGGAGGCGACGATGAGCCGGCGTGCCGGGATCCTCGAGTTCGCCGTCCTCGGTCTGCTCCGCGAGTCCCCGATGCACGGCTATGAGCTGCGCAAACGACTCAATACGTCACTGGGTGTGTTCCGTGCCTTCAGCTACGGAACGCTCTATCCCTGCCTCAAGACGCTGGTCGCCAACGGCTGGTTGATCGAGGAAACAGGATCCACACCCGAAGACGCCCTGTCGGCAACACTCGCGGGGCGTCGCGCCAAGATCGTCTACCGGTTGACGGCGGAAGGTAAGGATCACTTCGAGGAGCTTCTCGCGCAGACGGGTCCCGACGCGTACGAGGACGAGCACTTCGCGGCTCGCTTCGCCTTCTTCGGGCAGACGTCACGCGATGTACGCATGCGCGTACTGGAAGGTCGCCGCAGCCGTCTGGAGGAGCGCCTCGAGAAGATGCGCGCCTCGCTGGCGCGCACCCGGGAGCGCCTCGACGACTACACGCTTGAGCTCCAGCGCCACGGAATGGAGTCCGTGGAGCGCGAAGTGCGCTGGCTGAACGAGCTCATCGAGAGTGAGCGGGCCGGCCGGGACGTCAAACGTCCCGGCCTCGAAGGCACCGCTCAGCAGGACAACACATCTGGAGAGACGGGCGGCCTGCCCCGGCACCGGGACAGCCCCCGGCCGGATCCGTCCGACGACACCGCCACGTGAGACCCCGCACGGGGTTTCACCGATAGACACAGGGAGCAACCGGAATGGGTTCGGTTCGCGTAGCCATCGTCGGCGTGGGCAACTGCGCCGCCTCGCTGGTTCAGGGCGTCGAGTACTACAAGGACGCCGACCCGGCGACCAAGGTGCCCGGCCTGATGCACGTCCAGTTCGGCGACTACCACGTCGGTGACGTCGAGTTCGTCGCCGCGTTCGACGTCGACGCGAAGAAGGTCGGCCTCGACCTCTCCGACGCCATCGGTGCCAGCGAGAACAACACCATCAAGATCTGCGACGTCCCGAACAAGGGCGTCACGGTCCAGCGCGGTCACACCCTGGACGGTCTCGGTAAGTACTACCGCATGACCATCGAGGAGTCCGCCGAGGCGCCGGTCGACGTCGTCCAGATCCTCAAGGACAAGCAGGTCGACGTCCTCGTCTGCTACCTGCCCGTCGGTTCCGAGGACGCGGCGAAGTTCTACGCCCAGTGCGCCATCGACGCCAAGGTCGCCTTCGTCAACGCTCTCCCGGTCTTCATCGCCGGCACCAAGGAGTGGGCGGACAAGTTCACCGAGGCGGGCGTCCCGATCGTCGGCGACGACATCAAGTCGCAGGTCGGCGCGACCATCACGCACCGTGTGATGGCGAAGCTGTTCGAGGACCGCGGTGTCCGTCTTGAGCGCACCATGCAGCTCAACGTCGGCGGCAACATGGACTTCAAGAACATGCTGGAGCGCGACCGCCTCGAGTCCAAGAAGATCTCGAAGACGCAGGCCGTCACCTCGCAGATCCCCGACCGTGAGCTGGGCGAGAAGAACGTCCACATCGGTCCCTCGGACTACGTGGCCTGGCTCGACGACCGCAAGTGGGCGTACGTCCGCCTCGAGGGCCGTGCCTTCGGCGACGTCCCGCTGAACCTGGAGTACAAGCTCGAGGTCTGGGACTCCCCGAACTCGGCCGGTGTCATCATCGACGCCGTGCGCGCCGCGAAGATCGCCAAGGACCGCGGTATCGGCGGCCCGATCCTCTCCGCGTCGAGCTACTTCATGAAGTCCCCGCCGGTCCAGTACTTCGACGACGAGGCCTTCGCCAACGTCGAGAAGTTCATCAAGGGCGAGGTCGAGCGCTAAGCACGATTCCGTGCGCACCGCTGAGGAGGGTCCCCGGGCTTACTGCCCGGGGACCCTCCTCGTATGTGAGGCTGTGCCCCATGGCCGTCGTGCGTGACCTGCGCGTCCTCCTGCGCTTCCAGGGATTCAGACGCCTGCTCGGTGTACGGCTGCTGTCCCAGGGCGCCGACGGCGTCTATCAGGTCGCGCTGGCCACCTACGTGGTCTTCTCACCGGAGAAGCAGACCTCGGCGGCCTCCATCGCCTCCGCCATGGCGGTGCTCCTGCTCCCGTACTCCCTCGTCGGCCCCTTCGCGGGCGTCCTGCTGGACCGGTGGCGGCGGCGGCAGGTCTTTCTGTACGGCAATCTGCTGCGCGCGGCGCTGGCGTCCGTGACGGCCCTGCTGATGCTGAGCCCGGCACCCGACTGGCTCTTCTACACCTCCGCGCTCTGTGTCACCGCCGTCAACCGCTTCGTCCTGGCCGGGCTGTCGGCAGCCCTGCCGCGCGTCGTCGACACGGACCGGCTGGTGGTGGCCAACTCGCTCTCACCGACCGCCGGAACGCTCGCGGCCACCGCGGGCGCGGCGCTCGCGTTCGCCGTACGACTCCTCGTCGCGGACTCCGACGCGGCGGTGGTCCTCGTGGGGGCGGGGCTGTACCTGTGCGCCGCCCTCGCCTCGCTGCGTATCGCCCCGGAGATCCTCGGACCCGACCAGGACCTGGTCCGCCCGTACGTGGGCACGGCTCTCGCCGGTACCGCGCGGGGCCTTGCCGGCGGAGTCCGCCATCTCGCGGAGCTCCCGCGGCGGGAGGCGGCCTGGGCTCTGATGACCATGACCCTGATGCGCTTCTGCTACGGCGCGCTGACGGTCATGGTGCTGATGCTCTGCCGCTACGCGTGGGCGTCCGGCTCGGACGACGGGCTCGCGCTCCTGGGGCTGGCCGTGGGCGTCTCGGGGGCCGGCTTCTTCGTCGCCGCCGTGGTGACGCCCTCGGCGGCCGGACGGCTGGGTCCGGGCCGCTGGATCGCCGTCTGCGCCGGCGCCGCCGCCGTTCTGGTGCCGGCGCTCTGTCTGCCCTTCGCCCCCGCGCCCACACTGGGCGCCGCCTTCGTGCTGGGCGTGATCACCCAGGGCGCGAAGATCGCCACGGACACCATCGTGCAGTCCGCCGTGGACGACGGTTTCCGCGGCCGGATCTTCTCCGTCTACGACGTCCTGTTCAACGTCGCGTTCGTCGGCGCGGCCGCGGTCGCCGCACTGATGCTGCCTTCTGACGGACGGTCCGTTTCCCTCGTCCTCACCGTGGCGGCGGTCTACGCATCAATTGCGGCTGCTATGGCCCGCTTTGAGCTTCAGTAAGTGTCACATCAATGCCACAGAGCCACTTCTGACTACTCCGTTGTCACAGGGGACCGATAACTTACGTGCGTCTTACGTTCGCGTCACGCACCTACGTTCCAGGGGGAACCTCCAGTGACAACTCCGCCGCCGCCTCAGGGTCAGAACCCCTACGCGCAGGGGCAGCCGCCCCAGGGTGGCAACCCGTTCGCGCAGGGCCAGGCCCCGCAGGGATACCCGCAGCAGCCGGGTCAGCCCGGGTTCCCGCAGCAGCCGGCCGCCGGTTTCGCCCCGGTCCCGCCGCAGCGCCCGAAGCGCGGCATCAAGCAGTACCTGCGCGGCGCCGTCGTAGTCGTTGCCGTGATAGCCGCCGGCGTGGGCTACCTCGCGAGCCGGCACGACCCGGACACCGCCAAGGTCGGCGACTGCATGAGCATCAGCAACCCGGACAGCACCACGGACCCGGGCCTGAAGGTCGTGGGCTGCGGCGACGCCAAGGCGAAGTACAAGGTCGCGCAGAAGAAGACCGACAACTCCGGCTGCGACCGCACCAAGTACGCCGAGTACACCGAGACGGGCAAGAACGACTTCACCCTCTGCCTGGAGGAGCTCGCCTCCAAGTAGGACCCGGCACAGACGCGAAGGGGCGGTGTTTCACGTGAAACACCGCCCCTTCGCGTGGCCCGGCTCAATGTTTCACGTGAAACATGGCGGGCCGCCCGTCTCTCAGCCCTGCTCGGCCCACCACTCCTTCAGGGCCGCGACCGCGGCGTCGTGCTCCATGGGCCCGTTCTCCAGCCGCAGCTCCAGCAGGAACTTGTAGGCCTGGCCGATCGCGGGGCCGGGACCGATGCCCAGGATTCCCATGATCTCGTTGCCGTCGAGGTCCGGACGGATCGCGTCGAGCTCTTCCTGCTCCTTGAGCTGGGCGATGCGTTCCTCCAGCCCGTCGTAGGCGCGGGACAGGGCGGTCGCCTTGCGCTTGTTGCGCGTGGTGCAGTCGGAACGCGTCAGCTTGTGCAGACGGTCGAGGAGCGGGCCCGCGTCACGCACATAGCGGCGGACGGCGGAGTCGGTCCACTCGCCCGTGCCGTACCCGTGGAAGCGCAGATGCAGCTCGACCAGACGTGAGACGTCCTTGACGAGATCGTTCGAGTATTTGAGCGCCGTCATCCGCTTCTTGGTCATCTTGGCGCCCACCATCTCGTGGTGGTGGAAGGAGACCCGCCCGTCCTGCTCGAAGCGGCGCGTCCGCGGCTTGCCGATGTCGTGGAGCAGCGCGGCGAGCCTGAGCGTCAGATCGGGCCCGTTCTCCTCCAGCGCCATCGCCTGTTCCAGAACGATCAGCGTGTGTTCGTAGACGTCCTTGTGCCGGTGGTGCTCGTCCCGCTCCAGACGCAGGGCGGGAAGCTCGGGGAGCACGTGATCGGCGAGCCCCGTGTCCACGAGCAGCGTCAGACCCTTGCGCGGGTGGGCGGACCGGATCAGCTTGTTCAGTTCGTCCCGCACCCGCTCCGCGGAGACGATCTCGATACGCCCGGCCATGTCCGTCATGGCGGCGACGACCTCGGGTGCCACCTCGAAGTCGAGCTGTGCGGCGAACCGCGCGGCCCGCATCATCCGCAGCGGGTCGTCGGAGAAGGACGCCTCCGGGGTGCCGGGGGTGCGCAGCACGCGGGTGGCGAGGTCGTCCAGACCGCCGTACGGGTCGATGAACTCCTTCTCCGGCAGTGCGACGGCCATCGCGTTCACCGTGAAGTCGCGACGCACGAGGTCGTCCTCGATGGAGTCGCCGTAGGAGACCTCCGGCTTGCGGGAGGTCCGGTCGTACGCCTCGGAGCGGTACGTCGTGATCTCGATCTGGAACGACTGCTCCACATCGCCCACACGGGCTTCCTTCTGCGCACCGACGGTGCCGAAGGCGATCCCGACCTCCCACAGGGCGTCCGCCCAGGGCCGGACGATCTTCAGTACGTCCTCGGGCCGGGCGTCCGTCGTGAAGTCCAGGTCATTGCCGAGCCGGCCGAGGAGCGCGTCCCGGACCGAGCCGCCGACCAGGGCGAGCGAGAACCCGGCCTCCTGGAAACGGCGGGCGAGCTCGTCGGCGACAGGGGACACCCGCAGCAGTTCACTCACCGCGCGGCGCTGCACCTGGCTCAGGGCACTGGAATTGTCTTCGTTGGCGTTCGGCACAACAGAAAAGGGTACGTGGCCGAGGCGGTGGGGGGCGCCCGGATAAATCCCACACCAGTGCCTCACATCTTTTCGCGGCAGAATAGACGCACATACAGGACAGTCGGTCCTCATCCCTGATCTTGTGGACCACTCCGCGGCACTTACTCTCAGCGCACCTCGTTACCATGCGTGGACGCACATTCCGACGACCACTGACGACGACGAGGGACGGGCGAGCGCGTGGCCGAGGCGGCAGACTTCCAAGGGACCAGTCCCTCACCTGCCCGCCGGTGGCTCCGGCGCAGCGGTGCACTGCTGGCCGGGGCGCCGCTGCTGGCAGGGCTGCTCCAGCTCCCCCTGAGTACGCCCTCACAGGCCGCCGAGAAGGCTTCCGCGACCACCGCCGCCGAGTCCGCGACCACCGCCTCGGGGTCCTCCGGCCCCGTGGACGTCCGTCTCGACTCGCTGACGCCCAGCGTTCCCACCGACGGCGACACGGTCACGGTCTCGGGTTCGGTCACCAACACGGGCAAGCAGACGGTCACCGACGCCCACGTGGGCGTCCGGGTCGGACCGTCCCTGAACACCCGCACCGCCATCGACACGGTCGCGAAGCGCAGCAGCTTCCAGCCGGGTGTCGACCCGCTGGAGATCGGCGGCAAGTACGTCGCGAAGGTCACCAAGCTCGCCGGCGGCAGCTCGCAGCACTTCTCCATCTCGGTCCCGGTCAAGGATCTCGACCTCGGCTCCGACGGGGTCTACCAGCTCGGGGTGTCGATCACGGGCCGGACCACCGCGCAGCCGTGGGACCAGGTCCTCGGCATCGAGCGGACCTTCCTGCCCTGGCAGCCCGAGGCCGCGGACACGAAGACGAAGACCACCTACCTCTGGCCCCTCATCTCCACCGTCCACCTCACGGCGGAGACGGGTTCGGACGCGCAGCAGACGCCGGTCTTCAAGAACGACGACCTGGCCAAGGAGATCGCCCCGGGCGGCCGCCTGGACCAGCTCCTGTCGCTGGGCAGCCAGCTCGACGTCACCTGGGTCCTCGACCCGGACCTGCTGGCCTCCGTGGACGCCATGAGGGGCGGCTACCGCATCCAGCAGGAGAACGGCACCACCGTCGCCGGGAAGAACCAGGCGGTGGCCAACGCCTGGCTCGACAAGCTGGAGAAGACGGTCCAGGGCCAGAGCCTGGTCGCCCTCCCGTTCGCCGACCCCGATCTCGCGTCGCTGGCCCACCACGGCAAGGACGTCACCGGTTCCCTGAGCCACCTCAAGGACGCCACCGATGTGGCGGCCGACACGGTGGAGACGATCGTCCACGTGAAGCCGAGCACGGAGTTCGCCTGGCCCGCGGACGGCGCGGTGGACCCGTCGATCGTCAAGGTGGCCACGTCGGCCGGCGCGGACAAGGTGATCGCCCGCAGCGACAGCCTCCGCGAGACCGGCGGCCTGTCCTACACGCCCAGCGCCGCCCGCCCCATCGGCGGCGGGACCACCGCGGTGG
Source organism: Streptomyces sp. NPDC056738 (assembly GCF_042790435.1). Classification (NCBI taxonomy): domain Bacteria; kingdom Bacillati; phylum Actinomycetota; class Actinomycetes; order Kitasatosporales; family Streptomycetaceae; genus Streptomyces; species Streptomyces sp. NPDC056738. The sequence goes on from NZ_JBHTZF010000004.1 coordinate 231,486, forward strand.
TCGCGGACGAGCGGATGTCGACCGCGTTCCAGGGCGACATGATGAAGGCCGACACCTCGACCCTCGCCGTCCAGAGGTTCCTCGCGCAGAGCCTGATGATCAACCTGCAGGAGCCGAAGAAGGAGCGCAGCATCGTCGTCGCTCCGCAGCGGGTGCCAACGGCGAGCCAGGCGCAGTCCATGGCCGAGGCACTGCGGGCGCTCCAGCAGGGCAACTGGTCACAGTCCCAGGGGCTGACCGAGGCCGCCAAGGCCAAGCCGGACCCCGGCGCCACCACGAAGGTGCCCTCCTCGTCCTCGTACCCGTCGGCGCTGCGCCACCGGGAGCTGCCGCGCTCGGCGTTCGAGCGGATCCAGGCGACCCAGGCCAAGCTCGACAAGTTCCGCGTGATCCTGACCGACGAGTCCCGTGTGGTCACACCGTTCGGACGGGCCATAGAGCGGGGGATGTCCTCGTCCTGGCGCGGCCGGACCGCCGAGGCGGCTGAGTTCCGGCAGGGGGTGGAGACCTACCTCGACGGGCTCATGGGCCTGGTGCATCTCATCCAGAAGTCGGACGCGAAGCTGTCCGGGCGCAGCGCCACGATCCCCGTGACGGTCCAGAACAACCTCGTGCAGGGCGTCGGCCATCTGATGCTGCGGCTCACCTCGCAGCAGCCCACCCGCCTCAAGATCGGCAACGGCCCGTACGACGAGCAGCCGATCCAGGTCGCGGGCGAGCACAGCCAGTCGGTCAAGTTCACGACGTCCACCAAGGCCAACGGCCCGGTACAGGTCGTCGCGCAGCTCTACACGGAGGACGGTCAGCCCTACGGGGACCCGGTCCCCTTCGAGGTGAAGGTCACCGAGATCACCTCCACCGTGATGCTCGTCATCGGCGGCGGTGTCCTGCTTCTCGTGCTCGCCGGTTTCCGTATGTACACGCAGCGTAAGCGTGCGGCGGCCCGGCAGGCCGGGGAGGACGCGGAGGACGGTCCCGAGACGGGGGGCGACGGCGAGGACGCCGGAGCCACCGTGGACACTGACTCCACCGAGGATTCCGAGGCCGGTCCCGAACGGGCTTCCGCCCCGGAGTCCGGGGCAGACGACCCGGAGCAGCCGAGTGACCCGACACCGGACACCGCACCGGAAAGCGCCGACCCGTCCGGCACGGGTGAGAGAGTGGACCGTTGAGCGATGTCGTGGCCGGTGGGCCCGGGGACGATGAGGTGGGGTAACCATGAACGCGCCGTACGACGGTGACCGCGGCCAGGGCGCGGGATCCTCGGGCTACCCCGAGGACTACCCGGACCATGCCGCGGGCCGCTCCGGCCACCCCGAGGGCACGCCTGAGAACGCTCGGACGCCCCAGGGTTCTCCCGCCGACATGTACCTCCAGGACGCCTACGACCAGGATCCCTACCGGGCTCAGGACCTCTCGGCCCAGGACCCGGTGACGGAGGCGCTCTACGACCGCGCCGCGCACCCTCCGCCGCCGCCGGGCTCCTACGCCCCCCAGCAGCCGCTCTACGGACAGCCGCCCGCGGCGCAGTACGCGCCCGACCCGCGGCTCTGGGCCCAGACGCCCCCTCCGGAGCCGGCCGGGCCGACGCGTCACCTGCCGTACGGCGACGACGCCCGGACCACCCAGTACGTGGGCGTTGACGATCTGGTCACCCAGGCCGGCGAGCAACAGCACGAGCCGGACGCCTTCGCTCATCTCTTCCGCGACCAGCAGCAGGGCGGCGCCCGCCATGGCTACGCCCCCTCCGCCTCCGCCGCGGTCCCGGCACCGGCCCCCGAGCCGGCTCCGGCAGCCCCTCAGCCGCCCGCGGCCGCCTCGGCGAAGTCCGGCGGCCGTGCCTCCGGGCTGCTGAAGTCGAGCGCCGTGATGGCGGCGGGCACGCTGGTGTCCCGTCTCACCGGCTTCGTACGGACCATGATCATCACCGCCGCACTCGGTGCGGCGACCCTCGGTGACGCCTGGACCGTCGCCTACACCCTGCCGACGATGATCTACATCCTCACCGTCGGCGGTGGCCTCAACTCGGTCTTCGTGCCCCAGCTCGTGCGGTCCATGAAGGAGGACGACGACGGGGGCGAGGCGTACGCCAACCGCCTGCTGACCCTCGTCATGGTCGCCCTCGGCGTGATCGTCACCGCCGCGGTCTTCATCGCGCCGCTGCTGATCAAGCTGATGTCGTCGCCCATCGCGGACGACCCCGCGGCCAACAACGTGGCCGTCACCTTCGCCCGCTACTGCCTGCCCACGATCTTCTTCATGGGCGTGCACGTGGTCATGGGCCAGATCCTCAACGCCCGCGGGAAGTTCGGCGCGATGATGTGGACCCCGGTCCTGAACAACATCGTCATGATCTTCACGTTCGGCATGTTCCTCTGGGTCTACGGCACCGCCCGCCACTCCGGGATGACGGTCACCAACATCCCGCCGGACGGCGTCCGCCTGCTGGGCATCGGCACCCTGCTGGGCCTGGTCGTCCAGGCCACGGCGATGGTTCCGTACCTGCGCGAGGCCGGCTTCCGGTTCCGTCCGCGCTTCGACTGGCGGGGCCACGGCCTCGGCAAGGCCATCAAGCTCGCCAAGTGGACCGTGCTCTTCGTCCTCGCCAACCAAGCCGGCGTCCTCGTCGTCACCCAGCTCGCCACGGCGGCGGGCAAGGCCTCGGGCAAGAGCGGCGCGGGCATCATGGCCTACGCCAACGCCCAGCTCATCTGGGGCATGCCGCAGGCGATCATCACGGTCTCCGTCATGGCGGCCATGCTTCCGCGGATCTCGCGAGCGGCCCACGACGGAGACCCGGGAGCCGTCCGCGACGACATCTCGCAGGGGCTGCGGACCTCGGCCGTCGCGATCGTCCCGGTGGCCTTCATGTTCCTGGCCCTGGGCATCCCGATGTGCACCCTGCTCTTCGGCTCCAGCGGCCTTCAGTCCGCCCAGTCCCAGGGCTACGTCCTCATGGCCTTCGCCCTCGGCCTGATCCCGTTCTCGGTGCAGTACGTGATCCTGCGCGGCTTCTACGCCTACGAGGACACCCGCACGCCGTTCTACAACACGGTCATCGTGGCCGCCGTCAACGCGGCGGCCTCGGCCGCCTGTTACATGGTCCTGCCCGCGCAGTGGGCGGTCGTCGGCATGGCCGGCGCCTACGGGCTGGCGTACGCGGTGGGCGTCGGTGTGGCCTGGCAGCGACTGCGCAGGCGGCTGGGCGGCGACCTGGACGGTGCCCGCGTGCTGCGCACGTACGCCCGTCTGTGCCTGGCCTCGGTCCCTGGCGCCGTCGTGGGCGGCGCCGTAGGCTTCGCGATCACCCGAGTCCTCGGGTACGGCGTGTTCGGTTCGATCGCGGCGCTCGTCCTCGGATCGATCGCCCTGCTCGGTGTCTTCTACGTCGCGGCGCGCAAGATGCGCATCGAAGAACTCAACTCAATGGTCGGAATGGTCCGCGGGCGCCTGGGGCGCTGAGGCGGGGGTACGCGCACAACCATCGTCCGTCGCCGTGTGTCGTGCATAGCGCCGGACTGTGGGCACAATTGGTTTCTGCGTCGGACAGCGCGCAATGGATGGGGAGGCAGGGACGACGGTGGCGGAACGGAGCACGGCTGCCGTCGACGTGGCAGACAACAGCGGTGACGAGCCGCTGACCGCCAAGGCGGACCAGACCACGTCCGACGGGGTGGCCCTCAACCGGGAGCGGGAAACGGACAGCGAAGAGGCACAGGGGAGCGGCGGGACCGAGGGTCCCGGAAAGGCCTCACCGCCCGAACTGCACAGTGGTCACAAACTCGCCAGGCGCTATCGCCTCGAAGAGTGCGTCACCCGACTGGACGGTTTCAGCAGTTGGCGCGCGATGGACGAGAAGCTCCGTCGTGCCGTCGGGGTGCATCTGCTGCCCGCCGATCATCCGCGAGCCCGCTCCGTCCTGGCGGCGGCGCGTTCCTCCGCCCTGCTGGGCGATCCCCGGTTCGTCCAGGTCCTGGACGCGGTCGAGGAGAACGACCTCGTGTACGTGGTGCACGAGTGGCTGCCCGACGCCACGGAGCTCACCGCCCTCCTCGCCTCGGGCCCCCTCGAGGTGCACGAGGCCTACCAGATGGTCAGTCAGGTCTCGGGGGCCATGGCCGCCGCGCACCGCGAGGGCCTCGCGCATCTCAAGCTGACCCCGGGCGCCGTGCTGCGCACGTCCACCGGCCAGTGGCGCATCCGCGGACTGGCCGTGAACGCGGCGCTGCGCGGCATCAGTTCGGAGACCCCGCAGCGCACCGACACGGAAGCGATCGGCGCACTCCTGTACGCCGCCCTCACCCAGCGCTGGCCGTACGAGAGCGACGCCTACGGCCTGTCGGGGCTGCCCAAGGGCGTCGGCCTGATCGCACCCGACCAGGTGCGTGCCGGCGTCCACCGCGGCCTGTCGGAGCTCGCCATGCGCGCGCTCGCCAACGACGGCGCGACCGCCTCCCGCCACGAGTCCCCCTGCACCACGCCGGAGGAGCTGGTGAAGGCGATCGGCGAGATGCCCCGCATCCGCCCGCCGGAGCCCGCGTTCACCGCACCGCCCGAGTACCAGCGCACGACGTACCAGCAGGGCACCTACGGCCGTCAGTCGCCGCGTCCGGGCGCCACCCAGGTCCTGCCGGCTCCGCCGCCCCCGCTGCAGAGCCGTACCGGCACAGCCCTGAAGTGGGCCGTGTCGGCTCTCCTCATCGCCGCACTGGGCCTGGGCAGTTGGCAGCTCGCCGACGCGCTCATGGACCACGACAAGCCCGAGGACACCAAGAAGACCCAGACGACGGACGGCAACGAGAAAGGCGGCACCAAGCCCGTGCCACTCAAGCCGATCGCGATCAAGGGTGCCTCGGAGTACGTGGTCGAAGGCTCTCCCCAGGCGGCCGACGACGTCGACAAGACCTTCGACGGCAACAGCACCACGTTCTGGCGTACGAAGCGGTACAACGCCGGCCCCAAGCTGGCGCCGTACAAGCCCGGCGTGGGCATCGTCTACGACCTGGGTTCGGCCCAGTCGCTCAAGAACGCCTCGATAGGGCTTCGCTATGCGGGCGACCACACCACGATCCATCTCTACGCCGCCGACGCGCTGTCGCCCACGACGTCCGTCGACGGGATGAAGGAGATCGGCACCGCCACCACGAGCGGCACCAGCCTGAACGTGAAGGCGTCCAAGTCCGTGAAGACGCAGTACGTGCTGCTGTGGATCACCGATGTGCCGAACGCTCCCAGCGACGGTTACAGCGGCGCCGGCTTCAAGCAGGCGATCACGGATGTGAAGTTCAGCGGCTGACGCTCGTCGACGGAGGGGAGGGGGGTCCGATGGCCGATGAAGCCGAACACGGCGAAGCAAGCGATCAGGACCTCCTGGCCCGCCACGTCGAAGGCGATCCGGACGCCTTCGGTGAGCTTGTGCGGCGCCATCGCGACCGCCTGTGGGCCGTGGCCCTGCGGACGCTGGGAGACCGCGAGGAGGCCGCTGACGCGGTCCAGGACGCGCTCGTCTCGGCCTACAGGGCCGCCCACACCTTCCGGGGCCAGTCGGCCGTCACGACCTGGCTGCACCGCATCACGGTGAACGCCTGCCTGGACCGCGCCCGCAAGGCGGCCTCCAGGAAGACGTCCCCCGTGGACGACACCCAGCGCCTGGAGCAGCTTCTCGAACCGCACGAGTCCGCCGCCGCTCCCGCCGAACGCAACGACCTCCACCGTGAGCTCATAGGCGCCCTGGGCACCCTCCCCGCCGACCAGCGCGCCGCCCTCGTCCTGGTGGACATGCAGGGCTACCCCGTGGCGGAGGCGGCCCGCATGCTCGACGTGCCGACCGGCACCGTGAAGAGCCGCTGCGCGCGCGGCAGAGCCAGACTCCTCCCCCTGCTCACCCATCTCCGCACGGAGAACCCGGGTGACGAGGAGAAGAAGAAGTCGGGCGGCGGACGGAACCGGACGCAGGGGACATCCGTCCCACCCGCAGCGGGACCTCGCTCGTCGGGTGCCCGCGAGGCGGGGCCAAGCGATTCAGCGGCTGTGAAGGGCGGAGGTGGGCGGGCGTGACATCCACGACGGACAAGGCCGGACACCCGGACGTCGCGGAGATCTCCGACCTCGCCGAAGGTCTTCTCTCGCCTTCCCGTACCGAGGATGTGCGCCGGCACCTCGACGACTGCGAGCTCTGCGCCGAGGTCTACGACTCCTTGGAGGAGATCCGCGGCCTTCTCGGCACCCTCCCGGGCCCCTCGCGCATGCCGGACGATGTCGCCGGACGCATCGACGCCGCTCTGGCCGCGGAAGCGCTGCTGAGCTCCACGGCTCCCGACGAGACGGCCGACGCCGATGCCGACGCGGCTCATGTTTCACGTGAAACATCGCCCGCATCGCCCCCGCCTCCCCCGTCGCCCGCCGGCAGTCCTTCCGGACGTCCTCGTGGGGCCACCGGCCCCGGCCGCTCCCATCGGGCCCGTCACGGCCGTCGCAGGACGGTCCTCCTCACCGCCGCCTTCGCAGCCGCCGCCCTGGGGCTGGGCGCGATCCTCGTGCAGTCGCTGGACAGCGACGGCTCAGGCAAGACGGCCCAGACGGCGACCCAGAACGCTTCGGGATCACCGACGGCCTTCTCCGAGGGGACGCTGAAGGGCGAGGTCTCGGCCCTTCTCACCAAGAAGAAGACCTCGGGTGACGGCTCTCCCAGCGCCAAGCCCTGGAGTGCCGAGTCGCAGGACGCCGGAACCGACTCGGGCGGGGTGAAGACCTTGATCACCCCCACGCCCGCGGTCCCCGAGTGCGTCCAGCAGGGGACCGGAGACCCCGGGGTGCTCCTCGCCGCCAAGGCAGGTTCGTTCCAGGGGAAGAACGTCTATCTCCTCGTGGTGTCCGACGCCGCCGACAAGACGAAGGTCACCGCTTACCTCGTCGACGCCGCTTGTGAGAAGCAGTCCGCCCCGTCGCCGGGCAAGCTCCTCCTGACCCGGTCCTACGGGCGTTCCTGAACGGTCTCCGTGTGCCCCGACACAGCGGGAATTGAAGCCCCTTAGGATCCGTTGGGTGGGGTGAGAGTACTGAGAGATGCTCCCACCGGAACGCTGCAGTCTCCAGAGACGAGGAATCAAGCCGTGAGCGACGTCCGTAACGTGATCATCATCGGGTCTGGGCCCGCCGGCTACACGGCGGCGCTCTACACCGCGCGCGCGTCGCTGAAGCCGCTGGTCTTCGAAGGCGCCGTCACCGCGGGCGGTGCGCTGATGAACACCACCGAGGTCGAGAACTTCCCCGGCTTCCAGGACGGCATCATGGGCCCCGAGCTCATGGACAACATGCGCGCCCAGGCTGAGCGCTTCGGTGCCGAGCTGGTCCCGGACGATGTCGTCGCCGTCGACCTGACGGGCGAGATCAAGACCGTCACGGACACCGCCGGCACGGTGCACCGCGCCAAGGCCGTCATCGTCACGACGGGCTCGCAGCACCGCAAGCTCGGTCTCCCGAACGAGGACACGCTCTCCGGACGCGGCGTCTCCTGGTGCGCGACCTGTGACGGCTTCTTCTTCAAGGACCACGACATCGCCGTCATCGGTGGTGGCGACACCGCGATGGAGGAAGCGACCTTCCTCTCGCGCTTCGCCAAGTCCGTCACCATCGTCCACCGCCGGGACAGCCTGCGCGCCTCCAAGGCGATGCAGGAGCGTGCCTTCGCCGACCCGAAGATCAAGTTCATCTGGGACAGCGAGGTCGCCGAGATCAAGGGTGACCCGAAGCTGGCCGGTCTGACGCTGCGCAACCTGAAGACCGGCGAGACCTCGGAGCTCCCGGTGACCGGTCTGTTCATCGCGATCGGCCACGACCCGCGCACCGAGCTCTTCAAGGGTCAGCTCGACCTGGACGGCGAGGGTTACCTGAAGGTCGCCGCGCCTTCGACCCGCACCAACCAGACGGGTGTCTTCGGCGCCGGTGACGTCGTCGACCACACCTACCGCCAGGCGATCACCGCGGCCGGTACCGGCTGCTCCGCCGCCCTCGACGCCGAGCGCTACCTCGCCGCCCTGGCGGACAGCGAGACCGCGGCCGCCACCGTCTGATCACCTCCCTCCTCCCCACCGCACCAACAAGTTAAGGAGCCCGCCGTGGCCGGCACCCTCAAGAACGTGACCGACGACTCCTTCGAGCAGGACGTCCTCAAGAGCGACAAGCCCGTCCTGGTGGACTTCTGGGCCGCCTGGTGCGGTCCGTGCCGCCAGATCGCTCCGTCGCTCGAGGCCATCGCCGCCGAGCACGGCGACAAGATCGAGATCGTCAAGCTCAACATCGACGAGAACCCGGCGACGGCCGCCAAGTACGGCGTCATGTCGATCCCGACCCTGAACGTCTACCAGGGTGGCGAGGTCGCCAAGACCATCGTCGGTGCGAAGCCGAAGGCCGCGATCGTGCGGGACCTCGAGGACTTCATCGCCGAGTAGTCGGTGACCGCCGCGCATGCGGCGCCTGTTTCACGTGAAACACGAATGGGCCAGCCCGGTCGGGCTGGCCCATTCGCTTTGCCCAAGGGGGCCGTCGTCACAGAGGACGGAGCGCAGGCTCCTTCTGCACCGCTCCGAGGAGACGGTCCAGCGCCAACTCCACGTCTTCCTTCCAGGAAAGCGTGGTCCGCAGTTCCAGCCGCAGGCGGGGGTATCTGGGGTGAGGGCGGACGGTCTTGAAGCCGACCGCGACGAGATGGTCGGCGGGGAGAACGCAAGCGGGTTCCTTCCACCGGGCGTCCCCGAAAGCCTCGATCGCCTTGAATCCACGACGGAGCAGATCCTTGGCCACCGTCTGGACCAGGACCCGGCCCAGTCCCTGTCCCTGGTAGCCCGGCGTGATGAACGAGGTCATGAGCTGAACCGCGTCCGGCGCCACGGGGCTTGTGGGGAACGCCGTGGAACGGGGGACATAGGCGGGCGGCGCGTAGAGCACGTAGCCCACCGGCACCTCGTCCACGTAGGCGACCCGGCCGCACGACCCCCAGTCCAGCAGCACCGAGGAGATCCACGCCTCCTTCTCCATGGCGCTCGTGCCCGCCTTCAGCGCGGCTTCACCGCGGACAGGATCCAGTTCCCAGAAGACGCACGTGCGACAGTGCTGGGGAAGGTCCGCAAGGTTGTCCAGCGTGAGCGGTACGAGCCGACGCCCCATGAAGGCTGTTCCTCGCTTCCTTCGCCCGCGGCGTCACGGGCGGCTGTCAGATGGCTCCGCTCTCTGAGCAGGCTGCCGACGAACCCGCCGACCGCTCCCAGACCCAGACCTGCGGTCACCAGTCCGGTACGGCTCACGGTCTGCATGACCCCCGCCTCCCCGATGAAGGTGCTGCCAGGTGGATGCGCCATACCCATCGCATCGTATCCACGAAGCGATTGCCTCGATACCGCCGGAAAGCAAAGAGCGGGCCGTATTCCGGCACACGCCGGACACGGCCCGCTCTCCAGGTGAACCCGATCGGACATCGGACCACCAGGAAGCCGACTCAGGCTTCCGTGTCGTCCGAGTCGTCGTCCAGAAGGCTCTTCTGAAGGACCGGTCCTTCTCCCGGGGCGAGGGAGCCGAGGATGCGTTCAAGGTCTTCCATCGAAGCGAACTCGACAGTGATCTTGCCCTTCTTCTGCCCCAGGTCGACCTTCACCCGAGTCTCGAAGCGGTCGGAGAGACGCGTCGCCAGATCACTCAGCGCCGGGGAGACCCGGCTGCCGGCCCGCGGGCCCTTGGAGCGCTGAGCCGTCTGCGGACGGGACCCCATGAGGGTCACGATCTCCTCCACGGCCCGCACCGAGAGCCCCTCCGCGACGATGCGGTGAGCGAGCCGGTCCTGCTCCTCCGAGTCGTCGACCGCGAGCAGTGCCCGCGCGTGTCCGGCGGAGAGAACCCCGGCCGCCACACGACGCTGGACCGACGGGGAGAGCTTCAGCAGCCGCAGGGTGTTGGAGACCTGGGGACGCGACCGTCCGATCCGGTCCGCCAACTGGTCATGCGTGCAGTTGAAGTCCTTGAGGAGCTGGTCGTAGGCCGCCGCCTCTTCCAGCGGGTTCAGCTGAGCCCGGTGGAGGTTCTCGAGGAGCGCGTCCAGGAGAAGCTTCTCGTCCTCCGTTGCGCGCACGATCGCGGGAATGGCCTCGAGCCCCGCCTCACGGCAGGCCCGGAAACGGCGCTCGCCCATGATGAGCTCGTAGCGCCCGGTAGCCACCTGGCGTACGACGACGGGCTGGAGGAGTCCGACCTCCTTGATGGAGGTGACCAGCTCGGAGAGAGCGTCCTCGTCGAAGATCTCACGCGGCTGGCGCGGATTCGGCGTGATGGCGTCGAGGGGCAGCTCGGCGAAGTGGGCACCGACGGGAGCCTGAAGCGTCTCCAGCGACGCGTTGGCCCCGTCCTCCGTTTCATGTGAAACAGACGGCAGCGTGGTCACCTTCGCCACCGCGACCCCGCGCTCCGCGGTGAGTACCGGTCCGGCAGACGGCGAGGAGGGTGTCCCACTCGCCGAAACACCCGGCCGGTCACCTGTGGGAGCCGCAGGGATCAGCGCGCCCAGGCCCCGCCCCAGACCCCGTCGTCGGTCGCTCACTGGATCCCCTCCACCATGTTCTGATCGTTCTGTCCGCCCAGGTGGGCATGTTGCTCGTCGTACGCCACTCCGACTCCTCGCAGGGCGATCTCGCGCGCCGCTTCGAGGTAGGAGAGAGCACCGCTCGAACCCGGATCGTAGGTCAGAACCGTCTGACCGTAACTCGGGGCCTCCGAAATTCGGACCGAGCGCGGAATGCTCGTTCGCAGCACCTCCTTGCCGAAGTGGCTGCGCACCTCCTCGGCGACCTGGGACGCGAGGCGGGTCCGACCGTCGTACATGGTGAGCAGAATCGTCGAGACGTGGAGGTCGGGGTTGAGGTGACCGCGCACCAGGTCGACGTTGCGCAGGAGCTGCCCCAGGCCTTCGAGTGCGTAGTACTCGCACTGGATGGGGATGAGCACCTCCGCGCCGGCCACGAGCGCGTTGACCGTCAGCAGACCGAGCGACGGCGGGCAGTCGATGAGGATGTAGTCCAGCGGCTGCTCGTACGCCAGGATCGCTCGTTCCAGCCGGCTCTCACGGGCCACCAACGACACCAGCTCGATCTCCGCACCGGCGAGATCGATGGTGGCGGGCGCGCAGAAGAGACCCTCGACATCAGGGACCGGCTGGACGACCTCGGAGAGCGGCTTGCTGTCGATCAGCACGTCATAGATCGACGGGACCTCGGCATGGTGATCGATACCCAGCGCCGTGGAGGCATTGCCCTGAGGGTCGAGGTCGATCACCAGGACCCGGCCGCCGTGCAGTGCCAGCGAGGCGGCAAGGTTGACCGTGGTCGTGGTCTTACCCACCCCACCCTTCTGGTTGGCGACCACGATGACTCGGGTCTGCTCAGGCCGTGGCAGGCCCTCGCCGGCGCGACCTAGCGCCTCCACAGCCAGTTGGGCAGCACGACCGATGGGAGTGTCGTCCATCGGGGGCGGTGTTTCACGTGAAACATCGTCCCCCATCGACTCGGTACGGGGACCGGGGACCGGATCGGTCATCGGTCCCGCGATGTTGGCGTCGGACCGCAAGGATTCACTCTCCTCGACTTCAGGCTCGCAATGAACAGAGCCTCCCATGCCATTGGGGTCGCGAACCAGCGAGGCCCGTTGTTCTGTGGAGAAATCCACCTCTGTGGACAACTCCGGGCCCCTTCCGAGCGACCCGAGAGGCTTCCGATCGCGGGGTTCGGCCGCAGCTCGGCCGCGACTGATGATGCCGTGCAACAGTGAGCGACGTTTCACGTGAAACACGATGCCGAGCCGTCTGGATCATCACGGCACGACACTCCGATATGCGCAGGTTTGGCAGCTTTTGCGCAATAGGTCGCATCATCGGGATCATTCCGCCAGGAGTGAGAAACAACTCCTGGCTCCGAACAGAGAAACTCCCCGCCGTACCCCGACTTCACGCGGAGAGCTCCGGCCCCTTTCCCGGAGCCGAACGCAGAACTCCCGGCCCCCTCACAGGGGAACCGGGAGTCGCGGTGCTCGTGTCGACCGGGATCAGCGTCGACGACGCGTCCGGCCCGTCCTGGCGGCCTTGGCCCGCTTCGCCGCGAAGCGCACACCGCCGGGGCTCTCGCCCACCTCCACCCGCACCACGGTGGACATCGGATCCACGATGCCCTCACCGACCTGCAGGATGGACGTCTCCACGGCACCGAGCTTGCTGAGCGCCGTGGCGGAGGCCTTCAGCTCCTCCTCGGCGGTGTCGCCCTTCAGGGCCAGCATCTCGCCGTACGGGCGCAGCAGCGGGATGCCCCACGTCGCCAGCCGGTCCAGCGGAGCGACCGCCCTGGCGGTCACCACGTGAACCGGCTGGAGCTTGCCCATGACCTCCTCGGCCCGGCCACGGACGACGGTCACGTGGTCGAGACCGAGCAGTTCCACGACCTCGGTGAGGAAGTTCGTCCGGCGCAGCAGGGGTTCGAGCAGAGTGATCTTGATGTCCTCCCTGACGAGCGCCAGGGGAATGCCGGGCAGCCCCGCACCGGAGCCGACATCGCACACGGTCACGCCCTCGGGCACGACCTCGGAGAGCACCGCGCAGTTCAGCAGATGCCGCTCCCAGAGCCGGGGCACTTCCCGGGGGCCGATCAGCCCACGCTGCACACCCGCCTCGGCCAGCAGTTCCGCGTACCGGACCGCGTCCGCGAAGCGATCACCGAATACCTCGCGCGCCTGCTCGGGCGCGGGGGGAAGCTCCGCTGCCTCCGTCACGGGGGACCGTCCTTCCGTACCGCTTGAGCGCACTGAGCGCTGTTCACCAGGACTATCAGGCTGACAAAATTCGGCCCCGTCTGCGCAACAGACGGGGCCGAAGGAACGTACGTACCGATCAGGCAGGAAGCACGACGACGAAGCGCTGCGGCTCCTCGCCCTCGGACTCGCTGCGCAGGCCCGCGGCCTTGACCGCGTCGTGCACGACCTTGCGCTCGAACGGCGTCATCGGGTCCATCCGCACCGGCTCACCGGAGCTCTTGACCTCGGCGGCGGCCTTGGCACCCAGCTCGGAGAGCTCCTCGCGCTTCTTGGCCCGGAAACCCGCGATGTCCAGCATCAGCCGGCTGCGGTCCCCGGTCTCCCGGTGCACGGCCAGACGCGTGAGCTCCTGGAGCGCCTCCAGCACCTCGCCGTCCCGGCCGACCAGCTTCTGCAGGTCGCGGCCGCCCGAGTCGCTGATGATCGAGACAGCGGCGCGGTCGGCCTCGACGTCCATGTCGATGTCGCCGTCGAGATCGGCGATGTCGAGCAGACCCTCGAGGTAGTCCGCCGCGATCTCGCCCTCCTGCTCCAGGCGGGTCAGGGTGTCGCCCTCAGCGGCGGCGGAGGTGGTGCCTTCCGTCACGGGATGGACTCCTTCTTACTTCTTGGACGGGGACTTGGGCCGCTGCGGGCCCTTGCGCTGTCCGGACTGGGCCTTGCTGCGGGCGCCGGTACCGGGCTTGTTGCCGCCCCCGGAGGCCGGCTTGGCAGCGGCGGAGGGCTTGGCGTCCTGCGGCTCTTCGGACTTGCTCAGCGACGTCTTCGGCTCCGCGTCGTCGGCCGGCGCGCTGCTGGACGCCGCACCCGACTGACGCTGCGCCTTGGTCTGGCGCTTGGGCTGCTGACGCTTGGGAACGGCGGCCGCGGTGGTCGTGGTGCCGTCCTCGGACTCGATGACCGTCGTGTTCTCGCCGACCAGCACGGCGCCGTCGGGCTGGGCCACGAGGCCCGCCTTGGTGAGGCCGGTGATGAACTTGCGCTCGAACTCGTTGCGGTCGCGGCCCTTGGCGACGATGGCCTTCACGATGGCCTTCTCACCCCGGCCACGCGTCTTGCCGTGCGTCGTGACGTGCTTCTGCAGGCGCTCCAGGTACGCGGCCTGAGCCTTCGAGCCCGGGGTCGGGTTGTTGCGGATGACGTACATCTGCTGGCCCATGGTCCACACGTTGGTGGTCAGCCAGTAGATGAGGACACCGACGGGGAAGCGAATACCGAAGAAGGCGAACATGATCGGGAAGACGTACATCAGCATCTTCTGCTGCTGCATGAACGGCGTCTTCACCGTCGTGTCGACGTTCTTGGTCATCAGCTGGCGCTGCGTGTAGAACTGCGACCCCGACATCAGCACGATCATGATCGCGGTGACGACACGGACGTCGGTCAGCGAGGCGCCGAGCTTCTCGACGGTCGCCGCGCTGTCCAGGAACTTCGCGGCCAGCGGGGCGCCGAAGATGTGCGCCTTCTGCGCGCTCTCCAGGAGGCTCTGGTTGATGACACCCACGGTCTCGCCCGACGCGATGCCGTTGAGCACGTGGTACAGGGCGAAGAAGAACGGCGACTGCGCCAGGATGGGAAGGCACGAGGAGAGCGGGTTGGTGCCCGCGTCCTTGTACAGCTTCATCATCTCTTCGGACTGGCGCTGCTTGTCGTTCTTGTAGCGCTCCTGGATCTTCTTCATCTCGGGCTGCAGCGTCTGCATGGCCCGGGTCGCCTTGATCTGCTTCACGAAGAGCGGGATCAGGCAGATGCGGATCAGAATCACCAGGGACACGATGGACAAGCCCCAGGCCCACCCGGTGTCAGGGCCGAAAATGTGGCCGTACACCGTGTGGAACTGGACGATGACCCAGGAAACGGGTGTCGTGATGAAGCTGAAAAGACTGGCAATCGTGTCCACTAATCAAGCTCCTTGAGCATGGGACGGGGTCTCGGCGGCCGGGCTCGGGGCAGTGGGCTCCCCGATGGCCGGTTCGGCGGCGGAGGTCCCGCCCCTGCGTGCACGCCAGGCGTTACGCAGCAATTCGTGCCACCGCGGACGCTTGCGTGGCGGTACATGGTCCACACCGCCGAGCGACCACGGATTGCACCGGAGGATGCGCCAGGCGGTTAGTGCCGTTCCCTTGATCGCACCGTGCCGGTCGATGGCTGTGTAGCCGTATCGGGAGCACGACGGGTAGTACTTGCAGACCGGCCCGAGCAACGGGCTGATCGTCCACTGGTACAGCTTGATGAGCGCAAGCAGTGGGTACTTCATCGCGCGCCCCCTCCCAGCAGCCGCTGCAGGGCGGCATCCAGGTCTCGGGCCAGCTCTTCATGGTCGGCGTCACCCGCACCGGGCAGCGCTCGTACGACTACCAGGCTACCGGGGGGCAACAGGGCGACTCGGTCGCGCATCAGATGGCGAAGTCTGCGCTTCACCTTGTTGCGGACGACCGCTCCTCCCACGGCTTTGCTCACGACGAAACCCGCACGCGTCGAGGGAGCGCTCTCCCCAGGCGCGTGCGGGTCCGTTGCACCGCTACGTAGATGGACGACGAGAAGCGGGCGTCCGGCCCGGCGTCCTCGGCGTACCGCGGTCGCGAAGTCCTCGCGCCGCCTCAGCCGATGCTCGGTAGGCAGCACGAGATCATGACCTGTGAGTAATCAGGCGGACAGGCTGGCGCGACCCTTGCCACGGCGGTTCGCGAGAATCGCGCGGCCGGCACGGGTGCGCATCCGCAGGCGGAAGCCGTGGGTCTTGGCGCGACGACGGTTGTTCGGCTGGAAGGTGCGCTTGCTCACTCGGGGGCTCCAGAAAGAATCGGTGGTGGCGGGGTGCCGTCCTGGCTGTCACCGTGCGCCCACGAGGAAACTCGCATTACGCCCGAGTGCACCGCTTCCCGATCGCTCTTCGCGATCTGTGCCCATCGGAGGCAGGCGGCAGCAGCCATCGACAACTCGACCTGGTTACGGTACGCGCGGCTACGCCATCCGGTCAAACCAACCTCCGGCGGGGGACACTATCCACAGGCTGGGGACAACAACTTGAACCGCACCCGTCGCCCTGACTACCGTGGCTGAACTCCGATTCGTTCCCTTCTCGCCGCCCCAGCGGTTTTGTTCCCCCCGCCCCAAGCGACTGACTTCCCAACCTGTTCCCAGAACCACACGTTCGTGGGACCCGTGAGAGAGCGTGCCCCGTGGCTGACGTACCTGCCGATCTTGCCGCAGTGTGGCCACGCGTACTGGAACAACTGCTGGGTGAGGGCCGCGGGCAGGGTGTCGAGGGGAAGGACGAGCACTGGATCAAGCGGTGCCAGCCGCTGGCCCTCGTCGCGGACACCGCCCTGCTCGCCGTCCCCAACGAGTTCGCCAAGAACGTACTGGAAGGCCGGCTCGCCCCGATCGTCAGCGAGTCGCTGAGCCGCGAGTGCGGGCGCCCCATCCGGATCGCCATCACCGTCGACGACTCCGCGGGCGAGCCCTCCGTGCCCGCACCGCCCCGCTACGAGGAGCCCGAGCTCCCCGCCGGACCGGCCCAGGGCCGCGACCCGTACGAGAACCAGGGCCGCGAGGACCGCGGCGGCTACGACGGCGGCGCACAGTCCCGGGACGACCGCGGGGCCTACGAGGGCCAGGGACGGGACGAGCGGGGCGGCTACGACGCCGGCCAGGGCCGTGACGACCGCGGCGGGTACGAACCGCAGGGCCGCGAGGAGCGTGCTCCGTACAACTCCCGTCGCGACGGCTACGAGGGCTACGGCCGCCACCGCGCCGACGACCACCGCGGCGGGCGCGCCGAGCCGCTGCCCGGTGCCCCCGGCGACCAGCTCCCGACCGCCCGTCCCGCGTACCCGGACTACCAGCGTCCGGAGCCGGGCGCGTGGCCGCGTCACTCCCAGGACGACTACGGCTGGCAGCAGCAGCGCCTCGGCTTCCCCGAGCGCGACCCCTACGCCTCGCCGCAGCAGGACTACCGGCCGCAGTCGGTGGAGCGCCCGTCCTACGAGCAGCAGCGCCCCGACTACGACCAGCGCTCCGACCGCCGCGATCTGCAGGACCCCGCCGACGGCGGTCAGGGCCGCAGGGGCGTCCCCTCGCTGCCGTCCACGGGCGGTGCCCCCGGCTCGAAGTCCGGGCAGCCCGCGTCGGCCCCGGGCGAGCCCACCGCGCGGCTGAACCCGAAGTACCTCTTCGACACGTTCGTGATCGGCGCCTCGAACCGCTTCGCGCACGCGGCCGCCGTGGCCGTCGCCGAGGCGCCGGCGAAGGCGTACAACCCCCTCTTCATCTACGGGGAGTCGGGGCTCGGCAAGACGCACCTGCTGCACGCGATCGGGCATTACGCGCGCAGCCTCTACCCCGGCACCCGGGTGCGGTACGTGAGCTCGGAGGAGTTCACCAACGAGTTCATCAACTCCATCCGCGACGGCAAGGGCGACAGCTTCCGCAAGCGGTACCGGGAGATGGACATCCTGCTCGTCGACGACATCCAGTTCCTCGCGGACAAGGAGTCGACGCAGGAGGAGTTCTTCCACACCTTCAACACCCTGCACAACGCGAACAAGCAGATCGTGCTCTCCAGCGACCGGCCGCCCAAGCAGCTCGTCACCCTGGAGGACCGGCTGCGCAACCGCTTCGAGTGGGGTCTGATCACCGACGTCCAGCCGCCCGAGCTGGAGACCCGTATCGCCATCCTCCGCAAGAAGGCGGTCCAGGAGCAGCTCAACGCCCCGCCGGAGGTGCTGGAGTTCATCGCGTCCCGGATCTCGCGCAACATCCGCGAGCTGGAGGGCGCGCTGATCCGGGTGACGGCGTTCGCGTCGCTCAACCGGCAGCCGGTGGACCTCGGTCTGACGGAGATCGTCCTCAAGGACCTGATCCCCGGCGGCGAGGACTCGGCCCCCGAGATCACGGCGACCGCGATCATGGCGTCCACCGCCGACTACTTCGGGCTCACGGTGGACGATCTGTGCGGGTCCTCGCGCAGCCGGGTGCTGGTGACGGCGCGGCAGATCGCCATGTACCTGTGCCGTGAGCTCACGGATCTGTCGCTGCCGAAGATCGGAGCGCAGTTCGGCGGCCGCGACCACACGACCGTGATGCACGCGGACCGCAAGATCCGCGCGCTGATGGCCGAGCGCCGCTCCATCTACAACCAGGTCACCGAGCTCACGAACCGCATCAAGAACGGCTGACGCGGGCCGGCGCAGGCCGACGGAGCAAGACCGCCCGAAGGGGGCCAGGGACATCGTCCTTGGCCCCCTTCGCCGTTCCCTCGGTCGCTTCCGGCTCCTGTTTCCCGCTCGGTTCCGCCGTCCCGCCCTCGGCTCACGCCCCTGTTCCGCACCGGTTCACACGCTCGCCGAGGGTGCCCAGGGTTCTCTCCGCGGGCTCCGGAGCCGCCTCCCGAGGGCTCCGCAGCCGTCTCACGAGAGCTCCGGGGCCGGGTTCAGGGGGCTCTGGAGCCGCTTTCCGGGGTTCCGGGCCCGTCATCGGCGCTACCGATCCGACATCTGCTGTTCGAATCCGAGCCGGGTTACGGCCACTCTCCACAGATGTGGTGACTTTTTTCCTTCCACATCCTGGGGACTGGGAAGTTGTCCAGATCGTTTCCACAGGTAGCACTGTTGAAAGGTCATCAGACCAGGTCAGCCGCCTGTGGATTCGTGGATGAAGACTCTCCACAGGCTGTGGACGAAGAGAAGATCCACAGGCTGTGCACCAAGTTGTCCACCGGCGACCCACAGGCTGGGGCCGGTTGTCCCCAGCGATCCCCAGCTTCTCCACATGCCTGTCCACTGTTCGGCAACCCGCCGCGCCATCTCACCGCGTCGAGTGAAAGGCGTCACACCGAGGTGCCGGATTGGCCTGTGGGGAACGGGGGTAAAGCTGGGGACGATGCTGGGGAGAAGTCGCCCCCGGCTGTGGACCGAGTGTGCAGAACTTTTTGTTCTCCACAGAGACCCCGAGTTGTCCACCGCCTCCACCCACAGGGTCGGTGGACAAAAAATCGCCTCTGAGCTGCGAAAACGGGGTTATCCACGGTATCCACAGGCCCTACTACTAAGACCAACTAGAGAGAGCCTGGGAATCGTTTCGAAGTGGGGGCTGTGCACAACTTGCCCTCGGCGGCTCGACTGCCGCTCGGCACGACTTGACCCCGAGGGGCAACGACTGTCAGCGCGGTGCGTCAGACTGGTCCCCGGTGTCCTTCCCCGAACCAGTCGGGACGACACCGAGTCAGACGACGAAGGCCAGCAGGGCGAGAGCGCCGGCAACAGACGGAGGCGGCAACGGTGAAGATCCGGGTGGAACGCGACGTACTCGCGGAGGCAGTGGCCTGGGCGGCACGCAGCCTCCCGGCCCGTCCGCCGGCTCCTGTCCTCGCCGGCCTCCTTCTGAAGGCCGAAGAGGGCGCGCTGAGCCTCTCCAGCTTCGACTACGAGGTCTCGGCCCGGGTCTCCGTGGACGCGGAGATCGACGAGGAGGGCACGGTCCTCGTGTCCGGCCGCCTCCTCGCGGACATCTGCCGCGCGCTCCCCAACCGGCCGGTGGAGATTTCCACAGACGGTGTACGGGCGACCGTGGTCTGCGGCTCCTCGCGGTTCACCCTCCACACCCTGCCTGTGGAGGAGTACCCGGCACTGCCCCAGATGCCGTCCGCGACCGGCACCGTCCCCGGTGAGGTCTTCGCCTCCGCCGCCGCCCAGGTGGCCATCGCCGCCGGGCGCGACGACACGCTCCCCGTGCTCACCGGTGTGCGCATCGAGATCGAGGGCGACAAGGTCACCCTGGCGTCCACCGACCGGTACCGCTTCGCGGTCCGTGAGTTCCTGTGGAAGCCGGAGAACCCCGAGGCGTCCGCGGTCGCCCTGGTGCCCGCCAAGACGCTCCTGGACACCGCCAAGGCCCTCACGGGCGGCGACAGCGTGATCCTGGCGCTGTCCGGTTCCGGCGCGGGCGAGGGACTCATCGGCTTCGAGGGCGCCGGGCGTCGTACGACCACCCGTCTGCTCGAAGGCGACCTCCCGAAGTACCGCTCGCTGTTCCCGACGGAGTTCAACTCGGTCGCCGTCATCGAGACCGCCCCCTTCGTGGAGGCCGTCAAGCGTGTGGCCCTGGTCGCCGAGCGCAACACCCCCGTGCGGCTGAGCTTCGAGCAGGGCGTGCTGATCCTGGAGGCCGGTTCCAGCGACGACGCACAGGCTGTGGAAAGGGTCGACGCCCAGCTCGAGGGCGACGACGTCTCGATCGCCTTCAACCCGACGTTCCTGCTCGACGGCCTGAGCGCCATCGACTCCCCGGTGGCCCAGCTCTCCTTCACGACGTCCACGAAGCCGGCGCTGCTCAGCGGCAAGCCCGCCGTGGACGCCGAGGCGGACGAGGCCTACAAGTACCTGATCATGCCGGTGCGCCTGTCCGGCTGACCTCGCGGCCCGCCGGTCCTCGGGGCCGGCGGGCACACCGCGGGCGGGCATACGTCTGAGCGGGTATGCCCACAGATGTGCGTGAGTTTCCACCGGTGCCCGAAAGGCGTGGGTGGTACCCCCCGGTCTAGGCTCGGACCCAGGTACGAGAGTGCCCTCACGCCACGTCGCAACCCCTAAGGAACAACTGATGGAGCTCGGTCTCGTCGGCCTCGGCAAGATGGGCGGCAACATGCGCGAGCGGATCCGCCGCGCAGGTCACACCGTCATCGGATACGACCGCAACCCGGACCTCGCCGATGTCCACAGCCTGGAAGAACTTGTGGGCAAGCTCAAGGGCCCGCGCGTGGTGTGGGTCATGGTCCCCGCGGGCGCCGCGACCCAGTCCACCGTCGACGAGCTGGCCGCCCTGCTGGAGCCTGGTGACGTCGTCGTGGACGGCGGCAACTCGCGCTGGACGGACGACGAGAAGCACGCCGTCGAGCTGGGCATCAAGGGCATCGGATTCGTCGACTGCGGTGTCTCCGGCGGTGTCTGGGGCCTGGAGAACGGCTACGCGCTGATGTACGGCGGCCACGCCGAGCACGTCGCCGCGGTGCAGCCGATCTTCGACGCCCTCAAGCCCGAGGGCGACTTCGGAGCCGTGCACGCCGGCAAGGTCGGCGCGGGCCACTTCGCGAAGATGGTCCACAACGGCATCGAGTACGCGATGATGCAGGCTTACGCCGAGGGCTGGGAACTGCTCGAGAAGGTCGACTCCGTCACGGACGTGCGCGAGGTCTTCCGTTCCTGGCAGGAAGGCACGGTCATCCGCTCCTGGCTGCTCGACCTCGCCGTCAACGCCCTGGACGAGGACGAGCACCTGGAGAAGCTCAAGGGCTTCGCGCAGGACTCCGGCGAGGGCCGGTGGACGGTGGAGGCCGCCATCGACCACGCGGTGCCGCTGCCCGCGATCACCGCGTCGCTCTTCGCCCGCTTCGCCTCGCGGCAGGACGACTCGCCGCAGATGAAGATGATCGCGGCACTGCGCAACCAGTTCGGCGGCCACGCCGTCGAGAAGGCCTGATCGAGGCCCCGGGTTCTCCACACCCGGGGTGACCCGGTTGTCCACAGCCGGGGGAAGAACCTGAGGACCGGGGTCCGCACGGACCCCGGGGAGAACCCGCAACACCCGAAACACCACGCTGGGGGAGGTCGGCGAACGACCATGCACGTCACGCATCTGTCGCTGGCCGACTACCGCTCGTACGCCCGGGTCGAGGTCCCGCTCGACCCGGGCGTCACCGCGTTCGTGGGGCCCAACGGACAGGGCAAGACGAACCTGGTCGAGGCCGTCGGCTATCTCGCGACCCTCGGCAGCCACCGCGTCTCCTCGGACGCGCCGCTGGTACGCATGGGCGCCGACCGGGCGATCATCCGGGCCAACGTCCGCCAGGGAGAGCGCCAGCAGCTCATCGAGCTGGAGCTGAACCCGGGCAAGGCCAACCGTGCCCGCATCAACAGGTCCTCCCAGGTCAGGCCCCGTGACGTCCTCGGCATCGTACGAACCGTCCTGTTCGCGCCCGAGGACCTCGCCCTCATCAAGGGCGATCCCGGGGAGCGCCGCCGGTTCCTCGACGAACTGATCACCGCCCGCTCCCCGCGCATGGCCGGTGTCCGGTCCGACTACGACCGGGTCCTCAAACAGCGCAACACCCTCCTGAAGTCCGCCGCGCTGGCCCGCCGGCACGGCGGCCGCACCATGGACCTGTCCACGCTCGACGTGTGGGACCAGCACCTCGCGCGCGTGGGCGCCGAGCTGATGGCCCAGCGGCTCGACCTGGTCGCCGCGCTCCAGCCGCTCGCCGACAAGGCGTACGAGCAGCTCGCGCCCGGCGGCGGGCCCCTCGCCCTGGAGTACAGGGCGTCCTCGCCCGGCGTCGTCGGCCACGCCCGCGAGGAGCTCCACGGACAGCTCATGACCGCCATGGAGGAGGCCCGCAAGGCGGAGATCGAACGCGGGGTGACGCTCGTGGGTCCCCACCGGGACGATCTCGTCCTCAAGCTCGGCCAGCTGCCCGCCAAGGGGTACGCCTCGCACGGCGAGTCCTGGTCCTACGCGCTCTCGCTGCGCCTCGCCTCGTACGACCTGCTCAGGGCCGAGGGCAACGAGCCGGTGCTGGTCCTCGACGACGTGTTCGCGGAGCTGGACAGCCGCCGACGCGAGCGCCTCGCGGAGCTCGTCGCCCCCGGTGAGCAGGTCCTCGTGACCGCCGCCGTGGACGACGACGTACCGGATGTCCTGACCGGGGCGCGGTACGCCGTGTCCGAAGGCACGGTGGAGCGCCTATGACGGAGAACACACCGGGAGCCGGTGCCGAGGGCGCCGCGCCCCGCAAGAAGACCCCGGAGCCGTCCGGCGTCGACCTCGCGCGCGTGGCGCTGCGGGCCGCGAAGGAACAGGCACGCGCGCGTGGGGACGCGGCCCAGCAGAAGAAGCAGGCGCGTCGCGGCGGCGGTCTGCGCTCCGGTTCGGGAGCCGACGGGCGCGACCCCATGGCGCTCGGCTCCGCGATCAACCGGCTGCTCACCGAGCGCGGCTGGGAGACCCCGGCCGCGGTGGGCGGCGTGATGGGCCGCTGGCCCGAGATCGTCGGCGACGACCTGGCCAAGCACTGCGTTCCCCTGCGCTACGACGACGACCCGTCCGAGCGGGTGCTCACCGTGCAGTGCGACTCGACCGCGTGGGCCACCCAGCTCCGCCTCCTGGCGCCGCAGCTCGTCGCGCGGCTCAACCAGGACCTCGGGCACGGCACCGTGCGCCTGATCAAGGTCCAGGGGCCCACGGGCCCCACCCGCCGCTACGGGCCGCTGCGCGCCCCGGGCAGCAAGGGGCCAGGCGACACCTACGGGTGACCGGCGGCGCCGGGTGAGCGGTCGGACCGCGCGGTCCGCCGAGGCGGGCGACCACCCAGGCCGCGCAGTGCGCGGAGGCTGGTGACCGCCGGGGCCGGGCAATCGACCGAGCCGGGTGACCGCCGGGGCCGGGCAATCGACCGAGCCGGGTGACCGCCGAGGCCGGGCAATCGACCGAGCCGGGTGACCGCCGAGGCCGGGCAATCGACCGAGCCGGGTGACCGCCGAGGCCGGGTGATCGGCCGATCCGGGTGACCGCCTGTCTGTCTGTCTGTCTGTCTGTCTGTCCGTCCGTCTGCCCGTCTGCCCGTCCGCCTGCCCGTCCGGGAGATCGTGGCCGCCCCGGGCCGTCGACGATGGACGATTTCCGGCCGTCGTCCGATGCCGGGCCGAGCCGTGCCGCGCCCCGCTCCGCGGTATGTGCCGCCGCCGCGCGGCACGGGAGGCGGCCGACCACCGCGCGCCCGAACGTTTCGCCGAACCGGCCCGTGGTCGGCCCCATGTTCGCGCGGCTGCTCGCCGGCCCTCGCCCGAAGGGCACGAGCCTCCCCGGCACCCTCTCCCCTGTGTCCCGGAAAACCACCCATAATCGCTGGTCAGAGGCCTGTCCATGCCCGCCCGGAGGCGGTGTTCCCCACCTGGTGGGACGCCGCTCGGCGGGCTCCGGCGGGCCTTCTCCGGTGCCCGCGCGCGACCGTCGACGGCGACCTGACCCGTCAGTAGTCGGGGGTTGACACTCGGAAGGGCTGAGTGCCGCTGTAAGCCTCTTTGGGCCCGGGTCCGCATATGGGGAGTCGGGCGAGACCGGTTCAGGGCGGCACATGCGGACTCAGGTACCGGCAAACCCCCATCACTGTCAGCGCTACCGGTAGACTGGAAGCTAATCCCGCCCCACTAGTGGGACGCACCGAGCAACGCTGACTAAGGCTTACCACCGCAACACGCCGCAGCCGCTCCGGCCACCCGCCGGGAGTTCGGCTTGTGCTGTGCCAGAAAGGGCGCTTCGTGGCCGATTCCGGCAACCCCAACGAGAACATCCCGTCCACCGACGCCGGCGCGAACGGCGAGGTCACATCCTCGTACGACGCCAGTGCCATCACCGTCCTCGAGGGTCTGGACGCGGTCCGCAAGCGACCTGGCATGTACATCGGCTCGACCGGTGAGCGTGGACTTCACCACCTGGTGTACGAGGTGGTGGACAACTCGGTCGACGAGGCGCTGGCAGGCCACGCGGACACGATCGAGGTCACGATCCTCCCGGACGGCGGCGTGCGCGTCGTCGACAACGGCCGCGGCATCCCGGTGGGCATCGTCGCCTCCGAGGGCAAGCCGGCCCTCGAGGTCGTGCTGACCGTGCTGCACGCGGGCGGCAAGTTCGGCGGCGGCGGATACGCGGTCTCCGGCGGTCTGCACGGCGTCGGTGTCTCCGTCGTCAACGCCCTGTCGAGCAAGGTCTCCGTCGAGGTCAGGACGGACGGCCACCGCTGGACGCAGGACTACAAGATGGGCGTCCCGACCGCCCCGCTGGCCCAGCACGAGGCGATCGCCGACACCGGCACGTCGGTCACCTTCTGGGCCGACGCGGACATCTTCGAGACCACGGAGTACTCCTTCGAGACGCTCTCGCGGCGCTTCCAGGAGATGGCGTTCCTCAACAAGGGCCTGACGATCAAGCTCACCGACGAGCGCGAGTCGGCGAAGGCCACCTCCGGCGCCGACGAGGCGGGCGCCGACGAGAAGGCCGAGGTCAAGACCGTCACGTACCACTACGAAGGCGGCATCGTCGACTTCGTGAAGTACCTCAACTCCCGCAAGGGAGAGGCGGTGCACCCCACCGTCATCGACCTGGAGGCGGAGGACAAGGACAAGAGCCTGTCCCTCGAGGTCGCGATGCAGTGGAACAGCGGCTACAGCGAGGGCGTGTACTCCTTCGCCAACATCATCCACACCCACGAGGGCGGTACGCACGAGGAGGGCTTCCGTGCGGCGCTGACCTCGCTCATCAACAAGTACGCGCGCGACAAGAAGCTGCTCCGCGAGAAGGACGACAACCTCACGGGCGACGACATCCGCGAGGGTCTGACCGCGATCATCTCGGTCAAGCTGAGCGAGCCTCAGTTCGAGGGCCAGACGAAGACCAAGCTGGGCAACACGGAGGCCAAGACCTTCGTGCAGAAGGCGGTCTACGAACACCTCAACGACTGGCTGGACCGCAACCCGAACGAGGCCGCGGACATCATCCGCAAGTCCATCCAGGCGGCCACCGCGCGCGTGGCGGCCCGCAAGGCGCGTGACCTCACCCGCCGCAAGGGCCTCCTGGAGTCGGCGTCCCTGCCGGGCAAGCTCTCCGACTGCCAGTCGAACGATCCCACCAAGTGCGAGATCTTCATCGTCGAGGGTGACTCCGCCGGCGGCTCGGCCAAGTCCGGCCGCAACCCGCAGTACCAGGCGATCCTCCCGATCCGGGGAAAGATCCTCAACGTCGAGAAGGCGCGGATCGACAAGATCCTGCAGAACCAGGAGATCCAGGCGCTGATCTCCGCCTTCGGCACCGGAGTCCACGAGGACTTCGACATCGAGAAGCTCCGCTATCACAAGATCATTCTGATGGCGGACGCCGACGTCGACGGCCAGCACATCAACACCCTGCTGCTGACCTTCCTGTTCCGCTTCATGCGGCCCCTGGTCGAGGCCGGGCACGTGTTCCTCTCCCGTCCGCCGCTCTACAAGATCAAGTGGGGCCGGGACGACTTCGAGTACGCGTACTCGGACCGCGAGCGCGACGCCCTCATCGAACTCGGCCGCCAGGCGGGCAAGCGCGTCCGCGAGGACTCGATCCAGCGGTTCAAGGGTCTCGGTGAGATGAACGCCGAGGAGCTGCGCATCACGACCATGGACCAGGAGCACCGCGTCCTCGGTCAGGTCACGCTCGACGACGCCGCCCAGGCCGACGACCTCTTCTCCGTCCTCATGGGCGAGGACGTCGAGGCCCGCCGCGCGTTCATCCAGCGCAACGCCAAGGACGTCCGCTTCCTCGACATCTGAGTCGGTCTCAGCTGACCGCGTCAGAAAGGATCTTCACCAGCAATGGCCGACGAGAACATTCCCAGCATTCCCGAAGAGAGCGATATCGCCCTGCGCATCGAGCCCGTCGGGCTCGAGACGGAGATGCAGCGCTCGTACCTCGACTACGCGATGTCCGTCATCGTGTCGCGCGCCCTGCCCGACGTACGGGACGGTCTCAAGCCCGTCCACCGCCGCGTCCTGTACGCGATGTACGACGGCGGCTACCGGCCCGAGAAGGGCTTCTACAAGTGCGCCCGCGTCGTCGGCGACGTCATGGGCAACTACCACCCGCACGGCGACTCCTCGATCTACGACGCGCTGGTCCGCCTCGCGCAGCCGTGGTCGATGCGCATGCCGCTGGTGGACTCCAACGGCAACTTCGGATCTCCCGGCAACGACCCGGCGGCCGCGATGCGGTACACCGAGTGCAAGATGATGCCGCTGTCCATGGAGATGGTCCGCGACATCGACGAGGAGACCGTCGACTTCACGGACAACTACGACGGCCGCTCCCAGGAGCCGACCGTCCTGCCGGCCCGCTTCCCGAACCTGCTGATCAACGGCTCCGCCGGTATCGCCGTGGGCATGGCGACCAACATCCCGCCGCACAACCTGCGCGAGGTCGCGGCCGGTGCCCAGTGGTACCTGGAGAACCCCGAGGCCTCCCACGAGGAGCTCCTGGACGCGCTGATCGAGCGCATCAAGGGCCCCGACTTCCCGAGCGGCGCCCTGGTGGTCGGCCGCAAGGGCATCGAGGAGGCGTACCGCACGGGCCGTGGCTCCATCACGATGCGCGCGGTCGTCGAGGTCGAGGAGATCCAGAACCGCCAGTGCCTGGTGGTCACGGAACTCCCGTACCAGGTCAACCCCGACAACCTCGCCCAGAAGATCGCCGACCTCGTCAAGGACGGCAAGGTCGGCGGCATCGCGGACGTCCGGGACGAGACCAGCTCGCGCACCGGCCAGCGGCTCGTGATCGTCCTCAAGCGGGACGCCGTCGCCAAGGTCGTCCTGAACAACCTCTACAAGCACACCGACCTGCAGACGAACTTCGGCGCGAACATGCTGGCGCTCGTCGACGGCGTGCCGCGCACCCTCTCCCTGGACGCGTTCATCCGCCACTGGGTGACGCACCAGATCGAGGTCATCGTCCGCCGGACGAAGTTCCGGCTGCGCAAGGCCGAGGAGCGCGCGCACATCCTGCGCGGCCTCCTGAAGGCCCTGGACGCCATCGACGAGGTCATCGCGCTCATCCGGCGCAGCGACACCGTGGAGATCGCTCGAGAGGGCCTGATGGGCCTCCTGGAGATCGACGAGATCCAGGCGAACGCGATCCTCGAGATGCAGCTCCGCCGGCTGGCCGCCCTGGAGCGTCAGAAGATCATCCAGGAGCACGACGAGCTCCAGGCCAAGATCCGCGAGTACAACGAGATCCTCGCCTCGCCGGTGCGCCAGCGCGGCATCATCAGCGAGGAGCTCGCCGCGATCGTCGAGAAGTTCGGCGACGACCGCCGCTCCAAGCTGGTGCCCTTCGACGGCGACATGTCCATCGAGGACCTGATCGCCGAAGAGGACATCGTCGTCACCATCACGCGCGGTGGCTACATCAAGCGCACCAAGACGGAGGATTACCGCTCGCAGAAGCGGGGCGGCAAGGGTGTCCGCGGCACGAAGCTGAAGCAGGACGACATCGTCGACCACTTCTTCGTGTCGACGACGCACCACTGGCTGCTGTTCTTCACGAACAAGGGCCGGGTCTACCGCGCCAAGGCCTACGAGCTCCCGGACGCCGGCCGTGACGCGCGTGGACAGCACGTCGCCAACCTGCTGGCCTTCCAGCCGGACGAGGCGATCGCCGAGATCCTCGCGATCCGCGACTACGAGGCCGCGCCGTATCTGGTGCTCGCCACCAAGGGCGGACTGGTCAAGAAGACGCCGCTCAAGGATTACGATTCGCCCCGTGCCGGGGGTGTCATCGCGATCAACCTGCGCGAGACGGAGGACGGATCCGACGACGAACTGATCGGAGCCGAGCTGGTCTCCGCAGAGGATGATCTGCTTCTGATCAGCAAGAAGGCGCAGTCGATCAGGTTCACGGCGACGGATGACGCCTTGCGACCGATGGGCCGTGCGACCTCGGGCGT
This sequence comes from Streptomyces sp. NPDC056738, assembly GCF_042790435.1. Classification (NCBI taxonomy): domain Bacteria; kingdom Bacillati; phylum Actinomycetota; class Actinomycetes; order Kitasatosporales; family Streptomycetaceae; genus Streptomyces; species Streptomyces sp. NPDC056738. Next base: position 259,843 of record NZ_JBHTZF010000004.1, read on the forward strand.
CAAGGGGATGAGCTTCCGCGAGAGCGACGAGCTTCTCTCGATGAATGTTGTTCGACCCGGTACGTTCGTGTTCACTGCCACAGACGGTGGGTACGCGAAGCGGACCGCCGTCGACGAGTACCGCGTCCAGGGTCGCGGCGGCCTCGGAATCAAGGCCGCCAAGATCGTCGAGGACCGCGGGTCCCTCGTCGGCGCGCTGGTGGTCGAGGAGACCGACGAGATCCTCGCCATCACACTGTCCGGTGGTGTGATTCGTACGCGAGTCAACGAGGTCAGGGAGACGGGCCGTGACACCATGGGCGTCCAACTGATCAACCTGGGCAAGCGCGATGCCGTGGTCGGCATCGCTCGTAACGCCGAGGCCGGCCGGGAGGCGGAGGAGGTCGACGGTGACGAAGCCGTGGACGAGACCGCCGAAGGCGTCGAGGCCGTCGGTACGGAAGAGGGCGAGCCGTCCTCGGCCGAGTAGCGCGAGGAGTGAGTCGTCGTGAGTGGAGCCACGGGCGCCGGATCGACCGGTACGGAAACGGACGGCGGCCGTGGCACCGCCATGGACGGGACTGACTCCCATGACTCTCATGGATCCCAGGGGGGAACTGTGACGGACACCCGAGGCCAGCAGGCCCAGCAGCACGCGGGCGGGCAGGCGGCCCCGGCCGGGGCCCCGGTGGCCCCGGGCACGCCGCCGGTGACACCGCCGGCGGCGGCTTCACCGCTGCCGGGCGAGCGCCACGCGCAGCAGCCCGCGCAGCCGTATCACCCGCCGCAGGCGTACCCGGCGCAGCAGCAGCCGGCGGGCGCGGTCCGCCGGCCCCGCACCGGCGCGCGCACGACGCCGCGGGTGCGCAAGGCACGGCTGCGGGTGGCCAAGGCCGACCCGTGGTCGGTGATGAAGGTCAGCTTCCTGCTGTCCATCGCGCTCGGCATCTGCACGATCGTGGCGGCGGCGGTGCTGTGGATGGTCATGGACGCGATGGGCGTCTTCTCGACCGTCGGCGGCACGATCTCCGAGGCGACCGGGTCGAACGAGTCCAACGGCTTCGACCTCCAGTCGTTCCTCTCGCTCCCGCACGTCCTGATGTTCACGTCGGTCATCGCGGTCATCGACGTGGTCCTCGCGACCGCTCTGGCGACCCTGGGGGCGTTCATCTACAACCTCTCCGCCGGCTTCGTCGGCGGCGTGGAGCTGACCCTCGCAGAGGACGAGTGAGGGCGCGTTCAAACGCCCTCCGACTATCGATTTTGGGACTGGCCGCGTCGTGCGCTAATCTTCAGAGGTCAGCGCGCGGGACACACACCGCAAAGCGCGGCGGGGCTATAGCTCAGTTGGTTAGAGCGCATCCCTGATAAGGATGAGGCCACAGGTTCAAATCCTGTTAGCCCCACCAGTGCAAAGGCCCCCGGTCCACTCGGACCGGGGGCCTTTGACATCTACGGCTGACATCAACCAAGAGGCGCGATGACGGATCCCGATGAAGTCGATCCCCGCTACGACGATCCGTATGAACGCGGGAAGCTCGATCGGGCATCCTGCGGCTGGATCTTCATGGGTGGATGCCTCCTCGTGGTGCTCGCGTCGATCGTGATGATGGTGGGGTTCGCGGCGGCGATGGGTGCCCAGCGCTAACCGATGAGTGGGTCTTCCAGCAGCTCAGCCAGAAGCACCACGGCATCCCGTTCGTCGGAGCCCACCACGTGCGTGTAGACGTCCATGGTCATGCTGATCTGGAGCCACAGCCACAGCCACAGCCGCGGTGCTGGAGCCGGTATCGGGACCGGCACCGGAGCTGACATCGGCACCGGGACCGGCACCGACGCCCCTACCGGCACCGTGGCGACGGCGATCCCTTCGAGCGCGGGAAGCTCGACCGGTCCCGTGCGGTGCCGCCGGAGCCGCGCATGTCGAAGGCCCGGCGGCTCTTTCGAGTCGCCGGGCCTTTGCCCTGGGTGCTTTGTACGCAAGTTCGCCGCTACTTCAGGGTGTCTGTGAGGGGGCACGGGCTGGGTCACGGGCCACACGCCGCGCAGTGCGCGACGGGCCGCGTGGGCAGCCGGGTGGAACAGCAGGAGGAGAGAGGCTGAGCACCGTCGGGTCCCGGACCTGCCGGGGCGTTACGGAGCTTCAGAGAGCGTTACGGAGCTGGAGCTTCACGGAGCTTCACGGGGCTTCCGAGATCTTTCCGGAGCATCCCGGGGCTTCACGGGGCTTCATGGGGCCTTACGAAGCTGTACGGAGCTGTACGGAGCCGGAGCTTCACGGTCTTCGGGAGCTTCGTGGAGTCGCCCGCTCGGTGCCTTGCTCAGCGTTGGAGCTGTGTCACCGGCGTGAGGGCCCCCAGCGGCTCCGTGCCGGGCGCCGCGAGGGCCTCCGGCCCTGAACAGGCGTCGGGTTCCGCGAGGCCTTCCAGACTGCCGAGAGCGGCGGCGTCCGCCGTGGCCTCGTCAGCGGGTGCGCGGTGGCGGCAGCTCGGCGAGGAACCGTGCGCCTCGGCGCGGATGCGTTGCTTCATCGTGGGGGGCAGGGCCCGACTGAAGGACCAGGCCCAGGAGGCCGGGGCCGGGGCGATCGCCGGAGCCGCCACCGAGGTCTCGGTGTTGCGGGTCGGCGCGGCCTGCGGTACCGCGGCGGCCGCGGTGGTGGTGACGAGTCCGAGCGTCGTGCACAGCGCCAGGAAGGCGGTGACGATCGCGCTCCACAGCTTCATGACCTTGTTCTGGGTCACGGCCCCTCACTTTCGGGTCGGGCGATTTGCGTACTTTCCTCATGATGTGTATGCGGGCCGCGAAGTGGTGGACCTGCGCCCGTGGCGCGTTGATGTTCAGATGAACACCACCCGGATGGCCGCAAGTGCTCGGAAAAGTCCGCAGGCGACCGTAAAAGTCACAGTCTGTGACGTGTGATCACCGTGAGATCGGAGCGGTCGTCTCCCTCTCTACCGCCGGGCGCGGGGCCGCAGTTGAGGGCCGATCCAGGTCACCGATCGATATCGGTCGGTGTGTATAGTCGGGCGCCAGAAGTCCCCTACGTCAACGAAAGACGAGGTCGCGCGGTGAAGAAGCTTCTCCTGGTCGCACTGGCCGCCATCGGCGGGCTCCTCGTGTACCGCCAGATCCAGGCGGATCGCGCCGAGCAGGATCTGTGGACGGAGGCGACCGACTCCGTGCCCACGGGTTCGTGAGGATCGACAACAGTCTCGGAGCAGACCCCGGCCGCCTCGCGGTCGGGGTTTTGTGTTTCCCGGCACCGGGGCCGGTTCACGAAGGCAAGCGAACCGGAGCGAATCGGTTGCGGGGGTGAGACCGGTGGGGGTTCGGCCGCTTCCTTTCGGCCGCTCCCGCGGATAGCCCGGGTGCCACGGCGGCCGACGGGGCAGGATGGGGCGCGCCAGGGGGGCTTCGACGAGGGGTGGCGCGTGATGGGGCGGCGCACGAAGGGCCGGCGGGCCGGGGGCCGGTGCGCGAGGTCGTGGCACGGCCGGATCATTGCCGTCACGGCAGCGTCGGCCGCGTTGTGCGTGACCCTCGCACCCGCGGGCCCGGCAGCCGCCGCCCCCGGGACGAGCGCCCCTGGGACAACCGCCCACGCGCGGACCGCCGAAGCGCAGGCCGTCGACGCGCGGACCACCGCTGAAGGCACGAACACGGCGGCGGAGGGCGCGAGCTCGGCCGTGGAGGGCGCGAGCACGGCCGCCGACGGTCCCTCCGGGCCGTACGCCTTCGCCCGGGACGCCATCACCGTCAAGGGCACGTCCGACACGACCGACTCCGAACTCCTGCGGCCCGGCCGGACGTACAGGAGCTCGGTCGGGGTCGCGGGGAGGGACGGCAGGCTGTACTACCGCCTCGAACTCGACGCCGTCTCCGACGCGTACGTCTCCGTGACCGCCGTCCCCCGGCCCGGCGCGACCGTCTCCTACTCGGACGGCCTCAAGGTCTCCCTCCAGGACGCCAACGGCCGCAACTGCTCCTTCAGCGGCACCGTCCACTTCGGCGCCACCCAGAGCCCGCACCCCATCGCCGCCTGGGCGTCCCGCGAGACGAGCGGCGAGCAGTACGCGTGCCAGGCGGCGGGAACGTACTACGCGGTCGTCCAACGCACCGGAGCGGCGGGCGCGACGAGCGGTACGGCGGGTCCCTCGGGCACGGAGTCGTCCGCGTCGCGTCCCTGGGACCTGGAGCTCGGTTATGTGTCGGAGCCCGGTCTGAAGAACGCCTCCGGCTCCACGAGCGCTCCGGAGGGCTGGAACTCCGCGTCGCCCGAGGCAGTGGTCGGGGACGCGCGGCACCGCGTCGGCGGCGCGGGATTCAGCGCCGCCGCCACGCTGCGACAGGGAGTCTGGAAGGACGGCATCAGCCCGGGAGAGACCCGCTTCTACAAGGTTCCCGTCGACTGGGGACAGCAGATCTCCGCCACCGCCGACCTGGGCAGCGCGAGCGGCGGGGAGGGCTCTGTCGGCACGGCCCTGGTCATGTCCCTCTACAACCCGGTACGAGGCTTCGTCGAGGACGTCGGCTCCGGGTACGACGGCAGCCAGCGGTCCGCCGCGCTCGCCCCCATGCCTCCCGTCGCCTACGAGAACCGCTACGCGCTCAACGACCGCGTGAGCGGCATGCGGTTCGCCGGCTCCTACTACCTCGTGGTCCATCTCGCCGCGCAGGTCGCCGACCGCTTCGGCGAGGGGCCGTTCGGGCTGACACTGCGGGTGCGCGTGGCGCTGGCGGCAGGCAACGGGCCCGCCTACGACGGGACACCGACGCCCCGGGACGTGTTCGCCGTCCCGGCGGCCGGTTCCGACGACGCGGCCGGCGACGAGACGGCGGACGGTCCGGCCGGCACCGGGAACAGCGGCGGCGACACCCACGGCGACGGGGTCATGAAACTGATCGCCGCGGGCGGCATCGGCGCCGGAACCCTGCTCTCGCTCACCCTGGTGCTGTGGACCGTGATCGCGCGCCGCCGTGCGGTGCGGACACTCAGGCCCGCACCCGAGGACGCGGACACGGCCTCCGCCTCCCTGCCGATGCCGGCTCCGGCCCCCTGGGAGCACGGGGCGACCCGAGGCCGGTAGGCCCCGGCTCGCTCGTCGGCTCTCGGCCCTCAGATCTGGCTCAGCGCCCAGAACCCCACCGCGAAACAGGCCAGTGCGAGCAGCAGCATCGGCACGGCGACCGTGGCGGGCGGCCCCGGGCGCGGCCGTGTGTGTCTCCTGCGGTGGTCCGGACGGGCCGCGGCCTTCGCCGGGACCTGGACGGACCGGGCGGTGTACGAAGCGGTGGAGGCGTAGGTGTGCTGCGGCATCGCGGCGGGCGGGACGGGGGACCGGTGCGGGGAGGACGCGTACACGGGAAGGGGCGCGGTCGGGGGAGTCGGGGTCGGGGTCGGGTCGAAAGCCGGCGGCGAGAACGGCGCGGACGACGGGGGGAACGGCACCGAGGTGGGGGGAGTGGGAGTCCCCTGGTCCGGCCGCGCTGCCTGGAGGTGGGGCGTCCGCACGGACGAGGACCGGTCGCCGGAAGGCCCGGTCTGCGGTTGCCGCCGGGGGTCGGCGGGGGGCGCGGGCCGCGGCGGAGGCAGGTGAAAACTTCCGGTGTCCGACATCGAGGACGGCCGTGGGGAGACCGCCGGGGCCGGGTCCCGGGGTGTGGCGTCCACTGCGGGGGACCGGCCGTCGAGGGCCCCGGGCTGTACGCCGTCGTCCGCGGGCCGCGGCGGTACGCCGTCGGGGAGGGCGCGAGCCTGTACGTCCTCGGAGTCGGCGCGATGCCGCGTGCCGCTGGACGCGGGCCGATCCTGTACGTCGTCGGGGGCGGGCCCGGCCTGTACGTTGTCGGGGGCGGGCCCGGCCTGTACGTCGTCGGGGGCTGGGCGAGCCCGCACGCCACCGGAGGTCGGTCCGGTGGCCACGTCGCCGAAGCCGGCCGGAGGCCGTATTCGCTCCCGGGCGGGCTCAACTCCCGCTTCCTCGGGGTCCTCTGGAGCCGACAGGCCGTCCTCGGTGTCGGGAGCGGACCGGACGCTTCCCGCCCCGTCCTGCCTCCGCTCCCGCAACTCCCCTGACTCCTCGGGGGTGTTCGTCCCTGAGCCGTACCCGGAGCGCGAAGCCTCCTGCGGGCCGCTCGTGGACGTCGAGGCGGGATGGAACAGGGAGCGGCCGGAGTCGTCCGCGTCGAACTGCGAGTCGGCGGCCTCGGTGGTGTCCGGAAACCCCTGGGAGGACAGGGTCCGTGAACCGCCCGTCGCATCGGACCCCCGTCCCGACGGGCCCGTGGGTCCGAAACCCTCGGGCAGCGGACCGAGTTGGTCGAAGACCTCGATCAGTTCGTCGTCGGGCCCGGGCTCGGGCAGCAGCTCGACGGCGGCGGCCAGGGCCTTGCGCGCCCCCGTGGCGGTCCGGAACCGCGCGTGCGGATCCGGCTGGAGCAGCATCGCCAGGACCTGCCACAGCGGCTCGGGTATGCCCCGGGGCGCGGACGGCGTGCCGTGCTCGGCGAAGTACTCGATCAGTGCCTTGGCGTCCGGCTTGCTGCCCTCCAGGAGGTACAGCGCGACCAGGCCGACAGCGAACAGGTCGGCGGGGAAGTCGGGCTCGGAGCCCAGCATCTGCTCGGGCGCGAAGTAACCCGGCGTCCCCACGACGTAGTTGGTCTCGGTGAGCCGGGGTTCACCCAGCCGCATGGCGATGCCGAAGTCGGACAGGCGCAACCGGGGCCGCCCGGTGCCGGTGGCTTCAAGGAGCACGTTGGCGGGCTTGATGTCACGGTGCACCACCCCCTCCGCGTGCACGGCGGCGAGACCCGCGAGGAGCTGGTCGGTCAGCACGCAGACGAAGGCGGGGGGCAAGGGGCCGTAGTCGTTGACCAGATGGACCAGGGAGCCCCCGGCGACCAGATCCATCGTGAACAGGACCTTGTCGTCGTCGGCGGCCCAGCTCGCGGGAGCCAGCACATGGGGATGGTCGATGCGCAGCGCCTGTTCCCGCACGAACCGCAGCAGGGCGTGTGCGTCGCTCTGCTGGAGCACCTTGGCGGCCACGTAACGGCGCCGCCGGTGGTCCCAGGCGCGCCACACGGCACCGACTCCCCCGCGCCCGATCGGGTCGACCAGTTCGTACCGGCCTGCGAAGACCTCACCCATGGTCGTACGTCGCTCCCCTTCGGCGGTCGGTCCGGAGACCTCTTCCGAGGTGCCCGGCTGCATCACGTGCGGCGGCCGGAGGTGTCACTGCCTCCAGCGCCGGGCGGTCGGCGGCCGGGCTCGGCTCAGCTCTGGTGGGACTGGTAGTGCGCGACCGCGTCGGACGTACGGCCGGCACCGTAGACCCGGAGGAACTCTGCCAGTTCCGGGTGGGTCGGGGCGAGGGTGTCCGCCGCGTCGATGATGTCTCCGGCCGCCGCCACCGACCGCAGCAGTGACTGGATCTCGCGGACCACCCGCTTGACCGTCGGGGCTCCCGAACTGGTCGTGGACTGCGTGGTGTTGCTGAGCACCGATCCCCCCTGGGACTTCTTGATCTCGTCCATCCGCTCGGTCGCCTCGGCGGCGCTGACGCTTCCGTCGGCGACCTGCCCCGCCAGGTCCTGCAGAAGCTGGACGCGCTGGACCACAGCGGGATTGCCGATCTTGGCCCGCTGACCGCTCATCAGCTGCGACAACATGGGCGCGGACAGCCCCAGCACCCCGGCAAGACGCGCCTGGTTCAGACCCAGGTCCTCTATGAGCCTACGGAAGAGCGCCCCCAGCGGCTCCCCGTACCAGTTCCGCTGCAGCTCCCGGGCTCTCGCGGTTGCTTCCTGCTGTGCGGCGTCCATTGCGTCTCCCCATCGCTTCCCCAAGTACCGCGGTTCGCGACAGCGAACCACGTCGAGCATCTTACGGAGAGTGGTCGTCCACGGGGACCCCCAATATTTTGCGAGATCCCCCGCGTGACCCGGTACTCTGGTCTGCGGCGCCCGTCGACGGATGGTTCCTGTGGTCGGACGCTCCTCTTACGGGGCCTTAGCTCAGTTGGTAGAGCGCTGTCTTTGCATGGCAGATGTCAGGGGTTCGACTCCCCTAGGCTCCACACACCGGACCGGTCAGACGCCCACAGCGGCGGCTGGCCGGTTTTTGCATGCCCTCGTGCCCGAGCGCGCGGCCCTGGTGGAGCGGCTCTTGGGCCGGCCGGGGCCGTCGGGGAGTGGCTCGCGAGGTGACCCCAGTGACCTGAGTCACAGAAGTGACTTTGCAGGGGTTGCAGTTCTTTGCGCAAACGATCGGGGTGACGTACGGCCCGCGGCGCCGCCGTGCGTGCGGCCGACGCGGGGCCGCGGGGGTGCCGGGGCTGTCGGGACCCTTGTGTGAGCTGCCACACCGGCTGCCGGGTGATCGGATCGACGCATTCCGTCAACAACATCTCCATGGATGCTGCACACGCGAGCCGTTGCAAACGTCATCGTGAGCGGTGTGGGTAAATCTCCGCGGAGTGGCACGGTCGCCCGCGCCGATGTTCCACGTGAAACATCGCGGCGGGGCAGGAGACCTTCAAGTCTCCTGCCCCGCCGCGATGTTGGGCCGGTCAGTGGCGGTCGTCGCGCTCGGCCGCCTTCTCCTCGGCTTCCTTGACCTGGACCTCGGGGTCCAGATCGGACTGGCCGCTGCCGTCGACCGCCGACAGGTGCCCACCTTCGGGCACCTCGGTCGCCGCCGGAGGCTCGACGAGCCAGTCCGGGTTGGCCTGCTTGTCCCACCACTTCCAGGCGGCGAAGGCGCCGCCCGCCAGAAGTCCCAGCACCGCCAGCGTCTTCACGACACGGCCGGCCCTGGCCCGGCGGTCGTGCTTGCGAAGAAGCTTCTGGATCTCCTGCGGTGTGACCTGGCCGCGCAGAGCGGCGAAGGCCGCCACACTGCGGGCCGCGGCCTCGTCCATGACGGGCTGGGTCGCGGCCACCGCCTGCTCGATCTTCGGCTTCGAGTAGTCGGCGGCCTGACGAGCCGCCTTGCGGGTACGGATGGCCGCCTCCTGAGCGACCTGGTCGACCTTCGGCGGCACATGGGTACGGGCCTGCTCAAGGCGCGGGGCGAGATGGGCGTCGTACTGGACGCGGGCCTGTTCGGCGGCCTGCGACACCTTCGGCGCGAGCCGTACACGTGCTTCGGTCGCGTAGTACGAGGCCCTGTCCTTGGCCGTGTCGGCGTAAGGCGCCACCACTTCCGCGGCGTGCAGCACGCTGTCCTTCGCCGAGCCGGTCGCGGCGCGCACGCTGTCGATGCGGGTCACGGGTTTCCTCCTCCTCGGTGGCGTACGTCGGGGGTACCAGGTACCCCCAAAGACACACAGTTCACCTTTCCACCCCTAGGGGGATCATGCCCGCCGATGGGGTCCGGGGCATGTGAGGGCGGGCATCCGTGTCACGGATACCGACTCCCGGAGACTCCGGGGCGGAGCCGGTCAGGTGTCGATCAAGTGAGATAGCGGATCAATACGGGGCAACGGGAGCTTGTCGTCGACAATGCCACGGATCGCCCCGGCCCGCCCCCGTCCGGCGCGACTCGACGTGATTTCCGTAGGGACGGCCTTCCGTACGGGCGGCTTTCCGTGTGCGTGGCCTTCCCTATGGGCGGCCTTCCGTATGCGCGACCTTCCGTGCGCACGGAGTTCCGGCCGTGTGACGTTCCGCCGGGAGCCCGTATCCGTACGTGCGTCCGGGGGTGGCGGTCGGGGACCGAGCGGCCCGGTCCGTGCGAGGATCGGGCCGTCAAGAGAAGGCAACGGAAGGCGGATCGTGGCCGAGCAGCTTTACGCCACCCTGAAGACCAGCCAAGGCGACATCGACATCCGGCTCCTGCCGAACCACGCGCCGAAGACGGTCCGGAACTTTGTCGAACTCGCCACGGGTGAGCGCGAGTGGGTCAACCCGGAGACGGGTGTGACATCCATGGAGAAGCTGTACGACGGCACGGTCTTCCACCGGGTGATCAGCGGCTTCATGATCCAGGGCGGAGACCCGCTGGGCAACGGCACCGGGGGCCCGGGCTACCAGTTCGAGGACGAGTTCCACCCGGACCTCCGCTTCGACAGGCCCTACCTGCTGGCCATGGCGAACGCCGGTCCCGCCACCAACGGCTCGCAGTTCTTCATCACCGTCGCCCCGACGGCCTGGCTGACCCGCAAGCACACCATCTTCGGCGAGGTCACGGACGCGGCCAGCCAGAAGATCGTGGACGCCATCGCCGGTGCCCCGACCAATCCGCGCACGGAGCGCCCGGTCCAGGACATCGTGATCGAATCGGTCGTCGTCGAGACCCGCGAACGCTGAGTCCGCGCCGGGCTCCCTTCCGTGAGTCCGAAGCATCCCGCAGGGAACCAAACGCCCCGTTCATCCGTAAGGATGGACGGGGCGGTGCGTTGCACCCGGACCCGCCGAGACCGTGTGCGAGCCGTACGGAGAATGAGGGGACCCCATGGACCAGCAGCCGCCCGGCAGCCCGCAGGGCCCGCCGGATCAGGGACCGCAGGACGCCCGGAGCCTGCCCGGCTGCTACCGGCACCCGGACCGCGAGGCCGGCGTGCGCTGTACCCGCTGTGAGCGTCCGATCTGCCCCGAATGCATGGTCAGCGCGTCCGTCGGCTTCCAGTGCCCCGACTGCGTCCGCGGCGGCTCCGGCACCGGCCACGCCCCGGCGGCCAACCAGCCCCGCACCCTCGCCGGCGGTACCGTCGCGTCCGACCCCCGGCTCGTCACCAAGGTGCTGATCGGCCTCAACCTGGCCCTCTACCTCGTCCAGGTCGCGGTGGGCGACGCCTTCACCAACAGCTTCGACCTCTTCGGCCGTGCCTGGCTCTCCGGCGAGGTCCAGGGCGTGGCCGAAGGCCAGTGGTACCGCATGGTGACGTCGATGTTCCTGCACGGCGGCGTCATGCACATCCTGTTCAACATGGTCAGCCTGTGGTGGATCGGCGGTCCCCTGGAAGCCGCGCTCGGCCGCGCCCGGTACATCACCCTGTACTTCGTCTCCGGCCTCGCGGGCAGCGCGCTCAGCTATCTGCTCGCCGGCCCCCAGCAGCCGTCGCTCGGCGCCTCCGGGGCGATCTTCGGGCTGTTCGGCGCCACCGCGGTGCTGATGCGCCGGCTCAACTACGACATGCGCCCGGTCATCGGCCTGCTGGTGGTCAACCTGATCATCAGCTTCTCGCCCGGCTTCAACATCGCCTGGCAGGCGCACGTCGGCGGGCTGATCGGCGGTGTGGTCGTCGGCTACGCCATGGTCCACGCCCCGCGCGAGCGGAGGAACCTCGTCCAGTACGGGGTGGCCGGGCTGATGCTGGCCGCGGTGGTCGTCACGACCCTGCTCAGGACGGCTCAGCTCACCTGAGAGAGCGCCGGGCTCACCTGAGAAGTGATGTTGTCCACAGATCACGGTGGATCTTGTGCATGCGCTGCGGGAACAGCTGTGCCCCCTGTCACTGACCCGGGTTTTCCCAGGTCGGACAGGGGGCGAACAGGTTTGCGGGGGCTGGTGGACCAGTCACACCGGCGTCAACCGCCCATTAGTTATCCACAGATCGTCTTTCTTTTCCACCTGTGGACAACTCTTGTGGATAACTCAGTGGAGAGCTGTGGGCAGAGCTCGTGCCCGCGGCGCTTCCGGGTGCCGGAAGACCGTCACTTCCACTGCGTGGAGACGCCGAACCCGGCCGCGATGAAGCCGAAGCCGACCACGATGTTCCAGTTGTCGAGCGCGTCGATCGGCAGGGTGCCGTCCGTCACGTAGAAGACGACGATCCAGGCGAGGCCGATGAGGAACATGGCCAGCATGGCCGGTGCGACCCAGGTGTTGCTGGTCAGCTTGATGTTGGTCGCCTGCTTCGCCGGGGGCGGCGTGTAGTCGGCCTTCTTGCGGATACGTGACTTCGGCACGAGGGTCTCTCCTGTCGATGCGCTGCGTGGCCGCGCAGGGAACTGGGGCGGGCTCCGGGGCAGCGTACAAGGGGACACTGAGCGCTCCCCCGGGCGTCCGTTAGCGTAGTGCTTCCGCGGCGCCGAAGGAGATAAGGGTACGTTGAGCAATTCTGCCGACTCCCCCGGGACGAATTCCAGTCCTGGCGGTACTCACCGTTTTCGGCCTGTACGTGTGCTCACGGTGGCCGTCTTCGCCCTCGCGGGCCTCATCTTCTTCACGAGCTTCGACACGGCCAAGGGTACGAACATCCGTACGGACTCGTCGATGCTGAAGCTGTCCGACCTGATCCAGGAGCGCAGTCACAAGAACGCGACGCTGGACGAGTCCAACGGCGCCCTGCGCCGGGACGTGGACACCCTCGCCGGCAGCGAGGACGGCAGCAGCGCGGCCGGCGACGCCCGGCTCGCGGCGCTGGAGAAGAACGCGGGCACCCAGAAGCTCAAGGGCGAGGCCGTCACGGTCACGCTCAACGACGCCCCGCCGAACGCGACGGCCAAGCTTCCCGGCTATCCCGAGCCGCAGCCCGACTACCTCGTCATCCACCAGCAGGACCTCCAGGCCGTGGTGAACGCCCTGTGGCAGGGCGGCGCCAAGGGCATCAAGGTGATGGACCAGCGGCTGATCTCCACCAGCGCCGTGCGCTGCGTCGGCAACACCCTGATCCTCCAGGGCCGCGTCTACTCGCCCCCCTACAAGATCACCGCCATCGGGGACCCGGCGAAGCTCCAGAAGTCGCTCGCCGCCTCCCCGGCGATCCAGAACTACATGGTGTACGTCAACGTCTACGGGCTCGGCTGGAAAGTCGAGGAGAACGGGACGGTGACTCTTCCCGGCTACTCGGGCACAGTGGATCTCCACTACGCGAAGCCCGTGGAGTAGGCGCCCGGACCTCGCGGAGCAGGGGGCGAAGCCCGTGGAGCGAACTGCCGCCGGGGGGCCTTGTGTCGGTGCGAGTGTTCGTCAGGACGATCAGTGAGCTGTGCCTGACCGTCGGCACCCTGATCGTGCTCTTCGTGGTCTACGTGCTGTTCTGGACGGGGGTCAAGGCCGACAGCGCGATGGACCACCAGATCGAAGTGCTCCAGAAACAGTGGTCGAAGGGTGCGGCTGCCCGGTCGCCGGAGTCCGGCCCGGACGCGTCGGGGGGCGCCGGCAGCGGCGGCGGGACCGCCGCCGGAAGCCCGAAGGCGCCGGGTCCCTACAAGTACGGCGGCCCGTTCGCGGTCATGTACATCCCGCGTCTTGGTTTCACGTGGAACAAGCCCGTGCTCGAAGGCACGGCCACGCAGGTCCTGAAGAAGGGGCTCGGTCACTACCGCGGGACCGCGCAGCTCGGCCAGGAGGGCAACTTCTCGGTCGCGGGCCACCGGCGTACGTACGGCGATCCGTTCAAGGACTTTCCCGAGCTCCGGCGGGGTGACGCGGTGGTGCTGACGGACGGGACGACCTGGTTCACGTATCGGATCGACAAAGGCCCTTACAAAACAGTGCCCTCCGACGTTGAGGTGATCGACCCTGTGCCACGTAAGTCCGGGTATACGCGTCCGGGACGCTATCTCACGCTGACCACGTGCGATCCGGAGTGGGGGCACAGCCATCGGTTGATCGTCTGGGCACATCTTGATTCCACACAGCCTGTGGAGGCAGGGAAACCGGCGGCTCTGCGCCGTTAGTCTGTTGGCGTACGGCGACGGAAGGGACGGCATGTACGGCTGGATCTGGCGGCATCTGCCGGGGAGCGTATGGGTGAGGGCGCTGATCGCACTCGTCCTCGTCCTGGCGGTGGTCTACGTGCTCTTCCAGTACGTCTTCCCGTGGGCCGAACCACTGCTGCCCTTCAACGATGTGACGGTGGACAGCCAGTGAGCACGCGCATCCTCGTCGTGGACAACTACGACAGCTTCGTCTTCAACCTGGTCCAGTACCTCTACCAGTTGGGCGCGGAGTGCGAGGTGCTGCGCAACGACGAAGTGTCGACGGCGCACGCCCAGGACGGCTTCGACGGTGTGCTCCTGTCCCCGGGGCCCGGTGCTCCCGAACAGGCCGGTGTCTGCATCGACATGGTCCGCCACTGCGCCGCGACCGGGGTCCCCGTCTTCGGCGTGTGCCTCGGGATGCAGTCGATGCAGGTGGCGTACGGAGGCGTGGTCGACCGGGCGCCCGAGCTGCTGCACGGCAAGACCTCGCTCGTGGAGCACCAGGGCAAGGGCGTCTTCGCCGGACTGCCGTCACCCTTCACGGCGACCCGCTACCACTCGCTGGCGGCCGAGCCGGAGACCGTTCCGGCCGAGCTGGAGGTCACGGCCCGCACCCACGACGGGATCATCATGGGGCTGAGACACCGTGAACTGCCGGTCGAGGGCGTGCAGTTCCACCCGGAGTCGGTGCTGACCGAGCACGGCCACCGGATGCTCGCCAACTGGCTGCTCGAGTGCGGTGACAAGGTGGCCGTGGCGAGGTCGGCGGGGCTCGCCCCGGTGGTGGGCAGGGCCACGGCGTGACCGCGCTGCGCCCCGAGCGCGACAGCTCCCCCTACGGCGGCGAGGCCGCGTACGGGGGCGCCGGCGCGTTCGAGGCGGCGGTCGGAGGTCTCGCGGACCCCCTGACGGATCCGCTCCCCGGCCAGGAACAGGGCGTACAGCAGCAGGGAGTCCCGCAGCAGGGCTACGGCCAGGGCGGGTACGGCCCCGATTGGTACGCGGCGCAGCAGCAGGAGCAGGCCGCACGGATGCAGGCGGCGCACCTGCAGGCGGCTCAGGCCCAGGCGGCGCAGGCGTACGCCGCACAGGCACAGGCCCAGGCACAGGCACAGGCCCAGGCACAGGCCCAGGCCCAGGCCCAGGCCCAGGCACAGGCCCAGGCCCAGGCCCAGGCGCATGCCCAAGCCCAGGCGGCACAGGCACAAGCCCAAGCCCAGGCAGCGCAGGCCCAGGCGCATGCCCAGGCCCAGGCAGCTCAGGCCCGAGCGCAGGCGGTCCGGGCACAGGCGCAGACGCAGGCGATGCCTTCCGCCCCGGCGGCGGCACCCTCGTACGCGGACGAGTACGAGCGGGCCTACGCCCCGCCGTACCAGGAGCCCGCGGTGCCCCACACGCGTGGACCGGTGGCCGCGCCCGTCGCGGCTCCCGCGCCGGACCCGGTCGTGCCGGGCCTGCCGTTCGACGACGAGACGGTCGCGTTGCGCCTTCCCGGCTCGCCGGCGCGGGCGGAGCGCCGCGCGCGTGCGGCCGACGGCGGCACCGGCTCCGCCGTCGGGGGGCGTGCGGCCCGCCGTAAGGCCGCCAGACGCCACGGGCGGCCCGGAGGGCCACAGGACCCCCACGAGCCCCAGGAGACGGCTCAGGAGGCCGCTGGGACCCCGCGGAGCCGGATGGACGCCCGGCGCGCGGCACGGGCCTCGAAACCGGGTGCGGCGGTTCTCGTGAGCCGGATGGTCGGCGAGGTGTTCATCACCACCGGCGTGCTGATGCTGCTGTTCGTGACGTACCAGCTCTGGTGGTCGAACGTGCGGGCGCACCAGCAGGCGGGCAGCGAGGCGAGCAGCCTTCAGCAGGACTGGGCGAACGGCAAGCGCAATCCGGGGACGTTCTCGCCCGGGCAGGGCTTCGCCATCCTGCACATCCCGAAGCTGGACGTGGTCGCGCCGATCGCGGAGGGCATCAGCAAGACGAAGGTGCTGGACCGCGGCATGGTCGGCCACTACGGCGAGGCGCCGCTCAAGACGGCGATGCCGGACGCCAAGACCGGCAACTTCGCGCTCGCCGGGCACCGCAACACCCACGGCGAACCGTTCCGCTACATCAACCGCCTCAAGCCGGGCGACGAGATCGTCGTCGAGACGCAGGACGACTACTACGTCTACAAGATGGCGTCGATCCTGCCGGTGACGAGTCCGAGCAACACGAGCGTGCTCGACCCGATCCCCAAGGGCTCGGGGTTCACCGGACCCGGTCGCTACATCACGCTGACCACCTGCACACCGGAGTTCACCAGTAAGTACCGGATGATCGTCTGGGGCAAGATGGTCGAGGACCGGCCGCGCAGCAAGGGCAAGCCCGACGCGCTGATGGACTGAGGTCGGACGCCGGCCCCCGGTACGTACGGGGGCGGACCCGCGTCGGCGGGACGTGCACGAGAGACAACCTGAGACAGACCAGACGGGGCAGATGAACAGTGGCAGCGAGGATCGACCACGACGAACGCGCCGGATCGGACGCCGGATTCGCGGTCTCCGGTGACGCGCGCGGCGGGCGCCGGCCCATGGGATGGTTCGCGACGACGGTCAGCTTCTTCGGCGAACTCCTCATCACGGTGGGGCTGGTGCTGGGCCTGTTCGTCGTCTACTCGTTGTGGTGGACGAACGTCGTGGCCGACCGCGAGGCGCACAAGCAGGGCGACAAGGTCCGCGACCACTGGGCGCAGTCGCCGAGCGGTCCCGGCGCTCTGGACACCAAGGACGGCATCGGCTTCCTGCACGTCCCGGCGATGAAGAACGGCGAGGTCCTGGTCGAGAAGGGCACGGCGACGAAGATCCTCAACGACGGTGTCGCCGGCTACTACACGGAACCCGTCAAGTCGTCCCTGCCGATGACCGGCAAGGACGGCAACTTCACGCTCGCCGCCCACCGGGACGGCCACGGCGCCAAGTTCCACAACATCGACAAGATCGCCAAGGGCGACGCGATCGTCTTCGAGACCCGGGACAAGTGGTACGTCTACAAGGTCTTCGACATCCTTCCGCAGACCTCGAAGTACAACGTCAAGGTTCTCCAGACGGTCCCGAAGCAGTCCGGCAAGACGAAGCCGGGCCACTACATCACCCTGACGACCTGCACCCCGGTGTACACCTCCCGCTACCGCTACGTGGTGTGGGGCGAACTGGAGCGAGTGGAGAAGGTCGACAACGCCCGCACCCCGCCGAAGGAACTGCGCTGATGTCGCCGACAGGAACCGCTCTGACGTCTTAGCCGCCGTCGCGCCACACCGTCGCTCCGCACCGGGGTGACGGCGAGACGACGGAAAGGGCCCCCGCACTCTCGAGTGCGGGGGCCCTTTCCGTTCGGTCGCCCGAGTACGGCTACCGGTGGGGCCTATCCGTTGTTGCCACCGAAGAGGCCGCCGCCACCGTTGTTGTTACCACCGTTGTTGTTGCCGCCGATCTTGATCGTCGTCAGCGTGACGGTGGTGTTGTCCGGGCTGCCGTTGGCCGGGCTGTTGGCCTGCGGGTCCTGGCCGATGACCTTGGCGTCGTCACTTCCGTCGCTGCCCTGGGCGAACTGGATGTTGTTGAAGCCGGCTTGCTGCAGGATCTGCCTCGCCTCGGCCACGGTCTTGCCGAAGACGTTCGGCACCGTCGCCTGCTGCTTGGCCTTGCCGATCTGGATCTGCACCGTGGAGCCGGGGTCCGCCTGCGTGTTGGCCGCCGGGGTCGTCTTGATGACCTTGCCGACCAGGTTCTGGTCGTCGGTCTCCGTGTCGACGCACTCACCGACGAGGTTGTTGGCCGTCATCTGCGCCTTGGCCTCGTCACAGCTCTTCCCGGTGACGTCCGGGACGGTGGACTGCTTCTTCTCCGCGGCCACGGTCAGGGTGACGGTCGACTTCTTCTCCGCGTCCGTGTCGCCCGTGGGGTCCTGGGAGATGACCACGCCCGGCTTCTGGTCGGATTCCTCGGTCTTCTTCTCGACCGTGAATCCCTTGGCCTCGAGCTGGGACTTGGCCTTCTCGAAGGTGAGGCCCGTCACGTCGGGCACCGCCACCTTCGGCGCGCCCGTGGACACGACGATGTTGATCGTGTCGCCCTTCTTCACCGTCGAGCCGAAGGCCGGGTCCTGCGAGCAGACGTTGCCCTTGGGCTCCTCGTCGCACGGCTTGCGGGTGGGGGCGAGCTTCAGCTCGCGGTTGTCCGCCATCTTCTGAGCGTCTTTGTACGTCTGGCTCACGAAGTTGGGCACCTTGAACGAGTCGCTGGCCGTTCCCTTGCCCGAGAAGGCGTACTTTCCGATCAGGATCGCGCCGATGAGCACCAGGACGCCCGCGACGACCAGGAGGATCGTCGAGGTGTTGTTCTTCTTCTGGCGGCGCCGGTCGGGGCGGTCGTCGTAGCCGTAGCCGCCGTCGTCCGGGTTCATGGGCGGCAGCATCGACGTGGCCTGGGCGTCCGTGGAGCGCAGGGCCGTGGTCGGCTGGTCGTCGCCGTAGCCGCCGTAACCGACCGAGCCCATGGCGGCGCTGGCCGCGACGGGCTGGCCGTCGAGGCAGGCCTCGATGTCGGCGCGCATCTCGTCGGCGGACTGGTAGCGGTAGTCCGGGTCCTTCACGAGGGCCCGCAGCACGATCGCGTCCATCTCGGGCGTGATCTCGGGGTCGAAGACCGACGGGGGCTGGGGCTCCTCGCGGACGTGCTGGTACGCGACGGCGACCGGGGAGTCGCCCACGAACGGCGGGCGCACGGTCAGCAGCTCGTAGAGCAGGCAGCCGGTGGAGTAGAGGTCCGAGCGGGCGTCGACCTGTTCGCCCTTCGCCTGCTCGGGAGAGAGGTACTGGGCCGTGCCGATGACCGCGGCGGTCTGCGTCATCGTCATGCCGGCGTCGCCCATGGCGCGGGCGATGCCGAAGTCCATGACCTTGACCTGGCCGTTGCGCGTGAGCATGACGTTGGCGGGCTTGATGTCGCGGTGGACGATGCCGGCGCGGTGCGAGTACTCCAGGGCCTGGAGGATGCCGATGGTCATCTCCATGGACCGCTCGGGCAGCAGTCTGCGTCCCGAGTGCAGCAGCTCGCGCAGCGTGGATCCGTCGACGTACTCCATCACGATGTACGGGATGGAGGTGTTGTCGATGTAGTCCTCACCCGTGTCGTAGACGGCGACGATCGCGGGATGGTTGAGCGAGGCGGCCGACTGGGCCTCCCGGCGGAACCGGGCCTGGAACGACGGATCGCGTGCGAGGTCGGCCCGCAGCGTCTTCACCGCCACGGTACGGCCGAGCCGGGTGTCATGCGCGAGGTAGACCTCGGCCATGCCACCACGGCCGAGCACGTGGCCCAGCTCGTACCGGCCGCCGAGGCGACGCGGCTCTTCCATAGCTACCTACCAGCCCTCTCCGTCGGTCCCGACCGCACCTTTGTGTGGTCCGGCGGTGTGCTGTCCGGGCATACCGTACCCGGATCGGCTTCTGTGACCTGGCCTAGACCGTCACCCGTGACAGGACCGGTATCGCAACGTGCACCGATGTGATGGGGACGTGAGCGGGGTCACTTCTTGCTGTCGATGACTGCCTTCATCACGTCCCTTGCGATGGGGGCGGCCAGACCGCCACCGGTGATGTCGTCGCGGCTGGCGCTGCCGTCCTCGACGACGACCGCCACGGCGACCGGGGAGCTGCCGTCGGGGAGCTTCGCGTAGGAGATGAACCACGCGTAAGGCTTCTCACTGTTGGCGACACCGTGCTGGGCGGTACCGGTCTTGCCGCCCACCGTGATCCCGGGGATCTGCGCCTTGGTGCCCGTGCCCTCCTTGACGACCGTCTCCATCATCGACTGCAGGATCTGGGCGTTGCCCTCGGAGAGCGGCTGGCTCATCTTCTCCGGCTCGGTCTGCGAGATGACGTCCAGGTTGGGCGCCTGCAGCTTGTCGACCATGTAGGGCTTCATGAGCGTGCCCTGGTTGGCCACGGCGGAGGCCACCATCGCCATCTGCAGCGGGGTGGCGGCCGTCTCGAACTGGCCGATGGAGCTGAGCGCGGTCTGGGCGTCGTCCATCTTCTTGGGGAAGACGGAGGCGTTGGAGCGCACCGGGGTGAGCTGCTCGGAGTTGAAGCCGAACTTCTCGGCCTCGGCCTGCATCTTGTCCTTACCGAGGTCGGCGCCGATCTTGCCGAAGACCGTGTTGCAGGACACCTTGAGCGCGTCGCGCATCGTGGCGTTCTTGCAGGGGATGTTCCCCTCGTTCTTCAGCTCGGTCCTGGTGCCCTTCAGGATGTAGGGCAGCGGGGTGTCGGTGTGCTCCTCCGCCGACTTGTACAGGCCGTTCTCCAGCGCCGCGGCCGCGGTGACCACCTTGAAGGTGGAGCCCGGCGGGTAGGTCTCGCGCAGCGCCCGGTTGAGCATCGGGTCGTCGGGGTTGTTCTTCTTCTGGAGCTTGTTCCAGGCCTTCGCGTCGCTGTTGGTGTTTCCGGCGAAGGACGAGGGGTCGTACGACGGGGTGGAGGCCAGCGCCAGGATCGCGCCGGTCTGCGGGTTGATCGCGGCGACGGCGCCCTTGCCCCGGCTCAGCAGGCCCTTGTAGGCGGCCTTCTGCGCGGCGGCGTTGAGGGTGGTGACGACGTTGCCGCCCTGCTTCGGCTTGCCCGTGATCATGTCGAGGGTGTTGCGGAAGAAGAGCCGGTCGTCGTTGCCGGTGAGGATGCCGTCGTCCAGCTTCTCGAGCTGGGAGGCGTCGAAGGCCTGTGAGGCGTACCCCGTCACCGGCGCCCACATGGCGCCGTCCTTGTAGGTGCGCTTCCAGACGAAGTCGTTGATGCCGTTCTTCTTCGTCTCGGTGGAATCGGTGATGGGGTTGCCGTCGACGATGATGTCGCCGCGCGGGGTGGCGTACCGCTCGATGGCGACGCGGCGGTTGTGCGCGTCGGTTCGCAGGGTGTCCGCCTGGACGTACTGGACGTAGTTGTCGCGGAGGAGCAGCGCGAGGACGAGGAGCCCGCAGAAGATCGCGATCCGGCGCAGGGGCTTGTTCACGGGCGGACCACCTGGGTCATCTCGGCGTCGGGGCTGGGGGCGGGCGCGGGCGCCGGGCGGCGGGCGGTGTCGCTGATGCGGATCAGTACGCCGACGAGCGCCCAGTTGGCGATGACGGAGGAACCACCGGAGGCCAGGAACGGCATGGTCATACCGGTCAGCGGGATCAGGCCCATGACGCCGCCGGCGACCACGAAGACCTGGAGGGCGAAGGCGCCGGACAGGCCGACCGCGAGGAGCTTGCCGAACGGGTCGCGGGCCGCGAGCGCCGTGCGGATGCCGCGCTCGACGATCAGGCCGTAGAGCACCAGGATCGCCATGACTCCGGCGAGACCCAGTTCCTCGCCGAACGTGGCGAGGATGAAGTCGGAGTTGGCGGCGAAGCGGATGAGCTCGGAGTGGCCCTGGCCGAGGCCGGTGCCGAGAGTGCCACCGGAGCCGAACGCCCACAGCGCCTGCATGGCCTGCTCGGAGTGGATGATGCCGTCCTGGACCCCGGACTGGCTGAGCAGGTACTCGTGCATCGGGTCGAGCCAGGCCTGGACACGCGTCTGGATGTGCGGCTCGAAGGTGGCCACGCCGACCGCGCCGCCCGCCGACATCAGCAGACCGAAGACGATCCAGCTCGTCCGCTCGGTGGCGACGTACAGCATGATGATGAACATTCCGAAGAACAGCAGCGACGTACCGAGGTCGGTCTCGAACACCAGGATCAGGATCGAGATGAACCAGACCACGAGGATCGGGCCGAGGTCGCGGCCGCGCGGGAGGTACAGGCCCATGAAGCGGCGGCTGGCCAGGGCGAGCGCGTCGCGCTTCACCATCAGGTAACCGGCGAAGAAGATCGCGAGGACGATCTTCGCGAACTCACCGGGCTGGATGGAGAACCCGGCGACCGAGATCCAGATCTTGGCGCCGTAGATGTTGGCACCCAGGCCCGGGACCAGCGGCAGCAGCAGCAGGACCAGCGCGCCGACCATGGAGATGTACGTGTAGCGCTGCAGGACGCGGTGGTCCTTCAGGAAGAACAGCACGGCGACGAACAGGGCGATGGCCAGCGCCGTGTACAGGAGCTGGCGCGGTGCCGCGTTGCCGGCCTGGTTGATCGACTGGAGCAGCTTGGACTGGTCGAGCCGCCAGATGATCACCAGGCCGAGCCCGTTGAGGAGCGTGGCCAGCGGCAGCAGCAGCGGGTCCGCGTACGGCGCGAACTTGCGCACCGCGAGGTGGGCGACGCCGGCCAGCAGGCCGAGGCCGAGGCCGTAGCTCAGCAGGCCCGTGGGCACCTTGTCGTCGATCGCGAGGCCCACGTTGGCGTAGGCGAACACCGGGATGACAACGGCGAACACCAGCAAGGCCAGTTCGGTGTTGCGTCGGCTGGGTGTGCCGATCGATCCGATCGTGGACGTGTGGTGCGTCGGCGTGTTCGTACTACTGCTCATCGTGTGACAGGGCCCCTCACGGCTTCTTACTGCTTACCGCACAGCGAGACCAGCTTCTGCTCCTCGTCGGAGAGGCTGGGGCCGGGTGTGGGAGTGGGTGCGGTCGTGGACTTGGAGGACGAGGGTGCCGAGCTCGACGGGGTCGGGCTCGGGCTGGACGTGGCCTTGGACGTCAGAGAGGTCTTTGTGGTTCCCGTGGTCCCGTCGGCCTTGGCGGAGCTGGGCTTCGCGCTGTTCTGGCTCTCGGCGGCACGGCGCTGGGCGTCCTTGCGGCAGGCGGACGCCTGCACGGCGAGCTCGTCGATCTTCGCCTGCGCGTCGGCCAGGCCGCCTTCGGTGATGGTCGCCTTGACCTGCTTCTGCTGGTACGGCGGCAGGTACTTGAGTTCGATCTCGGGGTGGTTCTTCTCCACCTTCGAGAGCGAGACCCAGGCCAGGTCCTGGCTGATGCCGCGGTAGAGGGCGACGTGGTCGTCCTCGGCGCCGACGTAGTACTGCGTCTGCGTCCAGCGGTAGCCGCCGTACAGGCCGCCGCCGATGACGGCGAGCGTCAGGACGACGTAGAAGGATCTCTTGAGCCACCTGCGTCCGGAGCGCGGCTTGACGAAGTCCTCGTCGGTGTAGTCCCCGAAGCTGTTCGTGGAGACGTAGCCGGTGGTGTCGCCGCTGCCGGGCGGGCCGAACTCGCCGCCGCCGCCCTGTCCGGGCACGGGCCGGCCGAGGCCGGAAGCACGGCCGGCGGGCGTCTGCATGGCGCCGTTGTCGTGGAGCTGGTGCTGGTTCTCGGCGACCGCGCCGACCACGACCGGGGTGTCGGAGAGCTGGGCCGCGAGCGTGTCACCGGAGTCGATGTCGAGGACGTCGGCCACGATGACGGTGATGTTGTCCGGACCGCCGCCGCGCAGCGCGAGCTGGATGAGCTCCTGCACGGTCTCCTGCGGGCCCTGGTAGCTGGCGAGGGTGTCTTCCATCGTCTGGTGGGAGACGACGCCGCTGAGGCCGTCGGAGCAGATCAGGTACCGGTCGCCGGCGCGGACCTCGCGGATCGAGAGGTCGGGTTCGACGTGGTCGCCACTGCCCAGCGCGCGCATCAGCAGGGAGCGCTGCGGGTGGGTGGTGGCCTCTTCCTCGGTGATGCGGCCCTCGTCGACGAGGCGCTGCACCCAGGTGTGGTCCTGGGTGATCTGCGTGAGCACGCCGTCCCGCAGCAGGTACGCGCGGGAGTCGCCGACGTGGACGAGACCGAGCCGCTGGCCGGTCCACAGCAGGGCGGTGAGCGTGGTGCCCATGCCCTCGAGCTGCGGGTCCTCCTCGACCATCAGCCGGAGCTGGTCGTTGGCACGCTGCACGGCGGTGCCGAGCGAGGTGAGGATGTCGGATCCGGGGACGTCGTCGTCGAGCGCGACGATGGTGGAGATCACCTCGGAGCTGGCGACCTCACCGGCGGCCTGGCCGCCCATCCCGTCGGCGATCGCGAGCAGACGGGGACCGGCGTAGCCCGAGTCCTCGTTGCCCTCGCGGATCATGCCTTTGTGCGATCCGGCGGCGAAGCGCAGTGACAGACTCATGCGCACCTCGCCCGTCGGCTCCGGGTACATCCGCACGGTGCCCACCCTCCGGTCGGGAGCGCGCCGGGGTCCCTTGTGTGGACCGCCGCTGCGTGCTCGCTCCGCTCGCTCATTGTCGTACTACTTCCGCAGCTCGATGACGGTCTTGCCGATGCGGATCGGCGCGCCCAGCGGAACGGGCGTCGGGGTCGTCAGCCGGCTCCGGTCGAGATACGTGCCGTTGGTGGAGCCGAGGTCCTCGACGATCCACTGGCCGTCCCGGTCGGGGTAGATCCTGGCATGCCGGCTGGAAGCGTAGTCGTCGTCCAGCACGATGGTGCTGTCGTGCGCCCGGCCCAGGGTGATGGTCTGGCCCTGGAGCGCCACGGTGGTGCCCGTGAGGGTGCCCTCCGAGACGACCAGCTTGGATGGTGCGCCACGGCGCTGCCGGCCGCCGGCGGCGGGCGCCTGCTGCTGGCGCTGCTGCGGAGGCGCGGCCTGTCGCGCGGCCTGCTGGGGCCTCGCGGCGTCCCTGCGCGAGCCGCGCTGTGTGACACGCGTTCCGAACAGGTCGCTGCGGATGACCTGCACGGCCACGATCACGAACAGCCACAGTACGGCCAGGAAACCCAGCCGCATGACCGTGAGGGTCAGCTCTGACATTGCCCCCGCTTCACCCTTCGGCTTGCCGGTAAATGATGGTGGTGCTGCCCACGACGATCCGCGAGCCGTCGCGGAGCGTAGCGCGGGTGGTGTGCTGCCCGTCCACCACGATGCCGTTGGTGGACCCGAGATCCTGGATCGTCGAGGGCGTTCCGGTCCGGATCTCACAGTGCCGGCGCGATACGCCGGGGTCGTCGATCCGCACGTCGGCTTCAGTGCTGCGGCCCAGCACCAGCGTCGGGCGGGAGATCTGATGGCGTGAGCCATTGATCTCGACCCAGTGCCGCATACGGCCACCCGCCGCCGGGCCGGCCGGGGGCCGGGCACCCATGGGTGCCACGCCCGGACGGCCGCCGGGCGGCGGCGCGGACGGCATGGGGGGAGCGGCCGAGGGCGGGTAGCCGTAGCCACCCTGGGCTCCGCGGGGGCCCGCCGGGGCGGGGCCCGCGGGGGCGCGCTCGGGAGACTGCTGATTGGCGGAGGAGGCGAGCGTACGGCTGCGGACCCGGTACAGACCGGTGTCGAGGTCGTCGGCCTTCTCCAGGTGGACCTTGATGGGGCCCATGAAGGTGTAACGCTGCTGCTTGGCGTAGTCGCGGACCATTCCGGCGAGCTCGTCGCCGAGCTGTCCGGAGTAGGGGCTGAGGCGCTCGAAGTCGGGCGTGCTCAGTTCGACGATGAAGTCGTTCGGGACGACGGTCCGGTCGCGGTTCCAGATCGTGGCGTTGTTGTCGCACTCGCGCTGCAGCGCTCCGGCGATC
Organism: Streptomyces sp. NPDC056738; assembly: GCF_042790435.1. Lineage (NCBI taxonomy): Bacteria > Bacillati > Actinomycetota > Actinomycetes > Kitasatosporales > Streptomycetaceae > Streptomyces > Streptomyces sp. NPDC056738. The sequence continues at coordinate 284,934 of NZ_JBHTZF010000004.1, forward strand.
TCCACGGGCTGGACCTCGGACTTGAACACCTTGGCGAAGGTGCCGTTGACCAGACCTTCGAGACGCTGCTCGAACTTCTTCAGGACTCCCATGGGGCACCTCCTCCGTCGTTGCCGTCCTGGTACAGCTTGCTGTCGTCTTTCCGGCCCTGCTGGACCAGCCGGCCTACCCGGCCTTGCTGGTACTGCTTACTGATCGTATCCACGCGTCGGGAAATCGGCTGGTTCCCCCTGTCGGCACGGTCGACGGGTTGTCGACACCTTCCGAAGTCCCCTCCCGAAGTTCCCTGAGAGGCCCCTCTTCGAACTCTTCCCGGCACTGCTTCTGCCATGGATCGTAGAGGCGCCCCAGGACCAGTGTCCCGCACCTGACTGTGCAGCCCGTCCGACTCCTGGGGAGATGCGCCGGACCGGTACGAGGTTGATACGTGAACCGGTTCTGTCTGAAACGTGTGACGCCCGCCGGGGCGCCGGTGACGAGGCGGCCGGCGCCGGATGCCGAGCCGCCGGGGCCGGGAGGCCGGGCGGGGCAAGGGCACCGGGCTCGTGGGGGCCGTGGAGGTCCGGGGGTGTGCGGCGGCCGGTGCGCGGGTGGGAGGGGCGGGGGAAAGGGATGTGATTCCACCCCTGACAGCGTGCTAATCTTCTGCATGTCGGAAGGCGCCCGCGGCGAAAGCGGGAGACGGAAGACACACCCAATGCGCGGGTGGCGGAATAGGCAGACGCGCTGGATTCAGGTTCCAGTGCCCGAAAGGGCGTGGGGGTTCAACTCCCCCCTCGCGCACCAGCTGAAAGCCCCTCAGGTCGATGACCTGAGGGGCTTTCACGTTGTCCGGGACGCTTCCGCCGCGCCCCTCCCGGGCTGCTTCCGCCGACCCTCCTCGGTGCTCGCGCGATGTCGCGCGCCGGGTGGTGCGGGTCGTCGCGGGTCGCGCGGACGGCCGGGAGCGCTCTGAAGTGTGACGATGCTCTCACGCAAGTGGTGGGGAATCGTCCGGGAGTTGGCCGGGGCGGCGGCCGGTGCACGGGGTCGCGGGCCCGACGGCCGTGAAGGGTGCTCGCGGATCCGAAGGCCGTGAACGGTGCTCGCGGATCCGAAGGCCGTGAACGGTGCTCGCGGATCCGAAGGCCGTGAACGGTGCTCGCGGATCCGAAGGCCGTGAAGGATGCCTGTGGGCCCGCAGCCCGTGGAAGGTGCTCGCGGATCCGAAGGGCCCTGGACGCGGCGGAGCCCCGCGGGGCGGGTGTCCGGCCCTGCGGGGCTGTGCGCCGGCGTACCGCCGTGCCGCGTCCGGTGGGCGCGGTGGAGGTCACCGGGTGCCGTGATCAGGCGGCGAGGTGCGCCGCGACCTTCTTGGCGCGGGCGGCCGCCTCGTCCAGGGCCTTGCTCCGGGACGCCTCGAAGAGCGGGACCAGGTCGGCCATCGCCGGGTTGTGCGGGGCCATGGTGAGCTCCGGGACGATGAATTCGACGTCGAGGGCGAGCATGTCGCCCAGCACGGCCTTCAGGTAGTTCTGCACGTACTCGAAGCCCTCGCGCGGAGTGCCCGCCGCGTACGAGCCGCCACGGCTGGCGACGACCGTGACCGGGGTGCCCTTGATCGCCGAGTCCTCCGTCATGGCGGTGCGCCCGATGAGGATGACGTTGTCCAGCCATGCCTTCAGGGTCGAGGGGATGGAGAAGTTGTACATGGGGGCGCCGATCAGGATCGCGTCCGCGTTCTCCACCTCCTCGATCAGCTTCACGCGTGCGGCGAAGGCCTCGGCCTGCCCGGGGGTGTGGGTGTCCGGGGCGGCGAAGCCGGCGGAGTGGGCCTCGGCCGTGATGTGCGGCACAGGGTCCACGGCGAGGTCGCGGTAGATCACCGTGCCGTCGGGGTGCTGCTCCTGCCAGGCCGTGCGGAAGGCGTCCGTCACGGTGCGCGAGACGGAGGCGCCGCCCGGGGTGGCGGACGAGTCGATGTGGAGGAGGGTGGCCATGATGATCTCCAGGCAAAAGGGATGTATGGGGTGATGACGTCGGCGCCGGGTGGGGCGTGGCGGTCGGCGCCGTGTGGGGCGTCGAGGCCCCGGGTGGCGTGCGGGGGCCGGCGCCTGGTGGGGCGCCGGGGGCCGGGGTGCTTCGGTCCCTCGCGGGGCTCCGGGGTCCCGGACGGACCGGGCCCGGGTGGGGGTGTGAACCGGATCGGGGCAGAGCTGTCGCAGGGAACCGAGTCGCCCCGGCGGGCTTCTCTTTCGTGCCTAACTAGAGATAACACAGTCACTTACTTTTTTTCATCCCCTTGTGGAGACGCAGTACCCTGGAGCCATGCCAGTACCGGGAAGCCACGACGCGGGGCCTTGCCAGAAGGTCGACGACGGCATGACCCGTGTCTTCACGCTGCTCGGAAAGCGATGGACGGGCCTCGTCGTCGCGGTCCTGATGCAGCACCCGGTCCACTTCGCCGACCTGCGCAGAGCCATCCCCGGCATCAGCGAGCGGATGCTCTCGGACCGGCTCACGGAACTCGGCGCGGCCGGTCTGGTCGTGCGGAACGTCGACGAAGGGCCGCCGCTGCGGGTCTCCTACGCCCTGACGGAAGCGGGCGCGGCCCTGGAGCCGGCCCTCAAGGAACTGGGTTCCTGGGCCGAGCGGTACCTGCCGGAGGGCGGGGCCTGCCGAGGGCTCTAGAGCATGGTTCCGCCGGGCCGTGGAGCGCCGAATGCCTCCGGACCGCGGGGTGCCGCGCAGCAGCGCCGGTCGGGCGGTGCGCCCGGCGGGGAGCGCGGCTGTCTCCCGGGCGTCGGCGGAGTTGTCCACAGGGTCTGACGTGTTTTCGCGACCGGCTGTACGGTCAGCACGAGTTGATGTTCGTGTGCGGGGGAGGCGGTCGAGATGGCCGAGGTCGGTACAGCGGGGGCGGAGCGGCGGACGGCGCCGGCGGGACGGGCCGGGCTCGTCGAGCAGGCGGGTCCGCTGAGCCAGGAGATCGGTGCCGGGCAGGGCGCGGGCGCGTCCGTGCCGGAGTCCGGGCGGGGTTCTTCGCCTGATGGGCTGCCGGTGGCGGCCGAGGGCGGGCCGGCGGCCGAGGCGTTCGGGGTCCGCGGCTTCGCGGTTCCGGGGTTCGCCGCCTGGCCGGTGAAGGGTTCGCCCAAGGAAGAGGGGAAGGCCCTGCGCGGGCGGGTCCCGCGCGCGGCGCACGCCGAGCTCCTGATGGACGCCGACCGGCCGGACGCCGTGACCGCGGTCGAGGAGTCCAACCGGGGCCGGATCACCGGGCTCACCCCGATACGGGTCGGCCGGATGGCGGCCACCCCCTTCGCGTTCCTGCGCGGCAGCGCCGGCCTCATGGCGTACGACCTCGCCCGCACCCCGATGACCGGCGTGAGCGCCCAGATCTGCGGCGACGCCCACGCGGCGAACTTCGGTCTGTACGGGGACGCGCGCGGCGGTCTGGTCATCGATCTGAACGACTTCGACGAGACCGTGTACGGCCCCTGGGAGTGGGACCTCAAGCGGCTCGCCACCTCGCTCGTGCTCGCGGGCCGGGAGGCCGGCGCCGACGAGGACACCTGCCGCGCGGCCGCGCGCGACTGCGTGGGCGCGTACCGCCGCACCATGCGCCTGCTGGCCAAGCTGCCGGTCCTGGACGCCTGGAACGCCATCGCCGACGAGGAACTCGTCTCCCACGCCGACGCCCACGACCTTCTCGGCACGCTGGAGCGCGTCTCCGAGAAGGCGCGGGCCAACACCAGCGGCCGGTTCGCGGCCAGGTCGACCGAGGCCGTGGACGGCGGCGGCCGTCGCTTCGTCGACGCGGCACCCGTGCTGCGCCGTGTCCCCGACGCGGAGGCGGCCGCGGTCGCGGCCTCCCTGGAGCACTATCTGACGACGCTCTCCGAGGACCGCCTCCCCCTGCTCGCCCGCCACGCGGTGCACGACGTCGCCTTCCGCGTCGTCGGCACCGGCAGCGTCGGCACCCGCTCGTACGTCGTGCTGCTCCTGGACCACCGCGGCGAAGCCCTGGTCCTCCAGGTCAAGGAGGCCCGTTCCTCGGCGCTGCTCCCGCATCTGGCGACCATCGGGCATCCCGTGCCCGAGGTGGCGCACGAGGGCCGCCGGGTCGTCCTCGGCCAGAAGCGCATGCAGGTCGTCAGCGACATCCTTCTCGGCTGGACCTCGGTCGACGGTCTGCCCTACCAGGTGCGCCAGTTCCGCAACCGCAAGGGCAGTGTCGATCCCGCCGCGCTGGCCGCCGACCACATCGACGACTACGGCCGGATGACCGGCGCCCTGCTGGCCCGCGCCCACAGCCACAGCGTCGACCCGCGCCTGATAGCCGGGTACTGCGGCAAGAACGAGGAGCTGGACGAGGCCGTCGCCTCCTTCTCCGTTGCCTACGCGGACCGCACGGAGGCGGACCATGCCGCCCTGACGGCGGCGATCCGCAGCGGACGGATCGCCTCCGAACCGGGAGTGTGACCGGGGAGGACGACGGCCGTCGCCCGCGCCGGGGTCGGGTGGCGTTGCGGGGCCGGTGGTCCTGCGGGGCCGATGCCGGTGCCCGTGCCGGTGCCTGGGTCCGCGTGGTCCGGTGCCGGTGTGCCGGCCAGGGTTCGGTGCCGGTGCCGGCCAGGGTTCGGTGCCGGTCGGGGTCTGGTGCCGGCCACGGTCTGGTGCCGGTCCGGGGTCGGTGAGGGCACGGGTGCGGGTTTCGGTGGTTGGGATGATCGGGGTGGTTGGGGTCATTGGGGTCGTTGTGGCCGGTCAGGTGGCTGTAGGGGCGGGGAAGACAGTGAGCCCCGGGGGAGTGTGGCCTACGCTGGTCGGGTGACGACCCCGGAAGCCGATCAGAGCCAGTCCGAGCCCGCCTTCGAGGAGGGCCGGGAACACTCCGGTGCCCCGGAAGGCCAGGGGCAGCCCCAGGAGCAGGGCGAGGCTCGGGCCACGGACGGCCAGAGCCCGGCCACGGACGGCCAGAGCCCGGCCGCGGACAGCCAGGGCCCGGCTGCGGAGGTCCAGAGCCCGGCTCCGGGCGGGGAGGACCGGCCCGAGGCGCGCCTGGAGCGGGCCGTGCGAGCGGCCGAGCAGGCGTTGATCGAGTTCGAGATCGCCGTGGAGACCTTCCGCGTCGAGGTCGACAATTTCTCCCGGCTGCACCACCAGAAGCTCGGCCCCATGTACTCCCGGCTCGATGAACTGGACGCCCAGATCGCCGAGGCGCGTGCCGCACTCACCGGTGACCCGGAGGACATATTCAAGGCGCACGAGGCTCGGGCGCGGGTCATGCCCATGCCCGGGGTCGAGGAGCTGTTCCACGGCTGGATGGACTCGGACGGCCTCTTCCCCGAGGCCGTGGCCATGCTCACGGACCAGCCCGTACGGCCCCCGCAGCGCGTGCGTCCCAGCGAGGAGGCCCGCAAGCTCTTCCGCGAGCTGGTCCGCAAGGCCCACCCGGATCTCGCGCAGGACGACGACGAGCGCAAGCGGCGTGACGAGTTCATCGCCCGCGTGAACACCGCGTACGCCAGGGGCGACGAGGCGTTGCTGCGGGAGCTGGCCGCGGAGTGGGCCGCCGGCCCCGCGCCCGAGGAGTGGAAGCCGAGCCGCAGCGAGGAGCTCTACGCCCGCCTCGAATGGCTCTCCCAGCGCAAGGAGATGCTCACCCTCGTCGCCCGCGAGCTGGAGGAGAGCGCCATCGGCGCCATGCTCAAGCTGGCCCCGGAAGACCCGGACCGTCTCCTGGAGGAGATCGCCGAACAACTGCTCACGCAGGTCGGCGAGCGCGAGCACGAGCTGGCGACGCTGATCGCCCAGGCTCCCTGAGGTTCGTCCGAGCCGTCGGGTAGCGTCGGAGGCATGAGTTTCGGAGCTGGTGTGCCCACGGTCGGGGTCGGCAATCTCGAGGTCGACGACTTCCTGCTGGACGTCCGGGAGGACGACGAGTGGGAGGCAGGTCACGCCGAGGGCGCCCTGCACATCCCCATGAGCGACTTCGTCGCCCGGTTCGGCGAGCTGACCGAGGCGGCTCCGCAGGACGGCCGGGTCAACGTCATCTGCCGCTCCGGCGGACGTTCGGCCCAGGTCACCATGTACCTGGTCCAGCAGGGCATCGACGCCGCGAACGTCGACGGCGGCATGCAGAGCTGGGAGGCCGTCGGCCGCCCGGTCGTGAACACCAAGGGCGAGCCCGGCTTCGTGCTCTAGCCGGACCCGCCCAACCTGCCCGCGAACGGCCTGTCCGGGGAGAGGGACGGGAACGGGGACGGGAACGGGGACGGGAACGGGAACGGGGACGGGAACGGATGGAGGCCTGAGCGGCGCTGTCAGCCCAGGGTGTGGGCTGCCAGCAGGTCGCCCAGGGCTTCCTCGTGTGCCGCGGCCGGGCCGAGGGACAGCTCCAGGTGCTTGGCCCAGGCGTGGTACCGGTGCAGCGCGTACTCGGTGTCGGCGCCGAACCCGCCGTGCAAGTGCTGGGCGGTCTGCACGACCCGCCGGACCCCTTCGGACGCCCAGATCTTGGCGACGGCCACGTCACCCGCGGCGGGGAGCGCGCCGTCGGCTCCCGTGCCGATGCGCCACGCGGCCTGCCAGAGCGTCGCCTCCATGGCACGCAGGTCGATGTAGCGGTCGGCGGCCTGGACGGCGACCGCCTGGAACGTGGCGACGGGGAACCCGAACTGCTCCCGCTTGCTCGTGTACTGGCTCGTCATCCGGAGCACCTCCTCCCCGAGCCCGAGCGCCAGCGCACAGGTGCCGGTGGCCAGCAGGTCGCGCAGCCACTCCCAGGCCCCCGGGGCGTCGACGACATGCCGGTCGGTGATCCGGGCGGAATCCAGGCGCAGTTCGCCGAGCCGCTCGCCGTTCGTGGAGATCTGCTCGGCGAGCACGGCGCCCTCGTGGTCGCGGGGAACCAGAGCGAGGACGGTCCGGTCGGTGTCCGTGTGCGCGGGCACGACGACGAAGTCGGCGTCCAGGGCCCAGGGGACCGCCGTCTGCACGCCGTCCAGGATCCATCCGGTGCCGTCCCGCCGTGCGGTCACGGCGCGTTCGGCCGGGTCGTGGCCGGTCCTGCCGTTGGCGGCGACGGTCAGCACCAGTTCGCCCCGGCCCGCCCGCGCCGGCAGCTCCGCCCTCAACTCCTCGGCTCCGTAGCGCCGTACGGCCGCGGCCGCGGCGCTGTTCTCCAGCAGCGGCACCCGTGCCAGCACCTTCGCCGACTCCCGCAGCACGAGACACAGCGCGATCGCGTCCAGGCCCGCCCCGCCGGCCTCCTCGTCGAGCAGCAGGCTCAACAGGTCGGCGTCGGCGAGCCTCGCCCACAGGGGCCGGTCGAAGTCCTCGGCGACGGCGCCCGCGGTGAGCGCGGGACTGGGCACGCCGTCGGGGGCCACCCCGGCGAACACCCCCCGCGCCGCTTCGGCCGCCGCCTGCTGCTCCTCGGTGAAGGTGAAGTCCACGATCCCGTCCTCCCGCGCACGCACCGGACCAACGATCAGACGGACAGCCTGATCTGACGGTGCGTCAAGATAGAACAGGTTCTACAAGAAGGGAACGGCCGACGATCGGCAACTCCTTCCCGGCGGGTGCGGCAGGTGCGGTGGGTGCGGTGGGTGCGGCGGGTGCCGTGGGTGCCGCGGGCTCAGCGGTCGAAGTCCAACTCGACCTTCTCCGTGGCGGGGTGGGACTGACAGGCCAGTACGTACCCGGCCTCCGTCTCCTCCGGTTCCAGCGCGAAGTTGCGGTCCATCCGCACCTCGCCCGAGACGAGGAACGCCCGGCAGGTGCCGCACACGCCGCCCTTGCAGGCGTACGGGGCGTCAGGACGGTTGCGCAGGACCGCGTCCAGCAGCGACTCGCCGTCCTGGACGGGCCAGGTGCCGCCGCGTCCGTCGAGCCGTGCGGTGACCGTGCTGTGCGCGGGAGCCGCTATGGCGGAAGGAGCCGTCGTGCCGGCGTCCACGTGGAAGATCTCCTCGTGGATGCGGGTCCGGGACACCCCGAGCGCGCGAAGCGTGCGCTCGGCGCCCTGGACGAGCCCCATCGGCCCGCACAGGAACCATCCCGCCACCCGGTCCACGGGCAGCAGCGCCGGAAGCAGCGCGGTGAGCCGCTCCTGGTCGAGGCGGCCGGACGGCAGCCCGGCCTGCTGCTCCTCGCGCGAGAGGACGGTCACGAGCTGGAACCGCTGCGGATAGCGATCCTTGAGGTCGGCGACCTCCTCCAGGAACATCGTCGAGGCCGACGTACGGTCGCTGCGGACCAGGCAGAAGCTCGCGTCCGGCTCCCGCGCCAGCAGCGTGGAGACGATCGACAGCACCGGGGTGATCCCGCTGCCGCCCACCACCGCCGCGTACAGGCCGGGCGAGGGCTCCAGCGTGAAGCGTCCCGCCGGGACCATCACCTCCACCTCGTCGCCGACGGCGATCTCCTTGAGCGCGTACGTCGAGAACGCGCCTCCGTCGACCAGGCGCACGCCGACCTTCAGGGTGCGCGGCGCCTCGCCGTCGGGGGAGGGCGCCGGCGAGCAGATGGAGTACGTGCGGCGGATCTCCGTGCCGTCGGCCGTGCGGCGCAGGGCCAGGTGCTGGCCGGCGGCGTGCCGGTAGTCCTCGCGCAGGTCCGCGGGGACCGCGAACGTCAGGGCCACGGAGTCGTCGGTGATCCGGTCGACCGCGGCCACCGTGAGCGGGTGGAAGCGGGCCATCACAGCTCCTTGAAGTGGTCGAACGGTTCGCGGCAGGACAGGCAGCGGCGCAGTGCCTTGCACGCGGTGGAGGAGAAGCGGCTGAGCAGTTCGGTGTCGGCCGATCCGCAGGCAGGGCAGCGGACGGGCTCCAGCTCGCCGGTGACCGTGCGCGTCGGACCCAGATCGAGGGCCACCGGTCCGGCGGGACGGTCGCCGCGCGGCGGCGCTATCCCGAACTCCCGCAGTTTGCGGCGGCCTTCGTCCGAGATGTCGTCGGTCGACCAGGCGGGGCTGAGCACGGTGCGCACGGACACCTCGCGGATGCCGTGTTCGTGGAGCACCCGCTCGATGTCCGTGGACATGGCCTCGACGGCCGGGCAGCCGGTGTAGGTCGGGGTCAGTTCGACCTCGACGCTGTCCTCGCCGCGGACGTGGACGGCGCGCAGGACGCCGAGGTCGTCCAGGGTGAGAACGGGCAGTTCGGGGTCGAGCACGGAGCCGGCCAGCCTGCGCAGTTCCTCCTCCAGGGCGGTGGTCGTCACCATGACGCCCCCGGGTGGCTGCGGTGCAGGTGCTGCATCTCGGCGAGCATCCGGCCGAAGGACTCGGTGTGCAGACCCTGGCGTCCGGCACCGGCCGCCCAGGCCCCGGTCTGCGGGCCTTCGGGGACGGTCAGGGTGGCCCGGCGCAGCGTGGCCTCCACGGACTCGGTCCAGGCGGCCCGGAGGCCGTCCCAGTCGATGTCGACGCCGTCGAGCGGCTGGAACATCTCGCCGGTGAAGCGCCACAGCGCCTGGCAGGCCACGCTCATGCGCTCGTGGCTCTCGTCCGTGCCGTCGCCGAGGCGCAGGGTCCACTGCTCGGCGTGGTCCTGGTGGTAGGCGACCTCTTTGACGGCCTTGGCGGCGAGGGGAGCGAACTCGCTCTCCCTGGAGGCCAGGTGCGCGTAGAGAAGCCGCTGGTAGGTGGAGAAGTAGAGCTGCCGGGCGATGGTGTGCGCGAAGTCGCCGTTCGGCTGCTCGACGAGCTGGAGGTTGCGGAAGGCGCGCTCCTCGCGGAGGTAGGCCAGCTCGTCCTCGTCGCCGGCCATGGACAGCAGGACCCGGGCCTGGCCGAGCAGGTCCAGCGCGATGTTGGCCAGGGCGACTTCCTCTTCGAGGACGGGCGCGTGGCCGGCCCACTCCCCCAGCCGGTGCGAGAGCACCAGGGCGTCGTCGGCGAGGGCCAGGGCGGCCGCGGTGTTCACGGTGAGAGTCACAGGTGCTTCACCCCTTCCGGGATCTCGTAGAACGTCGGGTGGCGGTAGGGCTTGTCCGCGGACGGCTCGAAGAACGGGTCCTTCTCGTCGGGCGAGGAGGCCGTGACGGCGGCCGAGGGGACGACCCAGATCGAGACGCCTTCGCCGCGGCGGGTGTACAGATCGCGGGCGTTGCGCAGGGCCAGTTCGGCGTCCGGCGCGTGCAGGCTGCCGGCGTGGGTGTGCGACAGTCCCCGGCGCGAGCGCACGAAGACCTCCCACAGCGGCCAGTCGGTGTTCGTCATGCTCGGGTCGCTCCTGTCTCACCGGTCGTGCTCGTCGAGCCGACGGTCCCGCTGGTGTGCTTGGCCGCGTACGCCGCGGCCGCGTCCCGTACCCAGGCGCCCTCTTCGTGGGCGCGCCGGCGCTGGGTGATCCGCTGGTCGTTGCACGGGCCGTTGCCCTTGAGGACGTCCCAGAACTCCGTCCAGTCGATGGCGCCGAAGTCGTGGTGTCCGCGCTCCTCGTTCCACGCGAGGTCGGGGTCGGGCAGGGTCAGGCCGAGGGACTCGGCCTGGGGGACGGCGATGTCGACGAAGCGCTGGCGCAGCTCGTCGTTCGAATGGCGCTTGATCTTCCACGCCATCGACTGGGCGGAGTGCGAGGACTCGTCGTCGGACGGGCCGAACATCATCAGGGAGGGCCACCACCAGCGGTCGACGGCGTCCTGTGCCATCGCGTGCTGTTCGGGGGTGCCCTGGCTCAGGGCCAGCAGCAGTTCGTACCCCTGGCGCTGGTGGAAGGACTCCTCCTTGCACACGCGGACCATGGCGCGCGCGTACGGACCGTACGAGCAGCGGCACAGGGGGACCTGGTTGGTGATCGCCGCGCCGTCCACGAGCCAGCCGATGGCGCCGACGTCCGCCCATGTCAGCGTCGGGTAGTTGAAGATCGACGAATACTTCTGGCGGCCGGAGTGCAGCTTGTCCAGCAGTTCGTCGCGGCCGACGCCGAGCGTCTCGGCCGCGCTGTACAGATACAGCCCGTGGCCCGCCTCGTCCTGGACCTTCGCCATCAGGATCGCCTTGCGGCGCAGGGAGGGCGCGCGCGTGATCCAGTTGGCCTCGGGCTGCATGCCGATGATCTCGGAGTGGGCGTGCTGCGCGATCTGGCGGACCAGGGTGGAGCGGTAGGCGTCGGGCATCCAGTCGCGGGGCTCGATGCGTTCGTCGGCCGCCACCGCGGCGTCGAAGACGACTTCGTACGCCGCTGTGCGCGCCGCTTCGTCGGCGGCTTCGTCCGCTTGTGTGCGGGCCGTGTGGTGCGCTGATGCTGTCGCCATGCGGTCCCCCTCGACCTCTCGCTCCCGACCGACCGATCGTTCGGTCCATTCGCAACAATGGTCGGTCGAGCGTCGGGCGGTGTCAACCGCTGTGGATGACTCGCGGACGTCGGAGCGCCCGTTGTGACAGATCGGGCTGTGCCGGAGGTCCCGCTCTGAGTACGGTTCGCTTGCGCACGTCGTGGTGCGGAACGACGTGGCGGTACGGTGCCCGCAGTCCGGCGGCCGGCAGTCGGATCCGGGATCGTGGATCGGGGCGGGATGGACGCGAGGCACGAGGGCTCTGAGCGCGAGCCGGACTCGGCCGCGCCCGAGGAGGGCGCGTCCGGTGTCAGCGGCGACAGGCCGGTGCCCGGCCCGCGGCCGCCGGGCGAGCCGGCGCCCCGCCCGGCGCCCGAGGCTTCGGGCCCCGAGACCGGTGCGGCCGAGGAGGACACGACGGCCCCCGTCGCGGAGCCCGAGAGCCCGGAATCCGACGCGACCGCTTCCCCGGCCTCGCAGGAGCCCCCGTCCGCGCCCGTCGCCCTCTCGCTCCCGCAGCAGCCCGTGCCCTCGACGAGCGCACCCGTGCTCCCGCCGGAGCCCCCGTCCGAGCCCGTCGCCGCCGCGCTTCCTGAGGAGCCCACGTCCGCGACGCCGGTCCTCGAAGGGCCCGTTTCCGGTACGACGGCCCCCCTCGGGTCCCCCGGGGAAGCCGACTGCCCGGAGGGCGGGGATCCCGTGGGACTCGCGGCGCTGTCGCTGCGCTCGCAGATCGCCGCCGCCCTGGCCCTGGCGGTCGTGGCCGTCGTCGCCTGCGCGCACCTCGGCATGGTGTTCCTGCATGTCGCGCCGTCCAACACGGTGACGAAGCAGCACGGCCGCGCGATCGACGACTGGATCTACCCCGAGTTCGAGCAGAACTGGAAGCTCTTCGCCCCCAACCCCTTGCAGCAGGACATCGCGGTCCAGGTCCGCGCCCTGGTCCGGTCCGAGGACGGCACCAGCCGCGAGACCGGCTGGTACGACCTGTCCGCGCTCGACGGACTGGCCATCGACGGTAATCCGCTGCCGAGCCACACGCAGCAGAACGAACTGCGCCGGGCCTGGGACTTCTACCTCGGCACGCACGACGGCGAGAACCGTGCCGTGGGCCTGCGCGGCGAGCTGTCGGAGCACTATCTGCGCCGTATCGGCGTCCTGCGGCTGCACCGTGAGCGGGCGGGCGGCGAGGGCGCCGTCGTCGAACGCCTCCAGTTCCGTTCCCTCACCACCGACGTGCCGCCTCCACGGTGGAGCGACGAGAAGGTGTCCGACCGGCCCGTCGTCCGTGAGCTGCCCTGGTGGGCCGTGCCCGCCGGGGACAGCGCGGACGGCCCGACGGAGGCGAGTGCCCGATGAACCGCATCGCTCCCGCGCTCGCGCGCGGCATCGCCCGGGTCACTGAGTCCGCCCTCGGTCCGTACCAGAGCGCCGTGATCCGTATCGGCTTCGCCGTCACCTGGCTGCTGTTCCTGCTGCGCGAGTACCCCCATCGTCAGGAGATGTACGGGCCCGACGCGCCCTGGAGCTGGGACCTCGCCCGGCAGCTCGTCGCGAGCAACCACGCCTTCACGGTCCTGTTGTGGTCCGACAGCCGGCTGTGGTTCGAGACCGTCTACGCCCTCGCGGTCCTCTCCGCCGCCCTGCTGCTGGTGGGATGGCGGACCCGCGCGGTGTCCGTGGTCTTCATGATCGGCGTGCTGTCCCTGCAGAACCGCAGTGTCTTCATCGGGGACGGCGGGGACAACGTCCTCCACCTGATGGCGATCTACCTCGTGTTCACGCGCTGCGCCCAGGTGTGGTCCCTCGACGCGCGGCGGGACCGCCTCGACCGCGGGGCCCGCGCGCGGGGCCAGTGGAACGGGCCGGACCGGGCGGGCCCGGTGCTGTGGGCGGTGCTCGGGCTCGCGCTGGCGGTGGCGACGGGCGCGGGACGGATCGACGGGGGTTTCCTGGGCGGCTGGCTCACGGTCTTCTGGGGGCTGTGGGCGGCGCAGGGGCTGTGGTGGGCGGTCGGCCGCCACGCCCGCACCGCGGAACCGCGCGTCCTGCTGGACGTCGTCGCCAACCTCGTGCACAACGCCGCTCTGATGATCATCATGGCCGAGGCGTGCCTGATCTACGCGACGGCGGGCTGGTACAAGATCCAGGGCTCGCGCTGGCAGGACGGCACCGCCGTCTACTACCCGCTCCACCTGCAGTCCTTCTCGCCGTGGCCGGCGCTGTCCGACCTGATGTCCGCGCACGGCACGATCGTGATGCTGGTGACGTACGGGACGGTCGTCGCACAGGTCGCCTTCCCCTTCACCCTGTTCAACCGGCGGGTCAAGAACGTCCTGCTGGCGGTCATGATGACCGAGCACGCCGTGATCGCCGTGGTCCTCGGGCTGCCGTTCTTCTCGCTCGCGATGATCGCCGCGGACTCCGTGTTCCTGCCCACGTCCTTCCTGCGCCACCTGGGCGGACGGGTGACCCGCGCGCGGGACCGGCTGTTTCCCGGCGGCGGCCGGTTCCGGCTCCCGGGGCCCCGGGAGCCGGAACCGAGCACTCCGGAGGAGCCCGAGCAGACGCACGTAGGCTTCACCGCATGAACGACCCGGTACGTGTCTGGCGCCAGCTCTGCGACGACTCCGTCCTGCTCGACGGCTTCCACGCCCTCAAGCACGCGGTGCGTTTCGGGGCGCGGATCCCGGTCGCCGTCACGACCGACCGGTCGGCGGTCCTCGAACTGGCCGGCGACCTGGCCCCCGACGTGCGCGGCGCTCTCGACGAGCTGCTGACCGAGGTGCCCGAGCCCGCGTTCACGTCACTCGTGGCGCGCCCGCATCCCACCTCGGTGGCGGCTCTCGCCGTGCGTCCCTCACGTGCCGCCAACCTGGAGTCGCTGGCCCACGCGCCGCGCACCACGCCCGTGGTCGTCCTCGACAACCCCCGCAATCTCGGCAACGCCGGGGCGGTGATCCGGCTCGCGGCGGGCTTCGGCGCGACCGGTGTGGTCACCACGGGCACGCTCGACCCCTGGCACGCCACGGTCGTACGCGGCGGGGCGGGCCTTCACTTCGCGACCGCCGTGGAGCGGCTGAGCGTGGACGAACTGCCGGCGGGTCCGGTGTTCGCGCTCGACCCCGAGGGCGAGGACATCCGGGGGACGAAGCTTCCCGACGACGCCCTGCTCGCCTTCGGCTCGGAGCGCAGCGGGCTGTCCGCCGAACTGCGCTCCCGGGCCGACCATCTGGTCTCGCTGCCGATGCGCCCCCAGGTCTCCAGCTACAACCTCGCGACCAGTGTGGCCATGACGCTGTTCCACTGGAGCGCCACCGGGGACGCACCGGTTTGAGCCGCCCGCGGGGCTACGGGGCTCACGCCTCCCGGCGTACCTCGATCACCCGGAAGCGGTTCGCGACGAACGCTCCGTCGCACAGGGCCGCGTTGGCCGCGGCGTTGCCGCCGGAGCCGTGGAAGTCCGAGAACGCGGCCGTCTGGTTGACGTAGACCCCGCCCGTGAGGTTCAGGGAGAGCTGCGCGCACTCCTCCAGGCAGGCCTCCTGCACCTCGCGCTCGAAGGCCTCGTCGGTGGTGTACGCGCCGACGGTCATCGCGCCCTTGTCCCGGGTGGTGTGCCGCAGGAGCTCCACGGCCTCCGCGGCCGAGTCGACCGCGACGGCGAAGGAGACCGGACCGAAGCACTCGCTCAGGTAGGCGGCCTCGTCGTCGCTCCCGGCGTTCTCCCAGAACTTGCGCGCGCCGTCGAGCTTCACGATCAGCGGTGAGCGCACGACGGCACCCGGGAACTCGGGGTTGTCGATCTGCCGCGAGGGCAGCGCCACCTCGCCGAGACCGGCGGCGGCCTCCAGCCGGGCCTTGACGTCGGGGTTCACGATGGCGCCGAGCAGCGCGTTCGCGCGGGCGTCGTCGCCGAGGAGTCCGCCGACCGACTTCGCGAGATCGGCCACGACCTCGTCGTAGGACTTGTGGCCCTCGTCCGTGGAGACGCCGTCGCGGGGGATCAGCAGGTTCTGCGGGGTGGTGCACATCTGGCCGCTGTAGAGCGACAGGGAGAACGCCAGGTTGGAGAGCATCCCCTTGTAGTCGGCGGTCGACTCGACGATCACCGTGTTGACGCCGGCCTTCTCCGTGTAGACCTGCGCCTGGCGGGCGTTGGCCTCCAGCCAGTCGCCGAAGGCGGTGGAGCCGGTGTAGTCGACGATGCGGATCTCGGGGCGGGTGGCCAGCGTCTTCGCGATGCCCTCGCCGGGACGCTCGGCGGCGAGCGCGACCAGGTTCGGGTCGAAGCCCGCCTCGGCGAGCACCTCTCGCGCGATCTGCACGGTGAGCGCGAGCGGGAGCACCGCGCGCGGGTGGGGCTTCACCAGGACCGCGTTGCCCGTCGCCAGGGAGGCGAACAGACCCGGATAGCCGTTCCACGTCGGGAAGGTGTTGCAGCCGATCATCAGCGCGATGCCGCGCGGGACGGCCGTGAACTGCTTGGTGAGCGTGAGCGGGTCGCGCTTGCCCTGGGGCTTGCTCCACTCCGCGGTGTCGGGGGTGCGGACCTGCTCCACGTAGGCGTAGGCCACCGCCTCCAGGCCGCGGTCCTGCGCGTGCGGGCCGCCCGCCTGGAACGCCATCATGAAGGCCTGGCCGCTGGTGTGCATGACCGCGTGCGCGAGTTCGTGCGTGCGGTCGCTGATCCGCTTGAGGATCTCCAGACAGACCACCGCGCGGATCTCCGCGCCCGCGTCGCGCCAGGCGCGCTGTCCCGCGCGCATGGCGGGCAGCAGCGTGTCGATGTCCGCGTGCGGGTAGGTGACGCCGAGCTCGATGCCGTACGGCGACACCTCGCCCCCGACCCAGTCGTCCGTGCCGGGCTGGTCCAGCTCGAAGCGGGTGCCCAGGAGGGCGTCGAAGGCGGCCTTGCCCTCGGCCATGCCCAGGCTGCCGTGCTCGCCGTACGCCTTGGGGTGCTCGGGATGCGGGGACCAGTACGCGCGCGTGCGGATCGCTTCCAGCGCCTGATCCAGGGTCGGCCGGTGCTTGGCGATCAACTGGTGCGCGGTGAGTTCGGCGGCCATCAAGGACCAACTCCTTGTCTCAAGAGCTCCTCGTCGAGCTCGCGAGCTGGGCAGGAATGGACAGTCAGAGTTAGAGTAACCGAACGATCGGTCGGGACAAGGGGGTCCGCCGCATCTGTGGAAAACGTCGTGCGGGAGGATCGCGCACATGACAGCACTCGACCTCAGCAGCCCCGTGGCAGTCGTCGGCACCGGCACCATGGGCCAGGGCATCGCCCAGGTCGCGCTGGTGGCCGGCCATCCCGTGCGGCTCTACGACGCCGCTCCCGGGCGTGCCGCGGCGGCGGCCGAAGCGATCGGCGCCCGGCTCGACCGGCTCGTCGCGAAGGACCGGCTCACCGGCGCCGAACGGGACGCCGCGCGCGCCCGGCTCCAGCCGGCCGAGAGCCTCACCGACCTCGCGGACTGTGTGCTCGTCGTCGAGGCGGTGCTCGAAGAACTCGACGTCAAGCAGCGGCTGTTCGGCGAGCTTGAGGACATCGTCGGGGAGGACTGCCTGCTCGCCACCAACACCTCCTCGCTGTCCGTCACGGCCATCGGCGGCACGCTGCGCAATCCGGGCCGTCTGGTCGGGCTGCACTTCTTCAACCCGGCGCCGCTGCTGCCGCTCGTGGAGGTGGTCTCCGGGTTCGCGACGGACGTCACCTCGGCCACGCGCGCGTACGAGACGGCCCGCGCCTGGGGCAAGACGCCCGTCGCCTGCGCGGACACGCCCGGGTTCATCGTCAACCGCATCGCGCGGCCCTTCTACGCCGAGGCCTTCGCGGTCCTCGAGTCCCAGGCCGCCGACCCCGCCACCATCGACGCGGTGCTGCGCGAGTCCGGCGGTTTCCGGATGGGCGCCTTCGAACTCACCGACCTGATCGGCCAGGACGTCAACGAGTCCGTGACGCACTCGGTGTGGCGTTCCTTCTTCCAGGACGTGCGTTTCACGCCCTCGCTCGCCCAGCGGCGGCTCGTCGAGTCGGGCCGGCTCGGCCGCAAGACGGGACACGGCTGGTACGACTACGCGGACGACGCCGAGCGGTCCGAACCGCACACCGCGGAGAAGGAGCAGCCGCCCGCGTACGTCATCGCCGAGGGCGACCTGGGCCCCGCCGCCGACGTCCTCGCCCTGATCCGCGAGGCGGGCATCCGGGTCCGTGAGGACGAGGAGGACCACGGCACCCGGCTGGTGCTGCCGAGCGGCGGCCAACTGGTCCTCGCCGACGGCCAGACCTCCGTCGAGTTCCGCGACGTCGTCTACTTCGACCTCGCGCTCGACTACCGCAAGGCCACCCGCATCGCCCTGTCGACGTCCCAGGACACCGCCGCCCAGACGCTCTCGGAGGCCATCGGTCTCTTCCAGGCGCTGGGCAAGGACGTCAGCGTGATCGGCGACTGCCCCGGCATGATCGTCGCCCGCACGGTGGCCCGGATCGTCGACCTCGCCCACGACGCGGTCGCCAAGGGCGTGGCCACCGAGGAGGACATCGACACCGCGATGCGCCTCGGCGTCAACTACCCCCTCGGCCCCTTCGAGTGGAGCCGCAGGCTCGGCGCCGACTGGTCGTACGACGTCCTGGACGAACTCCACACGCGCGACCCTTCCGGGCGCTACGCGCCGTCGCTGGCGCTCTACCGCCACGCCTACGCCACGGAGAAGCGGGAGGGCACCTCGTGACCACCGCCAAACGGGACACGTACACCCCCGAGACCCTGCTCTCCGTCGCCGTCCAGGTCTTCAACGACCGCGGCTACGACGGCACCTCCATGGAGCACCTCTCCAAGGCCGCCGGCATCTCCAAGTCGTCGATCTACCACCATGTCTCCGGCAAGGAGGAGCTGCTGCGGCGCGCGGTGAGCCGGGCGCTGGACGGCCTCTTCGAGATCCTCGACGAGGAGCACGCGCGCGTGGGACGGGCCGTGGAGCGCCTGGAGTACGTGGTGCGGCGCATGGTCGAGGTGCTCACCTCCGAACTGCCCTACGTGACGCTGCTCCTGCGGGTGCGCGGCAACACGGACACCGAACGGTGGGCCCTGGAGCGGCGCCGCGACTTCGACCACAGGGTCGCCGACCTCCTGAAGGCGGCGGCCGCGGACGGGGACGTACGCGGCGACGTCGAGGTCCGGCTCGCGACCCGGCTGGTCTTCGGGATGATCAACTCACTCGTGGAGTGGTACCGCCCCGACGCGCGGGGCATGGGCGCCCGCGAGGTGGCCGACGCCGTGGTGGTGCTGGTCTTCGGAGGTCTCCGGCAGGAGCCCTGAGCCGGCCTGCGGGCCTGCGGGGCCGGCCCGGGCCGGTCCCGGTCGGCGGCGTGGGCCGACCCGGCGGAGGTCAGGCCTCCGGCTCCAGGTCCTCCTCCTCGAAGACCAGCAGCGTCCGGCTGCTGAGCACCTCCGGGATGGCCTGGAGCCGGGTGAGCACCAGCTCGCGCAGCGCCCGGTTGTCCGGCGTGTGCACCAGCAGGAGCACGTCGAAGTCGCCGCCCACCAGGGCGATGTGCGAGGCCCCGGGCAGCACCCTGAGCCGCTCCCGCACCGTGCGCCAGGAGTTCTGCACGATCTTGAGGGTGATGTACGCCGACGTGCCCTGACCCGCGCGTTCGTGGTCGACGCGGGCCCCGAAGCCGCGGATCACACCGTCCTCGATGAGCCGGTTGATCCGCGCGTAGGCGTTGGCCCTCGAGACATGCACCCGTTCGGCCACGGAGCGTATGGAGGCACGGCCGTCCGCCTGCAGCATGTGCAGGATGTCCTGGTCGATCGCGTCGAGCGGACGGGCGGGCGGCACGGAGGGTCCGGCCTCCGGCGGCTCGGCCATTTGTTCAGGTGCCATGTCCCCCCGCCTCCCTACCATGGACGTACTGCGTCCATCTCAGGCCGCGCGGAACCGTTTGTCCACAGCCTGGCGCCGCCTGTAGCCAAAATGTGCCGACGACCGAACAATCGGTAGGTGAGGCGCATCACACCCGTGATGCGTCCGAAGCCGCTCCCACGAGGAGGTGCCGTCATGACGGTCATGGAGCAGCGAGGGGCCTACCGGCCCACGCCGCCGCCCGCCTGGCAGCCCCGCACCGACCCCGCGCCGTTGCTGCCCGACGCGCTGCCCCACCGCGTCCTCGGCACCGACGCGGCCGCCAAGGTCGATCCGGCCCTGCTGCGCCGTCTGCACACGGAACTGGTCCGTGGCCGCCGGTACAACGTCCAGGCCACCGCGCTCACCAAGCAGGGCCGTCTCGCCGTGTACCCGTCCAGCACCGGACAGGAGGCCTGCGAGGTCGCCGCCGCGCTCGTGCTGGAGGAGCGCGACTGGCTCTTCCCGAGCTACCGCGACACCCTCGCCGCCGTCGCCCGCGGTCTCGACCCCGTCCAGGCCCTCACGCTCCTGCGCGGCGACTGGCACACCGGGTACGACCCGCACGAGCACCGCGTCGCGCCTCTGTGCACCCCCCTCGCGACCCAGCTCCCGCACGCCGTGGGCCTCGCGCACGCCGCCCGCCTCAAGGGCGACGACGTGGTCGCGCTCGCCCTGGTCGGCGACGGCGGCACCAGCGAGGGCGACTTCCACGAGGCGCTGAACTTCGCCGCCGTGTGGCAGGCGCCCGTCGTCTTCCTCGTGCAGAACAACGGCTTCGCCATCTCCGTCCCGCTCGCCAAGCAGACCGCCGCCCCGTCGCTGGCCCACAAGGCCGTCGGCTACGGGATGCCGGGCCGCCTGGTCGACGGGAACGACGCGGTGGCCGTGCACCAGGTCCTGAGCGAGGCCATGGCCCACGCCCGCGCTGGCGGCGGCCCCACCCTCGTCGAGGCCGTGACCTACCGCATCGACGCCCACACGAACGCCGACGACGCCACCCGCTACCGCGGTGACGCCGAGGTCGAGGCCTGGCGTGCCCACGACCCCGTCGCGCTGGTGGAGCGCGAGCTGACCGAGCGCGGTCTGCTCGACGAGGCCGCCCTGCAGGCGGTGCGCGACGGTGCCGAGGCGATGGCCGCGGACCTGCGCGAGCGCATGAACCAGGACCCGGTGCTCGACCCCATGGATCTGTTCGCCCATGTGTATGCCCACCCCACTCCTCAACTGCTCGAGCAGGAGAGCCAGCTGAGAGCGGAGCTGGACGCCGAGGCGGACGGCACGCTCGGAGCGGGCCCGCACGGCCCGGAAGGAGCCGGGCGATGACCACGGTTGCCCTCAAGCCGGCCACCATGGCGCAGGCGCTCGGACGCGCCCTGCGCGACGCCATGGCCGCCGACCCCTCCGTCCACGTGCTGGGCGAGGACGTCGGCACCCTCGGCGGCGTCTTCCGCGTCACGGACGGACTCGCCAAGGAGTTCGGCGACGACCGCTGCACGGACACCCCCCTCGCCGAGGCGGGCATCCTCGGCGCGGCGGTCGGCATGGCCATGTACGGCCTGCGGCCGGTCGTGGAGATGCAGTTCGACGCGTTCGCCTACCCGGCGTTCGAGCAGCTCATCTCGCACGTGGCGAAGATGCGCAACCGCACGCGCGGCGCCATGCCCCTGCCCATCACGATCCGCGTCCCCTACGGCGGCGGCATCGGCGGCGTCGAGCACCACAGCGACTCCTCCGAGGCGTACTACATGGCGACCCCGGGCCTGCACGTCGTCATGCCCGCGACCGTCTCCGACGCCTACGGACTGCTGCGCGAGGCCATCGCCTCGGACGACCCGGTCGTCTTCCTGGAGCCCAAGCGGCTGTACTGGTCGAAGGATTCCTGGAACCCGGACGAGCCGCCGGCCGTTGAGCCGATAGGCCGCGCCGTGGTGCGGCGCCCGGGCCGCAGCGCCACGCTGATCACGTACGGGCCGTCCGTGCCCGTCTGCCTCGAAGCCGCCGAGGCGGCGCGGGCCGAGGGCTGGGACCTCGAAGTCGTCGACCTGCGCTCGATGGTGCCGTTCGACGACGAGACGGTCGCGGCGTCGGTGCGGCGGACCGGACGAGCGGTCGTCGTGCACGAGTCGGGCGGGTTCGGAGGACCGGGCGGGGAGATCGCGGCCCGCGTCACGGAGCGCTGCTTCCACCACCTGGAGGCGCCGGTGCTGCGCGTCGCCGGGTTCGACATCCCGTATCCGCCGCCGATGCTGGAGCGGCACCACCTGCCCGGCGTCGACCGGATCCTGGACGCCGTGGGACGTCTGCAATGGGAGGCGCAGAGCTGATGGCACAGGTGCTGGAGTTCAAGCTCCCCGACCTCGGGGAGGGACTCACCGAGGCGGAGATCGTCCGCTGGCTGGTGGAGGTCGGTGACGTCGTCGCCGTCGACCAGCTCGTCGTCGAGGTCGAGACGGCCAAGGCGATGGTCGAGGTCCCCTGCCCCTACGGCGGCGTGGTCACCGCCCGCTTCGGCGAGGAGGGCACCGAACTGCCCGTCGGGGCACCCCTGCTGACCGTCGCCGTCGGCGCCCCTGCCCCCGCCGAGGACAGCGGGTCCGGTACGGACGAGCGGAGCGACGAGGGCTCCGGGAACGTGCTCGTGGGGTACGGCACCGGAGCGCCCCCCGCGCGGCGCCGGAGGGTGCGCCCCTCGGGCGGAGCCGCCGCACCGGCCGGGGCACCGTCCCGGCCCGGCCCCGGCACGTCAGCCGCCCGGCCCGCGCAGAGCCGCCCCGAACCCGTCGGCGCGGTGCCGCCGTCCATGGCGGGCCCGTCGCGGGCCGACAGCGACGGCGTGGCGCCGTCGCGGGGCGACGGACCCGTGCCGGTCATCTCGCCGCTCGTGCGCCGGCTCGCCCGGGAGAACGGCGTGGACCTGCGGGAGCTGGAGGGCTCCGGCCCCGAGGGCCTCATCCTGCGCGCCGACGTCGAGTACGCACTGCGCGCGGCGGCGACCGGCCGGCTGCGGTCGACCGCCGGCCCGGAGTCGCAGACCGCGCCCGCCGGCTCCGCCGTGCCCGCCACGGCGCCCGCGTTCGAGGCCCCGACCGATCGGATGACCTCGTACGCGGACATCGCGTCGGTGGTGCCCGGCGCGTCCGGCGTCTCCCGGGGCACGACACCCGCGGGTGTCCGTGTCCCCCTCAAGGGGGTGCGCGGCGCCGTCGCCGACAAGCTCTCGCGCAGCCGGCGCGAGATCCCGGACGCGACCTGCTGGGTGGACGCCGACGCGACGGAGCTCATGCGGGCCCGCCGGGCGATGAACGCGGCCGGCGACCCGAAGATCTCCCTGCTGGCGCTGCTGGCCCGGATCTGCACGGCGGCACTGGCCCGTTTCCCGGAGCTGAACTCGACGGTCGACATGGACGCCCGCGAGATCGTCCGGCTCGACCAGGTGCACCTGGGCTTCGCGGCCCAGACCGAGCGCGGGCTCGTCGTCCCCGTCGTGCGGGACGCGCACGCCCGGGACGCGGAGGGTCTGAGCGCGGAGTTCGGCCGGCTGACCGAGGCGGCCCGGACCGGGACGCTGACACCGGCGGACCTCACGGGCGGCACGTTCACGCTCAACAACTACGGAGTGTTCGGCGTCGACGGCTCGACACCGATCATCAACCACCCCGAGGCCGCCATGCTCGGCGTCGGCCGCATCATCCCCAAGCCGTGGGTGCACGAAGGCGAGTTGGCGGTGCGTCAGATCGTCCAGCTCTCGCTCTCCTTCGACCACCGTGTCTGCGACGGCGGCACGGCGGGCGGCTTCCTGCGGTACGTGGCGGACTGCGTCGAACAGCCGGCGGTGCTGCTGCGGACCCTGTAGAACGCGGGGTCCCGTCACCCCCGGACCGTGCCGTGCCCCGGGGGTGGCACCGATCCCCCGGGCGCCCATACTCGGGGGCATGACCGCGTACGAGCCCGAGGGCGCGACCGGGCGGCCGGGCAGCCGTGATCCGCGCGGCGCCCCCGGCGCCGATGCCGGGTACGACGCCGTCGTGCTCGCGGGCGGTGCCGCCCGGCGGCTCGGCGGCGAGGACAAGCCCGGCGTACGGGTGGGTGGCCGGACCCTGCTGGACCGGGTGCTGGCCGCCTGCGCCGACGCCGCCCGCACGGTGGTCGTGGCCGGGCCCCGGCCCACGGCACGCCCCGTGGAGTGGGCCCGCGAGGACCCGCCCGGCGGGGGACCGCTCGCCGCGCTGGACGCCGGGCTGCGGCACACCACGGCGCCGTACGTCCTCCTGCTCTCGGCCGACCTGCCGTTTTTGGAGGAGAAGACGGTCCGGCGCCTGCTGGACACCCTTCGCACCACCGGCCCGGCCGAGCCCCCGCCCCTTCCCGAAGCACCGGACCCGAACCGTGCCGGGCCCGGCACCCCCGCGCAGGGGCCCGACACCCGTGACGAGGCGGCAGACGCCCGCGCGGAGCGGCCCGGAACCCGTCCGGACCGGCCGGCCACCCCCGCCGACCGCCCCGGCACCCGCTTCGACGGCGTTCTTCTCGTCGATCCCGAGGGGCGGGACCAGCCGCTCGTGGCCGTCTACCGCGCCGACGCGCTGCGCCGCGAACTGGGCGTGCTCGCCGCCGCCCACGGGAGCCTCACGGGGCTGCCGCTGCGGCGGCTCGTCGCCGCACTCGACCTCACACGCATCGCCGATCCCGTCGCGTCCTTCGACTGCGACACCTGGGACGACATCGCCGCCGCTCGCGCACGCATCAGGGAGCATGGGCACGTGCTGGATGAATGGATTTCCGCAGTCAAGGACGAACTGGGCATCGACCTGGACGTCGACACCGGTGTGCTGCTCGACCTGGCCCGCGACGCCGCGCACGGCGTCGCCAGGCCGGCCGCGCCCCTGACCACGTTCCTCGTCGGATACGCGGCCGCGCTGGCCGGAGGAGGCCCGGAAGCGGTCGCCGAAGCCTCCCGCAAGGCCGCCGCGCTCGCGCTGCGTTGGGCCGACGAGGACGCGCCCGAAGCCACGCCACCGGCCGCCGCGCCGCCCGCCTCCCCGACCGCCACCGAGCCGGACGCCGGATGACCGCCGCCCGCTCCACCCGGGACAGCCAGGACAGCCGGGACGGCCAGGACACCGACGACTTCGACGTCGAGGAGGCGCTCGCCCTGGTCAAGGGCCCGAGCCCCCGACCGTCCGGCGAGCCCGGCCGGGCGGAGCGCGCCGTCCCGGGCCCTCAGGCGGCCGACCCGGCGGCGGTCCCGTCGCCCGGCGCCCAGGACGGCGGCGAGGGCAAGCACACCCGGCACCGGGCCACCCCGTGGCCGGAGGCCCGGGCCGTCGCCGAGCGGGCCGCCCGCTCCCTGGCCCGCCGCACCCCCGTCCCGGTCCCCCTGGAGGCCTCCCTCGGCCTCGTCCTCGCCGCACCCCTGACCGCGCTCACCGACCTCCCCTCCTTCGACACCTCCGCCATGGACGGCTGGGCGGTCGCCGGGCCCGGCCCCTGGGAGGTGCGGGAGGACGGCGTCCTCGCCGGGCACGCGGAACCGGAGCGGCTCAGCGACGGCGAGGCCGTCCGGATCGCCACCGGGGCACGGGTCCCGCGGGACGCCACCGCCGTCCTGCGCAGCGAGCACGGCCGCCTCGACGACAAGGGCCGGCTCCACGCGGGCGTCGCGCAGGAGCCCTCACCCGCCCGTTCCCGGGGTGTCCTGGCGCTCGCGCACGGGCAGGACATCCGCCCGCGCGGCCAGGAGTGCCGCAGCGGCGACCAACTGCTGCCGCTCGGAGCCCTGGTCACCCCCGCCGTGCTGGGTCTCGCGGCGGCCGCCGGCTACGACACGCTCGCCGTCGTCCCCCGGCCGCGCGTCGAGGTTCTCGTGCTCGGCGACGAGCTGCTCACCGAGGGACTGCCCAGGGAAGGGCTCATCCGGGACGCGCTCGGTCCGATGCTGCCGCCGTGGCTGCGGGCGCTGGGCGCCGAGGTCGTCGCGGTGCGCCGGCTCGGCGACGACGCCAAGGCGCTGCACAAGGCGATCACCGGCTCCCGGGCCGATCTGATCGTCACCACCGGCGGCACGGCCGGCGGCCCCGTCGACCACGTCCACCCCACCCTGCGCCGCATCGGCGCCGAACTGCTGGTGGACGGCGTCAAGGTGCGGCCGGGACATCCGATGCTGCTGGCCCGCACCCAGGAGAACCAGCACCTCGTCGGGCTGCCCGGCAACCCCCTCGCCGCCGTCTCCGGCCTGCTCACGCTGGCCGAGCCGCTGCTGCGCACGCTGGCCGGACGCGCGGCCCCGGAGCCGTACACGCTGCCGCTGGGGGACGCCGTGCAGGGGCACCCGTACGACACCCGGCTCATCCCCGTCTCGCTGCGCGGCGAGCGGGCCACGCCGCTGCACTACAACGGCCCGGCGATGCTGCGCGGTATCGCGGCCGCCGACGCGCTCGCGGTCGTACCGCCGGGCGGCGCCCGTGCCGGGCAGGAGCTGGACCTCGTCGATCTGCCCTGGGCCGTCACGGGGATCGACGCGTGCTTCGCCTGAACCGGCCGAGGGCGTGAGGGGCGTGCGTCCGGGCGAGGCGTGCCTGAGGGGCATGAAGGCGGGCGAGGAGTGCCCGTGGGCACGGACGCGGGCGGGGAGTGTTTCACGTGAAACTTCCGGGTGACGACACGATCGCCCGCCAGGCGGACGAACACCTCGTGACCTACCAGGTGAAGCTGCCGCAGAAGGTGGTGCAGCGCCCGATCCGGCAGGTGGCCAAGCGGCTGTCGATGGCGCTGCTGCTGCTCGTGCTCACCGCGCTCATCGTCTGGGTCGACCGGGGTGGCTACACCGACAACTCCGACGGCAGCGTCGACATGCTCGACGCGTTCTACTACGCGACGGTCACCCTCTCCACCACCGGATACGGCGACATCACCCCGACCAGTGACGTCGCCCGGCTCATCAACATCCTGGTCATCACGCCCCTGCGGGTGCTGTTCCTGATCATCCTGGTCGGCACCACGCTGGAGGTCCTCACGGAACGCACCCGCGAGGAGTGGCGACTGAACCGCTGGAGGGCGGCCTTGAGGGAGCACACCGTTGTCGTCGGGTTCGGGACCAAGGGGCGGTCGGCCATCGAGACCGTCTGCGCGAGCGGGCTCAGGAAGGAGCAGGTCGTGGTCGTCGACCCGAGTGCCCGGGTGGTCGACGCGGCGACGGCCGAGGGGTACGCGGGAGTGATCGGGGACGCGACGCGCAGCGATGTGCTGATGCGTGCCGAGCTGCACAAGGCACGGCAGGTCATCATCGCCACCCAGCGGGACGACACGGCGGTCCTGGTCACCCTGACGGCGCGGCAGCTCAACCGCGGGGCGAAGATCGTCGCCGCCGTCCGCGAGGAGGAGAACGCGCCGCTGCTGCGGCAGTCCGGTGCCGACGCGGTCATCACCAGCGCCAGCGCGGCCGGCCGGCTGCTCGGACTGTCCGTGCTCAGCCCGGCCGCGGGCATGGTCATGGAGGACCTGATCCATCAGGGCAGCGGGCTCGACATCGTGGAGCGGCCCGTCACGAAGGCCGAGGTGGGCATGAACGCCCGCGACACCACCGACCTGGTGGTCAGCGTCGTACGAGGTCATCGCGTGCTCGGATACGACGATCCGGACGTCGGCACGCTGGAGCTGACGGACCGGCTGATCACGATCGTGCGGGTCTCGCGCACCACGTGGAAGGCGCCGGACGTCCGGCCCCTGCCGCAGGACTAGGCGGCACCTCCCAGGAGTAGCGTCCCTCTCATGTACGCGATCACGATTCCTGAACCTGGTGGGCCCGAGGCGCTGGTGTGGGACGAGGTTCCCGATCCGGTTCCGGCCGAGGGCGAAGTGCTGATCGAGGTGGTGGCCAGTGCCGTCAACCGCGCCGATCTGCTGCAACGGCAGGGCCTGTACAACCCGCCGCCCGGTGCCTCCCCCTACCCCGGACTCGAATGCTCGGGGCGCATCGCCGCGGTCGGCCCGGGCGTCATCGGCTGGTCGGCCGGCGACGAGGTCTGCGCGCTGCTCTCGGGCGGCGGATACGCCCAGAAGGTCGCCGTCCCGGCCGGGCAGTTGCTGCCCGTGCCCGCGGGGCTGGACGTCCGGCAGGCGGCGGCGCTGCCCGAGGTGACGTGCACGGTCTGGTCGAACGTCTTCATGGTCGCCCACCTGCGCCCCGGCGAGACCCTGCTCGTGCACGGCGGCTCCAGCGGCATCGGCACCATGGCGATCCAGCTCGCGAAGGCCGTGGGCGCGAAGGTCGCGGTGACGGCGGGCACCAAGGAGAAGCTCGACTTCTGCGCGGAGCTGGGCGCGGACGTCCTGATCAACTACCGCGAGCAGGACTTCGTCGAGGAGATCAAGAAGGCCACCGAGGGGGCGGGCGCCGACGTCATCCTCGACAACATGGGCGCCAAGTACCTCGACCGGAACGTGCGCGCCCTCGCCGTCAACGGCCGGCTCGCCATCATCGGCATGCAGGGCGGCATCACGGCGGAGCTGAACATCGCCGCCCTCCTGAACAAGCGGGCCGCGATCAGCGCGACCTCGCTGCGGGCCAGGCCGCTCGGCGAGAAGGCCGCCATCGTGGCGGCCGTACGGGAGCACGTGTGGCCCCTGATCGACTCCGGCCATGTCCGTCCGGTCGTCGACCGCGAGCTGCCCATGAGCGACGCGGCGGGCGCGCACCGGGTCCTGGAGGAGAGCAGCCACATCGGAAAGGTGCTGCTCGTCGCCCCCTAGGGCGCGCTCGGCCGTTGGGTACCGGCCGGTTCGCGGAACTCGGCTCAGCCGCCGCGTACCGGCCGGTTCCCAGGGCCCGGCTCAGCCGTTGCGCACCCGCAGGCCCAGGAAGGCGAGGGCCAGGCCCAGGCCGATGAGGATCAGGCCGCTGCCCAGCGGCAGGATCGCCAGGTTCCCGTCGGGCGTGGAGCCGGGGCCCACGACGCTCTGCTGGACGGGGGCCGCGTTGTCGCCCGAGGGGTCGGGAACCTGGCTCGGCTCCGTGATCGCGGTGTCCGCGGCAGGGGCCGTGTCCTGCAGGTCGGGGCTGTCGGAGCTCTGGCTGTCCCGGCCGTCCGGGGTGTCCTGCTCCGCGCGGCCGGGACGGTCGCGTCCCTCGCCCGCGTAGCTGCCCGCGCGGGAGGGGTCGTCCGTGGGGGTGGGGCGGGCCGGATCGGTGGCCGTGGGACCGGCCGCGTCCGAGGCGGTGGGCCCCTGCGCGGACGGAACGGGCGGGGTGGTCCGTCCGGGTGACGGACGGGGTGATCCGGTCCCCGGGGCGGACGGCACGGGAGAGGTCGACGGGGTGGGCTCGGTGGTCACCCCGCCGGAGGGACCGGGCGAGCCGCTGCCACGGCCGGGCGGCGTGGCTGGTGAGCTGTCGGCGGGAGCCGAAGGCCCCCGCGAGACGGCGGCCGCGCCGCCCCGGTAGCCGGCCCGGGCGGTGGGCGCGAGATCCACGGAACCGGCCGGGACGAGGGGCGCGAGGAGGCCTCCGGAACGGGCCAGGGCCGTGGACGCGAGGCCCCCGGAGCCGCCCAGGGCGGTGGACGCGAGGGCGCCGGTGGACGCGGGGCTCCCCGACCTGGCCGCGGCCGTCGACGAGAGGCTCCCGAAGACCGCGGGAGCGGCATGGGCGACGGGGGCGGCGCCGGTCAGCAGGGCCGCCGCGAGGAGTCCGGCCGTGGGCAGGGTGCGCAGCCTTGGAGTCACGTCGGTGACCCCCTCCCGGAACGGTTCGCCAAGACGGGTGCCGTGATCGACGCAACCAGCCTCACATGACGTCGTGATCCCGGCATCTCGACCGAAAGTGACGTCATTCGCGCACTTCAGAGGCCGTGACGCCCCCTGATTTCGCCAACTGGGCCCACCTACGTGGTGGATCACCGTGTACGGGGGGCACCACCGTGATGGAGTACGTGGGTGCGAGAGAATGGCGGCATGGAGATGCCGAGGAACGAACGGTCGCAGGAGAACCCTCAGATCCTGGTCGTCGGACAGGACGGAATGGCTCTCGGCGGCACCGGGGACGAGGACTCCCGCGAGATCCCGGTGACGGAGATGGTGGAACAGCCTGCCAAGGTGATGCGCATCGGCAGCATGATCAAGCAGCTGCTGGAGGAAGTGCGCGCCGCTCCCCTGGACGAGGCCAGCAGGGTCCGCCTCAAGGAGATCCACGCGAGTTCCGTGAAGGAGCTGGAGGACGGTCTCGCTCCGGAGCTCGTGGAGGAGCTGGAGCGGCTCTCGTTGCCGTTCACGGACGAGGGGACTCCCAGCGACGCCGAACTGCGGATCGCGCAGGCTCAGTTGGTGGGCTGGCTGGAAGGGCTCTTCCACGGGATCCAGACGACCCTGTTCGCCCAGCAGATGGCGGCCAGGGCGCAGTTGGAGCAGATGCGCCGCGCGCTCCCGCCGGGTGTCGGCGGCCTGGAGGGCGACGAGGACCCCCGTACGGGTGGCCGTTCGGGCGGGCCGTACCTGTAACCGCGCGGGTCATCGAGCCACCGCCCCCGTCACCCCGGCGTCGCGCGGTCACCACCGACAAGAAGCGGGCCCGGCACTCAAGTGCCGGGCCCGTTCCCGATTCCGTTCCCGGTTCCTCACCCGTGCCCGGACTCCCCGGTCGCCCGGGTGACCAGGCGGGCGAGCCCCGGGGACCGACCCTACGAGGGGTTGCCCGTGGACACCTTGAGCTCGATCTCGGGCATGTTCTTGGGGTCGACGTCCGTCCCGGCGGCGGGGAACTGGTCCATGATCGTGTCCTCGCCGTAGGTGTTCTCGTCCACGGGTACTTCCTTCATCCGCCAACCGGCGGCCTGGAAGCAGGACTTCACCGAGGTGAGGTTCTTGAAGTGGAAGTCCGGGACCATGATCTTCTTCGGGTCGTCGTACGACTCCGTCGGGTCCGTGCACTTCTCGGTGTCGATCGTCTTCGACGTGTCCGGACCCTTGTGGCCCGCGACCGCGGTGGTCGACGAACTGGCGGTGGTGTCGCCGCCGCCCTTGTTGTCGTCGCCGCTCCCGCCGTTCAGGCTGAGCGCCGTGATCAGGCCGCCGATCGCGATGAGCGCGACCAGGACCGAGCCGATCACGACCGCCTTGTTGCTCCTGGCGCCGCCCTGGCCGCCGGCCGCGGGCTGGGGCGAGAGGTTGTACGGGGGAGGCGTGGAGGTGCCGTGCTGCCCGGAGTACGCGGAGGTCTGCGGCGGGGTCGGGTAGCCGCCCTGCTGCGGGTAGCCGTAGGCCGGGGAGGGGGCCGGCGTGCCGTACGGGTTCGGCTGGTACGGCGTCTGCACGGGACCGGGGGCCGGGGTGCCCTGGTCGACCGGCGGGAAGACGGCGGAACCGACGCCCGAACCGCTCGGCGTCTGGGCGCCCGGCACGATGTTCGGGGCGGCGGCCTGGAACGACTGGGCGACCCGGAGGCACTCGTCGCGCATGATCTCGGCGCTCGGGAAGCGCTCGTTCGGGTTCTTCTTCAGCGCGCGGGCGATCAGCGCGTCCACGGCCGGGGGCAGTGAGCGGTTGACCGAGGAGGGCGCGACCGGCTCCTCCTGGACGTGCGCGTAGGCGATCGCCAGCGGGGAGTCCGCCTCGAACGGCAGCCGTCCGGTGACGAGCTGGAACAGCATGATGCCGACCGAGTACAGGTCGGACCGGGCGTCGACGCCCCGGCCGAGGGCCTGCTCCGGGGAGAGGTACTGCGGGGTGCCGACGACCATGCCGGTCTGCGTCATGGAGGTGACGCCGGACTGCATGGCGCGGGCGATGCCGAAGTCCATGACCTTGACGACGTTGCGCTTGGTCATCATCACGTTGCCGGGCTTGATGTCCCGGTGGACCAGGCCCATCTCGTGGCTGATCTCCAGCGCGGCCAGGACGTCCGCGGTGATCTTCAGGGCCTTGTCGGCGGGCATCGCGCCGTACTGCCGGATGTCCGCGTCGAGGACCGAGCCGAGCGGCTTGCCCTCGATGTACTCCATGACGATGTACGGCGTCGTCATGCCGTCGAGGTCGTCCTCGCCGGTGTCGAACACCGAGACGATGTTCGTGTGGGTGAGCTTGGCCACCGACTGGGCCTCGCGGCGGAAGCGCTCGCGGAAGGCCTGTTCCCGGCCGAGTTCGGTGTGCAGCGTCTTGATGGCGACCTGCCGGTCGAGCACCGAGTCGTAGGCGAGATGCACCGAGGCCATACCGCCCTCGCCGAGCAGATCGCGCAACTGGTAGCGGCCGCCGGCGACCGCGCGCCCCGCGTACCGGCCCTGTGCGCCGTCCTGACTCATCTTCTGCGTCCCCCGCGGCATCGGTGATCGATTGGCTTATTCCGGGCCAAGTCTGCCCGAGGGCACGGACACGTCAAGCTCGGTGCCCGTTCCGTGACCGTCTGAGAAAGAAGCGTCGCGGAAGCGTTACAGGTGACGTACGCCCGGTACACGGAATGTGCACCGACGGACTTCGGCGGACGTCACGGCCGGTCCATCTCACGCTCATCTCGGACCGGCGCCCGGCGTGGAGCCTGTAGCGTGGCCCGACGGAGACCGTAACAACCACCGCGCAGACCGCGGGCAGAAACGACGGCGAGGACTGATGGCACAGCAGCAGCGCGCTCAGGGCCCGTCCGACCCCGAGGCGACTGGCGGCGGTATGTCAGATGCGCCGGAGATGTGGGGTAACGGCGGGCTGGTCGGCGACGGCCGGTATCGGCTGACACACCGGCTCGGCCGGGGCGGCATGGCCGAGGTGTTCGCCGCCGAGGACGTGCGCCTGGGACGGACCGTGGCGGTGAAGCTGCTCCGTGCCGATCTGGCCGAGGACCCGGTGTCCAAGGCGCGCTTCACGCGCGAGGCCCAGTCGGTCGCGGGGCTCAACCACCACGCGGTCGTGGCCGTGTACGACTCCGGCGAGGACGTGGTCGGGCACGGCGTCGTGCCGTACATCGTCATGGAGATCGTCGAGGGTCACACGATCCGCGATCTGCTGATCAACGCCGAGGCCC
Organism: Streptomyces sp. NPDC056738; assembly: GCF_042790435.1. Lineage (NCBI taxonomy): Bacteria > Bacillati > Actinomycetota > Actinomycetes > Kitasatosporales > Streptomycetaceae > Streptomyces > Streptomyces sp. NPDC056738. Next base: position 317,119 of record NZ_JBHTZF010000004.1, read on the forward strand.
CCGGGCCCGAGCAGGCGCTGATCATCGTCTCCGGGGTGCTGGAGGCGCTGGCCTACTCGCACCAGCACGGGATCGTGCACCGCGACATCAAGCCCGCGAACGTGATCATCACCGAGACCGGCGCGGTCAAGGTGATGGACTTCGGCATCGCGCGTGCCTTGCACGGCGCGCAGTCGACGATGACCCAGACCGGCATGGTCATGGGCACCCCGCAGTACCTCTCCCCGGAGCAGGCGCTCGGCAAGGCCGTCGACCACCGTTCCGACCTGTACGCCACCGGCTGTCTGCTCTACGAACTCCTCGCGCTGCGGCCCCCGTTCACCGGCGAGACCCCGCTGTCGGTGGTCTACCAGCACGTCCAGGACATCCCGCTGCCTCCCTCGGAGGTCTCGCACGAGGTGCCGCCCGAGCTCGACGGGCTCGTCATGCGCGCCCTCGCGAAGGACCCGGACGACCGGTTCCAGACCGCGGAGGAGATGCGCGGCCTCGTCCAGTACGCGCTCCAGATGCTGTACGACCAGGGCAGCCACACCGGCACCTGGAACACCGGCCCGGTCACCATGCACGAGGGGCACGGCCAGGGAGCCGGTTTCGCCGGCACGGCCTCGCTGCCGCACCCCGGCGACTACGGCACCACGCAGATCCCGGCGCCGCTCATCCCGGCCTACGGGGCCGGTGACGACGGCGGCTTCGAGGGGCACGGCAACCGGGGCAGCGGCCGCGGCAAGCTGTGGATCCTCGCGGTCTTCGCGCTGATCGCCATCGCCGGTGGTGTCGCGCTGGCGCTGCACAACACCGGGAACGGCACGGGTTCGGGGACCGGCACCACGCCGACGCCGACCGTCTCGCACTCCAGCAAGCACGACGACTCCACCGACCAGCCCAGCGACAGCTCGACGGACCAGTCCACGGGCGACGACACGTCGGACGACTCGACCAACACCGGCGACACCACGGACAACCCCCCGACGTACGAGCCGACGGGGAACCCCACCACCCCGCAGCCGACGGACGAGCCGACCGGCGAGCCGACGAAGACCGCGCCGACCACGACGGAACCGAGCACTCCGGCGACGCCGACGGACGAGCCGCAGTCCAGCGAGCCGGCCGGCGGCGGCACCGAGTCCCCCGCCGCGGGGGTCGGGGGCTGACCTCCCCGGACCTCCCCTGTTCCTCCCGGGTCCGAACGGACCCGGGAGGCGGATTCTTCACGTCCGCTTCTTTCGGTCCGCTCGCTGATCGCGTTCTTTCGGTCCGCTCGCTGCTTGCGGCTTTCGGCTCTCCGTAAGGGGCCGACAAGCCGACAGCCGTAAGAGCCCATGAGCCGTAAAAGGGGCCGCGAGCCCCTGATCATTCAAGGATGCCGCTGTTCCGCCTGTTTGCGGGCCACATAGGCGGCCGCCTGCGACCTGCGCTGCATTCCCAGTTTGGACAGCAGGCTCGACACGTAATTCTTGATCGTTTTCTCGGCGAGGTGCAGGCGCTCCCCGATCTGGCGATTGGTCAGCCCTTCGCCGATCAGATCGAGGATTCTGCGTTCCTGGTCGGTGAGACGGGAGAGCCGGCTGTCGTCCTTGGTGCCGCCGTCCCGCAGCCTCTCCAGGACGCGCGCGGTGGCCACCGGGTCCAGCAGGGACTTTCCGGCCGCGACGTCCCGTACGGCCGTGAGCAGCTCGTGGCCGCGGATCGCCTTGAGGACATAGCCCGAGGCCCCCGCCATGATCGCGTCGAACAGGGCCTCGTCGTCGGCGTACGAGGTCAGCATCAGGCATTTGATGTGCTCGTCCGCGGAGCGGATCTCGCGGCAGACCTCCACGCCGCTGCCGTCCGGGAGACGCACGTCCAGGACCGCCACGTCCGGACGGGTGGCCGGGATCCGTACCAGTGCGTCGGCCGCCGTACCCGCTTCCCCCACCACCTCGAGGTCGTCCTCGACCGAGATGAGTTCGTGGACGCCACGGCGGACCACTTCGTGGTCATCGAGGAGGAATACCATGATTTTCCCGATTTCACGCACCCTGTCAGTCTCACACACGGCCCTCGGCATTGCGCCAGGTGAAGTCTTCCCGAGGCCGGGGTGGCCGGGATAACGTGCCAGGGTTCCGGCCCCCTGCAAGGCTGTGACCAGTGCTGTGACCAGCAACTGTTCCGATCTGCTCGATCTAGTAGGAAATCCACGTTTCCAAGTACTTGGATTTCCTATCAAAATCGCAGGTCAGGAGGGGTTTCACAGAAATGTGAAGCACTGGGTAACGTGGCAGTTGCAGGGCGCTCGCCGGGGCACCTGTCACGCCTGTTCCCGGCCGAGTGGCACCCACCCCGTGCACGGGTGCCGGAACAGGCGAGCCGCTCTCCCGAGCTCGAACCGCGAGCGAGGGGGACCCCAGCCTTCCGGCAACCCCGGGGGCCGGACCGACGGAGGAGCACACGTGACCGTGGAGAGCACTGCCGCGCGCAAGCCGCGACGCAGCGCCGGTACGAAGAGCGCCGCGAGCGCCAGTACGACCGGTACCAAGAGCGCCGCGAGCAGGAGCGCCGGCGCGGCCGCCAAGAAGTCGCCCGGGGCGACGGGCGGCGAGCCCGAGCTCGTTCAGCTGCTGACCCCGGAAGGCAAGCGGGTCAAGGACGCCACGTACGACCCGTACGTCGCCGACATCACCCCCGAGGAGCTGCGCGGCCTCTACCGCGACATGGTCCTGAGCCGCCGCTTCGACGCGGAGGCCACCTCCCTGCAGCGCCAGGGCGAGCTGGGCCTGTGGGCCTCGATGCTCGGCCAGGAGGCCGCCCAGATCGGCTCCGGCCGCGCCACCCGCGACGACGACTACGTCTTCCCGACCTACCGCGAGCACGGCGTCGCCTGGTGCCGCGGGGTCGACCCGACCAACCTGCTGGGCATGTTCCGGGGTGTGAACAACGGCGGCTGGGACCCGAACGGCAACAACTTCCACCTGTACACGATCGTCATCGGCTCGCAGACGCTGCACGCCACCGGCTACGCCATGGGCATCGCCAAGGACGGCGCGGACTCGGCCGTGATCGCGTACTTCGGTGACGGCGCCTCCAGCCAGGGCGACGTCATGGAGGCCTTCAACTTCGGCGCCGTCTACAACGCGCCGGTCGTGTTCTTCTGCCAGAACAACCAGTGGGCGATCTCCGAGCCCACCGAGCGCCAGATGCGCGTGCCGCTCTACCAGCGCGCCCAGGGCTTCGGCTTCCCCGGCGTCCGCGTCGACGGCAACGACGTCCTGGCCTGCCTCGCGGTCACCAAGTGGGCGCTGGAGCGGGCCCGCAGCGGCGAGGGCCCCACCCTGGTGGAGGCCTTCACCTACCGCATGGGCGCGCACACCACCTCCGACGACCCGACCAAGTACCGGGCCGACGAGGAGCGCGAGGCGTGGGAGGCCAAGGACCCGATCCTGCGCCTGCGCGCCTACCTGGAGTCCGCGAACCACGCGGACGAGGGATTCTTCGCGGAACTCGAGGCCGAGAGCGAGACGTTGGGCAAGCGGGTGCGCGATGTCGTGCGGGCCATGCCTGACCCGGACCACTTCGCCATCTTCGAGAACGTGTACGCGGACGGGCACGCGCTCGTCGACGAGGAGCGCGCCCAGTTCGCCGCCTACCAGGCGTCGTTCGCGGACGCCGGGGAGGGCAAGTAGCCATGACGACGGAAAAGATGGCGCTGGCCAAGGCGATCAACGAATCGCTGCGCACGGCTCTCGAAGCCGACCCCAAGGTCCTCATCATGGGCGAGGACGTCGGCAAGCTCGGCGGTGTCTTCCGGGTCACCGACGGTCTCCAGAAGGACTTCGGCGAGGAGCGGGTCATCGACACCCCGCTCGCCGAGTCGGGCATCGTCGGCACCGCGATCGGCCTGGCCCTGCGCGGCTACCGCCCGGTCGTGGAGATCCAGTTCGACGGATTCGTCTTCCCGGCGTACGACCAGATCGTCACGCAGCTCGCGAAGATGCACGCGCGGGCCCTCGGCAAGATCAAGCTCCCCGTCGTCATCCGCATCCCGTACGGCGGCGGCATCGGCGCGGTCGAGCACCACTCGGAGTCCCCGGAGGCGCTGTTCGCGCACGTGGCGGGCCTGAAGGTGGTCTCTCCCTCGAACGCGGGCGACGCCTACTGGATGATGCAGCAGGCCATCCAGAGCGACGACCCGGTGATCTTCTTCGAGCCCAAGCGGCGCTACTGGGACAAGGCCGAGGTCAACAAGGACGCCATCCCCGGTCCGCTGCACAAGGCGCGGGTGGCGCGCGAGGGAGGCGACCTCACCCTGGTCGCGTACGGCCCGATGGTGAAGGTCTGCCTGGAGGCCGCCGCGGCCGCCCAGGAGGAGGGCAAGTCGATCGAGGTCCTGGACCTGCGCTCGATGTCCCCGATCGACTTCGACTCGATCCAGGCCTCGGTCGAGAAGACCCGCCGCCTGGTCGTCGTGCACGAGGCGCCGGTGTTCCTGGGCACGGGCGCGGAGATCGCGGCCCGCATCACGGAGCGGTGTTTCTACCACCTGGAGGCGCCCGTTCTGCGGGTCGGCGGCTACCACGCCCCGTACCCGCCGGCCCGCCTGGAGGAGGAGTACCTTCCGGGCCTGGACCGGGTGCTCGACGCCGTCGACCGCTCGCTGGCGTACTAGGAGAGAGTCGTGACGACGATGACTGAGAACGCGTCGGGACTCCGCGAGTTCAAGATGCCCGATGTGGGCGAGGGACTCACCGAGGCGGAGATCCTCAAGTGGTACGTCCAGCCGGGTGACAAAGTCACCGACGGGCAGGTCGTCTGCGAGGTCGAGACCGCCAAGGCCGCGGTCGAACTGCCGATCCCGTACGACGGTGTGGTGAGCGAGCTCCGCTTCCCCGAGGGCACGACGGTGGACGTCGGCCAGGTGATCATCGCGGTGGACGTGTCCGGTGGCGCGGCGCCCGCTCCGGCGGCCCCGGCCGCCGAGCAGGCCCCCGCCGCTCCCGCCGTCCCCGCGGAGGCCCCCGCCGAGGAGGCCAAGCCCGAGGGCCGCAAGCCGGTCCTCGTGGGGTACGGCGTGGCGGAGTCCTCCACCAAGCGGCGCCCCCGCAAGGGTGCCGAGGCCCCCGTCCAGCAGACCGAGACGCTCTACGCGGCCACCGCGATCCAGGGCGAGCTCAACGGCCACGGCCACGGCCACGGCACCGCGCCCGGCGGGCAGCGGCCGCTCGCCAAGCCCCCGGTCCGCAAGCTCGCCAAGGACCTGGGTGTCGACCTGACGACGGTCACCCCGACGGGCCCGGACGGTGTCATCACGCGTGAGGACGTGCACGCGGCGGCCGCTCCGGCGCAGGCGCCCGCCCCGGTGGCGGCCCCGGCCCCCGCCGAGGTCCCGCAGGCCCCGGCCCGCGTCCAGCCGCAGGTCCCGGCCCCGGCCGCGTCCTACGACGGCGCGCGCGAGACCCGGATCCCGGTCAAGGGTGTCCGCAAGGCCACGGCCAACGCGATGGTCGGCTCGGCGTTCACCGCGCCGCACGTCACCGAGTTCGTGACGGTCGACGTGACGCGCACGATGCGGCTGGTCGAGGAGCTCAAGCAGGACAAGGACATGCAGGGGCTGCGGGTCAATCCGCTGCTGCTCGTGGCCAAGGCCCTGCTGGTCGCGATCAAGCGCAACCCGGACGTCAACGCGTCCTGGGACGAGGCCAACCAGGAGATCGTCCGGAAGCACTACGTGAATCTGGGCATCGCCGCGGCCACCCCGCGCGGTCTGATCGTGCCGAACATCAAGGACGCCCACGGCAAGACGCTTCCGCAGCTCGCGGAGTCGCTGGGCGAACTGGTGGCCACGGCCCGTGAGGGCAAGACCTCGCCGGCCGCGATGCAGGGCGGCACGGTGACGATCACCAACGTCGGCGTCTTCGGCGTCGACACGGGCACGCCGATCCTCAACCCCGGCGAGTCCGCGATCCTCGCGGTGGGCGCGATCAAGCCGCAGCCCTGGGTCCACAAGGGCAAGGTCAAGCCCCGTCAGGTCACCACGCTGGCGCTGTCCTTCGACCACCGCCTGGTCGACGGAGAGCTCGGCTCCAAGGTCCTCGCCGACACGGCGGCCGTCCTGGAGCAGCCCAAGCGGCTGATCACCTGGGCCTAGCCCGACCGGCCGGGGTCCGAGCCCGGACGCCGACGAAAAAGGGGCCTGCCGCGCACCGCGCGGCAGGCCCCTTTCGCGTGTGTCAGCTCGCGAAGCCGTAGTTCAGGAGCTTCTTGGCGTCCGCCTCACGGTTCGGGATGGACGTCGAGGCGAGCACCGTCCCGATCAGCGTCTTGCCGTTGCGGGTGGCGGCGAAGACGAGGCAGTACTTCGCCTCGGGGCCGGAGCCGGTCTTCACGCCGATGGTGCCGCTGTAGCTGCTGAGCAGCCCGTTCGTGTTGGTCCACGCCGCCATGGTGCGCGTGGTGCCACTGCTCGTCACGGTCTTCGCCGTGTACGACTTGGTCTTCACGATCGTCTTGAACGTGGTGCTCTTCATGGCGCTGCTGGCGATCTTCGTCAGGTCGCGCGGCGTCGAGTAGTTGTTGCCGTTGCCGATGCCGTCGAACGAGTCGAAGTGCGTGTTCGTCAGGTGCAGGCTGGTCGCGGCGGCGTTCATCTTGCCGATGAACGACTTCACGCGCGCGGCGCGGGTGGTGCCCGAGCCGAACTTGTCGGCGAGCGCGTAGGCGGCGTCGCAGCCGGACGGCAGCATCAGACCGTAGAGGAGCTGACGGACGGTGACCTTGTCACCGACGATCAGGTGAGCCTGCGAGGCGTTGTTGGCGACCACGTAGTCGCTGTAGGCCTTCTGGATCGTGACCTTGGAGTCCAGGTTCAGGTTCGCCTGGGCCAGGACCACCTTGGCCGTCATGATCTTCGTGGTGGAACCCGTGGAAAGCCGGGTGTCCGCAGCCTTCTTGTAGACGGTCGCGGCGGTCCCGTTGTTCATCAGATAGCCGCCCTTGGCGACGATCGAGGGGGTGGCGACCGCGCCCGCGGGCGCGGCGCCGAAGGCTCCGGCTGCCAGCACGGCGCCGGTCGTGAGGGTCACAGCGGCGGCCCTGCGGAAACGCGTGCCCTTAATGCCGGTAATCAAAATGAACGCTCCGTATGCGCGAAATGCCCCTGGGAGAACAGCACATGGGAGTGCCGTCCCACGTTCAGACTCCCGGGTCGCCCAAAGGGATGTGCGGCAAACGCATGAAATTCATGTGACCTGGGTTACAGGCGGCGGCTGTTGGGGTCCGCATGCTGAAATGCCCCCGGGCATGCGTACGTGTTGTATCTATGATGTGCGCATGCCTTCAGCCCCTCCCGCGCCGACGCGGCCCCCCGTGAAGCAGCCCCCGGCAGCCGACCGTGTCTACGCCCACGTCAAGGACGGGGTCCTGGAGCGCCGCTACGAGGGCGGGGCCCTGCTCACCGAGGGCGAACTCGCCGACGCGGTGGGCGTGTCGCGCACCCCGGTCCGTGAGGCGCTGCTCCGCCTGGAGGCCGAAGGGCTGATCAGGCTCTACCCGAAGAAGGGCGCGCTCGTCCTGCCGGTCTCCGCCCAGGAGATCGCCGACGTGGTCGAGACCCGCCAGCTCGTCGAGGAGCACGCCGCGCGCAAGGCCGTACCGGCGTCGCCTCAGCTCCTGGCCCGCCTGGAGGAACTGCTCGACCGGCAGAAGGAGCAGGCAGCCGCCGGGGACCTGGCCGGAGCCGCCGTCACCGACCGCTGTTTCCACGCCGAGATCGTCCGCAGCGGCGGCAACGAGATCCTCTCCCGGCTCTACGACCAGCTCCGCGACCGGCAGCTCCGGATGGGAGTCGCCGTCATGCACGCCCACCCCGACCGGATCACCAAGACGCTGATCGAGCACGAACAGATTCTCCAGGCGCTGCGCGCCGGTGACGCCGACGCGGTCGTCGGCCTCATCCACGGGCACGTGAGCTGGTTCTCCAACCTGGCGCGGGGCGAGGTCCGATGAGCTCCCCGGCCACCCTGCCCGGCGACCCGCCCGGCGGCCGGCGCGCGATCGCCGTCTGGGGCATCGGCGTCTCGGTCTACTTCGTCGCCGTCATCTTCCGTACGTCCCTGGGGGTGGCCGGACTCGACGCGGCGAACCGCTTCCACGTGGGCGCCTCCGCCCTGTCCACCTTCTCCATCCTCCAGCTCCTCGTGTACGCGGGCATGCAGATACCGGTCGGGCTCCTCGTCGACCGGCTCGGCACCAAGAAGGTGCTGACCATCGGCGTCCTGCTGTTCACGGCGGGACAACTGGGCTTCGCGTTCTCCTCGTCGTACGGCATGGCGCTCGCCTCGCGCGCCCTGCTGGGCTGCGGCGACGCGATGACGTTCATCAGCGTGCTGCGGCTGGGCACCCGGTGGTTCCCCGCCCGGCGCGGACCGCTCGTCGCGCAGCTCGCGGGTCTGGTCGGCATGGCGGGCAACCTCGTCTCGACGCTCGTGATCGCGCGGCTGCTGCACGGCGTCGGCTGGACGGCGGCGTTCGCCGGCAGCGCGGCCGCCGGTGTGGTCGTCCTCGTCCTGCTGCTGCTGTTCCTGCGGGACCACCCCGAAGGCCACCGGCCCGAGCCGTTCCCGCACCGGGGCGCCGCCTACGTCCGCCGCCAGATCCTCGCGTCCTGGCGGGAGCCCGGCACCTGGCTGGGTCTGTGGGTGCACTTCACCACCCAGTTCCCGGCGATGGTGTTCCTGCTGCTGTGGGGGATGCCGTTCCTCGTCCAGGCACAGGGCCTCACCCGCGCCACGGCCGGTGAGCTGCTGACACTCGTGGTGCTGGCCAACATGGGCGCCGGGCTGGTGTACGGGCAGATCGTCGCCCGGCACCACACCGCGCGGCTGCCGCTGGCCCTGGGCACGGTCGCGGCGACGGCCGTCGTGTGGGCGGCGGTGCTGGTGTACCCGGGCGTCGCGCCGATGTGGCTGCTGGTCGTGCTGTGCGTGGTGCTCGGGTTCTGCGGACCGGCCTCGATGCTCGGCTTCGACTTCGCGCGCCCGGCGAACCCGCCGGAGCGTCAGGGGACGGCGTCCGGGATCACCAACATGGGCGGTTTCATCGCCTCGATGACGACGCTGCTGGCCATCGGTGTCCTGCTCGACGCCACCGGCGACGACTACCGGATCGCCTTCTCCAGCGTGTTCGTGCTCCAGGCGCTCGGGCTCAGCCAGATCTTCCGGCTGCGCAAGGAGGCGGCCCGCCGGGAGCGCGAGCGGCTCGTGGCCAGCCGGGTGGAGACGGTGCACGTACCGGCGTGACCCCCGCGGGCCACGCCGTGACGGCACTACGGCGTGACGGCCAGGCTGCGCAGGATCGCCGTGGTCAGTTCCGGGTCGCCCTCGGCCTTGATGCGGTCGGACACGGCCTCGGGGCTGACGCGGCCACAGGCCAGCCGGACGAAGGTCTCCCAGTCCAGGGCGAGACTGACGGCGGGACCGAGGGAGGGCGAACCGTCTATCGAGCCGCGGCCGTCGGCGTCCACGCGGACGGTGCGGAGGAACTCGACGGGGCCGTGCACGTCGAAGACGACCGCGGAGTTCGCCGGCGCCCCCGCGTCCTTGGCGACGATCTTCGGCAGCGCGGCCAGGAGCTGGTCCCGCACGATCAGTGAGCCGGGGGAGTCGAGGTTGCCCGGCCGGCCCAGCGTGTACCGCAGGTCCTGCTCGTGCACCCACACGTCGAACGCGCGGTTGCGCATGGCGTGTTCCAGGGTGACCTCGGTGCCGAGCGGGCCGCGCACCTTCGCGTCGGGCTGCCGCGACTCGTTCCGGAGCTGCCGGTTGCGGCGGATGATCGTGTACTCGAGCTCGGAGGTCATCTCCGGCGCCGTGTGGTGACGGCGCACGTCGACCTGCATCTCCATGTACCGCTGGTGTTCGTTCGTCACGTGGTAGAGGTCGCGGGGAAGCGTGTGGATCGGCCGCGGGTCGCCGAGCATCTCGCAGTCCAGCCCGATGACGTGCGAGACGATGTCGCGGACCGACCAGCCGGGGCACGGAGTCCGCCGGTTCCACTCGCCCTCCACAAGCGGCTGCACCAGCTCGGATATCGCTTCGATCGAGTGGGCCCAGGCGTCGGCGTAGGACTGAAGACTCGGATGCAGACTCACGGAACGGGACCCCTCGGGCGGTTGGACGCGGGCATTTCACAGGCAGCGGGTGTCTTGGGACGCTAAGTTACGCTGCTGTGAGGCACCCCGGCAGTGCTTTCGTGTGACGATCGTAGGCCCGTATGGACGGCTCGAATGCCAGGACGGTGGTAGTGTGCGCGCCTCGCTCCTCCAGATCGACGTAAACGACGACGAATCGGTCGCGGACCGCAGACACCGCGTGGCCGACCTGGTACGCGATCAAGCCGGAGTCGATCTCGTCGTGCTCCCCGAGCTGTGGACCACCGGCGCCTTCGCCTACGAGGCGTTCGGGGCGCAGGCCGAGCCGCTGGACGGGCCGACCCACGATGCGATGAGCAAGGCCGCGAGCGACGCGGGCGTGTGGCTGCACGCCGGCTCGATCCCCGAGCGCGCAGCCTCCGGGACCGGCCCCGGCACCGAGGCCCCCCTCTACAACACCTCGCTCGTCTACTCCCCCGCCGGCGAACGCGTCGCCGCCTACCGCAAGATCCACCGCTTCGGCTTCGACAAGGGCGAGGCCGTGCTGATGGGCGCGGGCACGGAGCTGGTCACCGTGCGGCTGCCGGAGACCGTCATCGGCGTCGCCACCTGCTACGACCTGCGGTTCCCCGAACTCTTCCGCGGACTCGTCGACGCCGGGGCGCAGACCTTCGTCCTCCCGGCCGGCTGGCCCGAGCGGCGCCGCTCCCACTGGACCCTGCTCGCCCAGGCCCGCGCCGTCGAGAACCAGGCGTACGTCCTCGCCTGCGGAACGGCCGGTACGCACGCGGGAGTTCCCCAGGCCGGTCACTCGATCGTGGTCGACCCGTGGGGCGAGGTCCTCGCCGAGGCGGGTCCGGGCGAGGAGATCCTCACCGTGGAGTTCGACCCGGCGAAGGTCGCGGAGACCCGCGAGCAGTTCCCGGCCCTCAAGGACCGCCTGCTGGGCCTGGACACCCCGACCCGCTGACACCCGCCGACACCCGCTGACCCGCGCCCCGCCACGGACCGGTCGGCGCCCGCCCCACGGCGGGACCGGCCGGAGCCCACCCCGCCGTGGACCGCTGGACGCCGGCCCCGCCGTGGACCGGAGGACCTCCGCGCCGCCGTAGACCGGTGGACGTCCGTGCCGCCGTCGGCCGGCCGTGTCCTCAGTCGTCCCCCCGTTCCTTCTCGGCCAGGTGGATCACGCACACCGCGACCGCGATCAGCAGCGCGGGATCGGCGTCCTCCCGTACGACGTCGACGCCGTACGTGTCCCGCAGGTGCAGCCAGCGCCGGGAGATCTGCGCGAGGAGTTCGTCGTCGTAGTCCACGGCGAACTCGCGGTCGAGGATCTTGCCGCTGACGTCGAGTTCGGTGCCGTCGACCAGCGACACGCGATAGTGATTGCGGAGCAGGGACAGCCGCTTGCGCTTGATGGTCGCGAGCGGATCGCCGTCCCGCTCGATGATCATCGTGTCGCGCAGCGCGAGCATCTTCTGGTGGATGTCGATCAGGACCCGTCCACGGGTGTCCTTGAGCTGGAAGGTGTCCCGCAGCCGCATGGCCTTGCCGTCGACGAGGAAGACCTTGTTGCCGTGGTCGTCCTCGATCCAGTAGTCGTCACCGAAACCGAGCAGCCGGTCGCGTACGAGGTATCTCATGCCGTCACCGGTTCCCCGGTGGGCGTTCCGAAACGCCGCCGGTAGGCCGACGGGCTGAGTCCGGTCGCCCGGCGCACCCGCTCGCGCAGGTTCGCCGCCGTCCCGAGCCCGCTGCGGTCCGCCACCACGTCGAGCCGGACCTCGCCGCGTTCGATGAGCCGGCAGGCGAGGGCGACGCGCTGCGCCGTCAGCCAGGCCAGCGGGGTCGTGCCGAGCTGGGCGCGGAAGCGGCGGTGCAGGGTCGCCGGGCTGACCGCGGCCTGCGCGGCGAGGTCCCCGACCGTCAACGGCTCCCCGATCCGTTCCTGCGCCCAGGCCAGCAGGGGTGCGAGCGACACGTCGGGCACGTCGGGCAGCGGCTGTCGTACGAACTGACGCTGGCCCCCGTCGCGGTGCGCGGCGAACACCAGCCGGCGCGACACGGCGTTGGCGATCTCCGCGCCGTGGTCCCGGCGCACCAGGTGCAGCCCGAGGTCGAGCGCGGCCGCGCTGCCCGCCGCCGTCAGCACGTCCCCCTCGTCCACGAACAGCACGTCCGGGTCCAGCAGCACGTCCGGGTGCAGTTCCCGGAAGACGTCCGTCCAGCGCCAGTGCGTGGTGGCGCGGCGCCCGTCGAGCAGTCCCGCCTCGGCGAGCGCGAAGGATCCGGTGCAGAAGCTCACCACCCGGGCGCCGCGTGCGTGGCCGCGCCGGATGGCGTCCAGGACGACGGCCCGGCGCGGGACGACGTTGTCGGGACGGCCCGGGACCACGAGGGTGTCGGCGTCGTCCGCCGCGTCGAGGCCGGGCACTCCGCCGAGCGTGAAGAACCCGTGGTTCATCCGGACGCCGGGCGTCGGCGTGCACAGGGTCAGCTCGTAGAGCGGTTCGGGGCGCCCCAGTTCGGGCCGGGGAAGCCCGAACAGCTCGGTCGCGAAGCCCACTTCGAAGGGGTTCGTGCCCTCGTCGACGATGACGGCGACGCGGTGGGGCCGAGACGCCGGTCCCCGCCCTTCCGAGGGTGCCGGGCGGACGGCACGGTGCGAGGATCCTTGCGGCATGAGCGATTTCTAGCACTCGCCGGGCCCCGGGCAGGCGCGGACGATGAATCCATGACCAGCGCATCCGCCCGACGCGGCGAACCCGTCTCCCTCTCCTCCGCCCTCGCCTCCTTCGACGAGCTGTGGAGCCCCCGCATCGTCACCACCGTCAACGACTACGACGTCCGCGTCGCCAAGGTCGAGGGCGAGCACGTCTGGCACGTGCACGACCACACCGACGAGTTCTTCCTGGTCCTGGAGGGCGAACTGAGCATCACGCTCAGGGAGCCGGCCGGTGAGCGGACGGTCGTCCTGCCCAAGGGCTCCGTCTGCACCGTCCCGCGCGGCACCGAGCACAAGCCGTACGCCCCCGCCGGCGCGTCGATCCTCCTCTTCGAACCGACCGGCACCCTCACGGTCGGCGACCGCCACGACGACATCCCCGCCCACGTGGACGCGACGACGGGGCATGCTTTGGGCTGATGACGGCTCTGACTGAATGCGGTCACGTTCCGGCCGGCAGGGGTTGCTTGCCAGCGGAGATCGATAGCGGCTCACGTATGTCCATGGATGCCTGCATTTATATGTGGTGATGGATTTAAGGGTTTTCTGAATCAATGTGAGCACTTGTCAGTAGCGTGGACACATGCACCAACATGCGACAGCGGACCTGTACTTGCGTCTGTCACTGGATCGAGAAGGCAAGACCGCGATCGACCGTCAGGAAGCAGACTGCCGGGCGTGGGCGGAGCGCAACGGACTGACGGTCCGCAAGGTTCACATCGACCGCGGACGTTCCGGGTACAAGAACGTCACCCGAAAGGGATTCGACGCGGCGATCACCGCCGTCACAGCCGGCGTCGTGGGCGTCCTGATCGTTTGGAAGCTCGACCGCTTGTCCCGCAGAGGTGTCAGCGAGATCGGCAAAGCCCTGGGCGGCATGGAGCAGGTCGGCGGACGGTTGGTCTCCGTCATGGAGGGCCTCGACACGAGGAACCCCGGTGCCCGGGATGCGATCGCGATACTCGCGGATCTTGCCAGAAGTGAATCACGAGACCTCGGCATGCGGGTCGGCAATGCGAAGAGGTACCTGCGTCGGAGAGGCCAGTGGATCGGTGGGCAACCGCCTTACGGTCTGCTGGTGGACCCAGAGACGAGGAAGCTCATTCACGACCCCGAGACCGCCGAATACGCCCGCCTCATCGCCGACGAGGCACTCTCGGGGAAGGCGCTTGTTCACATCGCACGACTGCTGAACGAGCACGGGGTGGAGTCGGCGCGAGGTGGCATGTGGAACTCGTCCAGCGTCCTCCAGCTCCTTCGATCACCGGCTTTCGCGGGGCTGATGCCACAGACCGAGTACGAGGACCAGCCTGACGGAACACGCAAGTATGCGAACCGTGTGTCCCCTTACCGGGAACCGGAGACGCTCGAGGTCGTGCGTATCGGTGACGGGATCATTTCGGTCGGAGAACGGGAGTTGATTCTTCGTCAACTCGCATCGCGGACGCTTCCACTGGCCGGTAGGCGGCACGGTCACAAGCAAGGAAGGTCACTGCTCACTGGCATTGCGCGCTGCGGGCTCTGCGGAGACAGGATGAGCAGGGCGGGTACGTCGTACCAGTGTTCCAGCCGTCGGATGGGACGAGGGTGTGCCGGCGTATCGGCTCGAGTGGAGAGCATCGACGACTACGTGACCCGGGCATTTCTGTCCCACTTGCCGTCTATGGAGCCGCAGGACCCGCTGATCGCTGTGATCGCCGATCGCTGCGCGCAGAGGCAGGACCCGGAGACGTTCGCGAAACGGGAGGCCATCGAGGCGGAGATCGCTGTCGAGGAAAAGCGCGTCGCGGACCTGGAAGAGGCTCGATACGTTCGGGGCGAGTTTTCCGGTGCAGATGCCGTCGACCGTTACAACGGGCTCGTCGGACGACTGCGCAACCGCATCGACGGGCTGCGTGGGGATCTGCTGCGGACACCGATTCCCGCCGTTGACATCGCACCGCTCCTGGACGCCGAACTCCTGCGTGAGAGCTGGGCCGCCGGCGGTGCGGTCGACAGGCGCGAGTGTCTTGGCCTCGCGATCGACCGTGTGGAAGTTCGGCGTGGACGAGTGGGCGCCAGGTTCGACGGTGGCGAGCGCTGCCGGATCGTCTGGGCGACGAAAGCAGCGACCGGGGCGAAGTCGTGTGGTGACGAAACGGCGGAATGACGGGCAAGGCCTATCAGCTCCTGGACCGACCGGGACCAGGTCCTGGCATCGCACGTCGAAGGTCCGTGTCCGCCCTGCGGCACCAGATCAGCGGCCCGCTCTCGGGCCTTGAGGCGAGTGTGTGATCCGGCGCCCAGGTTCGAGTGGCAGGCTGGAACCATGAACGACGCAGCTTCCAGGCCCACCCCCGAACGTCGCCGTGTCCGTGTCCGTGCCCCCGAGCTGACCGGTAAAGGCGGCTGGATCAACACAGGTGGCAAGGATCTGAAGTTGGCCGACTTCCGAGGGCGGACACTGATCGTTGATTTTTGGACCTTCTGCTGCATCAACTGCCTTCACGTCCTGGACGAGTTGCGGGAGTTGGAGGAGAAGCACCGGGACACCGTGGTGATCGTCGGGGTGCACTCGCCTAAGTTCGCGCACGAGGCCGAGCACCAGGCGGTCGTCGACGCGGTGGAGCGCTACGGGGTGGAGCACCCGGTGCTCGACGACCCGGAGCTCGTGACCTGGAAGCAGTACGCCGTACGGGCCTGGCCGACGCTCGTGGTGATCGACCCCGAGGGATACGTCGTCGCGCAGCACGCCGGTGAGGGGCACGCCCATGCCATCGAGCGGCTGGTGGAGGAGCTGGAGGCCGAGCACACGGCGAAGGGGACCCTGCGCCGCGGCGACGGGCCGTACGTGGCGCCCGAGCCCGCGCCGACCGCTCTGCGCTTCCCCGGCAAGGCGCTCGCCCTGCCGAACGGCAATCTGCTGGTCAGCGACACGACCCGGCATCAGCTCGTGGAGCTGGAGGAGGACGGCGAGACGGTCGTCCGGCGCATCGGATCGGGTGTCCGGGGCCTCGTGGACGGCGGCGCCGAGGAGGCGGGGTTCAGCGAGCCGCAGGGGCTCGCGCTGCTCGACGAGGGCGCGGTCGTCGTCGCCGACACCGTGAACCACGCGCTGCGCCGGGTCGATCTCGCGACCGGCGCGGTCACCACGCTCGCGGGCACCGGCCGCCAGTGGTGGCAGGGCTCGCCGACGTCGGGACCGGCGCGCGAGATCGATCTGTCCTCGCCGTGGGACGTGGCCCTGTTCGGCGGGAAGGTCTGGATCGCCATGGCGGGTGTGCACCAGCTCTGGGCGTACGACCCGGGGACGGGGACCGTCGGGGTCACCGCGGGCACGACGAACGAGGGGCTGGTCGACGGGCCGGGGCCCGAGGCCTGGTTCGCGCAGCCGTCGGGGCTCGCCGCCACTGAGGACCGGCTCTGGCTCGCCGACTCCGAGACCTCGGCGCTGCGCTGGGTGGACCCGGACGGAAGTGTGCACACCGCCGTCGGCACGGGGCTCTTCGACTTCGGGCACCGTGACGGTGCCGCCGCACAGGCCCTGCTCCAGCACCCGCTGGGGGTCACCGCGCTGCCGGACGGTTCGGTCGCGGTCAGCGACACGTACAACCACGCGCTGCGCCGGTACGACCCGGCGACGGGTGAGGTGACCACGCTGGCCACGGACCTGCGGGAGCCCAGCGACGCCGTGCTCGTCGGGGACGACATCGTGGTGGTGGAGTCGGCCCGGCACCGGCTGACCCGGCTGCGGCTGCCGGAGGAGGCGGTACGGGTGGAGTCGGTCGCCCATCGCACGCAGCGCGCGGCCACCGACGTCACCCCCGGAGCCGTCCGGCTGGACGTGATCTTCCAGGCGCCGGCCGGACAGAAGCTGGACACCCGCTACGGTCCGTCCACCCGGCTCCTGGTGTCCGCCACCCCGCCCGAGCTGCTGCTCGCGGGCGAGGGCGCCGGTACCGATCTCTCCCGGGACGTCGAGCTGAACCCGGCCGTCCCCGAGGGCGTGCTGCACGTCTCGGCGATGGCCGCGTCCTGCGACGACGATCCGGCCAACGAGTACCCGGCCTGCCATGTCCATCAGCAGGACTGGGGCGTTCCGCTCCGCCTCACGGAGACCGGCACGGACCGGCTGCCCCTGGTCCTTGCCGGCATGGACGGCTGATCCGGATCAGACGCCGTAGCCGTCCGTGTACCCGTCACGGCGGCGGCGGTCGTCGTCCACGACGGTCGCGGTCGGCGGTACGACGACGCGCCTGCGCCGCGCGATGCTGCTGAAGGTCGTCACGCCGATCAGTCCGACGATCATGAGGATCACGCCGACCAGATGAAGGTTGACCCCCTGCATGTGCCAGTCGGTCGCGAACGTGAGGATCGCCCCCGCGGCGATCAGGATGATGCATCCGCCCAGGCCCATGGGTGTCGTCTCCTTGAATAGCAACTCCGAGTAGTTCCGGACCCGTTCCGGGTACCCGGGACCTCGCGGTACATGCGGAGGCGATCCCTCACACGAAACGGCACGCCGTCGCTCGCGACGGCGTGCCGTTGTCCTGACAGCCCGGAGAACTACCCCTCCAGGAACGCCACCAGCGCGTTCGTCAGCAGGAACGGGTCGTCCGCGGCGCAGAGTTCGCGGGCGCTGTGCATGGACAGGATCGCCACGCCGATGTCGACCGTCCGGATGCCGTGCCGTGCCGCCGTGATGGGGCCGATGGTGGTGCCGCAGGGCATGGCGTTGTTGGAGACGAAGGACTGGAACGGCACGCCGGCCTTCTCGCAGGCGGCGGCGAACACGGAGCGGCCCGAACCGTCGGTGGCGTAGCGGTTGTTGACGTTGACCTTGAGGATGGGGCCGCCGCCGGCGCGCGGGTGGTGCGTCGGGTCGTGCCGCTCGGCGTAGTTGGGGTGCACGGCGTGGCCGGTGTCGCAGGACAGGCAGACGGTGCCGGCGAAGGCGCGCGCCCGGTCCTCGTAGGAACCGCCGCGGGCGAAGACAGAACGTTCCAGCACTCCGCCGAGCAGCGGTCCGTCGGCGCCCGTGTCGCTCTGCGAGCCGTTCTCCTCGTGGTCGAAGGCGGCGAGGACCGGGATGTAGGGCAGGGCGGAGCCGGCCGTCGCGACCGCGGCCAGCGCGGCCGTGGCCGCGTGGACGGACAGCAGGTTGTCCATGCGGGGCCCGGCGAGCAGTTCCTTGTCGCGGCCCAGGTAGGCGGGGGGCTCGACGGAGTGGGTCATGAGGTCCCAGCCGGTGACCTGGCCCGCGGGCAGCCCCGACTCCTCCTCCAGGAAGGAGATCAGGTCGCCCTCGCGGGCGTCGCCGAGTCCCCAGACGGGCTGGAGGTGGCGCTGCTTGTCGAGCTTGAGTCCCTCGCTGCTGACGGAGCGGTCGAGGTGGATGGCGAGCTGCGGTACGCGCAGCAGGGGCCGGTCCACGTTGACCAGGCGGGTCGAGCCGTCCCGCAGCGACAGGCGTCCGGCCAGGCCGAGGTCCCGGTCGAGCCAGGAGTTCAGCAGGGGCCCGCCGTAGATCTCCACGGCGACCTGCCGCCAGCCGTGCGCCCCGGTGTCGGGCAGCGGCTTGACCCGCAGGTTCGGGGAGTCGGTGTGCGCGCCGATGATCCGGAACGGGGTGTGCGGCTCGGCGCCCTCCGGCACGTACCAGGCGATGATCGCCCCTCCGCGCAGCACGTACTTCCCGCCGGCGGTCCCCTCCCACGCGTCGGTCTCGGCGACCTGACGGAACCCGGCCTTCTCCAGCCGCTCGGCGGCGGTGGCCACGGCGTGGTACGGCGTCGGGCTCGCCGCGAGGAAGGACATGAGGTCGTCGGTGTGGCTGCGGTCGAACCGGGTGGGTGCACTCATGGGTTCACCTTAACGACGCACGAAGGCCCGCTCCCGGGGTTGGGAACGGGCCTTCGTAAGGGGGATGTGAAGGGTGGACACCTTGGGACACCTGAACGGCCGGACAGGCGCCGGGCGGGTGCCCGTCCGGCCGTACAGGGGCCGCCGGGGCCTAGGTCGTGTCCGCGAAGTCGCGCCTGCCCGGCGACGCCTGGCACGTACTCTCGCCGCACCGGGCGAAGACCCAAGTACGTCCAGTACGAGGGTCTGCGCCCGGCACGCCGAGAGCACGCACCAGACGCCGCCGGGCCCGCCCTTCGGGCGGACGACGCGACTTTGCGGACACGCCCTAGAAGGCGGCTTCGTCCAGCTCCATCAGGTCCAGGTCGACGCCCTCGGCGAGCTTGCGCGCTCCGGTGACGCCCGGCAGCACGTTGGCGGCGAAGAACTTCGCGGCCGCGATCTTGCCTGTGTAGAAGGGCTTGTCCTTCGCGGAGGCGGTCTCCAGCTTCTCCGCGGCGACGGCGGCACCGCGCAGCAGCAGGTAGCCGACGACCACGTCACCGGAGGCCATCAGGAGGCGGGTGGTGTTGAGGCCCACCTTGTAGATGTTCTTGACGTCCTGCTCGGTGGCGGCGAGGTCGGTCAGCATCAGGCCGACGATGGCCTCCAGCTCGACGGCGGCCTTGGCGAGCTGCTCGCGGGCGGCGGACAGCTCCTCGCCGCCGGTGCCGAGGGCCAGGAACTTCTTGATGTCCTCGGCGAGGGAGTTCAGCGCGGCGCCCTGGTTGCGGACGATCTTCCGGAAGAAGTAGTCCTGGCCCTGGATCGCGGTGGTGCCCTCGTACAGCGTGTCGATCTTGGCGTCGCGGATGTACTGCTCGATCGGGTACTCCTGCAGGAAGCCGGAGCCGCCGAAGATCTGGAGCGACTGGGCGAGCAGCTCGTAGCCCTTCTCGGAGCCGTAGCCCTTCACGATCGGCAGGAGGAGGTCGTTCAGGGCCTCGGCGGCGGCGGTGTCCTCGCCGGCCGCCTCCAGGACCTGGATCTCGTCCTGGATCGCGGCGGTGTGCAGGACCAGGGCGCGCATGCCCTCGGCGTAGGCCTTCTGCGTCATGAGCGAGCGGCGCACGTCCGGGTGGTGCGTGATGGTGACCTTGGGCGCGGCCTTGTCCATGAAGTTGGCCAGGTCGGTGCCCTGGACGCGCTCCTTGGCGTACTCCAGCGCGTTCAGGTAGCCGGTCGACAGCGTGGAGATGGCCTTCGTGCCGACCATCATGCGGGCGAACTCGATGATGCGGAACATCTGGCGGATGCCGTCGTGCTTGTCGCCGATCAGCCAGCCCTTGGCGGGGTGGCGGTCGCCGAAGGTCATCTCGCAGGTGTTGGAGGCCTTGAGGCCCATCTTGTGCTCGACGTTCGTCGCGTACACGCCGTTGCGCTCGCCCAGCTCGCCGGTCTCGAAGTCGAACTCGTACTTCGGGACGAGGAAGAGGGACAGGCCCTTGGTGCCGGGGCCGTGGCCCTCGGGGCGGGCGAGGACGTAGTGGAGGATGTTCTCCTCCATGTCGTGCTCACCGGAGGTGATGAAGCGCTTCACGCCCTCGATGTGCCAGGAGCCGTCCGCCTGCTGGGTCGCCTTGGTGCGGCCCGCGCCCACGTCGGAGCCGGCGTCGGGCTCGGTGAGGACCATGGTGGAGCCCCAGCGCTTCTCGACGGCCATCGTCGCGATGTGCTTCTGGACGTCGTTGCCCTCCTCGAAGAGGATGCCCGCGAACGCGGGGCCGCTGGAGTACATCCACACGGCCGGGTTCGCGCCGAGGATCAGCTCCGCGTAGGCCCAGATCAGGGAGCGGGGCGCGGTGGAGCCGCCGATCTCCTCGGGCACGCCGAGACGCCAGTACTCGGAGTCCATGAACGCCTTGTACGACTTCTTGAAGGAAGCCGGGACCGGCGCGGTGTTGGTCTCGGGGTCGAAAACCGGGGGGTTGCGGTCGGCGTCCGCGAAGGACTCGGCCAGCTCGTTCTCCGAGAGGCGGGTCAGCTCCGCGAGGATGCTCTTGGCGGTGTCCGTGTCCATCTCCGCGAACGGGCCGGTGCCGTACAGCTTGTCGCGCCCGAGCACCTCGAAGAGGTTGAACTCGATGTCGCGGAGATTCGACTTGTAGTGCCCCATGGCGACGGCTCCGTAAGAGATCGGCGAGGCACTGACTCCTCGCAACTGTGTCACGTACCAGCAAGTAGCTACGATGATGCTACCCGCCAGTAATAAGAAGCAACCCCGAGTGGGCCATATGTGGCCCACTACTCTTTGACGCATGTACGGCTACGAGCAGAACGCAGGCGCCCAGCAGGGGTACGTCCCGCCGCAGCAGCAGATGCCCGGCCAGATGCCGGACGGGCAGATGGCGGGCGGATACGGCCAGCAGCCGCCCCTGTACCCCGAGCCGTCCCCGCCGTCCCTGCCGGACGCGGTCCGCGCCTTCACCACGGGCGCCATGGCCGCCGAGGACTTCCAGCAGGTCTTCGCCACCTCGAAGGTCTACTGCCCGCGCGGTGACAACCCCGGATTC
The DNA here is from genome assembly GCF_042790435.1 of Streptomyces sp. NPDC056738. NCBI lineage: Bacteria > Bacillati > Actinomycetota > Actinomycetes > Kitasatosporales > Streptomycetaceae > Streptomyces > Streptomyces sp. NPDC056738. The sequence continues at coordinate 338,360 of NZ_JBHTZF010000004.1, forward strand.
CTCGCGCTGCACAACACCCAGCAGCCCGTCATCCCGATGTTCAGCTCGCTCAAGGAGCTGCGCCGGTACGCGGGCAAGGAGTCCAAGTACTTCGTGATCACCGGTGCCGAGGTGATCGACCTGCTGCCCACGGGCTACGGCTTCGTGATCGACATGGAGGGCAAGCACCGGATGGTCTTCGACGCGAAGGCCGTGGAGCAGATGGTGGACTTCGCCATGCGCCGTATGTACGGCTGACGGGCCCCTTCGGGTGCCGCCGGCCCCCGGTGTCCGCTCGGCCGGATGCCTCTCGAACCTGTGACGCCCGGAGGGAATGCCCTCCGGGCGCGCTTCGTTATGGGTGGCAGAAAGTTCAACTCTCAACTAAACTCGAAGCACAAGGAGGTACCGACATGCCCGCAGTGACTGTCGAGAACCCGCTGGCCCTGCCCCGTGTGGCCGCGCCGGCCGACGCCGTGGACCGTCCCGTGCTCACGGTGACGACCGCGCCCCAGGGCTTCGAGGGTGAGGGTTTCCCGGTCCGCCGTGCGTTCGCCGGGATCAACTACCGGCACCTGGACCCGTTCATCATGATGGACCAGATGGGTGAGGTGGAGTACGCGCCGGGCGAGCCCAAGGGCACCCCCTGGCACCCGCACCGCGGCTTCGAGACCGTGACCTACATCATCGACGGCATCTTCGACCACCAGGACTCCAACGGTGGCGGCGGCACGATCACCAACGGTGACACCCAGTGGATGACGGCCGGGTCCGGCCTGCTCCACATCGAGGCGCCGCCGGAGCACCTGGTGATGTCGGGCGGCCTCTTCCACGGGCTCCAGCTCTGGGTGAACCTGCCGGCCAAGGACAAGATGATGGCCCCGAGGTACCAGGACATCCGGGGCGGCACCGTGCAGCTCCTGAGCACGCCGGACGGCGGCGCGCTCCTGCGGGTCATCGCCGGCGAGCTCGACGGTCACCAGGGTCCGGGCATCACGCACACCCCGATCACCATGGTCCACGCCACGCTGCGGCCGGGTGCCGAGATCACCCTGCCCTGGCGCGAGGACTTCAACGGCCTCGCCTACGTGCTGGCCGGACGCGGCAGCGTGGGCGCCGACCGCCGGCCGGTCCACACCGGCCAGACCGCCGTCTTCGGGGCGGGCTCCTCGCTGACCGTCCGGGCGGACGAGAAGCAGGACTCCAACACGCCCGACCTGGAGGTCGTGCTGCTCGGTGGCCGGCCGATCCGTGAGCCGATGGCCCACTACGGTCCGTTCGTGATGAACACCCGCGACGAGCTCCAGCAGGCCTTCGAGGACTTCCAGAAGGGCCGCCTGGGGACGATCCCGGCGGTGCACGGGATGTCGGAGGGCGGGCCGCGGTCCTAGGACCCGCAGGCACGCCGAAGGAAGCCCCGTCCGCCGCCGCGGACGGGGCTTCCTTCCGGGGTTCCTCCCCCGTTCGGACTTCACCGGGCGCCGGTCCGGCTGACGCATGGTCAGCTGGCAGGGTGCAGCTACTCCCCGAGGGCGCCCGGCGGTTGGCGGCCTGGTGTGTCGTGATCCTGCTGGCCGCCGGGGTGGGCTGGGTGGGGATCCTGCTGTGCGGGGAGTTCCGCACGGCGGTGGTGCCGGTGCTGCTCGCACTGCTCGGGACCGCCCTGCTGGGGCCCCTGTACCGGCGGATGGTCAGGGCACGGCTCAACCGTTCCCTCGCCGCCGCCCTGACCTGCGCCGCGGTGGCCGTCGTGGTCGGCGGTGCCGTCTACGTCGTCGTCGCCGCCCTCATCCACACCGGCGCCCAGATCGTGTCCTCGCTCCGGCAGGCGTCCCGCTCGGTCGCCGAGCGCTTCGGGGCGGCGGGCACCTCGCTCGACGACATCGCCGCCAACTCCAAGGACCTGCTCTCCAAGTTCGGCGGTACGGCCGCGTCCAACGTCGTCAGCGGCGTCAGCGTCGTGGCCGAGACCCTCGCCATGGCCTTCCTCGCCCTGCTGCTCGTGTTCTTCTTCCTGCGCGACTCGCACCGGGTGGCCGGCTCGCTCAGGTCGCTCGCGCCCCGGGGCACCGCCGACGTCGTCGAGGCCATGGCACGGCGGGCCTACGGCGCCGTCGAGGGCTTCATGCGCGGAACCACGATCATCGCGCTCATCGACGCCCTCTGCATCACCGTCGGACTCCTGGTGCTGCGGGTCCCGGGCGCGGTCGGGCTCGGCGCGCTGGTCTTCGTGGGGGCGTACATCCCGTATCTCGGGGCGTTCATCTCCGGCACGGTGGCCGTCCTGGTCGCGCTCGCCGACCGGGGGTTCGTCATCGCCCTGTGGACGCTCGGGGTCGTGCTCGCCATCCAGATGCTGGAGGGGTACGGCCTCCAGCCGATGATCCAGAGCCGGCAGGTGCAGATGCACCCGGCGGTGGTGCTGCTGGCGATCACGGCGGGCGCGTCCGTGGCGGGCGTCCTCGGCATGCTGCTCGCCGTCCCCCTGACGGCGGCGGCCTTCGGCGTCGTGCACGAACTCCGCGTGCGCTACGCGCCGGAGGAACCGGACGGGCCGCCCGGGCCGGAGGGACCGGGCACACCCGGATTCCCCGGAGTGCCGGGAGCACCGGGACCGTCGGCGGATTCGTAGCCGCCGGCGGGCTCGTGGATCCCGGCGGACGTCCGGCCGCCGGCGGGCCCGTCGCCCCCGGAGGAGCCGCCGGTTTCCGCCGGGCTCGCGTCCGTGGGGCCGGTGACCTCCGCCGCGTCGGCGAACGCGTCCCACGCGTCGAGCACCGCGGACTCGTCCGGGGCCCCTGTCCCGCCCGACTCGCCGGAGCCCGCGTCCGGCTCCTCGGCGAACTCGAACCAGATGCTCTTGCCCTGGCCCCGCGGGTCCACCCCCCACGCGTCCGCGAGCATCTCGACGAGCACCAGTCCGCGTCCGGACGACGCCAGCTCCCCGGGATGACGCCGGTGCGGCAGGTCGTCGCTGCCGTCGGTGACCTCGATGCGCATCCGCCGCTTGCCGGGTTCGCCCGCCACCTCGGCGACGAGCAGCGCGTCCGCGTCGGTGTGCACGAGGACGTTGGTGACCATCTCGGAGACGAGCAGGACCGCGGAGTCGAGCTGGTCGGCGGAGGCCCAGTCGTGCAGCAGCTCCCGGAGCTGCTGCCGGGCGTCCGCGATCCGCTCGGGTTCGGCCTGCGCCACGGTCAGCATCGTGCGGCGCAGCAGGGGCCGTACGGGCGCCGTGTCGTCGTCGGCCCCCGCGAGCGGCAGCCGGGACAGCAGCAGCACCGCGATGTCGTCCTCGCGCCGGTCGGCCAGCGGGCCGGTGGTGTGGTGGGAGGAGGGCCCGTGCACGGCCTGGACGAGCGCGTCGGCGAGGGTCTCCATGTCGCCGTCGTGGGATTCGAGGGTCCGGCGGATACGGCGCCAGCCGGTGTCGAGGTCGTGGCCGCCGGTCTCGATGAGCCCGTCGGTGCAGATCAGCATGGTCTCGCCCGGCTCCAGGACGAGCCGGGTGGTCGGGTAGTCGGCGTCCGGGTCGATGCCGAGCGGCAGCCCGCCCGCCGTGGGCCGCATCAGCACGGTTCCGTCCGCCATCCGTATCGCGGGGTCGGGATGCCCGGCCCGCGCGATGTCCAGCGTCCCGGTCGCCGGGTCGACCTCGACGTACAGACAGGTCGCGAAGCGCACGTCGGCGGGGTCCGCCGGTTCCTCGCCCGCCTCGGCGCCGCCGCTCGACCCGTAGGTCACCGAGTCGGTGACCCCGTAGAGGAAACGCGCGGCCCGTGACAGCACGGCGTCGGGGCGGTGTCCCTCGGAGGCGTAGGCGCGCAGGGCTATCCGGAGCTGGCCCATCAGGCCCGCCGCGCGGACGTCGTGGCCCTGCACGTCGCCGATGACCAGGGCGTAGCGGCCGGCCGGCAGCGGGATCACGTCGTACCAGTCGCCGCCGACCTGGAGGCCCCCGCCGGTCGGGACATAACGTGCGGCGACGCTCATGCCCGGCATCCGCGGGCCGAGCGTCGGCATCATCGAGCGCTGGAGGCCGTCGGTCAGCTCCCGCGCGGTCTCGGCGGCCTCGGCGCGGGAGAGCGCCTGCGCGAGCATGCGGGCGACGGTCGTCAGGACCGAGCGTTCGTCGGGCGTGAAGGTGACGGGGTAGGTGAAGGCCGCCATCCACGCGCCCATGGTGCTCCCGGCGACCGTGAGCGGCAGGAACGCCCACGACTGCCGTCCGAAGCGCTGGGCGAGGGGCCAGGAGGCCGGGTAGCGGGCCTTGTAGTCGTCGGGGGTGGAGAGGTAGACGGCACGGCCCGTGCGGACGACCTCGGCGGCCGGGTAGTCGGTGTCCAGCGACATGTGGGAGAAGGGTCCCTCGTCGCCCGGCTGGTGCCCGTGGTGGCCGATGATCGTCAGCCGGTCGCCCTCCGCGCCGAAGACGGCGAGACCGTCCGGTGAGAATCCGGGCATGGAGAGGCCCGCCGCCACCCGCAGCACCTCCGCGGTGGACCGGGCCTCGGCCAGGGCCCGTCCCGCGTCCAGCAGGAACGCCTCGCGGGAGCGGCGCCAGTCCCCGGTGACCGGGGTGCGCGCGGCGGCGCCCGGAGGCTGCTCGCTGACCTCCTGGAGGGTGCCGATCAGCTCGAACTGGCCCGTCTCGGGGTCGATGAGCGGCCTGGAGCGGCTGCGGACGGTGCGGAGCACCCGGCCGTGCCCGTCCATGATCCGCATCCGGGCCTCGGCGAGCGTGCCCTCGGCCACCGCGAGCTGCACCACCCCGTCCATCTCGTTCCAGTCGACGGGGTGGACATGGGAGCGCGCGCCCGCCTCGGTCAGGGTCGTCAGTTCCGCCGGCAGGCCGATCAGCCGTGCGGCCTCCGCGTCGAAGGTGACGAGTCCCGAGGCGTTGTCCCAGCGCCACACGCCGGTGGCGAGAGTGGCCAGGACGTCCCCCACCGCGGGCAGGGGCTCACCAGTGCGCATGCGCCCACTGTAGGAACAGGTGATCGGTGCCTGCCACCGATGCCCGGCGCGGCGCCGAGCGCCTAATGAGGGGGAGCCGAGGTGGGCTGCCCGGTACCCTGGGGGTGTTTCACGTGAAACAGCCCCCCAATCCGCGAAGACTGGATGAACCTCGATGCATCGGTACAGGTCCCACACCTGCGGCGAGCTCCGCGCCTCTGACGTCGGCAGTGACGTCCGGCTGAGCGGCTGGCTGCACAATCGCCGAGACCTGGGCGGCATCCTCTTCATCGATCTGCGCGACCACTACGGCATCACGCAGCTCGTCGCCCGCCCCGGCACCCCCGCCTACGAGGCCCTCGACAAGGTCTCCAAGGAATCGACCGTCCGTGTCGACGGCAAGGTCGTCTCGCGCGGCACCGAGAACGTGAACCCGGACCTGCCCACCGGTGAGGTCGAGGTCGAGGTGGGCGAGGTCGAGCTGCTCGGCGCCGCCCAGCCGCTTCCCTTCACGATCAACGCCGAGGACGGTGTCAACGAGGAGCGCCGCCTGGAGTACCGCTTCCTCGACCTGCGCCGCGAGCGCATGCACCGCAACATCCTGCTGCGTACGGCCGTGATCTCCGCGATCCGTCACAAGATGACGGCGCTGGGCTTCAACGAGATGGCCACCCCGATCCTCAGCGCCACCTCTCCCGAGGGCGCGCGCGACTTCGTGGTCCCCTCCCGGCTGAACCCCGGCAAGTTCTACGCGCTTCCGCAGGCGCCGCAGCAGTTCAAGCAGCTCCTGATGATCTCCGGCTTCGACCGGTACTTCCAGATCGCGCCCTGCTTCCGCGACGAGGACGCCCGCGCGGACCGTTCGCCGGGCGAGTTCTACCAGCTCGACGTCGAGATGTCCTTCGTCGAGCAGGAGGACGTCTTCCAGCCGATCGAGAAGCTCATGACGGAGCTGTTCGAGGAGTTCGGCGGTGGCCGTCACGTCACGTCGCCCTTCCCGCGCATCCCGTTCCGCGAGTCGATGCTGAAGTACGGCTCCGACAAGCCGGACCTGCGCGCCCAGCTCGAGCTCGTCGACATCACCGACATCTTCGAGGGCTCCGAGTTCAAGGCCTTCGCGGGCAAGCACGTGCGCGCGCTGCCGGTGCCGGACGTGGCCGGCCAGACGCGGAAGTTCTTCGACGGCCTCGGCGACTACGCGGTCGAGCAGGGCGCGAAGGGCCTGGCCTGGGTGCGCGTGGGCGAGGACGGCTCGCTGACCGGCCCGATCGCCAAGTTCCTCACCGAGGAGAACGTCGCCGAGCTGACCAAGCGCCTCTCGCTGGCTGCCGGTCACGCGGTGTTCTTCGGCGCGGGCGAGTTCGACGAGGTCTCGAAGATCATGGGCGCGGTGCGGGTCGAGGCCGCGAAGCGCTCGGGCAACTTCGAGGAGAACGTCTTCCGCTTCTGCTGGATCGTCGACTTCCCGATGTACGAGAAGGACGAGGACACCGGCAAGATCGACTTCTCGCACAACCCGTTCTCGATGCCCCAGGGCGGTCTGGAGGCCCTGGAGACCCAGGACCCGCTGGACATCCTGGGCTGGCAGTACGACATCGTCTGCAACGGCGTCGAGCTGTCCTCCGGCGCGATCCGCAACCACGAGCCCGAGATCATGCTCAAGGCCTTCGAGATCGCGGGCTACGACCGTGAGACCGTCGAGGAGCAGTTCGCCGGCATGCTGCGCGCGTTCCGCTTCGGCGCCCCGCCGCACGGCGGGATCGCCCCCGGCGTCGACCGCATCGTCATGCTGCTCGCGGACGAGCCGAACATCCGCGAGACGATCGCGTTCCCGCTCAACGGCAACGCGCAGGACCTGATGATGGGCGCGCCCACGGAGCTGGACGAGACGCGGCTGCGCGAGCTGCACATCTCGGTCCGCAAGCCGCAGCCGAAGTAGGCAGGCTCCGCGTCCCCCGAGGGTGACGCGCACGGAAGTGGCTCGGAACCAGCGATGGTTCCGGGCCATTCTCGTGTGACGGGTGAAAACACAGCCCGCACTCATGCTGCTGACAGGTCGGCTCCCTACGGTCCCGCGCATGACTGAGACCCAGGAACCAACGCACGAAGGGAACATGACCCGGCGCAGGGTCGTCGTCGCGGGCGGAATGGCCGTGGCGGCCGTGGGCGTGGGCGGCGCGGCCGCCGTGAACGCGTTGGCGGCGACACGGGACACGGCGACGGCCGGGTCCCGTGCGGAGACCTGCTACACGCTGACCTCGGAGTCGGTCGAGGGCCCCTACTACATCGACGCGGACAAGATCCGCCAGGACATCACCGAGGACCAGGCGGGCGTCCCCCTGACCCTCGTGCTCAAGGTGATCGACGCCGAGACCTGCGAGCCGGTCAGGAACGCGGCGGTGGACATCTGGCACTGCTCGGCGCTCGGTGTGTACTCCGGATACGAGGCGATGGGCAGCGGAGGCGGTGGAGGAGGTGGAGGCGGGCCGACCGGCACCCCGACCGGCACTCCGACCGGCGAACCCCCGTCCGGTCCCCCGCCCGGAGGCGGCGGCGGGCATGCCGAGCCGACCGACGACGAGCGGTATCTGCGCGGCACCTGGAAGACCGACCGGCACGGCCGCGTCACCTTCAGGACCGTCTTCCCCGGCTGGTACCAGGGCCGTTGCGTCCACATCCATGTGAAGGTCCATGTGGACGGCACCTGGACCGACGCGGGCTACGAGGGCGGCCACACCTGCCACACGGGCCAGCTCTTCTTCTCGGAGAAGTCGGTCCTGGCGTCGGCCGAGGTCGCCCCGTACTCCACGAGCACGATCACGCGCACGACGCTGGACGAGGACACGATCTACCCGGGCAACGGTCACGAGGGCGGTCTGCTGTACCTCGCCTACGACAAGAGGCACTTCGCCCGCGGCGTCCACGGCCGCCTGACGATGGGCGTCGCCCCGGCCGAGACCCACGACACCACGGACACCGCGCCGAGCCCCTCGGCCACGTCCTCCTGACGCCTCGGCACCCGAGAAGCACCGGGGCACGACGTGTTCCGGGCCCTTCGCCCCCTGACAGGCGTAGGGCCCGGAACACGGGTGTGCGGCAGGGCAGTCCGTGCAGGGGGTGTGCTCAGGTGTCGTACGTGCCGTCCCACGGCTCGGCGAAGCCGAGGCCGTCCGGGTACAGCTCGGCCCAGCCCTCGCCCTCGTCCACGCCCGTCACCAGGCCGAACCGGACGCCGTCGACGGTGAGCTGGAACGGGCGTATCGCGATGTCCGTGTACGAGCGCCGGGGCAGACTGCGGAGCAGCTTCGCCAGGTGGACGCGGGCGCGGGAGAGCACCGAGAACTCGCCGTACGGCGCCCCGTGCTGTTCGGCCCAGGTGCCGGCGCACCAGATCTCCGAGTCGCGGTAATGACCCTCGGCGTCGAAGGTGTGGAGCACGGTGTAGAGACGTTTGTGCTCTTCCCAGCCGTCGTCGGGACGGAACCCTTCGGGGAAGGCGTACGTGATCGACGCCAGGAACTGACCGTCCGCGTACCGGCCGATGGTCTCGGTGCGGTGCTTCGGTTCGTAGGCGATCGGAATGACCTCGGGGACTGCCATGGCGGAAACCATACGGGTGGCGGGGCACCGTGTGGAGCCGGGGTCCATTACGGATCGGCGGCAGTGGACGGAGGGTGGCTTTCCCGGCTCTTTGCCGGGTCTTCACCGGGCTCTCACCTGGTCTTCGGCGACGAAAAGGGGGCACAGGACGGGTCGTCCAGTGCCCCCTTCTCCAAGGCGGGAAGCCTCAGGAGATCGACCGGTATCCGCTCCAGCCGGTGGCTATTTTCGTGCGGGAGCCGAACGACCCCTTGCCGTCCCCGTCGTTGCGGTACAGGTTGCCGCCGGTGTCCCGGGAGACCAGGTCGGCCCTGCCGTCGTCGGTGATGTCACCGACGCCGACGACGACGTTGTAGGAGGCGCCCCAGTCGCCGAACACCTTGACCCGGGCGGCGAAGGTTCCGTCCCCCTTGCCGTTGTAGCGGTAGAGGGTGTTGGACGAGTCCTGGGCGAGCAGGTCGCCGATGCCGTCGCCGTCGAGGTCACCGGCCCCGACGATCTTCTTGTAGCCCTTCCAGGCGTCGTAGAGCTTCACGCGGGCCGACAGGGTGCCCGTGCTCGTCCCCTTGTAGAGGTAGACGGTCCCGGTGGACGCGACGCGCGCGATCAGGTCGGGCCGGCCGTCGCCGCTCACGTCGCCGGGCGAGGTCAGGACGTCGTACTGCGTCCAGCCGCTGCTCGCGAGCGTGGTGTACGAGGTCTTCGGGGTGACCGCCGCGCCGCAGCGCGGCTTGTACAGGCGCAGGGCTCCGCTGCTGTACCGGACGAGGAGGTCGTTGCAGCGGTCGCCGCTGAGGTCGCCGAAGGGCACGGCCTTGATGCTGGTGGCCCAGCCGGAGCCGCTGATCTTCTCCCCGAACTTTCCGGTGCCCGTGCCCGACTGGAAGGTCAGGCCGCCGGACGAATTCAGGGTGAGGAGGTCGCCGCGGCCGTCCACGCCGTCCACGCTGCCGAAGTCGTGCCGCACCGGAGCGCCTCCCTGGAGGAAGCCCTCACCGGTCGCCACGGTGACCGCCGATGCGGTGCCGGTGCCGGTGGCCTTCAGGGTCCAGGTGAACTGTCCGTTCGGGAAGCGGGCATTGTCGATCGTCGTGCCGGACCAGTCCGTGCCCACCCAGGCGCTCGACGCGCCTCCGGTGACCGTGCGGGTGGCCTTGCCCTTGGCGCCGCTCTGGACGGAGGTGAAGGTCACCGACCAGGAGGAGACCGGGCGGGACAGCAGCCAGAAGCCCTGGAAGGGCGTGCCGGAGCTGACGTAGCTCGTGGCCTCGGAGCTGAAGGCCGTCACGGCGGACGGGGCGACGCCGGTCGTGGCGACGTGCGTCTGCTCGAACGCGTCGAACCAGGCGACCAGGCCCGTGTACTCGTCCACGGTCCAGCGGTAGCGCCGGTCGGTGGCCGTGCCCTTCTCAGGGAGGCCGGAGGCGATGACACGGGTGGCGCCGGTGGCCGCCTCGGTCAGGACCAGGGTGCCCGCGGCGTGGTCGTGGCGGACGGTGAAGCCGTCGCCGAGGAGCACGTCGCCGCCGCTCACCGCGCGGGAGGTGGCGGCCTTGGTGTCGTACACGCCGGCCGAGCCCGTACCGCAGGTCCAGTAGACCCAGCGCCCCGCCGCCTGGAGCTCGCTCGGCACGCAGGACATGCCCGGAACGGTCACCGTCGCGAGGGTTTTGTCCTCGGTCAGGCTGTACGAGGTGAGCTTGCCCGCGGTGGAGCCGCTCCACAGGGTGGAGCCGCTGAGGGCGGCGGCGCGGACGGACCGCTTCAGCTTCTGGCCCTGGCCGAACTCGCCGACGTACTGCATCGGGGCCGAGCCGCCCGAGTTGTAGACGGCGTAGTCGTCGGACACGTCGACGATCGCGCCGCCCGCGGTGTGGAACTCCAGCGGGTTGTAGCCGATCGAGACCAGTTGGTCCGCGTTCTCCAGGCCGCTGCCGCCCTCGTCGCCGTCGTAGTACGTGTCGAGGTAGACGTCTCGGGGCCCGTCGCCGTAGTTGCCCCACAGGACCGAGCAGGTGACGCCGGCGTAGGGGCACTCGGGGCTGACGGAGCCGCTCTCCGTGGCGGCGGTCGCGGTCAGTTTGCCGCCGACCGTGCCGACGGAGCGCCACGAGGTGGTGTCGGAGGCACTGGAGGGCTTGTCTTCCGCCACACGGAGGTAGCCGCGGCTGAGCGCGAGGCCGGTCTTGGCGTTCTCGTAGGGAACGACCTTGTGCACCTTCTCCAGCCGCGGGGTGCCGTCGGAGGCGAGGGAGACGCGCTGGATCCACCAGTCGCCCGCGCTGGTGCCGCCGGTGACGAGCGCGTCTCCGTCGGGGGTGGCGAGCGGGGTGCCGTAGGACCAGGTGAGCAGGGTCTTCCTGCTGCCGCCGGCCAGCGGATCGGCCGTGACGGCCCCGCCGGAGGTGGCGAGGACCAGCCAGTCGCCGACGAGGACGGGGACGGGTGAGCCGGCGATGCCCTCGCCCGCCACCGGGACCGTCTCCGCGGCGGTGAGGTCGGCACGCGGCTTGAGGTGCAGTCCGGCGGTCTCGGTGTACCAGCCGACGCGGTCGTCGCTGAGCACCAGGTCCGGGGAGGCGTCCAGGCCGGTGAAGACCGGGGTGAGCCGTGCGGTCGCGAAGTCGAGGTAGGCGACGGTGTACGAGGTGGTCCCGGCCGCGTCCGCGGCGCTGTAGGTCAGCAGGAAGCCGTTCTCGTCGCCCGTCTGCGTGACGGTCTTGGACCACCAACTGTCGGCGGGGTAGCCGTCGACCACGCGGTCACGCTGCTCGCCGTCGACGAGGTCGACCAGGTGCAGGCGGTAGTGCTCGGGGTGGTCGGTGGTGATGAAGCTGTTGTGCTCGACCGCGACGACCGTCTCGCCGTAGGTGCCCACGTAGTCGGACGGGTCGAGGTCGACGGTCCGCAGGGCGCTGCCGTCCGGCTTCCACAGCGACACCGGGTCGCCGTAGGAGGCGTGCGGCAGGGCCACGGTGTCGGCGGCCTGCCCGTACATGCCCGAGGCGCAGCGGGCCTGGATGTCGTAGCAGGTGGTGGTGGTCGGCTTGTAGACGCCGGTGGGTCCCTGGACGGTGACGGTGGTGTCGTTCGCGTAGTCCGTCCACAGCAGGCCCGCGACTCCGGCCTGCCGGTGCAGGAACCCGGTCGTGCCGGCGGTGAGCAGCCGGTCGGAACGCGGGGTGTCGCTGCTCGGATCGTCGAGCAGGATCTCCGACGTCCCCGTACCGGCCGCAGGGGCGGCCTGCGCGCTGCCGGCGCCGTCCGGGGTGCCGGCGAACAGGGTGATGGTGCCGGCCGCCAGGGCGACCGCGAGCGTGGAGACGAGGGCGGACGTGCCGCCCCGTCTCGGGGCGTTTCTGCCCACGTGAAGTGTCCCTCCCCGCGAGGGCCCCCGCCCTCGCACAAGTGCGCGGATGCTAGCAGGAGGTGACGACCGGTCTGATGGTCAGGGTCTGGTAAAGCTGCTGGTGGACCGGCTCGCTTCCCGGCGGCTCGGGCGGGTCGTGGCATGCGAAGGGCCCGGGAACCGTGGTTCCCGGGCCCTGTCGCGCGGTGGCCGTTACTCCGGTGCGCCGCCGAAGCGCTCCTTGTACGACTCCAGGTCCTCGTCCGTGATCTTGGCGAAGAGGACCGGGGGGACGGTGAAGGGGGTGCCGGCGGGGAGGAAGGACAGGGCGCGGGCCTCGTCGGCGCTCACCCAGGTCGCCGTGTCGTCCGCGAGGGCGAAGGCCGAGCGCATCGCACGGGCGGACGCCGGGATGAAGGGCTCCGAGACCACCGAGTACAGGTGGATCAGGTTCATCGCCGTACGCAGCGTCAGCGCGGCACCCTCCGGGCTGGTCTTGATCTCCAGCCAGGGGGCCTTCTCCTCCAGGTAGGAGTTGCCCGCGGACCACAGGGCGCGCAGCGCGGCGGCCGCCTTGCGGAACTGGAGGGCCTCCATCTGGGACTCGTACTCGGCGAGCAGGCCCGCGATCTCGGTGCCCAGCTTCGCCTCGGCCTCGCCGGCCTCCGCACCCGCCGGGACCTCCTCGCCGAAGCGCTTCTTGGAGAAGGACAGGACGCGGTTGACGAAGTTGCCGAGGGTGTCGGCCAGGTCCTTGTTCACCGTGGCGGTGAAGTGCTCCCAGGTGAACGAGGAGTCGTCCGACTCGGGGGCGTTGGCGATGAGGAAGTAGCGCCAGTAGTCGGCGGGCAGGATGTCCAGCGCCTGGTCCGTGAAGACACCGCGCTTCTGGGACGTGGAGAACTTCCCGCCGTAGTACGTCAGCCAGTTGAAGGCCTTGACGTAGTCGACCTTCTTCCACGGCTCGCGCACACCCAGCTCGGTGGCCGGGAACATCACGGTGTGGAAGGGCACGTTGTCCTTCGCCATGAACTGCGTGTAGCGGACCGGGTTCTCGCCGGAGTCCGCGTCGTACCACCACGACTTCCAGTCGCGGTTCTCCGTGTCCTGGTCGGACCACTCCTTCGTCGCGCCGATGTACTCGATCGGGGCGTCGAACCAGACGTAGAAGACCTTGCCCTCGGCCGCCAGCTCGGGCCACGTGTCGGCCGGGACCGGGACACCCCAGTCCAGGTCACGGGTGATCGCGCGGTCGTGCAGGCCCTCGGTCAGCCACTTGCGGGCGATGGAGGAGGCGAGCTGCGGCCACTCCGACTCGTGCCGGGCCACCCACTCCTCGACCTCGTGCTGGAGCTTGGACTGGAGGAGGAACAGGTGCTTCGTCTCGCGGACCTCCAGGTCCGTCGACCCGGAGATCGCCGAACGCGGGTCGATCAGGTCCGTGGGGTCGAGGACGCGCGTGCAGTTCTCGCACTGGTCGCCGCGGGCCTTGTCGTAACCGCAGTGCGGGCAGGTGCCCTCGACGTAGCGGTCCGGCAGGAAGCGGCCGTCGGCGGGCGAGTACACCTGCCGGATCGCGCGCTCCTCGATGAAGCCGTTCTCGTTCAGGCGGCGCGCGAAGTGCTGGGTGATCTCGCGGTTCTCCGGGCTGGAGCTGCGGCCGAAGTAGTCGAAGGCCAGCTCGAAGCCGTCGTACACGGCCTTCTGCGCGTCGTGCGCCTGCGCGCAGAACTCGTCGACCGGCAGGCCGCGCTCCTTGGCCGCCAGCTCGGCGGGGGTGCCGTGCTCGTCCGTCGCGCAGATGTACAGGACGTCGTGGCCGCGCTGGCGGAGGTACCGGGAGTACACGTCCGCCGGGAGCATGGACCCCACCATGTTGCCCAGGTGCTTGATCCCGTTGATGTACGGAAGGGCGCTGGTGATGAGGTGTCGAGCCATCGCGGGCTGCTCCCAGGTCGCTGCGTGGGGCGACGATCGCGTCCGGATTCCGGGGGGCGGGTCGTCGTCGGTGAACCTTGAAATCGTAGCCGACATGGGTGGGCCGCCCGCTTCCCGTTTTAAGGCGTGGGAAGGGGGCGGCCGGGGTGGTGCGCGGACGGGGGGTTACGGGCGCCAGTTCTCCAGCACGCCGTCGTAGACCTCGACGTCGGTCAGCTCGCGCGGGGCCGGGCCCGCGTGGAAGAAGGCCGTGTTCCCGGTCTTCAGCTTGCGCAGGTAGTCGAAGGCCTTGTTGTCGTGCTCGCCGAAGGCGACGAACGAGAAGAAGACGCCCGGGTGGTTCTTCGCCGCGTCCGTGAGGGACTGGGTGGCGGGGGTCTTCGCGTCCGGGGCGCCGTCCGTCTGGAAGATCACCAGGGCGGGGGCGGCGGAGCCGGAGCGCTGGTGGTGGGTGACGACCTCCTCCACGGCGGCGTGGTAGCTCGTACGGCCCATGCGGCCGAGGCCGGCGTGCAGGTCGTCGATCTTGTTCTCGTGCTCGGCGAGGGTGAGGGTGCCGGTGCCGTCCAGCTCCGTGGAGAAGAAGACGACGTGGACGGTCGCCTCCGGGTCCAGGTGGGCGGCGAGGGCCAGGGCCTGCTCGCCGAGGGCCTGGGCGGAGCCGTCCTTGTAGTAGGCGCGCATGGACGACGAGCGGTCGAGGACCAGGTAGACCTTGGCGTGCTTGCCGGTGAGGTCGTGCTTCTGGAGGGCCGTGGCTGCCTCCTGGTATGCCGTGACCAGGGCCGGGGCCTCGGCCTTGACCCGGACGAGCACGTCCGGCTCCGCCGCGGTCACCAGGTCCACCTCGGGCTCGGTCACCGGCTCCGCCGCCGGCTCGGGCGCGGCCACCGGCTCGGTCACCGGCTCCGCCTCGGCCTGGACCTCGGGCTCGGTGACCGGCTCCGCCTCGGGCTCGGCTGCGGCTTCCGCCTCGGCTTCGCCTTCGGCGGGGGTGTTCCCACCCGCACCACCCGTGCTGCTCTCGTCGTCGGCTGCGGGTGCCTCCTGTGGGGCCTCGCCGCCGTCGGCGACCGCGGGCTCGTCCGCCTGAACGGCCTCGGCGACCGGCTCGGCCACCGGCTCCACCTCGGGCGCAGCCTCGGCTTCGGCCTCGGCGACCGGCTCGGCCACCTGCTCCGCAGGGGCTTCCGCCTCGGGGGCAGCCTGGGTCTCGGCGACCGGCTCCGCCTCGGGCTCTTCGGCGGCTTCCGGCTCGGGCGCGACCTCGGCGACCGGTTCGGCCTCCGCTTCCGGGGCGGGCTCGGGCTCAGGCGCAGCCTCGGGCGCGACCTCGGCGACCGGCTCGGCCTCCGCTTCCGGGGCGGGCTCGGGCTCGGGGGCCGGGGTTTCGTCGGTGGGGTCCGCCGGAGCGGTTTGCTTGGGGACCGTCACGTTGTCGAAGGCGGCCGACACGAGTTCGTCGACCACCGAGGGTTCGGGCTCGGAGGCGGGAGCCGGGATTCTCGGCTCGGCCTCCGGTGCTGAGCTGGAGGCCGGCTCGGCCTCGGGGGAATGTGTCGGCTCCCCGGCGGGAGCCGGGACCGTCGCGGTCGACGTGGCCTCTCGCGAGGTCTCCGCGTCAGCGTCACGACCCTTGCGTGAGCGGCCGAACGCATTCCGCAGGAGAGTGAGAATGCCCATGTGCGCAACCCTTCGCGTGAGTTGATCCCGTCAATCCCTGGCCAGGACGGACACGTAAGGTTAGCGGCCATAGATGGTGATCTTCGGCAGGGGCGGCGCTCCGGACAACCGTCGCGTCAACCCCCCTACAGCGCCCACGGGTTCACTTTCCTACCATGGTGATTTGTCGGAATTCCGAGTTCCGTCCGTCCCGCGCGTGAACGTCGGGACGATGGCCGAATAGTCGGTGCCGACGCCTCCCGTGTCAATGAGGCGAGGCGATCGCCCTGGCCGCCGCGACCTCCTGCCGCACCGGTTCGAGGACGCTGCCCGCGGGCCCGGTGAGATCGGTGCGGACGGCGAAGAGCACGTCCGTCTCGCGCAGCCCCTCGGACAGCTCCCTGAGCTGGCGCGCGATGGTGGAGATCTCGGCGGCGGACGGCTCGGCCGCGCCCTGCCGGACCCGGACCCGGGCGGCGGTCGTGGCGTCCACGATCCGCTCGACGGCGACGACGAGCGGCATCCAGGCCGCGGCCCGGCGCCCGTTCGGCGGCGGTTCGGTCAGCGCGCGCTGGAACTCCGTACGGATGGAGGACAGGTCGCGGTACAGCCGGCGCCTGCTGCGGGCGCGGGCCGCCGGCTCGGCGGCGTCCCCGAAGGCCAGCTCGACATAGCCGGCGGTGTCGGCGACCGCGTCCGCGAGCCGGTCGCCGACCCGGGCGTGCCAGCTCTCCGGCCAGAGCAGGTATCCGGCCACCAGGGCGATGCCGCAGCCGATCAGGGAGTCGACCAGGCGGGGGACGACGAGCCCGGTCCCCTGGTGGTTGAGGGTGTCGGACAGCAGCAGGATCACCGGGGTGATGGCGGCGGTCTGGTAGCCGTAGCCGCGCGGGGTCAGGGCCGGGATGAGCGCGCCGAGCGCCATCAGCACGGGTACGTCCCACCAGCCGCGCGGCACCAGCGTCAGCACGGTCGCCGCGACCACCAGGCCCGCGACCGTGCCGAGGGCGCGCAGCAGGGCCCGGGAGAAGACGGAGCCGTAGTCGGGCTTCATGACGAAGGTGATGGTGAGCGCGACCCAGTAGGAGCGCGGGACTTCGACGGTCGAGACGAGCACCTGGGCCACGCCGATGCACAGGGCGAGGCGGGTGCCGTAGCGCCAGGAGGCCCCCGACAGCAGGACGTTGCGGGTGGCGCGGGCGGCACGGACACGCAGCGCGGCGGGCCGGCCGAGGCGGTCGTCGAGGGTGTGCGGGTCCGGGGAGCGGTGGGTCACGACCCGGGCGGCGTGCCGCAGGGCGTGGTCGACGGCGCGCGCGGTCTCGTCGGCGGGGGCGGGCAGCCGCAGTTCGAGGGGGTCGGTGCCGCCGGTCTCGACGGTGTCGGCGAGCAGGCTCACGGCGGCGGGGATCGAGGCGGGCAGCGGCTCGCCCCGCTGGTGGGCGGCGGGCGCGGCCTCGACGACCGGGGTGACGGCGTTGAGCTGGGCGAGCAGCCGGACGAGGTCGGGGCTGCGGCCGTGGTGGAAGGCGCGCCGGGCCAGGACGAGGTCGTACGACTCGTTCAGGGACTGGGTGACGGCGAGGCGGAGACGGCCGTAGTCGTCGGTGCCGCTCGCGGCGAGCAGGGCGGCGACGGTGCGGTAGGTGTCCGCGACGGCGGACCGCTCCGGCACCCCCGAGCGCAGCGGCCAGGCGAGCAGGGTCAGCGCCAGCACGAGGAGTCCGCCGCCGGCCATCAGCAGCGGGGCGAGCCACCAGGAGCCGGGCAGCGGAAGTCCGGCGCCGATCACGCAGTTGAGGAGCAGCAGCAGCCCGGTCACGGAGGCGACGGCGCCGATCGACGAGATCATCCCGGAGACCAGCGCGACCAGGGTCACCGTGACGACCGCGGTCCAGCCCTGCCCGTAGACCGCCGCGCCGATCGTGACGCCGATCGCGCCGAAGAGCTGGGGGACGGCGATGTTGAAGATCCGCATGCGGTACGCGTCGGCGGTGTCGCCGATGACTCCGGACAGCGCGCCCATGGAGGCGAGGGCGCCGTACGCGGGCTGTCCGCAGGCGAGGCCGACGGCGAGGGGGAGCGCCAGCGCGACGGCGGCGCGGACGGCGGCGGCCCGGTTGACGGGGGCCTGTTGCGGCCGGAGGTTCCTGACCAGCCAGTCGGGAGGGGTGAGACCGACGGGGAACTCGCGGGACATGCCCCAAGTATGGCGGTTTCCCCGGAGCGGCCCCGGGGGCGGTCCCACCGGTGGAGGGGGACGCACTGGGCCCGCGGTCAGGCCCCCACGTGCGTCGACCGCTCCGACGGAGTCTGCGCGGGGGCTTCGGCCGGCGCGCGTCGGCGGGCGTACGCGCGGGCGAGCGCGGCGGTCAGAGCCACCGTCAGACCCAGGGCCAGCAGCAGCCAGCTCACGAACCGGAGGGTCTCGGTGAGGGCGTCGTACACCGCGCCCGCCGCGGTGCGGGACACGTCGGGCGGCAGGTCGTCGAGGGTGAGCCGGCGGCCCACGACGATCGCGGCACCGAGCAGGGCCGCGCCCAGCGCGGTGCCGAGGCCCGTGGCGAGGACCGCCCGGCGGCGGCGCACGGCGATGACGATGCCGGTCGCCGCGAAGACGACCGACGCCGACGGGAGCCAGAATCCGGCGACTTCGAGCACGTGGAACCCCTTCCGGAGCCGGGCCAGGTCCTCGGCCTCGAGCACGGTGATCTCGGTGTGCTCGACCGGGATCCGGGCGGCGAGCGGCATGTGGTCGTCGGCGAGCCGGCGTTTGACCTGCTCGGTGACGGGCGCGAGATCGACGGTCACCGCACCCTCGTGGTCCTCGCGCAGCGCCCGCATCACGGCGTCGTGCGCGGCCAGGTTGGCGGTCTCCCACGCCGTGCGGTACGCCTCGGTCTCGGTGAACGAGCGCACGGCGTCCCGCACGAAGTGGTTCACCGGCCCCTGGAGCCGGGGCCGTACGTGGACCTCGCGCAGGATGTCGTCGGTGACGCCGGCCGCGATGGCGTCCCGGACGTCCTCGTCGGCGGCGAGGGGCGCCATGGTGGCCTCGTAGCGCTCGGAGTCGCCGAGGCCGTACGTCGCCCACGCCGACAGCGCGCCGAGCGGCGCGAGGAGGCAGGCGAGCGCGATCAGCACGGCCGACAGGGCGCTCCGGACACGAGGGGACACGTCTTCAGGCAAGGCCTCCCGGACCCCGTGCGCGACCGGGCCGCCTGCAAATGGGCGCACAGGACAAGCCGTACGGGGAGTTCCCGTACGGAGACCTCACGCATCCCTTGGGCCCCAAGGGTTTTGGGCGCTCGGGTGGAGCCCTCACCCGAACGGGTGTTTCCTGGATCTGGGGAGAAGGAGGCCGATATGCGCACCACCCCAGCTCCGCGGATTCTTGCCGCGGCCCTGCTCAGCGGCGGTGTACTGACCGTCCTGGCCGCCGGTCCCAGCATGGCGGCGACCGAGTCGGCGCACACCGGCGACGGCTCCGGAAGCACCGTCTGGGGCACCGTCATCTCCAGCGGGGAGATGAACCTGCGGCTCCAGCCCAGCACCAGCTCGCCCGTCGTCGGTTCGCTTCCCTCGGGCAGCCAGGACCGCGTGCAGTGCGCGGTGAACGGGCAGAGCGTGTCCGGCACCACCGTCTGGTACTGGCTCGTCGGCGCCCACGCCTGGGCCAGCTCGGCGTTCGTCTCCACCCACGGCCAGTGGGTGCCGAGTTGCTCGGACCCGTGTCCCGACCAGAAGGACGGGACCTGGCACAACGCGCACTGGGACAACGACCGGAACCCCGGCAACGACCCCGGCTGGAGCGTGAGCGCCTCCGGCTCCTGGACCTTCACCGTCTCCAGCGCGTGGAGCTGGACCGTCTCCGGCTCCTCCTCGAACTCCTGGGACTGGGTCCCAGGTGGTGGGTGAGTAGGTGAGTGAGGGAGACGCACGGGGCCCCGGCATCACGCCGGGGCCCCGTGTGCGTTCCGCGAGTTCATGCGTTCGCGTGTTCGCGTTCCCGTGTTCGTGCCGTTCCGGCGTACCCGTACGCCGGAACGGCACGGTCACGGTGTCAGCCCGCCTTTCCCTCCGCGTCCTCGTGCGTGTAGTAGCGGTAGAAGGCCACCGCGTACACGCCCACCGCCACCGGCAGCGACATGAACACGGACCGCAGGACGGTCGCGTCGGTCTGGCTGTACAGGAAACCGAACGCGCAGCCCGCGAACACGGCCCACACCAGCGCGTGCGTCTCGCGCCGCATCAGCGGAGCCACCGTCCGGGCGGCCACGTAGGCCGCCGCGAACGCGATGGCGCACACGAAGCCGAACAGCACGTTCCAGCCCGTGATGGCACCGGCGTCCCGGTTGATGGCGGCGGCCCAGTAGCCGTAGACGAGTCCGCCGGCGACGGGCACGGCCCATTTCGCGATCGTGTGGGTCTGTGCCCCGAAGACATCGGTCGATCCGGATGTACCTGGTGTCCCTGACACGGGTGCGGCTTGAGCCATGGAAGGACTCCTCTCTGCTCGCCCCCGCCTTCCAGGTCACACCTCGCCGCAGCCCCCGGCAACTCGGGTCGCCACCGCTTCGCCGGGATGCGGTGATCATGGTCGCGTGCTTCGCTGAGGTGCATGAAGCTCGTACTCTTCGGTGCCACCGGCATGGTCGGCAGCCGTATCGCCACGGAGGCGTCGGCGCGCGGACACCAGGTCGTCGCGGTCAGCCGCTCCGGGCAGTCCCCGGTTCCCGGGGTCGCCGCGACGGCGGCGGACGCCTCGGACGCGGCGAAGGTCGCCGAGCTGGTGGCCGGCGCGGACGCGGTGGGGTCGGCGTGCGTCCCACCCCGCGACGGCTCCGATCCCCGCGAACCCTTCCTGGCCCTCAACCACTCCCTGGTGGAGGGCGTCCGCTCGGCCGGGGTGCACCGGCTCGTGATCGTCGGCGGGGCGGGCACCCTGGAGGTCGCGCCCGGCGAGGCCGCCTGCGACCAGCCGGACTTCCCCGAGGCCTACCTGCCGGAAGCGCTCGCCCACCGCGACGCCCTCACCTACCTGCGCAGCGACGTCGACGACCTCGACTGGACCTACATCTCGCCCGCCGCCGACATCGCCCCCGGCGAACGCACGGGCGAGTTCAGGATCGGCGGTGACCGCATGCTCACCGACGCCGCCGGCCAGAGCCGCATCAGCGCCGAGGACTACGCGATGGCCTTCGTCGACCAGCTCGAGATGCCCGTCCACCCGCACGGCCGCATGTCCGTCGCCTACTGAGAAGAAGAGACGGAGGCGGTACGGGGAGGTGGCCGGCCGGAGATCCGTACGCGACCGGCTCCGGCACGCCCTGCGGCCCCGCCCCGGGCCGGCGTACTCCTTCCCCCGGGCTCAGCCGCTGAAGGTGGGCGGGCGCAGTGTGGCCTGGCTGCCCCCGCTGCTGCTGCTCATGGGTATCGCGCTGCTCGACGCCAGTACCTCCGGCAGGTTCCGGATCATCTCCTGGCTCGTGCTCGTACCGGTCATCGCCGCGGCGATCTGCGGAGTCCCCGGCACGCTGGCCCTCGGCGTGCTGTCGCTGCTCGCCTACGTCGCCATCGACGCGTCGTGGCCGCACCGGTACCAGAACGGCCTGCCCGATTTCATCCTCGTCGTGGTCGGCGGCGCCCTCGCGGCCCTCGCCTGCTCCGTGCGGCTGCGCGCGGAGCGCCAGATGCTGCACATGCGGGACGTCGCCGAGACGACCCGGCGCACCGTGCTGCGCCCGATGCCCCCGGGCTGGGGCGGCCTCGACCACGCGGCCGTCTACCTCGCCGCCGACAGCGAGGCCCGGGTCGGCGGCGACTTCTACGACATCCAGCCCGGCCGGCACGGCACCCGCCTGCTGCTCGGGGACGTCCAGGGCAAGGGTCTCGCGGCGGTCGAGGCGGCTGCCGCGCTGCTCAGCACCTTCCGCGAGGCCGGGTACCACGAGCCGGCGCTCACCACGGTCGCCGCCCGGCTGGAGATCCGGATGCTGCGGCACAACGGCTACCGCGTGGCGCTCGGCCGCGACGACAACGACCGTTTCGCGACCGGAGTCCTGGTCGCCTTCCCCGAGGACACCCCGGCCACGGTCGAGGTCGTCAACTTCGGTCACGAGCCGCCGCTCGTGGTCACCCCCGACGGGGTGCGGAGCCTGCCTCCCGGTGACGGACTCCCGCTCGGCATGGGCGATCTGGCCTCCACGCCGCCACCGGTGCTCCGCGTCCCCCTCGCCCCCGGGGAGACGCTGCTCCTGGTCACCGACGGGGTGACCGAGGCCCGCGACGCGGCGGGTGACTTCTTCCCGCTCCGCGACGCCCTCGCCAAGGCACTGGCACGGGACCCGCGCACCGCCGATCCGCACCGGCTCGTCCGGTGGGTGCGCGACGGCACGCTGGACCACTGCGGCGGGCGGCTCGCCGACGACACCACGATCTTCGCCGTCCGTCGCAGGGCGGCCGACGGTGGGCGGAAGTAGCCGGGGCGGCGGATCTTTGCACGCGCAGCCGTTACGGTGCTGAGGTGTCCGAACGATGGGGGAGAGAATCCGTGCCCGGAACCGTGCTGCTCCTCGCCGCCTCACCCGTGGGCAAGGGGTGTCTGGTGGACGCGGCTTCCGTGCTCCCCGTGCTCGCGGCCGTCGCCCCGCCGGTGCTGTCGGGAACCGACACGGCGAACGTCGTCGAACTGGCCGACCCGCTGGAGCCGCAGGCCGTGCTGACCCGGCTGCGCGCGGCGGCGACGGCGCCCGGACCGCTGACCATGTTCGTGACCGGCCAGCTCCAACTCGACCGCCGGCAGCGGCTTCCGCACCTCGCGCTGGCCCGCACCACCCCGGCGACGGTCCGCTACACGGCCTTCCCCTGGCGCTGGATCGCCGACGAACTGCGGCTGCGCCCGCCGGGTTCGACGACCGTCTTCGTCGACCTGCACGCGGACGCGGACACCTGGGAGTTCCTCGCCGGGCGCCCCCTCACGGCGGGCCCGGCGACCGAGCTGTACGGCCGTGTCGCCCCGCCGCCGTCCCGTCGTACGGTCGCGCAGCCCGCGTACATGCGAGCCGTGGCCACCCTGCTCCGCAGCGGCCACCGGCCGCATCCCGCCCAGCTCCACCAGCAGGCCCTGACGAGGACGTCCGGCGAGGAGAGCACCCGGCGGGCGGACCTCGTCCTCGCGCCCGGGCAGACCTGGGCCGGCCGGCCGTGGCCCCCGGCACCGGAGTTCACGACCGTCACGGCTCCGCCGGCCGCCGGGTCCACGCACGCGGCGGCTCAACCGGCCGCCGAAACGGTGCACTTGCCCGCTCCACCTGCCGTACCGCCGACGCCCCCGCCGACCGTCCCGCCCGCGCCCCGTTCGGCTCCGCCGGCCACTTTGCCCGCCCCCTCGTCGGCCCCGCCGGCCAACCTGCCCGCCGATCCGCACGGGGAGATCACCGCGGCGGTGCGCGACGGCCGTCACGAGGACGCCCTCGCGCTGGCGGCGCACCGGGAGCGGGAGGCGCTGCGCACGCACGGGCCCGGCTCCGAGCAGGTCCTGCACTGGATGGAGGTACGGGCCGACCTGGCGATGCTCGCGGGGGACGCGGAACGGAGCTGCCGCGGCTGGCTGGCCCTCGCCGGGACCCGGCTGGACGCGGGACAGGCGCCGGGCGCCCCGGAGGTGGAGTCGGCCGTGGACCGGGCCCACCACCAGTGGGGCCGTGTCGCCGATCCGGTGCTGGCCCGTGAACTCGGGGCGGAACTGGCCCGGTTGAGACAGCGTGTGCCCGGGCGACGGCAGGGCGCGCTGGACCATGTCCGGCGGCAGCTCAGCCAGTTGCAGACACAGGCCTGAGCGATACCCGCCGGCCCGGGGGAGTTCGGCCCCAGGGCCGGTGATCGTCGGACCCGCCCTAGGCCGACAGCCAGGCGAGCGCTCCCGAGACCAGGGTCCGTACGCCCGGGGCGACCGTGGACAGGTCGGGGGCGAAGTGCGGACTGTGGTTGCTGGGCACTGCCGCGAGCCGGATCATGAGGTCGTCGGCGCCCGGGGCCGCGTTCCAGACGTCGGCGGGGGTGCTGGTCACGAACCAGTAGGAGTAGGGGATGCGGCCGTCCGCGAGCCGGGGGAAGTCCTCGCTGCCCATGGCCGGACCGGGGTCGAGGATCGTCCCGGCACCGAAGACCTCCCCGTGCACGGCGGCGACACGGCGGTCGGTCTCGGCGTCGTTGACGGTCATCGGGAAGTCGTTGCCGACGGTGACCGTGGGCTCGGCCGGGCAGCCGGCCGCCGCGCACTCGCCCGCCGCCACGCGCCGCACGGCGGCGATCATCCGCTCCCGCACGTCCAGCGACTGCGTCCGCAGGTTCAGGGAGATCCGGGCCTCGGACGGGATGATGTTGTGCCGGGTGCCCGCCTCGATCCGTCCCACCGTCAGCACGGCGGACTCCCGGGCCGCGATCTCCCGGCTGACGACCGTCTGGAGCCGCGTGACGATGTACGCGGCGGTCACCACCGGGTCGACGGTCGCCTCGGGGCGCGAACCGTGCCCGCCCCGGCCGTGCACGACGATGTCGATGTCGGTCGAGGCGGACATGATCAGGCCCGGGGAGTGCGCGTACAGCCCGGCGGGTCCGGGCGCCACGTGCTGGGCGAGCAGGACGTCGGCCACCGGGAAGCGTTCGTGGAGACCGTCCGCGACCATGCGGGCCGCGCCCTCGCCGGTCTCCTCGGCGGGCTGCCCGACCAGCACGAGCGTGCCGGACCAGGTGTCCCGTCCGGCGGCGAGCGCCTCGGCCGCGCCGGTGAGCCAGGTGACGTGCAGATCGTGACCGCAGGCGTGCATGACCCCGGCGGTCGCCGAGGCGTACGGCAGCCCGGTCTCCTCGGGGACGGGCAGCGCGTCCATGTCGGCGCGCAGCAGGACGGTGGGCCCGTCCCCGTTGCGCAGGACGCCGACGACGCCCGTGCCGCCCACGCCCTCGGTCGTGTCGTACCCGGCCTTGCGCAGCCGCTCCGCGAGGAGGGCGGCCGTACGGTGTTCGCGCAGCGACAGCTCGGGATGCCGGTGCAGATCCCGGTAGAAGTCCTCCAGGGCGGGGACCGGGAGGTCGGCGGTGAGGTCCAGCGCGGTACGAGCGGCGGTAGAGGTCACCGGGTCAGCGTAGGCGCCAGGATTTCGTCGTACGGGGGATTCGCCGCTTTCGCGCGACCGCGCGGGAAGGGCGTCACCGGTTCGCGGCGAGTCCCGGGTGACCGGTCGCGTGCGTGGCGGTGCGGGTCGCGGGGGCCTGGTCGGCCGCTCTCGCGGGGCCGACGTTCGCCGCCGTGACCAGCGCGGCGACCGCGATGACGGCGGCGAGAAGCCCTCTGGAGTAGCGCGCGGAAATACGTCGGAGCACGGTGACCTCGCAACAACAGCGGCGTATTAAGCAGGCTTAATCCGGCGCTTAACGTAGAGGCTCCCGGGCGCACATCGCAAGAGGGTCCCGGAGTTGGACAGTAGTCAAAAGCCGGACCGTCCCGGCTCGGCTTGATGGCATGCTTGACCCATGGCGGAGCGGGACGACCCTGAGATCATCGGGCGCAGGGTGCAAAAGCTGCGTACGGAACGCGGTTTGACGCAGAAACAGCTCGCGGAGCCCGTGTACACGCCCGCGTACATCTCCACCCTGGAGGCCGGCCGGGTCCGGGCCTCCGAACCCGCGCTGCGGCACATAGCCGGCCGACTGGGCGTCGCCTACGAGGAACTGGCGACCGGACGCCCCGCCCATCTCGCCACCGACCTGCGGCTGCGGCTGACGGACGCGCAGCGCACGCTGTCCACCGGAGAGGCCGAGGTGGCCGCCGAGGTCTACGCCGTCCTGCTCGCGGAGGCGGACGCCCACGGGCTGGTCGCCGAACAGGCGGCCGCGCTTCTGGGACTGGGCGAATGCGCCCTGGACACAGGGGATCTGGAGACGGCGCAGCGGCGCTTCGAGGAGTCGGAGCAGCGACTGGGGGACGCGCCGCTGACGCAGCGGGTGCCCGCCGTGCGGGGCCGGGCGGTCTCCCACTACCTCGCCGGTGAACTCCGTTACGCCTGCTACCTGTTCGAGTCCACCCTCGACGAGCTCAACCGGACGGGCCTGCACGATCCCGAGGCGCTGCTCCTCCTCTACACGGGAGTCATCGCCCCCTACATGGACATGGGCGCGCATGCGCGCGCCGCCCAGGCCGCCGAGTTCGCGCTCGCCCTCGCGCCGCAGGTCCAGGACCCGGCGCTGGTGGCGCGGATGCACCGCTCGGTGGCCCGGACGATGATCGCCGAGGGGCGGATCGCCGAGGCCGACGTCTCCCTCGCCAAGGCCGCCGAGCTCTACCGCCAGCTCCAGATCCGCACCGAACTCGCCAACTGCCACTGGATGCGCGGCTATCTGTACGCGCAGAACGGTGAACTGGAGCGTGCGGAGAGCGAGTTGCGCGAGGCGCAGGCCATGCTCTCCGCGAAGCGGGCCGCGCTCTACACCAGCCAGGTCGCGGTGGAACTGGCCGACGTGCTGCACCGGCGCGGCAGGTCCGACGAGGCGGGCGAGATGCTGCGGCAGGTGCTCGGCGACCTGAACTCCGAGCGGGGCGCCATCCACGCGGCCGCCGCGCACCGCCTGCTCGGGATCATCGCGGAGGACACCCGGGACACCGAGGCGGCCGAGGAGCACTACGTGCGGGCGATGAGCCTGCTGGAGCGGGCGGGCGCGGCGGGCGACCTGGCGGACCTGTGCCGGCTGCTCGGCGACCTGCTGCGGCGCACCGGCCGGGTGGAGGCGGCCCTGGACGCCTACCGCACGGGCCTGGGCCACCGCACCGCCCCGGGCACGACGACCCTCGGCCCCGCCCCGGCGCAGCCGCCCCTCTGAGGGCGCGCGGGCCGCTCCGACCGGCCGAGGTCCCCTCCGACCGCCTGGGGTCCCTCTAACCGCCCGAGGTCCCCGAGCCCGAGCCCTCCGAGCCGGCCGTCGAGCCGGTGCCGGTGGCCGTGTCCGAGCCCGCCGTCGCCGTGCCCCGGTCCGCCCCCGAGGGCCGGATCTCGACCACCGCGCCCGGCGCGAGCCGGTCGTACAGCAGCTTGGCGTCGGACTTGTCCAGGTTGATCCAGCCGTTGTCGGGGTCGGTGATGCCCTGGTCGCCGTAGCTCATGGAGCCCACGTAGTCCGTCCCGCCGTCGGGATCGGTGAGCCTGACCACCCAGGAGGCGTTGAAGGAGTAGCCCCCGCCGAAGCCGACCGTCCTGCCGGAGACCCGCATGGTGGCCTCCTTCCCGGTGACCGTCGTCCGGACCGCCTGCCCGACCGTGGTCAGGTTGTCGCCGTGGAGCGTCAGCCGTTGGCCGGCCACCGAGATCACCCGCCTGCCCAGATCGATCGTGGCGTCCGGAGAGGACACCGGCAGGCTCGGGGCGACCGTGGGACCAGGACTCGCGGCCGGAGGAGGCTCGTGCCGCGCCCCGTCGTCCGGGCCCAGCGTCACGACCAGGGCGAGCGCGCCCGCGACGGAGACGCCGGCCGCGGCCACGGCCGTACGACGGCGGCGCCGGCGGCCCGTGGCCCGGCCGCGGATCTCCGCACCGGTCAGCCCGGGAGGCCTCTCCGCCTCGGTCGCCAACTCGCGCAGGGCGGTGGTGAGTTCATCGGACACGGTCGTCCTCCCTCTCCCCCTCGCCCGCGAGGCCCGACGGACGTGCTGAACCGGCCGGATCCGCCGAATCCTCCGAGAGCACCCGTGCCAACGCCGCCCGGCCCCGCGCGAGACGGGCCTTGACCGTGCCGACGGGGGCACCGGTCTCGGAGGCTACCTGCTCGACACTCAAGTCGCACAGATGGTGCAGAACGATCGCCATCCGCTGCGCCTCGGGGAGCGTGCGCAACGCGGTGACGAGCGCGGTGCGTTCGGGCCCCGGGCCCGGGGTGTGGTCGGCCGGCGGGGTGCGGCGCACCAGTTCCAGCCAGCGGCGGGCCCGGCGCCAGCGGCTCACCGCGAGCCGTGTCGCCACGGTCCGTATCCACGCCTCGGGAGCGCCGTCGGCGAGGAACTCGCGCCGCCGGTCCCACGCGCGGACGAACGCCTCCTGGACGACGTCCTGCGCCTCGCCGTGATCCCCCGTGAACGCGTAGAGCTGGCCTGTCAGCCGGGGGAACGCGGTCGCGTAGAACGCGTCGAACTCTTCCTCGGTCATGCCCCCCGCCCGAATGTCCGCGAATTCTCCGGCCGTGTGCAACCAGGCCGTCCCCGCCGCGCGTACAGGTCCCGTACGTCGCACATCGAAACACACCACGGGGGGATCACCATGACTAGGAAACCGCGGGGCCGCAGAGGCCGGTCGGTCCGCGTCCGGAGCGCGGCGGCGGCGCTGTGCGCGCTCGCGCTCGCCGGCTGCTCCGCACGGGCGGCGGCCGACGCCGGGGGCGGGGAGGCCGGGCCGGGGGGCAGGCCGGCCGCCACCGCCGAACCGACGGGCACGGCACGGCCGAAGCCCTCGGCCACACCGCCCAGGCCTCTGCCGGGCGCGCACGTCAACATCGCCGAAGGGCAGACCGTGGGGGTCGGCATGCCGGTCTCGGTGACCTTCGACCGTCCCATACCGGTGGCCGAACGGGCCGCGGTGGAGCGGCAGTTGAAGGTGACCGCCGACACCGAGGGCTCCTGGGGCTGGGTGAAGGACCGTAACCTCGCCGACGGGCAGCGCGTCGACTTCCGGCCCCGCGCGTACTGGAAGCCCGGCACGGCGGTCACCGTCCGGGCCGGGGCCGGAATCACCAGGCATTTCACGGTCGGCCGCTCCTTCGTCGCCACTGTCGATGTCCGTACACACTTCATGACGCTCGAAACCGCCGGATCGTCGCGCCGCGTCCCGATCACCGCGGGCGCGCCGGGCATGGACACCTGGAACGGCACGATGGTCGTCTCCGACAAGGCGTCCAAGGTGTTCATGGACTCGCGGTCGGTCGGCTACGGCGACCAGTACGCGGATTACTACTACTACGCCGTCCACCTCACCGCCTCGGGCACCTACCTCCACCAGAACCCGAAGGCGAATGTCTACGGCGGCCGCCAGAACGTCACGCACGGCTGCGTCGGACTCGCCACCGGCGGCCCCGCGAAGCGCTTCTTCGACGAGGTGATCCCCGGCGACGTCGTCAAGGTCGTCGGCTCCCGGGACACGGTCGCCGTCGGCAACGGCTACGGCGACTGGAACCTGGCCTGGGACCAGTGGCGAGCCACGAGCGCGCTCGGCTGACGGGTCCGCGCGAGAGATCTCCGGCCGGCGTCGTCCGGCCGGCGGGCGCCCGAGGTCCGCACGGGGGAGCGGCGCCCCCGCACCGTCCGAACACCGTCCCCATCACGAGGAGTTGTCCGTCCATGGCAGGTAGGAAGAGGTACGCGGCGGTGGCCGTGGCCGCCGCCGCGCTCATCACGGCACCCACGGCCGCGTACGGGGTCTCGCCGGCGGGACCGGCGTCCGCCGCCCGGCCGGCGCACGGCGCCGCGGTCCCGGCACACGCCCGCGTGCTCCAGGTCGCCAAGACCGCCCCCACGGCCCGGATCGTCGCGCCGGACGAGCACGTCACCGAGCCCGGCGGCGCCGAGTTCTGGCTGACGCCCGAGGGCAAGCACTGGACGACGCCCGACAACCCCTACCCCCAGTTCACGAACGTGGTCAACGGCAACATCGACCTGCACACGCCCGGTGTCTCCGCGTTCGTCGAGGGCACCGCCCAGGGCCACGTCACGCTCTCCGGCGTGTACTACGGCGGCACCGGCACCGCGTCGCGGGTCACGGTGCGGACCACGGCCGGAACCCTGCACGCCAAGCTGCTGGAGCTCGCGGGGAACCCCGGCTGGGGCGTCTGGTACGTCAGCACCGATCTGCCCGCCGCCGACCAGGACTACGCCGTCCGGCACGTCGTCGTCCGCGACACCACGGGAGCGGTCTACTCCCGGCTGGACCTGAACTGAGCCCACGGGCTCCGCGGGCTCAGGCTCAACGGGCGCGGGGGCCGGCCCTTCCCGGCCGGCTCCCACGTGCCGCCACTCCTTTCCCCCGGTACCGGCCGACCTCCCCCCCGGCACCGGCCGACCCCGGTCACCGGTCCGACATGCGGGGGCTGTCGGGATGTCCGGCCGTGTACACCGAAAATTAGGTTCAATCACCAACTATCCGGGTCATGAAGATCGCATCCCTGGCCGGTGTCGTCCTCGCGCTCACCGCCGTCTCCGTGACCGCCCCCGCGGCCTCCGCCACGCCCGGCGGCCACGGCCACACCCCGGCCCACGCCTCCTCCAAGCACATCCCCTTCACGTCCGCGACCGTCACCGCCGGTGACGACGGTTCGTACCGCATCGTGTGGAAGGCCCCCGGAGTGCGCCAGGTGGTCGTGCGCGCCGCCGGACGGACCGTCGCCAGGGGCGGCGCCACGGGCGACGTCACCGTGCGCGGACTGCCCGCCGCCGACCGGCAGTGGTTCGACCTCGTCCCGCAGCAGGGCGGTTCCCTCCACCTCGCCGACCGGCTCGTCAAGCTCGACGGCGCGGTCAACTTCCGGGACGCGGGCGGCTACCGCACCGGCGACGGCCACTGGGTCAAGATGGGCGAGATCTACCGCTCGGACGCCCTGAACAAGCTCAGTGACGCCGACCTCGCGAAGCTCGGGCGGCTCGGCATCCACGCGGTGTACGACCTGCGGATGGAGTCGGAGCGCTCCTCGGCCCCGGACCGGGTGCCCTCCGGCGCCTCCTACACCGTCGCCGACGTCCTCGCCGGGTCGTCCACGCTCACGGCCATGCCGACCACCGAGGCCGAGGCCGTCAGGATGATGGTCGACGGCGAGAAGTTCATGGTCAGCGGCGACAGCGCGCGGGCCGCCTACACCACCGTCTACGCCGGGGCCGCCGCCGGCGACGGAGTCCTCTACCACTGCACCGCCGGCAAGGACCGCACCGGCTGGTCCAGCGCGGCCCTGCTCACCGCCCTCGGCGTCCCGCGCTCCACGGTGATGAACGACTACCTCGCCAGCAACACCTACCGCGCCGCCGCGAACGCGGCCACGCTCGCGGCCATGCCGCCGGCCCAGGCCGCCGTCTACAAGCCCCTGCTCGACGTCCGCGCCGAGTACCTCAACTCCGGCTTCGACGAGGTCCGCGCCCAGTACGGCGACTTCCGCTCGTACCTGAAGGACGGCCTGCACATGGACGCCCGGGAACTGCGCGACCTCAAGCGCGAACTCCTGGTGGGCTGACCCGGGCGTCCGGCCGGCCTCCCGCGGCCGGCCGGACCCGGACGCGCCACGCTGCCGCCCCCCGGATGCCCCCGTCGGTTGTCCGGTCCGCGACAGGCTCGCCCGGAGGACGGCCCCGCGCACCGGAAAGATCACGGAGCCGGGGCCCCGTCGGCTGACCTCAGGGAACGCCCGGACGGCCGGGCGGAGAGCGTACGCAGGGCACCCCGCCCACCCCGTTCCGTAGCCCCCGGGGACGCCGAGTCGGAGCGCGATCGAGACCATCAGGCCCTACCGTCCGCCGGAATAGGGCCCATACTGGATTCACGATGAGTAAATCCTCCGCGCCCCGGCGCCACCTGCCCACCAGCCCCTTCGCTGCACCCGTCGTCCCCGTGGCCAAGGAGTTCAGCCTCGGAGACCGCGTCTCCCACGACCAGTACGGCCTGGGCACGATCGTCGGCGTCGAAGAGGGCATCGCGATGCTCGTCGACTTCGGCGCTCGCCAGGTCCGCGTCCTGAGCCCCTACACCCGAATGGACCGGCTCTGAACCGCACCCACTGACACCTCCGGCCCGCGGCAGCCCCACCACAGGTTGCCCGGGCCGTGGTGCATCCGGGCACCGGCCCCCGCTCAGCCCTGTGTCGGCGCGGGCGACTTCCCCGCCAGGACGTCCTTCAGCCGGTTCGTGCCCGCCTGAACCGCCTGCTCCGTCGACTGGTGCTCGGTGCCCGAGAGGCCCCCGTTGGTGAGGGACAGCGCGCTGTCGCCGACGCGCACCGCCGCGAAGTCGAGGGTCAGTGTCTCGGGATCGCCCTCCAGCTCACCGCTCATCGTCACCTGGAGGCCCTGGCGGGCGTCCCCCACATCGGGCAGATGGGTCGAGACGACCTGGACGGTCTGCTTGTCCCCCTTGCCGTTGACGGCCGTGAACTCGTCGCAGACGTCCGGCAGCGTCTTCAGCCAGTCGAACCTGCTGTCCAGGGCGCTCTTCCCGTACGAGGCGACCTCGTAGCGCATCTGGGCGTCGTTGTCGCTGTCGTCGAAGCCGGTGACCGCGCTTGCACCCTGCGGCTTGCCGAGCAGGTCCTCCGCGTACAGGCCGTCCAGCAGCTTCTGGCACTGCTGGGCGTTCCCCTTGTCGGTGACGAACGCCGAGGCGTCGACCTTGCTCTTCAGCAGCGCGTCGTGCCAGGCCGCCACGCCCTTCGACTCGTCCCACTGCGACCCCAGGTCGGAGTTGGTGATCAGCGCCGACTGCGCCTCCGCCTTGGTGAGCGCACGCACGGACGGGGAGGGCGAGGCCTTCGCGGCACCGGTCTCCTCGGCCACGGGAGAGGCCGGGACCGTGGACGCCGGGGACGCGGGCGCGTCCGTACGGCCGGAGCCGCCGCCGTCACCTCCGCCGCCCGAGCAGGCGGCCGTCGAGAGCAGCATCCCCGCGGTCAGGGCGGACGCGAGGAGACAGGACGGACGGATCATGCGAGGGCCTCCCGAGGACGGTCCCGAGAACGGGCTGTGTCCCTCCACGCCACCACCGGCCACCGCCCCCCACCAGCGCACCGGGCCGTCCGGGTGAGTGCGGCGCGCGGATGCCGCCGGGCCGGTAACGGGTGCCCCCGTCCGGTACCGGCGCGGATCTGCCAGAGTGGAAGGTGATGCATGCGCCCCAGGGAAGCACCATGAGCCCCACCGACCGGTTCGAAGACGACGACTACCCCGCCTACACGATGGGCCGTGCGGCCGAGCTGATCGGCGCCACGCCCGCGTTCCTGCGGGCCGTCGGGGAGGCCGGGCTGATCACCCCCCTCCGCTCCGAGGGCGGCCACCGCCGCTACTCCCGCAACCAGCTCAGGATCGCCGCCCGCGCCCGGGACCTCGTCGACCAGGGCACGCCCGTCGAGGCGGCCTGCAGAATCGTCACGCTGGAGGACAGCCTCGACGAAGCCCTGCGGATCAACGAGGAGCTGCGCGGTTCGACACCGCAGGACGCCTGAACGCGCTCCCGACGGCCCCGGGCAGGTGCTTCCGGGCGGCCCCGCGGCGGTGTTTCCCGGCGGCGCCCGAATATCTGCTCCGGCCGTTACAGAATTTGGTGCACGGGTCCGCGAGATTTTGATATTCCCCGTGGCGGGGTGAGATAGTGCGCCGCCTTCGAGGCGGCTGACGTGCTACTGTCGATTTCAGTTGCAGTTGTGGTTCCCAAAGTTTTTCCGGTGCATTCCGGTTGGGGCAATCATTACGGCGACGCGGGTCCACGAGGTGTGGGCCTTCGAGCTTAGCCCCGAAGGAGATTTGACATGGCTACTGGCACCGTGAAGTGGTTCAACGCGGAAAAGGGCTTCGGCTTCATCGAGCAGGACGGCGGCGGCGCCGACGTCTTCGCCCACTACTCGAACATCGCCACCTCTGGCTTCCGTGAGCTTCAGGAAGGCCAGAAGGTGACCTTCGACGTCACGCAGGGCCAGAAGGGCCCGCAGGCGGAGAACATCGTCCCCGCCTAGTCCGGGACACCGGACGGCCGGCGCTCGCACCACACGGTGCGGACGCCGGCCGTCTGCTTTTTCGCGGTCATTGAAATTGCGATGAATTTTCGGTTCGCGTTCCCATTTTCGGCCGCGCCAAACCCGAAATCTCGGCGAACCGCTACCGGACCGCCAGCACCGCGCGTACGGTCTTGCCGCCGAAGCCCGTACTGACGATCTCCAGGCTGTGCGCGAGCTCCTGGACCATGGCCAGGCCCCGGCCGCTTTCCGATTCCGTGTCCAGCGCGCCGATCCGCGGCCGTCCCGGACTGTCGTCGTGGACCTCGACGGTCACCCGCCCGTGCCCCAGTTGCAGCCGCAGCCGGCAGCCGCTGCGCCCGTGGCGCACGGCGTTGGCGACGAGCTCGGAGGCGATCAGTGTGGCGTCGTCCACCTGGTCCGCGGTCGGCGCGGCGAGCCGTGACCGCGGCCGGGTCAGGAACGCCGTCGTCAGCTTGCGGGCCCTGCCCGCCGAGACGGCCGTACGCGGCAGTGTGTACTCCACGCGGGCGGTCGGCCGGACGGTGCGCTGGTGCGCACGCATGACTGACACCTCTCTTCCCCCTCCAGGACGACAAGCACCCGGCCGACGGCTCCGTCCCCGTCGACCGGGACCCCGCGCGAAACGGTGCGCGGCCGGTCCTGCCCTCGGGTGATGCCCCACCCGGGCGATCCGCAACCGGGGACCCGCGTCACAAAGCCGCCAAGGAACGCACCGAGGCGGTCGGAAGGCCGCCCGGAGGCCGTCCCAGGGACGCCCGGCGGTCCCTCGGCGGCCCCTTCCGTGTCAACGGCCCCTTCAGCGACCGGAGTCCAGGAGATGGAAGTCGTCGTAGTCGAATCCGGGCGCCACCACGCAGCTCACCAGAACCTCCTCGTCACCGGCCGGCCGGGCCGACTGCCAGACACCGCCCGGGACGAGGACCTGGGGGCGCTCCCCGGCCTCGACGCGGGGCCCGAGGCGGACGACCTGCGGAGTGGACTGGGGGCTGGTCCCGTCGCCGCCGAGCAGGAGGTCGAGGGGTCCGCCGCGGTGCCACAGCCAGAGTTCGTCCGAGCGGACGGTGTGCCAGGCGGAGGTGTCGCCCGGCGTGAGGAGGAAGTAGATGGCGGAGGCGGCGGCGCGGGGACCCGGGTAGCCGTCGGGCAGGAAGGCCTGGGGCGCGGTCCAGGTCTCGACGAACCAGCCACCTTCCGGGTGGGGGCTCATGCCCAGTGCGGCGGCCAGTGGCGGGATGCCGGTCTCAGGTGAGGTCACCCCCTGCCTCTATCACGCGGCCGAAGGGCGGTTCAACCAACTGCCGGTGGACGCGCGGGGATGTCTGACAGGGTGTGGTCCATGGCGACCCTTCACAGAAAGCTGCTAGGTCTGCTTCCCCGGATCGGGGTGCAGGTGCTGGACCTCGGATCGGGAGCCGCGGTGGTCTACCGGCGCGGTGTGCGCAGACGCGTCGCCCTGGGCAAGGGCGCCGATCTGGTGCTGCGGGGGCGGACGGCGGCCTGGAAGCAGGTCCCGCTCGGGGGCACCGGCGCCCGTCTCCTGCTCGACGAGAAGGAGACGGCGGCCGACGAGCGCAAGTTCCAGCTCTCGGCCGCGTCCTATCTGTGCGGGCAGCACGTCACCGCCCTGCTGGACCGGTACGAGGTGAACTGCGTCTTCGACGTCGGCGCCAACTCCGGTCAGTACGGCCGCCAGTTGCGCCGCCTCGGCTACACCGGCCGGATCGTCTCCTTCGAGCCGACAGCGGAGGCCTTCGAGAAGCTCCGGCAGGCCGCCGAGGGCGACCCCGACTGGCGGGTGCACCGGATCGGGCTCGGACGGGAGAACACCACCCAGTCCATCCACGTGGGCTGGAACACCATGAACTCCCTTCTCCCGCCCAGCGATTACGGCAAGGACCGCTACAAGCGATTCGCCAAGACCCGTACGGAGGAGATCGAGGTCCGCCGTCTCGACGGGATGATGGACGCGGCCCTCGCCGGGATCGACGACCCCCGCCCCTATCTGAAGATGGACACCCAGGGCTACGACCTGGAGGTGTTCGCGGGTGCCGGGGATCGCGCGGCGGAGTTCGTGGGCATGCAGTCGGAGGTCGCCACGCTGCGGCTGTACGAGGGCAGCCCCCGCATGGGCGAGGCCATCGCCGTGTACGAGGAGCGCGGCTTCGAGATCACCGGCATGTACCCGGTGTCGCGGGAGGAGGCGACCGGCCGGGTGGTGGAGTTCGACTGCGTGATGGTCCGCGCGACGGCGGTCCCGGCGGGGACGCAGACAGGTGCGTAGACGAGGGTCTACGCCGGATAGGCGTGCGTCTGGGCCGCCTTCACCGTGGCCCAGACGGGCGCGCCGGGATGCAGGCCGAGTTCCGCCGCGGCGACCGTCGTCAGGTCGGCGGCGAGCGGGAGCTCGCCGGTGAGGTCCACGCGGATCTGGTCGCCGTGCGTCTCCAGACCCGCGACACGGCACTGCCACAGGTTGCGGGCGCTGGAGCCGGTGGGGCGGTCGCGGTGGAGGGTCACGGCGCCCGGCGGGAACGCCACGAAGACGGGCCCGTCGAGCCGCTCGGTCGTGGTGATCGCCGGGCCCGCCTCCAGCCGTACGGTGTGGCCCTCGGCCGCGCCCCGGTAGAGGTTGAGCCCGACCAACTGGGCGATGTAGTCGGTGCGCGGTCTGCGGGCGATGTCCGAGGGGCCGCCCTCCTGGACCACCCGGCCGTCCTCGACGACCACGAGCCGGTCGGCGAGCACCATCGCGTCGAGCGGATCGTGCGTCACGAGGACGGCGACCGCCTCGAAGTCGGCCAGATGGTGCCGGAGCTGGGCCCGCACGTCCAGCCGCGTAC
Source organism: Streptomyces sp. NPDC056738 (assembly GCF_042790435.1). Taxonomy (NCBI): domain Bacteria; kingdom Bacillati; phylum Actinomycetota; class Actinomycetes; order Kitasatosporales; family Streptomycetaceae; genus Streptomyces; species Streptomyces sp. NPDC056738. Next base: position 374,450 of record NZ_JBHTZF010000004.1, read on the forward strand.
GGGCGTCGAGCGCGGCGAGCGGTTCGTCGAGCAGCAGCAGCCGGGGGCGGGTGGCGAGGGCGCGGGCGACGGCGACCCGTTGCGCCTGTCCACCGGAGAGCCGGCGCGGCTTGGTCCCGGCGAACGCGGCGAGGCCCATGCGCTCCAGCCACGCGGCGGCCTGGGCGCGGGCCTCCGCCTTGGGCACGCCCTGGCAGCGCGGTCCGAAGGCGACGTTGTCGAGCGCGGACAGATGCGGGAAGAGGAGGTAGTCCTGGAAGACGACGCCGACGGGGCGCAACTCCGGCGGCGTACGGTCCAGACGGGCGCCGTCCAGCAGCAGCCGGCCGCCCTCGGACAGCGGGGTGAGCCCGGCCAGGGCGCGCAGCGCGGTCGTCTTGCCCGCGCCGTTCGGGCCGAGCAGCGCGACGACGTCCCCGGGGGCGGCGGACAGCGCCACGTCGAGGTGGAACGAGCCGCGCCGGACGACGAGACGGGCGTCGAGGCCCGTGCCGGACGGGGCGTCCTTCGCCACCGGGTCCGCCTCGGTCATGACGCGATCACCCCACCCTCGTGCGGACGCCGGGTACGGTCCTCGTACCCGTCCCCGGTGTCGTCCTCGTACCCGTGTACCCGTGCCAGGCGTCGTCCTGCGTACCCGTGTCCGTCGTCCGGCTCGTCCTCGTGTCCGTCATGAGGCCGCCGTCATCCAGCGGTCCCGGAGTCCGGCGAGCACCGCGACCGACACCAGCAGCAGGACGAGACTCAGGGCGATCGCCGCGTCGGGGTCGCTCTGGAGGGCCAGATAGACGGCCAGCGGCATGGTCTGGGTGCGGCCGGGGAAGTTGCCCGCGAAGGTGATCGTCGCGCCGAACTCGCCGAGGGCTCGGGCCCAGGCCAGGACGGAACCGGCGGCGATGCCCGGCGCGATGAGGGGCAGGGTGACCCGGCGGAACGCGGTGAAGCGGGAGGCGCCGAGGGTCATGGCGGCCTCCTCGTAGCGCGGGTCGGCCGCCCGCAGGGTGCCTTCCACGCTGATCACCAGGAAGGGCATCGCCACGAAGGCCTCGGCGACGACGACCCCGGCCGTCGTGAAGGGCAGCGTGATCCCGAACCACGAGTCGAGCAGTCTGCCGACGACGCCGTTGCGGCCGAGGGCCAGCAGCAGCGCGACACCGCCGACCACCGGAGGCAGGACGAGGGGCAGGGTGACCAGGGCCCGGACGAGTCCGCGGCCCGGGAACTCCGTACGGGCCAGCAGCCAGGCGAGGGGCACCCCGAGCACCAGGCTCACCGCGGTGGCCGCCGTGGCCGAGAACAGGGAGAGCTGGAGGGCCTGCCAGACCTCGGGCTTGGCCAGTTGCTCCGGCAGGCTGCGCCAGGGCGCCCGTACGAGCAGCGCGATCAGCGGGAGGAGCAGGAACGCGAGCCCGACGAGGGCCGGGAGCAGCAGGGGGAGCGGCACCTTGCCCCGCACCCGGCCCGGCGTCCGGACGCGCCCGCGCCGCGGTCCACCGGCGAGGGTGTCGGCGGCCGGGGCGCCGGACGCGGCGGGCGGGGTCAGGGGATCACTCATGGCTTCAGGAAGCCGGCCTCCGTCAGTGCCTTCTGGCCCTCGGGGGACCGCACCAGCTCGATGAACGCCTTGGCCGCGGCGCTGTTGGGCGCGTCCTTGAGCAGGGCGATCGGGTAGTCGTTGATGGCGTCGGCGGACTCGGGGAACTCCACGCCCTCCACCTTGTCACCCGCCGCCTTCACGTCGGTCTTGTACACGACCGCCGCGTCGGCCTCCTTCAGCTCCACCTTGGTCAGGGCGCTCTTGACGTCCTGCTCGTAGGAGACGGGGGTGAGCTTCAGCTTGCTCGCGTCCAGCGCCTTCTGGGCGGCGGCCCCGCACGGCACGGTCTTGTCGCACAGGACGACCTTGAGGCCGGACTTGGTGAGGTCCTTCAGGGAGGCGATCTTGTCCGGGTTGCCGGGCAGCGTCGCGATCTCGAGCTGGTTGCGCACGAAGGTCTCGGGGGTGGTGGCCGCGTCGCCCTTGTCGGTCACGATGGCCATCGTCTTGGGGCTGGCCGCGGCGAAGACGTCCGCGGGCGCGCCGCCCGTGATGCTCGCGGCGAGGCTGTCGCTGCCGCCGAAGCTGAAGGTGACCTTGGTGCCCGGGTGGGCCTTCTCGAACTGCTGGCCCAGGGCCGTGAAGCTCTCCTTGAGGGAGGCGGCGGCGAACACGGTCACCGTGCCGGAGAGCTTCGGCGAGGAGGACGACGGCGTCGACCCCTTCGCCTTCTCCGGCGAGTCGGACGAGTCGGAGGAGGAGCAGGCGCTCAGGGCCAGCAGCGCGGCGGCACCGATGCCGGCCGCCTGAAGGGTCCGGGTGGTGCGGCGGGTCCGGCGCGCGGATCGGGTCATCACGGATCTACTCCCTCGAAGACTCGGAGGCCCGCTGAGACCTCCGTCGTGATCCTCAGTCCTGAGCTCACGTTCTGCTATGGCCTGATCATACTTCCGCATATGCAAGCTGTACGTCTCCTGTCGCATCGCATGAGCTGTGCCCACGGGCTTCGGATGTACGCATGTGCGTTTGCCTCGGGTTGCGTGCGGGGTACGGTCCACCGGGAGGTGCTGTCCAGTGAGCCAGTCCCTTGCACAGCCGACGCCGCCGGCTCCCCCGCTCGCGGAACTCGCTCTGAGCGGTGACCTCGCCCGGCCCGCCCTGCTGACCGTGCCCGACCTGCTCGCCTGGCCCCAGCACCGTGCGCGCGTCGCCTTCGAGTGCGCCACGAGCGGTGTGCGCCACCACGGATTCGAGGGCCCGCTGCTGCACGACGTGCTGCGGGACGCCGGTCCCCGCTTCGATCCGTCCCGTCGCAAGGACCGGCTGCGCTTCCTCATCGCGGTGGCGGGCGCGGACGGCCATCACGCCCTGCTCACCTGGGCCGAGATCGACCCCGACTTCGCCGACGCCCCGGTGCTGCTCGCGGTGGGCATCGACGGCACGCCGCTGGACCGGGCGGGACCGCAACTGGTCCTGCCGCAGGACCGGTGCGGGGCCCGGCACATCAGCGGCATCAACAGCATCCGGGTGGACGGCCGTTATCCGTCCTGGACCGCCGGGGTCCCCGGCTGAGCGTTCGCGCCCGGCGGCCGGTCAGGAGCGATCGATGTGCACGTTGGTCGACTTGACCCTGGCCGTGGCCTCCACGCCGACCTCCAGGCCGAGTTCCTCGACTGCCTCCCGGGTCAGCAGGGAGACCAGCCGGTGCGGTCCCGCCTGGATCTCCACCTGGGCGGCGACGTCGCCGAGCTTGACGGCGGTGACGATGCCGGGGAAGGCGTTGCGCACGGACGTGTGGGACGTGATGCCCTCCTCGCCACCGGTTCCGGCCAGTTCCACCGAGAACGCGGCGAGGTCGCGGCCCTCGATGAGGCGCCGTCCGCTCTCGTCCCGATGGGTGGCCACCCGCCCGGCGTCCGCCCAGCGGCGGGCGGTGTCGGGGCTCACTCCGAGGAGCCGGGCGGCCTGGCCGATGGTGTAGGACTGCATGGCCGCGACGATAGGCAGGTGCTTCTCACCCCTGCAAGCCGGACCCTGGGCGCGGCGCGAGTCGTCCCCGGGGCGCGGCGAGGGGTTCTCGCCCGGTCCGCCGCGGTGTCAGAGGGGCGACGCCGACTCCGCGTACTCCACCCGGATGTGTTTCGCCCAGAACGGGCCGAGGTCCTTCTTGAGGACGAGATCGGCCTTGGCCGGGTCGTCGACGCCGAAGAACACGAAGCCACTGGGGTCCGGGCCCACCTCCCGCAGGTCGAACTCGCCGTCCCAGCGGTCCATCCGGTCGCCGGTGCTGTCGACCAGGGCTTCGAGCCGGCGCGCGGTGACGTCGGTGTCGTGCAACCGCAGCCGTGTCCCCTTCTCCGCATGGGCGCAGACGTCCGCGTCGAACGCCTTGGAGGGGATGCGGTACACGTCCGCCGTCCTCGGGTCGTCGTCGGCGGACAGACCGGTGAAGACACTCGCGTAGCGTGTCTCGCCCCTCCTCTGGACGTAGCGCAGCACCCGGTCCAGCGAGGTCTCCGGGTCGGGTGGGCCGGCCGTCGGCCGGGTGCCGACGCACACGGTCACGCGCTCCGCGGTCCGGCTCTCGTCGCCTCCCGCACCGGCGCTCGACCCCTGGACCGCGACGAGCGCCGCGGTACTCACGGCCACGACGCCGGCCGTCTCCCTGATCCTGCTCCGCCTGTTCATCGAGCCCTCCCCGTCCCCTGCACCGTAGCGTCGGTACGGGGACGCGCGGGCGGGCGGATACGTTCAGCGGCCGCGGCCTCCGGTGGTCGCGTAGGCGCGGAGGAAGAGGGCCTCGACATGGGCCATGTGCTCGATCTCGGACGGGTCGACGCTCTCGTCGGGCGCGTGGATGAGGCACTTGGGTTCCTCCACGCCCATGAGGATGATCTCGGCGCGGGGGTAGGTCTCGGCGAGGACGTTGCACAGCGGGATGGAGCCGCCCTGGCCGAGGAAGGCCATGGGCCTGCCGTAGACCTCGTTCATGGCGCGGCCGAGCGCCGCGTAGGCGGGGCCGTCGGTGGCCGCCCGGAAGGGGGCGCCGGTGCTCTCGTCCTCGACGCCCACCCGGACTCCCCAGGGCGCGGCCTCGGTGAGATGCCGGGTGAGGGCCGCGCGGGCCGTCGCCGGGTCCGTGCCGGGCGGGATCCGCAGGCTCACGCGGGCCCGCGCGCTCGGCGGCACGGCGGCGGCGGAGCCGACCACGGGCGGGCAGTCGACGCCGAGGACGGTGACGGCGGGGCGGGCCCACAGCCGGTCGGCGACCGTGCCGGTCCCGGTGAGGCGGACGCCGTCCAGCACGCCGGCGTCGGCGCGGAACTGCTCCTCGTCGTAGCCGACGCCCTCCCAGACGCCCTCGCAGTCGAGTCCGTCGACGCGGGTGGCGCCGGTGGCCGGGTCGCGCAGCGTGGAGAGCATCTGGATGAGGGCGGCGAGCGCGTCCGGGGCGGGGCCGCCGAACATGCCCGAGTGGATCTCTCCGGCCAGGGTGTCGACGGTGACGACGACGTTGGCGAGGCCGCGCAGGGTGACGGTGGCGGTGCCCGTGCCGACCTCCGCGTTGCCGGTGTCGCACACGAGCAGCGCGTCGGCGAGGAACTGCTCCGGATGCTCGGCCACGTAGCTCTCCAGGCCGCCCGTGCCCTGCTCCTCCGACCCCTCGGCGACGAACTTCAGGCCGACCGGGATGTCGTCGCCGAGCGCGCGCAGGGCGGTCAGGTGCATCACGATGTTGCCCTTGCAGTCCGCGGTGCCGCGCCCGTACCAGCGGCCGTCGCGTTCGGTGAGGGCGAAGGGCGGGGTGGTCCAGGCGGCGTCGTCCAGCGGCGGCTGCACGTCGTAGTGGCAGTACAGCAGGACGGTGGGGGCGCCGGGCGGCGGCGGGCGATGGCCGATGACCGCGTGGCTGCCGTCGGGCGTCTCGGCGAGATGCACGTCGTGCAGCCCCGCCTCGGTGAAGGCGTCGGCCACCCACTGTGCGGCCCTGCGGCATTCCTCGGGCGGGTACTGGCGCGGGTCGGCGACGGAGGGGATGGCGACCAGCTCGGCCAGGTCGGTCCTGGCCCGGCCCATCAAACCGGCGATCCTCTCGGCGAGTTCGGACACGGTCACCGCCTCACCGTGTCGTCGGTCTTCAGGTCGTCGAGCCTGTCCTGGATCTTGTCCAGCTTCTCCGGGCAGTAGATCTCGATGATCGTGGCCTCCGCCCGCAGTGCCTTGCCGTCGCCGATGACGGGCCGCTGCCCGACGAACGCGGCGCCGTTGGACACGTTGATCTTCCACAGCGCCGACTTGAGGGCGCTGGCCGGATCGTCGCAGACCAGGCCGCCGTCCGTGCCCAGGAGGCTCGCGACCAACTCGGTGTCGGGGCGCGGCAGTCCGGCCTCCACCGCGGCGTCGGCGAGCTGATTGGCCTTGCTCACGGCCTTGTTGTTCGTCGTGATCGCCGAGTAGCGCACGAGGCCGGCCACGACGAGACCGAGCAGCACGACGATCGCGCCGTAGTAGAGCCACTTGTGCTCGGATGCGAACCGGGTGGGACTCATGCCCCCGCCTCCTCCTCGCGCGCGGCCTCCGTCTGCCAGCTCGGCTTGCGGAACCTCAGGAACGCCCAGGGGATCAGCAGACCGAGGACGCCCAGGCCGCAGCCGATGATGACGACGTACACCAGGACGCTGTTGCTGCCGAACTGCGAGGGCGGCACGAAACCGATGACCATGGCGGCGGCGGAGGCCAGGAAGCCGACGACGCACACCAGGGTCAGCGCCGGGACCCGGTAGCCGCGCGGGTGGTCGGGCTGGTTCTTCCGCAGCCGGATCGCCGCGACGAACATCAGCAGGTAGACGATGAGGTACACCTGCGTGGTGATCGTCGAGAAGATCCAGTACACGTTGGAGACGTTCGGGATGAACGCGTAGCCCAGCGCGATCACCGTCGTCACGATGCCCTGGGTCACCAGGATGTTCTGCTGGATGCCGAAGCGGTTCAGCTGCTGGAGGTACGGCGGCAGATAGCCCTCGCTGCGGGAGATCTCCAGCAGGCCTTTGGAGGGTCCGGCGAGCCAGGTCAGCATGCCGGCCAGGGACGCGGAGATCAGCATGACCGCCGCGATCGGGGTCATCCAGCCGATGTCGAAGTACGAGAAGAACGCGTCGAAGGCCTGCATGACACCGGCGGTGAGGCTGGTCTGGTCGGCGGGCACCACCCAGCTGATCGCCAGCGCGGGCAGGATGAAGATCAGCAGCACCAGACCCATCGCCAGGAACATCGACTTCGGGTATTCCTTCGCCGGGTCCTTCAGCGACGACACGTGGACGGCGTTCATCTCCATGCCGGAGTACGAGAGGAAGTTGTTGACGATCAGGACGAGGCTGGCCAGTCCCGTCCAGGCCGGCAGCAGATGGCTGGCCGTCATGGGTGCGGCCGAGGGGTTGCCCTGGGCCAGGAAGACCATGCCGAGCACGACGAGGATCGTGCCGGGCACCAGGGTGCCGATGACCAGACCCCAACTGGACAGTCCCGCGAGGGCCTTGGTGCCGCGTGAGGAGACCCAGACGCCGGTCCAGTACAGGACCACGATGACGATCGCGGTGTAGAGACCGCTGGAGGCCAGGGCGGGATCGATGATGTACGCGATGGTGCTCGCCACGAAGGCCAGCAGGCTCGGGTAGTAGAAGATCGTCATCGCGAACTGGCACCACACGGCGAGGAATCCGAGCGGCTTGGACAGGCCCTCGCTCACCCAGCGGTAGACGCCGCCGTTCCAGCCCGAGGCCAGCTCCGCCGAGACCAGGGCGGTCGGCAGCAGGAACACGATCGCCGGGACCAGGTAGAGGAACACGCAGGCCAGGCCGTACACCGCCATCGTGGGGGCGGCCCGCAGACTCGCGACCGAGGCGGTCGTCATGAGGGCCAGGGTCAGCCAGGTGAGTCTCGGCGCCGCCGGGACCGCGGCCCGGGCGGTCCGCGCACCCGCACTCGGCCGTGGTGCGTCCGCCGGCATGTCCATCGAGCTCATCGGACGCCTCCCTGTTCCCGAGTCGAAAGCGATGACGCCAGCCTCCGCGCGAGTGACGGCCACCGCGCGCCGAGTGGCCCGTCCGGGTGAGCAACGCCCCCGGTGGACGGGAGCGGTTCACCACGCTGTGGCGGTCGTGCCGTCGGACGGGCGGCCTTCTCACTCGTTCGGGTCGCCTCGCTGGCCGGGGCGGACGGAGGGTCCGCAGGCTGGACGCGGGTCCGCGCGCATCCCGGCGTGCGGCGGGCCCGACGGCGAGGGGAGGCGGCCGATGAGACCGGACACGGAGGCCGCCCCGGACGACGTCGCCGCGTTCCTGGCCCGGCTGACCGGGCTGCTGCTGCGATCCAGCGGCGAGGGCGCCGCCGTCGTCGAGCGCACCGTCCGGCACACCGCCCGCGCGCTGGGCGCCGACGCCTCCGTCCTTCTCGTGCCGGACGGCGCGGCACTGACCGTCAGCACCCGCGGCGACTCCCGCACGGTGACCCTGCGCGGCTTCCCCGAGGTCTTCCGGCTCGATCAGGTCGTCGCGCTGAAGCCGCTGGTCCAGGACGTCGTCGCCGGACGGATCGGTGCGGCCGAGGCGGACCGCAGGCTGGCCGCGATCGAGTCGTCCGAGCCGCCCTACCCGTGGTGGCTCAAGCTGCTCGGCATCGTCCTGTTCACGCTGGGCTTCGCCCCGTTGATGCAGTCCACGTGGTACGAGGTCGGCGCCACCGCGGTCCTCGGCACCGTCGCCGCCGCGCTGGCCGTCACCGCGGACCGGATCCCCCGGTTCGCCACGGTGCTCCCGCTGGTCGTCTCGACCACCGTCTCCGTGATCACCGTCGAGGTGTTCGCCCGCGACGTCTCGCACGGCGGGCCGGTCCTGCTGATGCTGCCCGCGCTCTTCTTCTTCGTCCCCGGCGACTACCTGAGCGCCGCCGCGGCCGAACTCGCCGCCGGCTACATCACCACCGGCGCGATCCGGCTCGTCTACGCGGCGTTCCTCCTCGTCCAGCTCTATGTCGGCGTCCTGCTGGGCCTGTTCCTCACCGGCACCTCGACCCGCGCCCTCTTCGACCTCGCCGCCGCCTCCGATCTGCCGCGCTGGGCCCTCTTCCTGAGCTGGATCGTCTTCACGGTCGGTACCGTGCTCGCCTTCGCCGTCCCCTTCCGGCTGCTGGGGCCCCTGCTCGTGCTGGTGTACCTCACCGTGGCCGTGCAGTCCCTGGCCACCAAGGCGATCGGCGAGACCGGCGGGACGTTCGTCGCGGCCGCCGTCCTGTCCGCCGTCGCCACCCGGCTGACCCTGCGCCCGCACCAGCCGCCCCGGCTCGTGCTGGTTCTGCCCGGCTTCTTCACCCTCACCGTCGGCTCCCTCGGCATGCGCGGGCTGACCACCCTGGCCGGCGGCTACGCCATCGAGGGCTTCCGTGACCTGCTGAAACTCGTCACGATCGTCACGGCCATCGCCGTCGGCCTGGTCTTCGGAGCGGCGCTCGCGCAGCCGAGGGTCACCAGCCCGTCAGCAGAAGGTGGTTGAGGAGCAGCGCCAGTACGGCCTGCGCGGCGAGCCAGGCACGGGGCCGGGGGAGGAAGGCGCCCGCCGGGAGCAGCCACAGCGCGAACGGCAGCCAGATGCGCTCCGTCTCCGCCTTGCTCATGCCGGAGAGATCGGCGACGAGGAGGGCCAGCAGCGCCGCGACGACGAGGACGGCGAGACGCGCCGGTTCCCCGGCGGCCGGGCCCGGCGGCGCGGGCGCGGGAGGCGGGCCGGCCGGCGCCGGGGCCGGCCGGGGCCGTACCGTCGCGACCGCGATCCGTCCGGCCGCCGCCCCGGCCCTGCGCAGTCCCGCCGCGGTCGCCGGTCCCGTGATCAGCACCGTGCAGGCGAGATTCGCCCAGACCCAGTAGCCGTACGGCCGGATGCCGCCCGCCCCCTCGTAGTAGCGGGTGACCAACAGGCGGTAGGCCTCCCACCAGTTGAAGCCGAGCAGGGTGAACACCAGGGGTACGACGGTGAGTCCGGCCAGCACGTACGGGAGCGGACGGAGCCGGGAACGGCGCCCGAGCAGAAGGACGGCGCCCGCGATCACCGAGATCAGCGTCAGGCCGTACGAGAGATACGCGGTGAGGCCGAACAGGAGACCGGAGGCGAGGCCGGCCGGCCGCGGCCGGTGTCCGGTGACCGCGAGGGCCAGCAGGGCCAGGGCCCAGGCGGCGACGGCCGCGAAGTAGCCGTCGGCGGAGGTGCCCATCCACACGGCCGCCGGGGCGAGGGCGAGGAAGGGCGCGGCACGGCGGGCGAGCGCCTCACCGGCGAGCGCCCGCAGGGCGACGAGCACCGCCACCCCGGCCGTCGCGCCGACGACGACGCACCAGACGCCGGCCCAGGCCCCGCCGCCCAGACCGGCCCGGTCGAGGAGGACGAAGGTGAGGGTGGCGGCCGGCGGATGCCCGGCGACGTGCGGGGGCCAGTGGTCGGGGGAGTGCAGCAGGATGTGGTGGGTGAAGTCCCGCAGGGCGGCCGGGATGTCGTGGAAGCGGTCGACCGGGGAGATGACCTGGAGGTATTCGTACCGCGTGGTGAGGCGACCGGCCACGCCCCGCTCCCAGCCGTCGATCAGCGCGAGCGAGAACGTCCACGCCGTCGTCGTGCCCCACACGGCCGGCAGCAGCCCCCGCCAGGGCAGCCGGGCGGCGAGGACGGGTCCGTACGCCACGACCGCGACGGCCACGGCGATCGCGGCGGCGGTGCCGGGTCCGGCGTGCGGCCCCCAGCGCCCGAGCAGCGGAGCCGCGCTCACGAACAGGGTGCCGTAGCGGTGCTCGATGACGTGACCGACGACGGCCGCCGTCAGCACGAGCAGCCCGGCGGCCAGGGCGGCGGCCAGGTCGCGCCGGGTGTCGCGGGGCCGGTCGCCCAGCAGCGTCCGGGACAGCCAGGGGGACCGGGCCCGGTCCCGGGCCCGCGTCAGGACGTCGGAGGGCGTCGGAGGAGCCCCGGGGAGGTCTTCGGGGCGGGTGCGCGGCAGGTCGCGCGGCAGATCGCGGGGGAGGTCGCGGTTCACTCCTCGCACGTTAGGCCGGGAGGCGCCGGCGACAGCGGCCACCGAGGTGGACGTCAGAGTTTCGTCATGGTTTGAGAACCCGTTCGGGGGGTGCCCGCGGCCTACGGTCGGGGCATGCCACGGTCTCCCTCGTCCCCCGCGTTCTGGCGCAGCCCGCTGCGCGGCCCCTGGTTCACCTCGGTGCTCGGCGTGGTGCTCCTCGTCGGCATCACGGTGCTGTTCGTGACCGGGCTCCTGTCGTACGCGGCCTACAACCCGAACCTCTCGCCTGTGAACGACAAGACCCCCGACAAGGGGATCCTCGGGTTCTACCTCTTCTCCTGGCCGACCGGTCCGGTCTGGCTGTACCGCCTCACCCAGGGCGTCCACGTCACGCTCGGCCTCGCGCTGATCCCCGTCCTGCTGGCCAAGCTGTGGTCGGTCGTGCCGAAACTGTTCGAGCTGCCCCCGGCCCGCTCGCTCGCCCACGCCCTGGAACGGCTCTCGCTGCTGCTTCTGGTCGGGGGCGCGCTCTTCGAGTTCACCACCGGCGTGCTGAACATCCAGCTCGACTACGTCTTCCCCGGCTCCTTCTACACGCTGCACTTCTACGGAGCCTGGGTGTTCATCGCGGCGTTCGTCGCGCACGCGGTCCTGCGGGTGCCGGCGGCCTTCCGCAACCTGCGCCGGATGCGTCACCCGGACGAGCCGGAGGCGGCGGGCCCACCGGCCGGAGCGGGTGAACCTGCGCGGCCCGAGGACACGTTGGTGTCCCCGGACCCGCTGCCGCCCACCGTCTCGCGGCGCGGGGCCCTCGGGTTCGTCGGGGGCGGATCCCTGCTGCTGGCCGCCACCTCGGCGGGCCACAGCTTCGACGGGCCGCTGCGCGACACGGCACTGCTGGCCCCGCACGGAGGCGCCGAACCGGGCTCGGGGCCCGGCGGCTTCCAGATCAACAAGACGGCCGCCTCACGGGGCATCACCGCCACCGAGACGAGTGACGAGGCCTGGCGCCTGGTCGTCACGGGGAACGGACGGACGGTCCGGCTGAGCCGTGCCGACCTTCTCCGGCTCCCCCTGCGCAGCGCCGCGCTGCCCATCGCCTGCGTGGAGGGCTGGTCGACGTCCGACCAGTGGTGGCGGGGGGTGCGGCTGCGCGACCTGGCGGGGCTCGTCGGCTACGAGACGGAGGCGGCCCCCGACGTGCTCGTGGAGTCGTTGCAGCGGCACGGCGCGTTCCGGGTGGCCGCGCTGCGGGACAACCAGGTGCGCGACCCGCGTTCCCTGCTCGCGCTGCTCGTCAACGGCGAGGACCTGACCCCCGATCACGGCTACCCGGCGCGGGTCATCGTCCCGGCCGCGCCCGGTGTGCTCAACACCAAGTGGGTGGCCCGGATGACGTTCGGAGACCTGTGATGCGACGCCTTGGATCACGACGCCTTGGATCACGACGCCTTGGATCACGACGCCTTGGATCACGACGCCTTGGACCGCGAGGATCCGGACCGGGAGGATCCGCGCCACGACGACCGGCCGCGGGTTCGCGCCGGGTCCGTGACCTGATCGGCAGCCCCCTCCAACTGCTGCTTCTCGCCTGCGCGTTCGCGCTCGCCGCCTATGCCGGGCTGCGGCTGCTCTCGGCCGACTGGTCCCGGGTGGCGCTCTGGTTCGTGGGCGCCGCCGTGCTGCACGACCTCGTGCTCGTACCGCTGTACGCCGGTGCGGACCGGGCCGTCGCGAAGACGCTGGACGTGAGCGGCCACCGGGACCGGACGATGTACGTCCGGGTTCCGGCGGCTCTCTCCGCTCTCCTGCTGCTGGTGTGGTTCCCGCTGATCAGCGGGCAGGTCGCCGACCGCTACCGCTCGGCGACCGCCCTCCCGGCCGACGGGTTCCTCGCCCGCTGGCTGCTGATCACGGCGGCGCTGTTCGCCGGGTCCGCGCTGCTGCTGGTCCTGCGGTCCCTCCGGGCCCCGGGCCGGGGCCCGTTGCGCAGGGCCACGAAGGAGCGTCCGCCCGCGGACCACTGAGCGTCGGCGCGCCATCCGGCGCGCTCCGCGTGCCGGAGCAGGGCGGGGGTGCCGAGCCGGGCCCAGGGGAAGGCGGTCCGGTCCCCGGACGCGTCCTGGGCCTCGCCCGCGACCCCGCCCCCGGCCGCACCGGCCGCGCGGCCGCCGGGGTGCGTGTCATCGGTGTCGCCGGGATGCGCGGCGCGGACGATACGGACGTCCACGCGTTCGTCGATGTCCGCGCCCGGCACGGTCTCGGCGATCAGCAGGCCGCCCGGGGCGAGGAGTTCGGCCGTGCGGCGCAGGAGGGCGGCCGGGTCGCCGCCGATGCCGATGTTGCCGTCGACGAGGAGGGCGGTGCCCCAGCGGCCCTCGCCGGGCAACGGCTCGAAGACCGACCGGTGCAGCGCGCGTCCGCCGAGCCGCAGCGTGCGGGCCACGGCCGCCTCGCTGACGTCGATGCCGAGCGAGGGCCGGCCGCGTGCCGCGAGTTCCGCGACCAGGCGTCCGGGCCCGCATCCCACGTCGAGGACGGGACCCTCGCAGTACGCGAGCACCTGGAGGTCCACCGCGTCGGCGCGGGCGCACCAGCGCTCCACCTCCAGGGGGAGGAGCCAGCCGTCCGTCCGGCGCAGGAACAGCGGACCCCGGCCGGCGCCCAGCGCCTCCGCGTAGGGATCGGCGGCCCAGGACCGCGCGGCCCGCCCGGACAGACCACCACCCACAGAACCAGAACCTCGGCTCCTGCCGCCGCCCGCGCCTCCACTGCCGCCGTCGGCGCTGCCGCTCCAGTTCCCGGCTCCGCGCCGGCCGCCGCTGTCGACGGCGCTCCGGCCGCCGGTACCTTCGCTCCCGCCGACGCTTCTGCTCCTGCTGCCGCCATCGCTTGTGTCGTCGCCAACGCCCGCGCCTCCGGCCCGGCTTCCGGTCCTCGCCTCGCCCGCTTCCGAGGCCCTTCCCGTCTCCGTCCTCGGTCCTGGTTCCGTCCCCGGTCCTGTCCCGGGGCCCGGTACCGTCCCCGGGCCCGCTTCCGGGCCCGTCTTCGTGCTGGTCCGTGTGCCGCTCATCGGTCGGTACCTCGTTGCCCGGCCACCGTGCCGAGGTCCCGGCCCGTTCGGATGTCGGCCGGGGCATCGGCGGGCCGTCCGGCTCTGAGCCCGGCGACGAAGCCCGAGGCCGTGGCGGTCGCCTCGCTCCCGGGGGGCGAGGGAACGTGTCCCGCGCCCGGGGCGACCAGTGCCCCGAGCCGGTCCAGCTCGGCCGCGAAGGCGCCTCCGGGCGCGGCCGCCGCGACCGCCGTCGCGTCCGCGGCCGTGTCGACGTCCCGCAGCCGGGGAAGGTCCCGTACCCGCAGCCCGGCCCCGACCAGCCGCCGCCGCTGCACGGCACCCGTCGTGCTCGTCGACATCGGTACGCCCCGCAGGAGCTCCGGGTCGGGCTCGGCGAGCCCCAGCGCCCAGAAGCCGCCGTCCTCGGCCGGCCCGAAGTACGCGTCGCAGTCCGCGAAGTCCACCGTGAGGAGGGCGGGCGTCACCTGGGGCGTGTCCATGCCGATGAGCAGCGCGGGTCCGTCGCAGGCCGCGAACGCCGCGGCCAGCCGCTCGTCCAGACCGCCCGCGCACTGTCGTACGACGTCGAAGCCGGCCGGAAGCCAGGGGCCGGGCGCTCCGTCGAGCACGAGGACCCGGCGCCGCGCGGGCGTCGCCGCCACCGCGCGCAGGGTGTCCACGAGTGCCGCTTGGGCCAGTGCCGCGGCCTCCCCGGGGGTGAAGGGCGGGGTGAGCCTGGTCTTGACCCGTCCGGGACGCGGTTCCTTGGCGATGACGAGCAGAGTGACGCTCACTGGGCGGTTCCTCCTCGGGACGGTGCGGGGTCGGCCGTCGGTGACGGAGCCGGGACCTGGGCTCCGGTCCGGGCGGGCACCGGTGCGGGCGTGGGCGGTTCGGCGAGGACGCGCCGCATGTCCCGTACCGCCTGCCAGGTACCGCGCCAGGTGCCGGTGACCTTGGAGACGCCGGTACGCGCCAGATACGGCACGTCGTGCTCGGCCACGCGCCAGCCGGCGTCGGCGGCGCGCACCACCATCTGGAGCGGATAGCCGCTGCGCCGGTCGGTGAGCCCGAGGCCGAGCAGCGCCTCGCGGCGGGCCGCGCGGAGCGGGCCGAGGTCGTGCAGGCGCAGGCCGGTGCGGCGCCGGAGCATCCGGGCCAGCGCGATGTTGCCCGCGCGGGCGTGCGCGGGCCAGGCTCCGCGCTCCGTCGGCCGGCGCCGGCCGAGCACGAGGTCGGACTCCCCGGCCCGTACCTCGGCGACGAACGGCAGGAGGAGGGCCGGGTCGAGGGAACCGTCGCAGTCGCAGAAACACACGATGGCGGCGGTGGCGGCGGTCAGCCCGGCGTGGCAGGCGGCACCGAACCCGCGGCGCTCCTCGCGCACGACGGTGGCGCCCAGCGCGCGGGCCAGTTCCGCGGAGCCGTCCGTGGAACCGTTGTCCACGACCAGCGCGCGCCAGCCGGGCGGGATCCGGGAGAGCACCCAGGGCAGGGCGCCGGCCTCGTTCAGACAGGGAAGGACCAGGTCGACGTCCGGGTCCGGTACGGGAAGGGTCGTCACGGCCTTCACCTTACGAACGCGAAAGGGATATAGCGGACTTCGTGTCCTTACGAAACTCGGACGTCGGAGTGGAGGAGCCGCACCGGACCGGTCCGGGTGGGACGCTGGATCCATGGATCGACCGCCCGAATCCCCAGGTCCCGCACCGACGCCGAGCACGGCCACCGTCCCGGCCCGGCCCGAGGACGCCCCGTCCACCCGTGTGCTCGTCGTGGACGACGATCCGACCGTCGCCGAGGTCGTCTCCGGGTACCTCGAACGCGCCGGATACCGCGTGGACCGGGCCGCGGACGGCATCGCCGCGCTCGCCCGAGCGGCCGCGCACCGGCCCGACCTGGTGGTGCTCGACCTGATGCTGCCGGGCATGGACGGCCTGGAGGTGTGCCGCCGGCTGCGCGCCCAGGGGCCCGTGCCGGTCATCATGCTCACCGCGCGCGGCGACGAGGACGACCGGATCCTCGGCCTGGAGGTCGGCGCCGACGACTACGTCACCAAGCCCTTCAGCCCCCGGGAACTGGTCCTGCGGGTCGAGTCCGTGCTCCGCAGGACCCGGCCGGTGGCCGCCGCCCGCCCGCTGCACGCGGCCGGGCTCGCCGTCGACCCGTCGGCCCGCCGCGCCACCAAGAACGGCACCGAACTCGCGCTCACCCTGCGCGAGTTCGACCTCCTCGCCTTCTTCCTGCGCCACCCCGGCCGCGCGTACGCGCGGGAGGACCTGATGCGCGAGGTGTGGGGCTGGGACTTCGGCGACCTCTCGACGGTCACCGTCCACGTACGCAGACTGCGCGGCAAGGTCGAGGACGATCCCGCCCGGCCCCGGCTGATCCAGACGGTGTGGGGCGTGGGCTACCGCTTCGACGAGACGGGATCGGAGGACGCGGGATCGGAGGGCGGGTCCGCCGGGCCCGGACGGGAACATCCCGCGACCGTGAGGGAGAGCGGCTCGTGAACGACATAGCGGTCATGGCTCTGTACGCCTTCCTGGGCGCGGCCGCGGCGGGCCTCCTGGGCGCGGGCGCCCTCCGGCTCCTCCGCCACCGTTCGCTCACCGCGTCCCTGACCGTCATCGCCGCCGTCGCGGTGTGCGCGATGCTCGCGGGAACCCTGGCGGTGGCGTGGGCGATGTTCCTGTCGCCGCACGACCTGAGCGTGGTCACCACGGTGGTCGCCATGGCGGCCGTCGTCTCCCTGGCCACCGCGCTGCTGCTGGGCCGCTGGTTCGTGGCCCGCAGCAGGGCGCTGACCCTCGCCGCCCGGTCCTTCGGCGACGGCGGCGCCTTCGCCGCCCCCGACGGCCCGGCGACCGCCGAACTCTCCGCGCTCAGCCGTGAACTGGCGGACACCAGCCGCAGGCTGGCCGAGTCCCGTGACCGCGAGCGGGCGCTGGAGACCTCGCGCCGCGAACTCGTCGCCTGGATCTCGCACGACCTGCGCACCCCGCTCGCCGGGCTGCGCGCGATGTCGGAGGCGCTGGAGGACGGGGTGGCGGCGGACCCGAACCGCTATCTGCGCCAGATGCGCACCGAGGTGGAACGCCTCAACGACATGGTCGGAGACCTCTTCGAACTCTCCCGGATCCACGCCGGCGCGCTCGTCCTCTCCCCCTCCCGCGTCTCGGTGTACGACCTCGTGGGCGACGCCCTCGCGGGCGCGGACCCGCTGGCCCGCGAGCACGGTGTGCGGCTGGTCGGCAGCCGGATCGAGCAGGTGCCGGTCGAGGTGGACGGCAAGGAGATGAGCCGGGTCCTCGGCAACCTCCTCGTCAACGCGATCCGCCGCACGCCCGCCGACGGAACGGTCGCGGTGGCCGCCGAACGCTCGGCGGCGGGCGTGGTCCTGTCCGTGACCGACGGCTGCGGGGGCATCCCGGAGGAGGACATCCCGCGGGTCTTCGACACCGGCTGGCGCGGCACCCATGCCCGTACGCCGCCCGCCGGGGCGGGGCTCGGCCTCGCGATCGTCCGCGGCATCGTGGAGGCGCACCGGGGCATGGCCGCCGTCCACAACGTCCCCGGCGGCTGCCGTTTCGAGGTCACCCTCCCGATGGCGGGGGTGTGAGCACCGCCCCCGCGGCCCCACTCCCCGCCCCGCCCCGTGCCCTACTCCCCGTGTCGTTCCCGGCCGTACTCCCCGTGTCGTTCCCGACCCTGGTCCCCGTGTCGTTCCCGGCCCTGGTCCCCGTGTCGCTCCCCGCCCGGCTCCGTCCCGCTCACCCGCCCAGCGGCGCGGTCGCGAACTCCTTCATCCCCTCGGCGAATCCGGTCTCCGCGTTCCACCCCAGCTCCGCCCGCAGCCGGGCCGAGTCCGCGGTGATGTGCCGTACGTCGCCCAGCCGGTACTCCCCGGTCACGACCGGCTCGGGGCCCCCGTACGCGTCCGCCAGCGCCCGGGCCATCTCGCCGACCGTACGGGGATCGCCGCTGCCGGTGTTGTAGACGGCGAGCGCCCCGTCCGGCGAACCCGCCTCAAGAGCGGCCACGTTGGCGGCGGCCACGTCGGTCACGTGGACGAAGTCCCGCCGCTGTCCGCCGTCCTCGAAGACGCGCGGGGCCTCACCGCGGGCGAGCGCGGAACGGAAGAAGGACGCGACGCCCGCGTACGGGGTGTCGCGGGGCATCCCGGGGCCGTAGACGTTGTGATAGCGCAGTGACACCGCGGTGCCGGCGGTGGAGCGGGCCCACGCCGCCGCGAGGTGTTCCTGGGCGAGCTTGGTCGTCGCGTACACGTTGCGCGGATCGAGCGGAGCGTCCTCACCCACCAGACCGGGCGCCAACTCCGCGCCGCAGAGCGGGCATACGGGCTCGAAGCGGCCCGCGTCCAGATCGGCGACGGCCCGCGGCCCGGGCCGGACCACACCGTGCCGTCCGCAGACGTAGCGCCCCTCCCCGTACACGACCATGGAACCGGCGAGCACGAGCCGCCGTACCCCCGCGTCCGCCATCCCGGTGAGCAGCACGGCCGTGCCGAGGTCGTTGCGCGACACATAGGCGACCGCGTCGGCGAACCCGGCGCCCAGACCCACCATCGCTGCCTGGTGGCACACGGCGTCGACGCCGGACAGCGCTTCCGCGACGGTCGCGGCGTCCCGCACGTCCTGTCCCTCCCGCAGGTCGAACACGACCGCCTCGTGGCCTCGCGCCCGCAGGGCCGCGACGACATGACGTCCGATGAACCCGGCACCGCCGGTGACCAGTACACGCATGGAAGGCACGCTAGGACCGCCTGCGGGTCCGGCGGCAGCACCACGCCCGCCACGTCACCGGACCGTAAGACCCGGGGCCGCACGGGAGTCGGAAGAACAGGGCAGCACCGGCCGGGTGACCGGGGGCGGGAGACGGAGGGGGTGAACCGGGGGCGAGCGCGTGCTCACATGCGCAGCAGCCGCTGGGTCATCTCGCGGTACTGCCGCAACGCGTGCCGCAGTTCCTCGCCCTGGGTCTCCGGGTCCTGGCCGTGCCAGCCCTCGTGAAGGGCGCGCCGTCGTTCGGTGAGAGCGCTCATGAGCTGCGCCGCGGCCTCGTCGAACGCGGTCTCGGCCTCTTCCAGCGCCTCCAGCGGGCTGTGCGCGAACGTGTTGAGGGCGTGGTTGAGACGCCCGGTGAGCTCGGCCCGCTCGTCCGCCCCGAGCAGCGGCTCCGGGCCCGGCACTCGCCGCCCGGCCGAACCGGGCTGCTTGTCCGCGGGCTGCTGGGCGCGTGACTGGTCGTACATCATCGTGTGCCGCTTCCTGTGCGTCGTACCGGCCGGGCGCGCAGGGCGATCCGGTGGCGACGACCGGTGGTGTCGACCGGCGGTGCCGATCGGGCGGGGCGCTCCGGAAGGGCGTCACCGTGCTGATCACGGCCGCCACGGTCACCGGAGGAATGGGCAGTACGCCGTCTGTCAGTCAACGCTGGGCGACCCGCCGTGTCAACGCGATCCCCGACCGGGTCGCGAACACGCCACCCCCGCGGGCCGATCGGCGATCGGGGTGACGGCAAGGGGACGGTCCGGCGCCGCGGGTCCGGGCGCGGGCGGCACCTCCGCTCCGGGCGGGGGCGCGGTCAGCCCGCGTCGGCTCCGTCCGGTGCGGCCTGCGCGGCGCGCCGGTACTCGGCGTTGATGCGCTGGGCTTCTTCGAGCTGGTCCTCGAGGATGACGATGCGGCAAGCGGCCTCGATCGGGGTCCCCCGGTCGACGAGTTCCCGCGCGCGGGCGGCGATCCTCAGCTGGTAGCGGGAGTAGCGGCGGTGGCCGCCCTCCGAGCGGAGCGGAGTGATCAGACGGGCCTCACCGATGGCCCGGAGGAAACCGGGCGTCGTGCCGAGCATCTCGGCGGCCCTGCCCATCGTGTACGCGGGATAGTCGTCGTCGTCGAGACGACCACTGAGTGGAGTGTCCGCTGTCATTTCACCTCGTTGTGGCACGCGTCGAGGGGCCCCGATGCCGTACGGCACCAGGGCCCCGAGGGAATTGAACACCATCTGCCGGCTCTATCGCGGAGCCGACCGTCTGTTTCCGCTACCGGGCCCGGGTGACGGGCGGGTGAGCGGGGATCGCGTACGCGTGACCTGGAACCACCTTCCATTCCGGGCTCTTGCCTCACCCCGACCGTGATGCGTCGCGGGTGGGGCGATCCTGATGGCGTCTGCCTCCTCGGTCCTTCCTCTGGATCGAACGCTTGCCGGGCCGGTGTCGATGCGTGCCGGAACGGCGATGTCTACGGAAGAAACCCTAACGACGCAAATTGTCGATGTCTACCGTGGCAAAGTGAGATTTTGAGTGTTCGAGGCCTGCGAATTCTGCGGCACGCAGCGATGAGGGGCGCGGCGTGCGGCACGCGGCGAAGGGAACGCGACGACGAGGGCCCCGCCGACCTGTGTCGACGGGGCCCTCATGGTGTCCTGACGTACGCGGACGTCCTCAGTGTCCGAGCGGCGCGGGGCCGCCCAGCAGGGACGAGGCGTTCTGCAGCGGGGTGAGCGCGCGCGGGGGCGCGGCCGGCTCGGGGGTGCGGCAGGTGAAGCCGAGCCGGGCCATGGCCCGGGTCACCTCCCCGCCCGTGAAGTCGCGGCGGTCCTGGCGGGTGATGATCTCGCCGACCTGCTTGACGGGATAGTGGCAGCGGCCGATGATCACGGACTCACCCGTGATCGGCTCGGGCTTGATCCCCTTCATCGACTCCAGGACTCCACTCTTGGTGAGGTCGAAGGGGAAGCGGGCGATGACACAGCGCATGGAGCCTCACAAGTGACGGGAGAGTGCCGGTCGGGGCCGGGTCGAACGGGAGGGGACGGCTGGGCGCTCAGCCGGCGAGGGCGAGGGCGCCCGGGGTGGCGTGGCGGAGGCCGAGGACGTCCCGCAGGCGGACGCGGTCCGTGTACGCGGAGCCGTCGCGCACGACGGCGAGCTGGGCCTTCGTCACGGAGTCCGTGTGCTGGTCGTCCTCGTCGCACACGAGGAGGCAGCCGACGCGGGCGCTCTCCATCACGGCCAGGGCCACCTCGACCGTCATGTCGCCCCCCACCCGCGGCCCGGAGGTGTCCCCCGGGTCGGCGAGGAAGGCCGGTGTGGAGCCCACGAAACACTGCTGCGTCTGAACGAGCGTCAAAGGGTGCCTCCTGCGGGTGGGTGCGGTGCGGAGCGCTGCCGCCGTCGGGTCCGGACTACTGCTGGGTGGAGCGGCGTGCGGTGGAACCGGTGGACCGGCCCTGCCCGGAGCGGCCGCGCCGGGCCCGGGAGGCGGCGGAGGCGCCGCGGCGAGGACGCTCGGTCACCGGCGCGCGGATGACGACCGGCACGCCCGAGGGGGCCTGGGCACCGGTGATGCGGTTCAGCTCTTCCTCACCCGAACGCACCTGACTCGTCTGCGGGTTGATGCCCGCGGCGGCCATCAGACGGCTCATGTCCCGGCGCTGGTTGGGCGTCACCAGGGTCACGACGCTGCCGGACTCGCCCGCACGGGCCGTACGGCCGCCGCGGTGCAGATAGTCCTTGGGGTCGCTCGGCGGATCGACGTTGACCACGAGATCGAGCTGGTCGACGTGGATGCCGCGGGCCGCGACGTTGGTCGCGACCAGGACCGTCACATGCCCGGTCTTGAACTGGTCCAGGGTCCGTGTGCGCTGCGGCTGGGACTTGCCGCCGTGCAGGGACGCGGCGCGCACCCCGCTGTTCAGCAGGTGCTCGGTCAGCCGGTCCACCGCGTGCTTGGTGTCGAGGAACATGATCACCCGGCCGTCGCGGGCCGCGATCTCGGTGGTCGTGCGGTGCTTGTCGGCGGCGTGCACGTGGAGCACGTGGTGCTCCATCGTCGTGACCGCGCCCGCGGACGGGTCCACGGAGTGGACCACCGGGTCGCTCAGGTAGCGGCGGACCAGCAGATCGACGTTGCGGTCCAGGGTGGCGGAGAACAGCATGCGCTGCCCCTCGGGACGCACCTGGTCGAGCAGTGCCGTGACCTGCGGCATGAAGCCCATGTCGGCCATCTGGTCGGCCTCGTCGAGGACGGTGATGGCGACCTGGTCCAGCCGGCAGTCGCCCCGCTCGATGAGGTCCTTGAGCCGTCCCGGAGTCGCGACGACGACTTCCACCCCGCCGCGCAGCGCGCCGGCCTGTCGGCCGATCGACATGCCGCCGACCACGGTGGTCAGCCGCAGCCGCAGGGAGCGGGCGTACGGGGTGAGCGCGTCGGTGACCTGCTGGGCCAGTTCCCGGGTCGGCACGAGGATCAGGGCGAGCGGCTGCCGGGGCTCGGCGCGCCGGCCGGCGGTACGGGCCAGCAGTGCGAGGCCGAAGGCCAGGGTCTTGCCCGAACCGGTGCGGCCCCGGCCCAGCACGTCACGGCCCGCCAGGGTGTTCGGCAGGGTCGCCGCCTGGATCGGGAAGGGGACGGACACGCCTTCGTGGCCGAGCGCCGCCAGCAACGGGGCCGGCAGGTCGAGATCGGCGAACGCCTCCACGGCCGGCAGAGCGGGGGTGGTCGTCACCGGCAGTGCGAACTCGCCCTGCGGTGAGAGCTGTTGGCGTCCGTAGCCCTTCGAGCGGCCGGGAGCGCCGGACCGGCCGGGAGCGCCGGACCGGCCGGCGGAACCCGCCCCGAAGCGGCCGCCGCTCTTGCGGATGCCGGCGCCTTCCGTGCGGGTGCGGCTGAAGCGATCGTTCGTGCGTGTGCGGTTCATGCGGAACCTTCCTTGACCGGGGCGCGTATCAAGGAATTCCCGCAGCGAATGAGCAGCGCAGAGAATTGCGAGAACGAGCCGAGCGGAATTCCGTACCGAATGCGATCGGTGCGGAACTCTCGCGGGATGTGATGCCTGGGAAGCGCGCCATCCCGTAATGCGGGGGAATGGCGGGTGGTGCGGAAAATGGATCGTGCGCGGACCCGGGAC
Source organism: Streptomyces sp. NPDC056738 (assembly GCF_042790435.1). Taxonomy (NCBI): domain Bacteria; kingdom Bacillati; phylum Actinomycetota; class Actinomycetes; order Kitasatosporales; family Streptomycetaceae; genus Streptomyces; species Streptomyces sp. NPDC056738. The sequence goes on from NZ_JBHTZF010000004.1 coordinate 397,033, forward strand.
GGGCGTCCGAGCGGGAACGGTGCGTACGGTCCGTGGGTGGTGCGTGGAACGCGGTGACCCGGATCGGACCGGCGGGCCTCAGGAGCGGATCACGGGCGGATCGGGCGTGGGCCGGACGGTCGACCGGGCGGTGGGCGGGGCGTGGATCTCGGGCGTCGGCGGCAGGAGGCCGGGGGACGCTGCGGAAAGATCAGCCGGAAGCCGGAAGCCGGAAGCCGGAAGCCGGAAGCCGGAAGCCGGAAGCCGGAAGCCGGAAGCCGGAAGCCGGAAGCCGGAAGCCGGAAGCCGGAGCCCCGGTCGGGGGTCGAACGCGCCGGGGTCCGCCCCGACGGGCAGGCCCCGGCTCGCGCCGAAAAACGCCGCGAGCTGGGGCCCGCACCCCAAGGTGCGGGCCCCAGCTACGCCGTACGTGCGGGTGTCAGGCGGAAACGATGTTCTCCGCCGTCGGGCCCTTCTGGCCCTGAGCGATGTCGAAGGACACCTTCTGGCCTTCCTGGAGCTCACGGAAGCCGGAGCTGGCGATGTTCGAGTAGTGGGCGAAGACGTCGGCGCCGCCGCCGTCCTGCTCGATGAAGCCGAAGCCCTTTTCCGCGTTGAACCACTTCACGGTGCCAGTAGCCATGTCAATTCTCCTTCGGGACGGTGCTGGGGATCCACACTGTGCGGAGCCCGCGTCGCCGTGATGATTGCCCCGCCGGAAAACGACCGGAGATACAAAAGAACTCCACCCGGTAAGAACAGGGTGGATGCTCGCAAGTTTTGGGAACCACAACTGCAACTGCTATCGACAGTAGCATGGCGCCGCCGATTCCGTGCGGCTGGAAATCTCGGCCCGCCTGTCGATCAAGAAATTCTCATCGCGCCCGACGCCCGTTTCTCATGTCGCTGCCACAGATATTCGGCCGGCTGGGGCGGCAGGGTTTCTGCCGCGGGCCGTACGGCGCAGCCCGGAATATGTCACGAAAATCGAACCCGCGCCGGCGCCGCCGCCGAGGTCCTTCCGGCCGTTCCCGGCGAGGGCGGACAGCCGGACGTCCGGGCGCCCGACGGGGGCGGCCACCCCGGTTCCGGACCGCACGCGCGTATGCGGAATCGAGACCGTCCCGCATGCTTCCCGCTGCAACTGGCGGGCCGTCCCGTGCTGTCCTGTGGGGCAGAGCCGACGGCCCGTGCACAGGGGCCGTCCGCCGTGGTCGCACAGGGGGTGACCACGGGTTCGTCGATCGAGAAGAGGATGGGTCATGGCCGGTCTCAGACGTACGTCGGCGGTGGTGCTGGCGGGCGGGATCATGCTGCTGACGGGGTGCCAGGACACCGCGGACACGAACTCCGCCGGTACTCCCGGTACCTCCGCGGCGGCCTCGGCCGGAGCGGTCGAACCGTCGGCGTCCGCCGAGAGCACGGCACCCGCGTCGAGCCCCGCCGTCACGGGCACGCCGTCCCGCGGCTCGGCCACCGGCTCCCCGGAGAAGGCCACGGACCGGGCGACCACCGCGGCCGCCCACTCGCCCGCCGCCGTCGCGGGCTGCCGCAACCTGACCGCCGGTGCCGTGGTGAAGGCCGATGTCACCCGGGCGTACCGGCACCACGAAACGCAGCTCGAACACATCGGGCCCGTCCCGCACGCGTTCTTCTACGGCCAGTGCGGCACCGTCCGCTACGCCGCCACCCGCTTCCAGCCCGTCGCGGGCGCCACCCAGGCGGAACTCGTGGGCCTGCAGGACGAGGGAAGCGTCACCAAGTACTTCCGCGACTCGGGAAGCGGCTGGGTCTACGTGGCGACCGACGGATTCCCCGTCAGCCCGCACGGCTGCGGCGACATCCCGGTGATACCCGACGCCCTGGCCACCGCCTGGCGGAACTGCTCGATCGCACCCTGACCACCCAGGCCACCCTGAACCGACCGCTCGGCCTCCCGCGGCTCCCCGAACGCCCGGTGCGCCCCGCTCCCGCAGGGCGCACACCGCGACTCACGGCGACGACGGCGCCGGAAGCACGGCCGGGGCCGAGGCCGGGGACGCCGTCGCGTTCGACGCGACGCCGTCGAAGTCGACGTATCCCGTCCGCTCCAGCGCCGAGATGTGGGCGAGCTCGGTCCGATTGGTGACCGTGGCCAGGTCCCTCACCAGCGTGTTGCGCGTGCCGCTGCGCACCTGCGCGAGCTGCTGGAAGATCCGACCGTGCTCCTCGCGCAGCAGATTCGCGAAGAGCCGCCGGTACTCGGAGTCCTGAGCCGCCGTCAACTGCGCGAGCCAGCCCTGCTGTTCGGCGGTCGGCTGGGTCGGCAGGGTGATGGCGAGGTCCTTCGCCACCGCGCGGACCCGCTTGTCGAGGTCGGTGTGGCCGGTCACCAGTCGGCTGCCCGCGTCCTTGATCTCCTTCGTGGGGGCCTTCTCGACCGCCTGCCGGCCCGCGGACGTCTCCCACAGCCCGTCCAGTTCCACCTGCACCACGAGGTCGCGGTCGGCCGCGCTCAGCGGTCCCCAGGGTGTGCTCACCACGGGGCCGGGGTCGGCGATGGCGGCCTTCACCGCGTCGAAGCGGTGCGGGTAGGAGTAGAACACCGGGTACGCGAGTGAGCCGATCGTGCCGCCGATCGCCAGCACCATGAAGAGCGAGACGAAGCTGCGCCGCAAGGGAGCCTCCCTGAGGACCGGCTGTTGTTCGGCTGCCTTCATCCGGGCGGTGCGGTCCGTACCGGCCGGAGCCGTTCTTGGCGCGTACCGAGTGCTCCGGCCCATCCCGCACGGGGGGAACGGGAGTTGTGGGCGGGGGCACCCGGCCGCCAGGCCAGAGGATCACTTCGCCCTCCGGCACCGATAGGGCCGAACGGCCCACCCCTCGGGGCCGGACGGACACCGGGCCGCGTTCCCGGACCGGGTGGCCCGGCCCTCCGTACGCCCGCCTCACCTCCGTTCCACAGAGGGGCAGTTGACGGCGTCACCGGTGGCGCGTCCGCCGCATCCGCGCTCGTCGCCGAGCCCCGCGCCGGTCGACCGGTCCGGGCCGCCCCCTCGGAGGACGGCGGCCCGGACCCGGGGTCACTTCGAGACCGTCACCTTGAGCGGGGCCAGGTCCGGGCTCGGAACGGGCTTGCCGGTGCTCGCGGACAGCGGCTGGGAGGCCGGGCTCTGCGGGATGTCACCCTTGTAGTACGGGGTGTACGTGTAGGTGCTGTCCACGCCGATGGCCCTGCCGATCAACGGGATCACCTTCGCGTCGACGGAGCCGTTGCCGCCGAACACGGCCACGTGGTTCAGGCTCGCCGAGGTGCGCATCATGTACCACTTGGTGTCGTACGTCAGCGAGGTGACGTCGGTCCACAGCAGCGGGCCGAACGTGGTCATCGCCGACGACGCGGAGACACCGCCGGTCCAGCTGTTCACCGAGGCCACCGCGGCGTCCGACGGCGACGACCACCAGAACTCGGCGAGCCGCGCGGCGACCGGCGCCGGACTGCCGCCGAAGCGGTAGTAGCTGTACTTGCTGGGCCAGTGCGGCAGCTTGCCGCCGTTGTACGCCTTGGACAGCGCCGACTCGGCGTCGACGCCCACCGTGATGATCTTCGTCGTGCTCGGGCTGTACTTGTTCAGGTAGCCGTACACCGACGCGGTCATGGTCGAGCCCTCGGTCAGCAGCACGACCGCGGTGCCGGAGGTGCCCATGGCGCCGGCGGCGGAGCTGGCCGCGAGGGCGTTGTGGTAGTCGGTGCCGGTCGCCAGGAACACGTACTTCGGGGCGCTGGTGATCGTCTTGGCCACGGCCACCGAGGTGGAGTAGCGCGAGACGTCCGACAGCCGCTTGGCGACGTACCCGAGCGAGGTCACCTTGGACGCCACCGAGCTGCTGAGGATGCTGGTGCCGCCGACCAGGTAGACGGTCTTGCCCTTGGGCAGCATGCGCTTCAGCTCGGTCTGGACGGAGGCGTCCAGGCCCGTGCGGGAGGTCATCAGCACCGGTCCGTGCTTCTTGCCGGCCAGCGAGGTCGCGGTGGTGGCGTACGCGGAGTCCGACTTGCTGATCAGGACGGCCGAGCTCGCGTTCATCAGCCCCGGCACGCTCTTGCCGAGGGTGTTCCACGTCCACTTGGACGACGCGACGTTGGTGTCGTAGGTGTCGGCGCCGTAGACCCGGGAGATCGCGTTCTTCCGGAGCGGCTGCCAGGCCACGTCCGTGCCGTCGGCCATGGGCACATGTGTCTCCGTGCCCGTGCCGAGGTCGTGGATCCAGATCTGCGAACCGCTGGGGCCGGTGTCCGCGCTGCCGGTGAAGTACGTGTCGTACGCGATCCGGTCGCCCTTGGGTGACCAGGCGGGGCGGTTGTGGTCGGCGGGGTCCGTGGTGACCTGGGTCAGCCCGGTCCCGTCGGCCTTGACCGTGAAGAGCTGCTTGTGTCCGGCGACGGTCCGGGTGAAGGCCAGCGACTGCCCGTCCGGGGACATGCTCGGCTCGTCCGCGTTGGACGCCACCTTCTTGAACGCCTTGGTGGGGCCGTTGTAGACCCAGACGGCCGGAGTGCCCGTGGTGGAGCAGCTCGTGCCGGTGCGCACGAAGGCCAGGTTGCCGTTGACGGCTCCGCTGGCCTTGGAGTCGCAGCCGTCGACGTCGGTGCCGAACAGGGCCTGAGGAGCGCGGCCGCTGTTGGCCACGGCCACCCGCAGCCGGCTTCCGGCGGTGAAGACGATGTCGCCCCCGCCGTACCAGAACGTCGGATCGACCGGATGCCAGCCACTGCCCGCCGGCATGACGATGTCGTTGCCCGATATCGACTCCTGGGCGTACGACTTCGTACGGAGACGGTCGTCATAGGGGTTCACGTAGGCGATCTGGCTGCCGTCGGCGGACCAGGCGGCCTGGTTCGCGGTCTCGTAGAACTGGACGCTCTTGGTCCCGTCGGGGTTGACGTACTGCAGCGAGCCGCCGCCGTTGTACAGCAGCCTGCCGTCGGTGGCCGGCCAGCCGGCGGTGTCGGCGGTCGCCTGGCCCGGGAGCCCGGCGACGAGACCGGCCGCGAGTGCGGCGACGGTCGTGAGCGCCGCGAATCCGCGACGCGCAGAGGTGTTCAATGTGCCCCCACAGATGAATGGATGGCTGCTTCGTCCCTCCCCCGAGGCGAACGGACGGCATCGTGTTCGTCGTCCGTACGGCAGCGGCGAAACTGTAGCGCCGTACCACGGCATCCGTGGGACCGGGTCGTATCCGGATCCGATCGACGTGCGCGTACAACCAAACCCCCAGGTGGGGAGTCTTCTGCACACCCGAACTCCACGATCGGAGATCCGGCGCACCGTTCCTGTCCCCCATGGAGAACCATGCACATCCGTACGGCCGCGGCCGCCACCGCCGGCAGCCTGGCGCTGCTCGCCCTTCTCGCGCCCACCGCGCAGGCGGACACCCACAAGGGCGACATCGCCTTCACCTCGGTGACCTTCAGCAAGACCACCGTCAACGTCGGCGTCAGCGAGATCCAGAAGCTGACCGCCTCCGCCACGCTGAAGGACAACTCGGGCATCAGGACCGCCATGGGGTTCAAACTGGTGAGCCCCGACGACCACATCCAGTTCGCGAAGTCCTCGACGTGCACACGCCCGTCGTCAACGACGATGAAGTGCACCTGGTCGTACAGCCTGGACCCCGACAGCGCCGACGACTACTTCGACCTCCGCAACAGCTCGGCCGGCACCTGGCACCTCGACGCGGAGGCCGGCGCGTACGACGGCGACTTCTACACGCTCGACAGCAGCGTCACGATGAAGATCAAGCGCTTCGCCAAGCTGGCGACGACGCAGGCGACGCCCGAACCGGTCGCCAAGGGCAAGACACTGACGGTGACCGGAGCGCTGACCCGCGCCGACTGGAACACGAACACGTACGTCGGCTTCGCCGCCCAGAAGGTCGCCCTCCAGTTCAAGAAGTCCGGTACGTCGACATACACCACCGTCAAGACGGTGACCACCGACAGCACGGGCAAGCTGAAGACGACGACCACCGCGAACGCCTCCGGCACCTGGCGCTGGCACTTCACGGGAACGGGGACGACCAGCTCGGCGACGGCTGCGGGGGACGGGGTCGCGCTGAAGTAGGTCTCCAGGAGGAGCAGCCGCCGCCGGGGCGGGCCGAGCCGGTGCGTGCATGGCGTCGCAGGGAAGCCGGGAATTGTCGGACAGGCCCTACGTCCGTGACCGGCGCAGCAGATGCATGTGGATGTCGCTGCGCTGCTCCTCCGTGGTGAGCATCAGCCACGAGCCGTCGGTGAAGCGGACGCGCAGTTTTCGGTTGCCGTACTCGGGCAGCGGGTCCTCGACGACCGCCGTTCCGGCGGGAATCTCGGCGACCACGCGCATGCGGTCCTCCCTGCGGACGGACACCCGCTTGGGAGGCGCGGCCAGCACGATGCGGTTCCCCGTCAGCGCGACGAAACGCTGGTGGTGGGAGGAATGGCCGTACCAGCGCAGCAGGAACTGCCCCGCGGCCTTGTCCCAGTCGCCGTCGAAGGTGGCGTCCAGGCCCTGCTCGACGACGGCCTTGTCCCGCCTGTCGATGGTCAGGTCCTCGGCCCGGCCACGGTCGCGCTCCTCCTTGGTCGACAGGAGACGCTGGAGAGCCTGTTCACCGGAGGCGAGAAGACTGAACAGCAGGGCGATGGGCATCAGCGGCGCGACGAGCACGGCGCCGAGGATGCCGAGCGGCCGCAGGAACGCCGGCCGCAACGGGCCTGCTCCGGCCGCCTGGTGAACGTCAGCCGGTGGCTGGGGGATCCGGCCTATCACGCACCACGCACCGGCGTCCGGAACGACGCCGAGCCGGTCGCGCACGGTGCGGTCGCTGCTCCTGGACACTGGTCTCGCCTTCCTCGCTGCCTGCGGGGCGAAGTATCGCAGCCGCTTCGACGGCAAGTGATCGTCGGCGAAGGCGACTTGAGGTCGCCCGACCGATCGTGGCGCCGACCTGTCGCCGACTCGCCCCACGCAGACCGGCCCTCCGGGAGAGCGGTGCATCCGCCTTCTTCGAGCCCGCCGGCCCTTCGACTGGCTGGGGCGATGCCTGAGTGACCGCTTCTCCGATGCGGGGCGCGATCGCAGGCTGCCCAGGCGCCCACTCCTGGTGGAACCGAGTGGCCATACGAGTGCTCGAACGGAGTGTCCCAGTCCTGAAACAACATCAGAACTGGATGCATTCATAGGTTTTCGGCCATGAGAAGACGGACTCATCAGATCACCCGCAGCGCTCCGGCCACGAGACAGATCCCGTTGCGGGCCGCTGCGGGACTCGCCGGGTCGGGGCTGCTGGCGGCCTTCGTGCTCGTGGGCGGCCCGGCAGGCGCCGCGGCACTCGCCCCAGTCGTCATCGGGAACCCGGTGGCAGGGAACAACGGCTTCGGGGTCGTCACTCAAGAGCACGCGACGTTCGGGAGCACCGAGTCGGAGGGCCCGGTGGCCGTCGGCGGGAACCTCGCGTTCGGCGCCAACTACAACGTAGCCCTGAACACCCCCGGCACCTTCACCGCTACGGGCGACGCGCGGCCGACGGCTCTGCTCGTCGGCGGTGGGATCGACTACGCGGGCACCAGCCCGTCAGGCGTCCTCCAGGTGCTGCAGAATGGATACGCCAAGATCGGCAACACGGCGGCCAGTGACATCCTCACCCGGGACCAGAACGGGGCGAGCGTCAACACGGAGGTCGTGGCCAAGGGCGCCGCCTACAACTCCACGCCGCGTGTCCAGCTCACCACTCAGCAGTCGGCGGCCTCGGTCGCCCAGTCCGGTCTGATGGACTTCACCTCGCTGTTCTCCACCTACCGCGACCGGGCCGACTCGATGGCCACCTGCGGGGCGACCGTGATCCTGCTCGACGGCAACGGAGACCCGCTGCCCGACCAGAGCACGATCCCGACCGGGTCCGACATCAAGATCGCCCTCACCCAGGGGCAGACCAACGTGCTGCGCCTGACCGGCGAGCAGCTCGACAACATCGGCACGCTGACGTTCCTCGACGAGCCGTCAGCCGACACCCCGCTGCTCATCGACGTGGACACCACGGGCACCGGCGGCGACTTCATCTGGCACACACCCACAATGGCGGGCGTCTCCGGCGACCAGGCCCCGTACATCCTGTGGAACTTCGCCGACGCCACCGACATCACCATCGCGGACGGCGACAGCGTCGAGGGCACGATCTACGCCCCGCGCGCCGAGCTCACCGACCTCGACCCGTCCAACCTCGAGGGCGACATCATCACCCGCGCACTCGTCGCGGGCCCGCTGTCCGGCGGAGCGGGTGGCGGCGCGGTCAACGCGGGCGAGATCCACTACTTCCCCTTCGACGCCGACCTGGAGTGCGACTCCGACACCCCGACCCCCGTCACCGGCTCGGTCAGCGTCAGGAAGACGGACGCCGACACCGGCGACCCGCTCCAGGGTGCGGAGTTCCAGTTGTGGCGGGAGAGCAACGGCACAGACGGCCTCCAGACCAGTGGCACGGACCCTGACACCAAGGTGGGTGATCCGTGTGTCACGGGTGCGGCCGGCACCTGTGCGGAGACCGTTGAGACGGGGACGTATTACTGGCAGGAGACGGCTGCTCCTGACGGTTACGACCTGCCGGATCCTGCGGTGTTCGGTCCGCTGGTCCTCACTGATGGCAACGTCGACGCGGGTGTTTCGGTGACGGCGCAGGACACGAAGACGCCTGTGGTTCCCGGTGAGGGGCGGGTGCGGGTGCGGAAGGTCGACGCCGACTCCAGCGCCCCGTTGCGCGGTGCGGAGTTCCAGCTGTGGCGGGAGAGTAACGGCACGGCCGGTCTGCAGACGGGCGGCACGAATCCTGACACCAAGGTCGGTGATCGGTGTGTCACGGGCTTGGCCGGTACGTGCGGGCAGACCGTTCCGACCGGCACGTATTACTGGCAGGAGACGGCTGC